>NZ_JBEXOM010000016.1:0-117967 GCF_040611555.1 Streptomyces sp. NPDC006624 | reverse complement strand
TTGCCTTGGCCCCACATTCTGGCCCCCACCACCTTCCAGCGTACGGCCCCTACCGGCCCGGCCCGATTCTGTGGGACGATCCACCCGAAAAGGCGGGATCACCGACTTCTGCCACTCGAACGAGTGAGGTGACCCGCTCGTCGGGGCCGGTCCCGCGGCGTCAGCTGCGCAGCTCGGCGCCCACCCGCTCACCGGCGAGGGCGACGGCCGCGTCCCGGGCCGCGGACGCCTCGTCCACCGTCAGCGTCCGGTCGGCCGCCCGGAACCGCAGCGCGTACGCGAGGGACTTTCGCCCCTCCCCCAGCTGCTCGGCGTTCTCGTACACGTCGAACAGCCGGATGGACTCGAGCAGCTCACCGGCTCCGTCCCGCAGCGCCGCCTCGACGTCCGCCGCCGGCACGAACGCGTCGACGACCAGGGCGACGTCCTGCGTGGCCACGGGGAACGTGGAGATCCGCGGCGCCGCGACCGTGGTGTCACCGGCGGCCTCCACCGCGTCCAGGTCCAGCTCCATCGCACAGGTGCGCGCGGGCAGCCCGAGCGTCTTCACCACACGCGGGTGCAGCTCGCCGGCGTGGCCGACGATCCGCTCGGCACCGTCGACGGTGACCGCCAGTTCGGCGCACCGCCCCGGGTGCCACGGCCCGTACTGCCCCTTGCGGATGACCAGCTCGGCGCCGGCCTCCCGGGCGACGGACCGCGCCGCCTCGACCGCGTCGGCCCATTCGGCGGGGCGGCCCTTGCCCCACCAGCCGGCCTGCTCGCGGGCGCCGGCGAGCACCACGGCGACGTGCCGCGGCTGCTCGGGCAGCGCGGCGTCCAGCTCGGCGAGCTCCTCGTCGGTCGGGCGGCGGTCGACGGGCAGCACGGCGGCGATCCGCTGCTCCTCGCGCGGCCGGAAGACCAGACCGGACTCGAACAGCGCCAGGTCGTGCGAGCCGCGGCCGTCGTTGCGGCGCAGGGCGGCGAGCAGCCCCGGCAGCAGCGACGTGCGCAGCGCAGGCTCCTCGTCGCTCAGCGGGTTGCTGAGCTTCACCACCCGGCGGGCCGGGTCGTCCGCCTCCAGGCCGAGCTGGTCGAAGACCTGCTCGCCGACGAACGGGTAGTTCAGCGCCTCGACGTAACCGGCACCGGCCAGGGCGCGGCCGACCCGGCGGTGCAGCCGCTGCCGGTCCGTCAGACCGAGGCCGGCCGGCGGCTTGGGCAGCGTGGAGGGCAGGTTCTCGTAGCCCTCCAGGCGGATGACCTCTTCGGCGAGGTCGTTCGGGTCGGTGAGGTCGGGCCGCCAGGACGGCACGGTGACGAGCAGTTCGTCCTGCCCGTACACGTCGCAGCCGATCTCCTGCAGCCGCCGGACGACGGTCTCGCGGCCGTAGGCGACGCCCGCGACCTTGTCGGGGTGGTCGGCCGGGATGGTGATGGTGCGCGGAGCGGTCGGCGCGACGACCTCGGTGACACCCGCCTCGGCGGTGCCGCCGGCCAGCAGGACCAGCAGGTCGACCGTGCGCTGCGCGGCAGCGGCGGCGGCCTGCGGGTCGACGCCGCGCTCGAAGCGCCGGGACGCCTCGGAGGACAGCTTGTGCCGGCGGGCGGTGCGGGCGATCGACGTGGCGTCGAAGTGCGCCGCCTCGATGACGATGTCCGCCGTGGCGTTCTCCACGTCGTCGTGGTCGGCGATCTCCGTGTTCGCGCCGCCCATGACACCGGCGAGCCCGATGGGGCCGCGGTCGTCGGTGATCACCAGGTCCTCGGCGTCCAGCGTGCGCTCGACGCCGTCGAGGGTGGTGAGCTTCTCGCCCGGCTCGGCGCGGCGCACGCCGATGGTGCCCTGGACCAGGTTCCGGTCGTAGGCGTGCAGCGGCTGGCCGAGTTCCATCATCACGTAGTTCGTGACGTCGACGGCGAGGGAGATCGGGCGCATGCCGACCTTCTGCAGCCGGCGCTGGAGCCAGATCGGGGAGCGGGCCTCGGCGCTCAGGCCGGTCACCGTGCGGGCGGTGAAGCGGTCGCAGCCGGTGGGGTCGGAGATCCGCACCGGGTAGCCGTAGGCGTTCGGCCCGGGCACGTCGAGCAGGGCCGGGTCGCGCAGCGGCAGGCCGTAGGCGGTGGCGGTCTCGCGGGCGACGCCGCGCAGCGACAGGCAGTAGCCGCGGTCGGGCGTGACCGCGATGTCGAGGACCTCGTCGACCAGCTCCAGCAGCTCGACGGCGTCCTTGCCGACCTCGGTCTCCGGGGGCAGCACGATGATGCCCTTGGTGCCGTCGTCGCCCATGTTCAGCTCGTCGCTGGAGCAGATCATGCCGCGCGACATCTTGCCGTAGGTCTTGCGCTCGGCGATCTGGAAGTCACCGGGCAGGACGGCGCCGGGCAGGGCCACGACGACCTTGTCGCCGACGGCGAAGTTCCGGGCGCCGCAGACGATCTCCTGGGGCTCGCCCGAGCCGTTGGCCTGCCCGACGTCGACGGTGCAGAAGCGGATCGGCTTCTTGAACTCCGTCAGCTCCTCGATGGTCAGCACCTGGCCGACGACCAGCGGGCCCTTGAGGTCGGCGCCGAGCTGCTCGACGGTCTCGACCTCCAGACCGGCCGAAATGAGCTTGGCCTGGACGTCCCGGCCGGTCTCCGTCGCCGGCAGGTCGACGTACTCCCGCAGCCAAGAAAGCGGGACCCGCATCAGATCTCCATCCCGAACGGCCGGGTGAACCGGACGTCACCCTCGACCATGTCTCGCATGTCCTCGACGTTGTGGCGGAACATCAGCATCCGCTCGATGCCGAACCCGAAGGCGAAGCCGCTGTACTTCTCCGGGTCGACACCGCAGGCCCGCAGCACGCGGGGGTTGACCATGCCGCAGCCGCCGAGCTCGATCCAGCCCTCGGACGAGCAGGTGCGGCAGGGGCGGTCGGCGTTGCCGACGGACTCGCCCTTGCAGACGTAGCAGAGCATGTCCATCTCGGCGCTCGGCTCGGTGAAGGGGAAGAAGTTCGGCCGCAGCCGGGTCTTCATGTCCTCGCCGAACAGGGCCTGCACCATGTGGTCCAGCGTGCCCTTGAGGTCCGCCATCGTCAGGCCCTCGTCCACCGCGAGCAGCTCGACCTGGTGGAAGACGGGGGTGTGGGTGGCGTCCAGCTCGTCGGCGCGGTACACGCGCCCCGGGCAGATGACGTAGACGGGCAGCTCGCGGTCGAGCAGGGAGCGGATCTGCACGGGCGAGGTGTGCGTGCGCAGGACGACACCGGATTCGGCGTCGCCGTCCGGGCTCTGCACGAAGAAGGTGTCCTGCTCGCCGCGGGCCGGGTGGTCCGGGCCGATGTTGAGCGCGTCGAAGTTGAACCACTCCGCCTCGACCTGCGGCCCCTCGGCGACCTCGTACCCCATGGCCACGAAGACGTCCTCGACCCGCTCCATCATGGTGGTCAGCGGGTGCCGGGCGCCGGACGGTACCCGGTCGTAGGGCAGCGTGACGTCCACCGCCTCCTCGACCAGGACGCGGGCGTCCCGCTCGGCCTCCAGCTCCGTCTGGCGGGCCGCGAGGCCCTTGTTCACGGCGCCGCGGGCCTGGCCGACCCGCTTGCCGGCCTCGGCCTTGGCGTGCGGGGGCAGCGCGCCGATCTCGCGGTTGGCGAGGGCCAGCGGCGAGGCGGGGCCGGTGTGGGCGACCTTGGCCTCGTGGAGCGCGTCGAGGGAGTCCGCGGCGGCGAAGGCGGCGAGCGCCTCGTCCCGCATGCGCTCGATCTCTTCCGGTTTCAACGTCTCGACCTCGACCGGGTCGTACGACTTATTCGGTGCCGACATCTCTTCCCGTGCTTCCGATTGGCTGGCTGAAGGTCCCCGTCACCGGCTCCGACGGCCGTCTGCGGGACACAAAGGTGCCAAGGGCCGAGTCTAACGGGGTGGAGGTGGACGAATGCGCCCGTGGTCCTCAGGCGAGATACGCCGGGGCCGCCACGGGCAACGTAAATCGGAACTCGGCGCCCGCGCCCGGGGCGCGGCCGACCGTGATGGTGCCGCCGTGGGCTTCGACGATGCCCTTGACGATGTAGAGCCCGAGGCCCGTGCCGCCGCGCTTGCTGCCCCGCCAGAAGCGGGTGAAGACGCGGTTCATGGACTCCTCCGGGATGCCGGGCCCCTCGTCGCTCACCGTGACCGACGTGCCGGTCTCCTCGCCCTCGCGGGGGGACGCCGTGGCCGTGATGTCGATCGTGACAGTTCCCTCGCCGTGCCGCACGGCATTTTCCAGCAGGTTGCTGAGCACCTGGTCGATCTTGTCGGGGTCGGCCCACAGGTCGGGCAGCGGCTGCTGGACGCGCAGCAGGAAGCGGTCGGCGCTCTGCCCGGCGGCGACGTAGGCCTGGATGTGCCGTCCGACGGCGGCGCCCATGTCCACGGGCTGGCGGCGGACCTCCAGGCGGCCGGAATCGATCCGGGAGATGTCGAGCAGCTCGGCGATGAGCCGGGTGACGCGGTCGGCGTCGGCGTCGACGGTCTCCAGCATCAGCCGCTTCTGGTCGTCGGTGAACCGTTCCCACTTGGCGAGCAGGGTGGCGGTGAAGCCCTTGACGGAGGTCAGCGGGGAGCGCAGCTCGTGGGCGACGGTGGCGATCAGCTCGGCGTGGCTGCGCTCGGTACGGCGGCGGGCCTCGGTGTCACGCAGGGTGACGACCAGGCGCCGGACGGGACCGGTGGGGCGGGTGCGGACGTAGCGCGCGGAGACCAGCACCTCGCGCCCGCCCGGCAGCAGGAGGTTGCGCTCGGGCTGCCCGACGCGGATGGCGAGGCCGCCGTAGGGGTCGGTGAGCTGCCACCAGCGGCGCCCTTCGAGGTCCTCTAACGGCAGGGCCTTCTCCAGGCGCTGTCCGAGGGCGTCCTGGGCGCGGGCGGCGGTGATGCGCTCGGCGGCGGCGTTGAAGCAGATCACGCGGCCCTGCTCGTCGGCGACGACGAGTCCGTCGGGCAGCTGGTCGGGGTCGATGCCGAGGCCGGCGCCCGCACCGGACGGCCGGGGCGCGGCGGGCGGGTCCCCGGCGTCGCGGGCCCCCGGTGCGCTGCTCGTGCCGACGCTCATCCCCGTACCCCACCTCTCAGGCTCCGCGGAGGGTCCCTGAGCTGGTCACCCTACTAGTTCCCGGTGACGGAGCGGCACCCTCCGGGGGCGCGCTGTGCACGCGCCGACGCATAGAGACATACGGCCGCGGCGGTGGCCAGGTTCAGGCTCTCGGCCTTCCCGTGGATCGGGACCCGGACCACGGCGTCGGTGAGGGCGCGGGTCTCCTCCGGCAGCCCCCATGCCTCGTTGCCGAAGACCCAGGCGGTGGGCCCGCCCATGGTGCCCTTGTCGAGCTCGTCGTCGAGGTCGCGGTCACCGGCCCCGTCGGCGGCGACGATGCGCACCCCGGCGGCCCGCAGCCCGTCGACGGCCTGCTCGACGGGGACGCCGACGGCGACGGGCAGATGGAACAGGGAGCCGACGGAGGCGCGGACGGCCTTGGGGTTGTACACGTCGACGGAGGCGTCGGTCAGGACGACGGCCTCGGCGCCCGCGGCGTCGGCGCAGCGCAGCACGGTGCCGGCGTTGCCGGGGTCCCGGACGTTGGCGAGCAGGGCGACGAGCCGGGGGCGGGCCCGCAGCACCTCGTCGAAGGGCGTGTCGAGGAACCGGCAGACCCCGACCAGCCCTTGGGGGGTGACGGTGGTGGAGATGTCGGCGATGACCTGCTCGGACGCGAGGTGGACCCGGGCTCCGGCGTCCCGGGCCTCCCCCACGATGTCGGCGTACCGCTCGGCGGCCTCGAGCGTCGCGAACAGCTCCACGAGCGTGGCCGCGTCCCCGGCCCGGTGCCCGGCGGCCTCCCGTACGGCCTGCGGCCCCTCCGCGAGGAACAGCCGCTCCTTGCCCCGGAAGTTCCGCTTGGCCAGCCGCCGCGCGGCCAGGACGCGGTGGGAGCGGGGCGAGATGAGCTCGGGGGTGGCAGGGGACATCCGGTTCGCTTTCTCCGTAACTACTACACAGCAGGACCCGCAGGCCGTCCGGCCTGCGGGTCCTTCAGTCACCTCGGCTGAGCGCCGGTGTCAGGCCGCCTTGGGGGCGTTGACGTCGCTCGGCAGCGCCTTCTGCGCGACCTCGACGAGGGCCGCGAAGGCGCCCGCGTCGTTCACGGCCAGCTCGGCCAGGATCTTGCGGTCGACCTCGATGTTCGCGGCCTTCAGACCCTGGATGAAGCGGTTGTAGGTCATGCCGTTGGCGCGGGCAGCGGCGTTGATGCGCTGGATCCACAGCTGGCGGAAGTCACCCTTGCGCTTCTTGCGGTCGTTGTAGTTGTAGACCAGCGAGTGGGTGACCTGCTCCTTGGCCTTGCGGTACAGGCGCGAACGCTGACCGCGGTAGCCGGAGGCCTGCTCGAGGATCGCCCGGCGCTTCTTGTGGGCGTTGACTGCCCGCTTGACGCGTGCCACTTCTTAACTCCTTGTAGCGGGGCCGTGGGGGTCTTCACACGGCCCGAAATCGATTGGGTCCCGGTCCAGACGTGCGGCGCTCACGCGCCGGGCGTCACTTGCCGAGAAGCTTCTTGATCTTCGCGGCGTCGCCCGGGGCCATCTCGGCGTTGCCGGTGAGGCGACGCGTCACACGGGACGACTTGTGCTCGAGCAGGTGGCGCTTGCCGGCGCGCTCGCGGAGCACCTTGCCGGAGCCGGTGATCTTGAAGCGCTTGCTGGCACCGCTGTGCGACTTGTTCTTCGGCATAGCGCCGTTCTCTCCTCGTCGGTGGCGCTCCGGTGCCCGGTCGTGAAACCGGGCACGGTGGAGCGTCGTCTTGTTTCGGTTGCTTCCTGGGACTCGCGTCCCGGGGGTCACGCCTCGGCGGGCTCCTCAGCCGGCGCCTCGGTCTCCGCGGCGTTCTGCGACTTGCCGGGGTTGGCCTTCGCTTCCGCCTTGCGGGCTTCCTGCGCCTGGCGAGCCTCGGCCATCGCCTCGGTCTTCTTCTTGTGCGGACCGAGGACCATGATCATGTTCCGGCCGTCCTGCTTCGGGTTCGACTCGACGAACCCGAGGTCCTGGACGTCCTCCGCGAGACGCTGCAGCAGTCGGTAGCCCAGCTCGGGCCGGGACTGCTCGCGACCACGGAACATGATCGTGATCTTGACCTTGTCGCCCTGCTTGAGGAACCGGACGACGTGACCCTTCTTGGTGTCGTAGTCGTGCGGGTCGATCTTCGGCCGGAGCTTCATCTCCTTGATGACCGTGTGCGCCTGGTTCTTGCGCGCCTCACGGGCCTTCATGGCCGACTCGTACTTGAACTTCCCGTAGTCCATGAGCTTGCACACGGGCGGACGGGCGTTCGCCGCGACCTCGACCAGGTCCAGGTCGTACTCCTGCGCAAGCTCCAGTGCCTTGGCCAGGGGGACGATGCCCACCTGCTCGCCACTGGGACCGACAAGTCGCACCTCGGGAACGCGAATCCGGTCGTTGATGCGGGGCTCGGCGCTGATGGATCCTCCTCGGTAGCACCACGCGGCGGTCTGGCGGACGGCCGCGTAACGTCTGTGTTCGTTAGACCTAACCGCGCAGAGGCAACAAAAATGCCCCGGACGATTCCCAGGCGGGGCTCCTCGAACTACCGGAGCACCGTCGCGGGGGAACCGCGGGGCGCGCTTTCGGACGGATCGCCGTCGCCGGACGGGACCGTCTGACCGGTGACCCGCCGCCCTGGGGGTGGTCGGGTGGGAGTTCGAAAGCCTCCACTTGTGGGCCGGGCTCGCGGGCTGTGAGGCATACGTGTCCGACCGGTCGTTACCCGAGATTACCAGCAAAGGCCAGGAACGGCTAATTGCGGCGCCTCGCGGAGGGGCCGGGGTCCGGTGCGGCGGGCGCCCGCTCTGCGCCTATCGTGTGGGGCATGAGTGAGACCCCTCCTGAGTCCCCCGACTTCGACGCCATGGCCCGCGACATCGCCGAGGTCCCGGCGGTCGAGGTGATCGTGACGGTCGCCGTCAACCTGATGAGCGCCGCCGCGGTGAAGCTCGGTCTGACCGAGGAGGGCGAGAAGCACAAGGACCTGGACGAGGCCCGCAAGCTGGTGCACGCGCTGGCCGGTCTGCTGGACGCGTCCGCCACCGAGATCAGCTCGTTCCACGCGGCGCCCCTGCGCGACGGCCTGAAGTCGCTGCAGCTGGCGTTCCGCGAGGCCTCGCTCGTCCCGGACGAGCCGGGGCAGGGCCCGGGTGAGAAGTACACGGGCCCGGTCTACGGCTAGAGGCTCATCGGACGAACCCGGAGGCTCAGCGGACGAACAGGGGCTCGCCCGGGGGCGTCGCCTCGGCCGGCAGCAGTGCCAGGTCGAGGCCGCGCACCAGGCGGGCCCTCAGTGTGTCGTCGGCGGCGAGGCGCTCGGCGACGGCCCGGGCGGCCTCGGCGGGATCCGCGGCGGGGTCGAGGACCAGGGCGAGGGTGCCGTCGGCCTGCCCGGGGCCGAGGTGGGCGCGCAGGACGGCGGGCTCGGCGGCCACGGCCGCGCGCACGGCGTCCACGACCGCCGGGTCCGCGAGCGGGTCGGTGGTGACGCGGCCCTCCGCGAGGGCGAGCAGGGCCGGGCCGGTCAGTTCGAAGGGCACCGGCCCGGCGAGGTCCAGCACGACCGTGTCCGCCTTCTCGTGCGCGGCGGCCCGCAGGGCCTGGTGCAGGGGTACGGCGACGGGCCGGGCGGCCGGGTCCCAGCGGGCCAGGGAGTCGGTGGAGGTGAAGGCGGGCAGAGCGGTGCGGTTCCCGGCCTTCAGGGTCGGTACGGCCATGTCGCTGGTCTTCTCGCGGCGCAGTCCCCGCTCGTCCTCCTCGACCTCGCCGAGCACGGCGACGACGGGGACGAGCAGCCGGGCGCCCTTGAGCGCCTCCAGGACGGGTCCCACGGCGGTGCGGTCCTCGGACCAGGCGGCGAGGGCCGCGCTCAGCCGGGGGTCGGCGGAGCCGTCGTCGTCGGAGTAGCCGGGGTCGGGGATGTTCTTGTTCGCCACGGTCGTCGACCCTATCGGCAGGGTGGCGCGCCACCGGCGGCGGCTCAGAACTCCTCGTGCCGCGTGCGGCGGCCCCGCCACAGGACCACCGAGGCGACCAGCAGGACGCCGCCCGCGCTGCCCGCGAGGGGGGCGGCCCAGTCGGCGGTGCCGTCGTCCGAGGACGCCTCGTCCGGTCCGTCGCCGAAGTACTCCGCGCCGTAGGACACCGACCTGAGGCCGCCGTCGGCGAGGCGGCCCCCCTCCTCGATGGCGGCGGCCGGGTCGACGAAGCCGAAGCCCCGGGAGTCGTCGCGGCCCTCGACCGGGGCGTTGCGGGCGGTGTCCTCCAGGAGCGACTTGATCTGGGCCGGGCTCAGACCCGGGTGGGCCGCCTTGACCAGGGCGGCGGCGCCGGAGACGAAGGCGGCGGCGGCGCTGGTGCCCCAGCCCTCGTAGTACTTGCGGTCCGGGTCGGCGATGACGACGTCGACGCCGGGGGCGCTGACGGTGGCGTACCAGCGGCGGGTGGAGAAGGAGGCGCGGGTGCCGGCCCGGTCGACGGCCGTGGCGGCGATGACGCCGGGGTAGGCGGCCGGGTAGGAGATGTGGTCGCCCTTCTCGCCGCCGTTGCCGGCGGAGGCGACGACGACCACGCCCTTCTTCAGGGCGTACTGGATCGCCTGGTCCTCGGCGGGTTCGGGGTGGGCGGAGGCCGAGTCGTCGCCGAGGGAGAGGTTGATGACGTCCGCGCCGTTGTCGGCGGCCCAGCGGATGCCCTCGGCGAGGGCGTTGCCGCGGGTGCTGCGGGCCTTGGCGCGGGAGGGGTCGCCGTCCTCCAGGATCACGCGGACGGGGAGGATCTTCGCCTCCGGGGCGATGCCGAGGACGCCTTCGGAGTTGCCCGGGCCGTGGCCGTGACCGGCGATGATCCCGGCCATGGCGGTGCCGTGGCGGGCCCAGGCGCGGTCGCCCGGCCCGGCGCCGAAGCGGACCAGGTCCTTGCCGGTGAGGACGTTGCCCGCCAGGTCGGGGTGGTCCGCCTCGACACCGGTGTCCAGGACGGCGACGGTGACGCCGGCGCCCTTGGTGGTCTGCCAGGCCTCCTGGGTGTGCATCGCCTCCAGGGCCCACTGCCGGGCGCGGATGCCGTCGGCGTGGGCGGGGACGGAGGGGACCAGGACGAGTCCGGCGGCGAGGAGGGCGCTCAGGAGCCCGCCCGTGCGGGACATGACGGCTTTCACGACGGCTGCTCCGTTTTCACGACGGCCGGTCCGTGGCCGAGCGGACGTTCTTGCGGAGGTCGCGTTCGATGCGGTCGGCGAGGCCCTGCGCCTCGTGGCCTAGCCCGGCCTGGGCGGGGGCGCTGGTCGCGCCGGACGCCACGGCGTCCTCGGCGGGCTGCGGGTCGTCGACGGAGCGGCCGTCGGCCCAGCCGGAGACCGCGTACACGACGACCGGGGCCTCGGTGAGCACGGAGACGGTCCAGGCGGCGCGCTGCCCGGCGCCGAAGTCCGCGGCGGGGGTGCCCTTCGCGGCGTACGGCAGGGGCATGAGGTCGCTCCGGCGGTCCAGGCGCTCCTTGCGGAAACGGTTCGCGAGGGAGGTCATGCCCGCGGCGTCGGCCGTGGTGAACAGCAGGCCGACGGTGGTGACGTGGCTCTCGGTGGCGTCGGTGTAGGTGGCGCGCAGCAGGCGTGCGCAGCCGGCGGGGGCGAGGGCCTTGCGCAGCAGGGGGTCGAAGGCGTCCCTGCAGCCGCTGTCGGGGGCGACGGCGATCCGGGTCCAGGTGCGGTCGGCGCCGCCGGGGCCTGCGCCCCGGCCCTGCACGGTGCGCGGGAAGAGCTGGTCGACCGGGACGCTGTGCCAGAGGCTCCCGGCGGCGGTGAAGGCGCTGCGCGTGCCCTGTTCACCGGAGTCGCCGGCGAGCCAGCTGCCGGTGACCGCGCCGGAGACCAGGCCGAGCCCGAGCACGAGGCAGACGGCGGCAGCGGCGGCCTGCGACGCCCCTCGCCTGCCGAGCGGCCGGGGCCGGGCGTCCGCGTCGTACCCCTCGGGCTCTCCGAACGACACCAGCGGGCGCGTGGGGCCGGGGGCGCCGCCGGGGGTGAGAGGGGCGCTCCAGGACAGCGAGGGGTCGGGAGCGAGGCCGGTGGAGTGGGGGGAGGCCGGGGTGGCGGGGGTGACCGCCGACGGCACACGCACGCCGTGCCCGGCACCGGCGCCCGCGCGCGGCTCCCGACCGGGGCCGGGCGGGGCGGTGGGAGGCATGCCGTGACCGGCGTCGGCACCTGCGTGCGGCTCGCGCGCGGGGCGCGGCGGGGTGCCGGGGCGGGCGGTGGGAGGCATGCCGTGACCGGCGTCGGCACCTGCGTGCGGCTCGCGCGGGGGCCGCGGCGGGGTGCCGGGGCGGCTGCCGGGTCGCCGGGGGGCGCCCGGGGGCATGCCCTGGCCGGCACCGGTGTGCGGTTCCCGCGCGGGGCGCGGCGGGGTGCCGGGGCGGGCCTCGGTGCCCGGTGCGGCGGAGTGGCCGAAGGATTCAGCAGGGTCGGCGGGCGAGGGCTCGGCGGGGACGGGCCGCAGGCGGGCGGTCGTCTCGGACGGCCGCTCGTCGGGGACTCCCGTGCGGCGGGGGGTGGGGAGGCGGAACGGACGGCCTGCCCCCTCGCGCGATGCCTCCGCGGAGGGGTCCGCGGGGCCCGGCCGGTCGGACGGGAACGACGATGCGGTGGCCCGGTCGTCGCCACGGCCCGGCGCGGTGAGGCGGAACGGCCGCCCGTTCGTCTGCGTCGCGTCGGGTGACGAGGGCGTCTTGCCGGGCTCGCCGCCGGCGTGGGGCGGGGCGTCCGGGAAGCGGGCGGATGCGGGGGGCGGGGGCGGGTCGGTGGCCTCGGTGCCGCGCCGGGGTGCGGTGGTGCCGAAGCTCGGGAAGCGAGGGCTCCGGGCCGTGTCGCCTGCCGCTTCGGAGGATGCCTCGCGGCCAGGCCCGGCTGCCGCCCCCTGACCGCGACCGGCGTCGTCCGGGCCACTGCGGCGACCCGGGACGGCCGTGGTCCCGTTGCCGTCACGCGCCGAGGACGACTGGGACGCCTGTGACGACGCCTGAGACGCTTGCGACGCCCGAGCCTCCCTGCCCGAGCCCGCTCCACCCGCACCCGCATTGGCACCGGCACCGGCACCGGCACCGGCACCGAAGCGTCCCGTCTCCCGGGTCGTCGCGGCTCCCGCCGACGCGCGCGGCCCCGACGGACCGCCGTCGGGCGTCCCGGCGGTCTCAGGCCGGTCGCTGCCCGGGGACGAGGACGAAGGGCGGCGCACGGAATCCCGCGCCGTGCCTCCGGAGGAACCCGGGCCCGGGCGGGCCGGGTCGTCCGAGGAGGGCTGGGTGTCCTGCGGGCCCGGGTCGGCCGGTGGGTGCGCGGGGCGGGGCGGGGCGGGCGGGCGCGGGGGGAAGGAGGCGCGTCGCGCTTCCGTGCTCATGCACCCCCCGTTTCCTCGGCCCGGGCCTCATTCGTTCGCGTGGGCAGGTGTCGTCCTGCCCGTGGCCCGGCACGGGCTCGTCCCGGGCACACCTACCCTTACGGACGGAGCGTCATCCCGGCGCGGATCACCGGCCCGACGTCGTTCCGCCGTACGTGCGCGTCACTCTACGGCTTGTTGCCGGGCGCACGGGAACCAGTCCGCGAGGCCGGGGCATCTGCCCGGAACGTCCCCCTACCCTGCGGTAATCGGGTCTGGCAGGCTGCGTCCATGACTGCGCGCGCCGCCGACCGGGCCCGTTACGACCGGGCCACCGCCCATCTCGACGCCCCCCTCGCGATCGTGGACCTGGAGGCCTTCGACGCGAACGCCGCCGATCTGGTCCGCCGCGCCGGGGGCAAGCCGATCCGCGTCGCCAGCAAGTCCGTGCGCTGCCGGGCGCTGCTGGAACGCGTCCTGGCCCGGGACGGTTTCGCGGGCGTCATGTCGTTCACGCTCGCCGAGTCGCTGTGGCTGGCCCGCTCCGGGTTCGACGACGTGCTGCTCGCCTACCCGTCCGCCGACCGCGCCGCGTTCGCCGAGCTGGCCGGTGATCCGAAGCTGGCCGCGGCCGTGACGGTCATGGTCGACGACGTCGCGCAGCTCGACCTGATCGACGCCTCGCGCGGCGACGGGCGCGAAGTGGTCCGCGTGTGCCTGGAGTTGGACACGTCCCTGCGGCTGCTCGGGGGCCGCGTGCGCGTCGGGGCGCGGCGGTCGCCGCTGCACTCCCCCGCCGAGGTCGCCGAGGTGGCCCGGGCCGTCGCCCGGCGGCCCGGCTTCGAGGTCGTGGGGATCATGGCGTACGAGGGGCATGTCGCCGGTGTCGGGGACGCGGTGGCGGGACGGCCGGTGCGCTCGCGTGCCGTCCGGCTGATGCAGGCCGCCGCAAGGCGCGAACTGGCCGTGCGGCGCGCGGAGGTGGTGCGTGCGGTGCGGGCCGTGGTGCCGGGGCTCCGGTTCGTCAACGGCGGGGGCACCGGGTCCGTGCAGCACACGGCCGCCGAGGACGCCGTCACCGAGATCGGCGCCGGGTCGGGGCTGTACGTACCGCGCCTGTTCGACAACTACACCTCGTTCCGCGGCCGTCCGGCGGCCCTCTTCGCGCAGCCCGTGGTGCGGCGGCCGGGCGTCGGGGTGGTGACGGTTCTCGGCGGCGGGTATCCCGCCTCCGGGGCCGCCGGGGCGGACCGCTCGCCCGTGCCGTACCTGCCCGAGGGGCTGCGCTACGACCCTCAGGAGGGCGCCGGTGAGGTGCAGACGCCGCTGCTCGGCTCGCCCGCCGACGATCTGCTGATCGGCGACAAGGTGTGGTTCCGGCACGCCAAGGCCGGTGAGCTGTGCGAGCGGTTCGACGTGCTGCACCTGGTCGAGGGGGACGCGGTGACGGCGACCGTGCCGACGTATCGCGGCGAGGGCCACACGTTCCTGTAGCCGGCGCGCGGATCAGTCCGCCGGGCCGATGCTGCTGCCCACGCCGCCGCCCGTGTCCGCGTCGCCGATCGGGCGGATGCCCTTGGTGATGCGGTCCATGTCGGCGAGCGGCGGGCCGTCCTCGCCCGCGTCGAACACGTACCGGACGAGGACCGGCGACTGGGTGCCGACGCTGGAGGCGAAGGCGAGCGACTGGACGTAGCCGCCGGGGCCCTCGGCGGTCTCGACGCGCCAGCGGACCAGGTACCCGGCGCGGCCCGCCACCGCGACCGGCCCGGACTTCACCACCCGGTGGGACTCCATGCCCCCGTAGGGCTCGTTGCCGAGCGCGTCGCGGTCGAACGCCTCGTCGGCGGCCTCGGAGATGTCCGCCTCGGCCAGGACCTCGGGGGACTTCTCGTCGTTCTCGGTGACCGTGCGGGAGAAGACCATGCCGTGGCGGCACAGACCCACCCCGCCGGGGCAGTCGTAGGTGCCGTCGGTCGTCATGACGACGTCGTCCTGGGCGACGTTGCGCGGGAGCACCCAGCCGTCGAGGAGCGGGAACGTGAGGCCGTTGAGCTGGTCCTCGACGACGGCCGGGTCGCCGCCGGACGGCGCGGGCGAGGTCGGCGGAGCCGGGGACGGCGTCCGGGACGACGGGGGCGAGGGCGCCGAGGGTGCCGTCCTCGTCTCCGTGCCGCCGTCGTCGCCCCCGCCGAGGGCGACGGCTCCGACGGCGATCGCCCCGGCCAGGACGGCGCCCGCGGCGGTCAGGACGATCACCTTGGTGCGGCCGGTACGGCCGGTGCGGCCGGTGCCGCCGGTGCCGCCGTCCGGTGGCGGGACGGCGGCGGGGGCCTCGGGGGCGCGGCGGTGCTCGGTCCAGGCCGCGCCGTCCCACCAGCGCTGCTGGTGCGGGGCGTGCGGGTCGGGATACCAGCCGGGTGGGGGCGTCATGCTCATCCCGGCACTGTAGGGCGGTGTCCCGCCCGTCCGGACGTGCCTTACAGGGGTGTGACGTACGCCCCCGCGATGCCGCCGTCGACCAGGAAGTCGGTGGCGTTCACGAAGGAGGAGTCGTCGCTGGCCAGGAAGGCCACGGCGGCGGCGATCTCCTCGGCCTCGGCGAAGCGGCCCAGCGGGATGTGCACCAGGCGGCGCGCGGCGCGCTCCGGGTCCTTGGCGAACAGCTCCTGGAGCAAAGGGGTGTTGACCGGGCCGGGGCACAGGGCGTTCACGCGGATGCCCTCGCGGGCGAACTGCACGCCCAGTTCGCGGGACATGGCCAGCACGCCGCCCTTGGAAGCGGTGTAGGAGATCTGGGACGTGGCCGCGCCCATCCTGGCCACGAAGGAGGCGGTGTTGATGATCGAGCCCTTGCCCTGGCGCCGCATGTAGGGGATGGCGGCCTTGCAGCACAGGTAGACGGAGGTGAGGTTGACCTCCTGGACGCGCTTCCAGGCCTCCAGGCCGGTCTCCAGGATGGAGTCGTCGTCGGGCGGGGAGATGCCGGCGTTGTTGAAGGCGATGTCGACGCTGCCGTAGGTGTCGTAGGCGGTCCGGAAGAGGGCTTCGACGTCCTCGGGGTCGGTCACGTCGACCTTCACGAAGGTGCCGCCGGTCTCCTCGGCGGCGGCCTTGCCTCGGGTCTCGTCGACGTCGCCGCAGACGACGTGCGCGCCCTCGGAGGCGAGCCGGCGGGCGGCGGCGAGGCCGATGCCGCTGCCGGCTCCGGTGACGACGGCGGTGCGGCCGACCAGACGGCGGCAGATGCTTTCCTGAGCGGTCACTGTGCGGGGCCCTCCGTGCTGATGAAGACGTTCTTGGTTTCGGTGAAGGCGGCCAGGGCGTCGGGGCCGAGTTCGCGGCCGACACCGGACTGCTTGTAGCCGCCGAACGGGGTCCAGTAGCGGACGCTGGCGTGGGAGTTGACGGACAGGTTGCCGGCGCGCACGGCCTGGGAGACGCGCAGGGCGCGGCCGACGTCCCGGGTCCAGATGGAGCCGGAGAGGCCGTAGGGGGTGTCGTTGGCGAGGCGGATCGCGTCCTGCTCGTCGCGGAAGGGCAGCAGGACGGCGACGGGGCCGAAGATCTCCTCGCAGGCCGCCGGCGAGTCCGGCCGCTCCCCGGTGAGGACGGTCGGCGGGAACCAGAAGCCGGGTCCCTCGGGGGCGCTGCCGCGCAGGGCCGGGGCGTCGTCGGGCACGAAGCCCCTGACGCGGTCGAGTTGCTGCCGGGAGATGAGCGGGCCCATCTGGGTCTTCTCGTCGGCCGGGTCGCCCACCACCACGGCGGCGAGGGCGTCGGCGAGCAGGTCGCGGACCTCGTCGTAGACGGACTCCTGGACCAGGACGCGGGTGCGGGCGCAGCAGTCCTGGCCGGAGTTGTCGAGGAAGGAGAACGGGTCGACGGCGGCGTCGAGGTCGGCGTCGGCGAAGACGATGTTGGGGCTCTTGCCGCCGAGTTCGAGGGTGACGGGCTTGACCTGCTCGGCGGCGAGCGCGGCCACGCGCGTGCCGGTGCGGGTGGAGCCGGTGAACACGATCTTGGCGACGCCGGGGTGGCGGACGAGGGCGTCGCCGGTGATGTCGCCGCGTCCGGGCAGGACCTGGAAGAGGTGCTCGGGGAGCCCGGCGTCCAGGGCGAGTTCGGCCAGGCGCAGCGCGGTGAGCGGGGTGGTCTCGGCGGGCTTGAGCAGGACGGCGTTGCCGGCCGCGAGGGCGGGGGCGGTACCCCAGGCGGCGATCGGCAGGGGGAAGTTCCAGGGGGCGATGACGCCGACGACGCCGAGCGGTTCGAGGATCGTGACGTTCAGGCCGCCGGGCACCGGGATCTGCCGGCCGGTGAGCCGCTCCACTCCCCCGGCCGCGTAGTCGAGGAGGTCGCGGACGTTGCCGGCCTCCCAGCGGGCGTTGCCGACGAGGTGACCGGCCTCGCGGACCTCCAGCGCGGCCAGTTCCTCCAGGTGCGCGTCGACGGTGGCCGCGAAGCGGCGCAGCAGCCGGGCGCGGTCGCCGGGGGCGAGGGCGGCCCAGGTCCGCTGGGCGGCGGTGGCGCGGGCGACGGCCGCGTCGACGTCGGCGGCGGTGGCGCCCGGGACGGTGGCGACGACCTCCTCGGTCGCGGGGTTCAGCACGTCCAGAAGGTGCTCGGAAGACACGAAGGACCTCACATGCGTTCGAAGGAGCGGCGCAGCTCCCAGTCGGTCACCGCGGCGTCGAAGGCGTCCAGTTCGACGCGCGCCATGTTGCGGTAGTGCGCGACGACCTCGTCGCCGAAGGCCGCCCTGGCGATGGCGCTGTTCTCCCAGAGCTCGGCGGCCTCGCGCAGGGTGGTGGGGACGTGGGCGTAGTCGGCGGTGTAGGCGTTGCCGGGGCAGGGCTCGGGCAGCTCCAGCTTCTGCTCGACGCCGTGCAGTCCGGCCGCGACCAGTCCGGCCACGGCGAGGTAGGGGTTGACGTCGCCGCCGGGCAGGCGGTTCTCGAAGCGCATCGAGCGGCCGTGGCCGACCACGCGCAGCGCGCAGGTGCGGTTGTCGCGGCCCCAGGCGACGGCGGTCGGGGCGAAGGAGCCGGGCTGGAAGCGCTTGTAGGAGTTGATGTTGGGGGCGTAGAGCAGGGAGAAGTCGCGCAGGGCGGCGAGCTGGCCGGCGAGGAAGTGCCGCATGACCTCGGACATGCCGCCCTCGCCGTCCCCGGCCATGGCGTTGGTGCCGTCGGCGTCGGCGAGGGAGAGGTGGATGTGGCAGGAGTTGCCCTCGCGCTCGTTGTACTTGGCCATGAAGGTGATCGACATGCCGTCCTGGGCGGCGATCTCCTTGGCGCCGGTCTTGTAGACGGCGTGCTGGTCGCAGGTGACCAGGGCCTCGTCGTAGCGGAAGGCGATCTCGTGCTGGCCGGGGTTGCACTCGCCCTTGGCGGACTCCACGGTGAGGCCGGCGCCTGCCATCTCGTTGCGGATGCGGCGCAGCAGGGGCTCGATGCGGCCGGTGCCGAGGACGGAGTAGTCGATGTTGTACTGGTTGGCCGGGGTCAGGCCGCGGTAGTTCGCGTCCCAGGCCTGTTCGTAGGTGTCCTTGAAGACGATGAACTCCAGCTCGGTGCCGACCTGGGCGGTGTAGCCGAGCTCGGCCAGGCGTTCCAGCTGGCGGCGCAGGATCTGGCGGGGGGCGGCGGCGACCGGGGAGCCGTCCTCCCAGGCGAGGTCGGCGAGGACCATGGCGGTGCCCTCGTTCCAGGGGACGCGGCGCAGGGTGGCCAGGTCGGGGTGCATGGCGAAGTCGCCGTAGCCGCGGTCCCAGGAGGACATCGCGTAGCCGTCGACGGTGTTCATCTCGGTGTCGACGGCGAGCAGGTAGTTGCAGCCCTCGGTGCCGTGCTCCAGCACCTCGTCGAGGAAGAAGCGCGCGGCGAACCGCTTGCCCTGCAGCCGCCCTTGCATGTCGGGGAAGGCCAGGACGACAGTGTCGATCTCACCGCCGGCGACGAGGGCGTGCAGTTCCTCGACGCTCAGCGGGGGTGTGCGGTCTGCCACGGGAGGGCCTCCTTGGCTCCTTGGTCCGCCGGAAGCCATAAGGTATTGCGGAGAACCATTGCTTGGGAAGGGGGTGCGGCCACATGACGGAGGAAGTCGGCGGGGACGCCGTGCGGGACGGTCTGACGCCGGTGCTGCGGCCGGTGCGCGCGGGCAACGGCTTCGAGGAGGCCCTGGAGCAGATCCTGCAGGTCCTGCGGCTCGGTCTGGTGCCGGGGGGCGAGCGGCTGCCGGCCGAGCGGGACCTGGCGGAGCGGCTGGGGATCAGCCGGGTGACGCTGCGCGAGGTGCTGAAGGTGCTGACGGACCAGGGGCTGGTCGAGTCGCGGCGCGGCCGCTACGGCGGCACGTTCGTGCTGCCGCGCACCGACGCCGGCGGCGAGGACGAGCTGCGGCGGCGGATCGCCGAGGTCGACATAGAGGACGTGCTGCGCTTCCGCGAGGTGCTGGAGGTCGGCGCGGCCGGGCTGTGCGCGGCGCACGGACTCGGGGAGAAGCAGATACGGCGGCTGCGCGAGGCCCTGGACCGTACGCACGACGCCCCGCTCGCCGACTACCGCCGCCTGGACACGCTGCTGCACCTCACGCTCGCCGAGCTGTCCGGCTCCCCCACGCTCACCGCCCAGTACGCGGCCGTGCGCGCCACCCTCAACGACCTGCTCGACTGCATCCCGCTGCTGGTGCGCAACCTGGAGCACTCCCAGCGGCAGCACACCGCGCTGGTGGAGGCCGTGATCGAGGGGGACGCCGACCAGGCGCGGGAGATCGCGCGCGAGCACTGCGGGGGCACGGCGGCGCTGCTGCGGGGGTTCCTGGGCTGAGCCGCGCGCCGGCCCGGCGCGGTGAGGATTTACGGGCGATTAACGCACGGGTCTTGCCTTCCCTCCCCGGCACCGCAAAGGTATGGCTCCATTCCATTGAGTCGTAGCGCGCTCGTCCTCATCACCGCCGCCCGTGGGGAGCCCACCATGTCCCAGGAACCCACCGTCACACCCGTCGCCCCCGAGGGCGACGACTATCTGCAGCGCAGAGCGCTCCGCCGCGGCAGCGCCGGCTGGGTGCTGCTGACCGGCCTCGGCGTCGCCTACGTCGTCTCCGGCGACTACTCCGGCTGGAACTTCGGCCTGGCCGAGGGCGGCTTCGGGGGCCTGGCGATCGCCATGGTGCTCATGGGCGCGATGTACGCGTGCATGGTCTTCGCCCTCGCCGAGCTGTCCTCGATCCTCCCCACCGCGGGCGGCGGCTACGGCTTCGCCCGGCGCGCCCTCGGCCCGTGGGGCGGCTTCATGACCGGCACGGCGATCCTCATCGAGTACGTCCTCGCGCCCGCCGCCATCGTCATCTTCATCGGCGACTACGTCGAGTCCCTCGGGCTGTTCGGGCTGGAGTCCGGCTGGCCGGTGTACCTGGTCTGCTTCGCGATCTTCCTGGGCATCCACCTGTGGGGCGTGGGCGAGGCGCTGCGCTTCAGCTTCGTCGTCACCGGCATCGCGGTGGCGGCCCTGATCGTGTTCGCGCTGGCGGCCCTGCCGGAGTTCTCCTTCGGCGCGCTGGACGACATCCCCGTCGACGCCTCGGCCGCCGGGGCGAGCTCCTGGCTCCCCTTCGGGCTGCTGGGCATCTGGGCGGCGTTCCCCTTCGGCATGTGGTTCTTCCTGGGCGTCGAGGGCGTGCCGCTGGCCGCCGAGGAGACCAGGGACCCGGCCCGTACGCTGCCCAAGGCGATCCGCTGGTCGATGGGGATCCTGGTGGTGCTGGCCGTGGTCACGTTCTTCGCGGCGGCCGGCGCCCGCGGCTCGGCCGCCATCCAGGAGGCGGGCAACCCGCTGGTCGAGGCGCTCCAGCCGGACGGCGAGGCGACGACCCTGAGCCGGATCGTCAACTACGCGGGCCTGGCCGGCCTGGTGGCCTCCTTCTTCTCCCTGATCTACGCGGGCTCGCGCCAGCTGTTCGCCCTCTCCCGCGCCGGGTACCTGCCCCGCTTCCTGTCCCTGACCAGCCGCCGCAAGGCCCCCTACCTGGGACTGCTGGTGCCGGGCACGATCGGTTTCCTGCTGGCGGCGGTCTCCGGCAACGGCGCCCGCATGCTGAACATCGCCGTCTTCGGCGCGACCATCTCCTACGCCCTGATGTCCCTGTCCCACATCGTGCTGCGCCGCCGCGAGCCGGGGCTGCCGCGGCCGTACCGCACGCCGGGCGGGGTGCTGACCTCCTCGGTCGCGCTGGTGCTGGCCTGCTCGGCGCTGGTGGCGACGTTCCTGGTGGACGTGACGGCGGCGTTCATCGCGCTGCTGGTGTACGCCGTGGCCGTCGCCTACTTCGGCCTGTACAGCCGCAAGCGCCTGGTGGCGAAGGCCCCGGAGGAGGAGTTCGCGGCGCTGGCGGCGGCCGAGGCAGAGTTGGCGAGGGACTGAGACGTCGAGGGACGAGGGAGTATCCGTGAGCAGGCCGCTGATCGGGGTCAGCACCTATCTGGAGTCCGGTGCGCGCTGGGGTGTGTGGGAGCTGGAGGCGGCCCTGCTGCCGGTCGGCTATCCGCGCCTGGTGCAGCGGGCGGGCGGTCTGGCCGCCATGCTGCCGCCGGACGACCCGGAGCGCGCGGCCGAGGCCGTGGCCCGGCTGGACGGACTGGTCGTCGCGGGCGGACCGGACGTGGATCCGGTCCGCTACGGGGCGGAGCGCGAGGCGCGGACCGGCCCGCCGGCACCGGAGCGCGACGCCTGGGAGCTGGCACTGATCGACGCGGCCCTGGCGGCGGGGATCCCGCTGCTGGGGATCTGCCGGGGGATGCAACTGCTGAACGTCGCCCTCGGCGGGACGCTCGTGCAGCACGTCGACGGGCACGCGGAGGCCGTGGGCGTCTTCGGCGGGCACACGGTCAAGCCGGTGCCGGGCACCCTGTACGGCGGGGTCGTGCCGGAGGAGACGTTCGTGCCGACGTACCACCACCAGGCCGTGGACCGGCTGGGCGAGGGCCTGGTGCCGTCCGCGTACGCCGGGGACGGGACGGTGGAGGCGGTGGAGCTGCCGTCCCCCGGGGCGTGGGTCCTGGGGGTGCAGTGGCACCCGGAGATGGGGGACGACGTGCGGGTGATGCGGGCGCTGGTGGAGGCGGCGGCAGCGGGCTGAATCCCCGGGGGCGGGCTCCCGGCGGCGGCGCGCCTACCCCCGTGTCAGCGACAGCAGGTCCCGGGCGGGCCCGGTGGGGCGGTGCCCCACCGGCCAGACCGCCCTGAGGTCCCGCGCCAGCGTGACCCCCTCGACCGGCACCGTGACCAGCCGCCGCGTCGCCAGCTCCTCCCCCACGGCCAGTTCGCTCAGCACCGCCGGGCCCGCACCGCTCACCGCCGCCGCCTTCACCGCGGTCGTCGAGGACAGCTCGATGAGCGGCCGGGCCAGTCCGCCGAGCGCGGCGTCCAGGACCTGGCGGGTGCCGGAGCCCTTCTCGCGCAGGATCAGCGGTGTCGAGGCCAGTTCCCGCGCCGCCAGCGGCCGCCGGCGGCGGGCCCAGGCGTGCCCCGGGGCCGTCACCACGATCAGCCGGTCGTGGGCGATGACCACCGAGTCCAGCCCCGTCGGCACCGTCAGGCCCTCCACGAAGCCCACGTCGGCCTCGTCGGACAGCAGCCGCTGCGCCACCACCGTCGAGTTGCCCGCGTGCAGCGACACCGCCGTGTCGGGCCGCTGCGCCCGCAGCGCGATCAGCCACCCGGGCAGCAGGTACTCCGCGATCGTCATGCTCGCCACCACCCGCAGCCGCGAGTCGCGCCGGTCCCGCAGCGCCTGCGCGCCCGCGTCGAAGGCCTCCGCCGCCTCCACGATCCGCCGCGCCCAGTCCGTGACCAGCGCCCCGGCGTCGGTGAGCCGCGACCCGCGGGGCGACCGGTCGACCAGCGCCACCCCGAGCTGGCGCTCCATCGACCGGACCCGGCTGCTGGCCGCGGGCTGCGTGATGCCGAGCTCCCGCGCCGCCCCTCCGAGACTGCCGACCCGTGCCACCGCCAGCAGCAGCTCCAGGGCACCGAGGTCCGGGACCCGGTGCGCCAGGGAGCCGGCGACCGGCGGGCCGGCCTGCTCATCCGCGTTGCTCATAAACCCAGCTTATGCCGCCATAGAGGCACACTCCCTGGTGGTGGGCCGTCCCGGACCCGAGGGTGAAGCCATGGTCACCGCCGCCCGGTCTTTCGCGTCCCCGAGGTCCGTCCGTCATCTCGGGCCCAACTGGTACGCCACCGTCATGGGCACCGCCGTCGTCGCCACCGCCGGAGCCGCCCTGCCCCCGCACGTCCCCGGGCTGCGCCCTGCCCTCGCCGCGGTCTGGGTCCTCTCCCTCGCCCTGCTGCTGACCCTGCTGTGCGCCCGGGCCGTGCACTGGGCGCACCACCGCGACCAGGCCCGCGCCCATCTCCTCGACCCGGCGACCGCGCCCTTCTACGGCTGCCTCGCCATGGCCCTGCTCGCGGTGGGCGCCGGTGCCCTGGGGGCCGGCCGGGAGGTCATCGGCCTGCGCGCGGCCGTCGCGCTGGACGCCGTGCTGTTCACCGCCGGTACGGCGGTGGGGCTGGCCGCCGCGGTGGCCGTGCCGTACCTGATGGCCGTACGGCACCGCGCGGAGCCGGGGCAGGCCACGCCGGTCTGGCTGCTGCCGCTGGTCGCGCCCATGGTGTCCGCCGCCGTCGGGCCGCTGCTGGTGCCGCATCTGCCGCCCGGTCAGGCGCGGGAGACGCTGCTGCTGACGTGCTTCGCGCTGTTCGGGCTGAGTCTGCTCGCGACGCTGCTCCTGCTGCCGCTGGTCTTCGCCCGTCTGCTCACCGGCGGGCCGCTGCCGCTCGCCCTCACCCCGACGCTGTTCCTGGTGCTGGGCCCGCTCGGGCAGTCCACCACGGCGGCCGGCGCGTTCGCCGATGTCGCCCCCGGGGTCGTACCGGCCCCGTACAGCGAGGGGTTCGGGGTGCTCGCCGTGCTCTACGGGGTGCCGGTGATGGGGTTCGCGCTGCTGTGGTTCTGCCTGGCCACGGCCCATGTGTGGCGCGCCCGGCGGCACGGGATGCGGTTCGCGATGACCTGGTGGTCGTTCACCTTCCCGGTCGGCACCTGTGTCACGGGCGCCGAGGCGCTGGCGCGGCACACCGGGCTCGTGGCGTACGCGGGCCCCGCGGTGGTGCTGTACGCGGTGCTGGTCCTCGCGTGGAGCGCCGCCGCCGCGGGCACCGTGCGCGGGCTGGTCAGGGGCGAGCTGCTCGCAGCGCCCGGCCCAGCACCCGCGGTGCCTCGGCCAGCGACGGCCCGTACCACGTCAGGTGCCGCCCGCTGACGAGCGCGCAGGGCAGGCCCGGGAAGGCCTCAGGGCCGTCGTCCGCCGTGAAGCGGTACGGCTCGTCGGGCAGGACCACCACGTCCGGTGCGGCGGCCCGCAGCTCCTCCAGCGGGACGCGGGGGTAGCGGTCGGGGTGCGCCGCGTACACGTGGCCGACGCCGAGGCGGGCCAGGACGTCACCGGCGAAGGTGTCGCGGCCCAGGACCATCCAGGGGCGGCGCCAGACGGGCACCACGGCCGTCAGCCGGGTCGCCGGCGGCGGGAGGGAGGACCAGGTGTCCTCCGCCTCGTCCAGCCAGCGCGGCCGGGTGGTCACCCCGCAGGCGTCCAGGACCCGGTCCAGTTCGCGGAAGGCCTGCGGCACGTCGCGGACCTCGGTCACCAGGACCTCGCACCCGGCCTCGCGCAGCGCCGCCAGGTCGGGGGCGCGGTTCTCCTCCTCGTTGGCGATCACCAGGTCGGGCGCGAGGGAGAGGATCCGGTCGGTCCCCGGGTTCTTGGTGCCGCCCACGCGGACGACGTCCAGGTCCGCGGGATGCGTGCACCAGTCGGTGGCGCCGATCAGTGCGCCGGGGGCGGAGGTGGCGACGGCCTCGGTGAGGGAGGGCACCAGCGAGACGACCCGTACCGGTGGCGTCACCGGCGCGGCCGGTCCCGGACCGCCTCGATGTGCTCCGCCACGGCGACGACGATCACGCGGGTGTCCGGCTCGGCCGCCCGCCAGCGGTGCCGCACCCCGCCGGTGAGGTAGAGCGTGTCGCCCCGGCCCAGGCGGTAGGCGCGGCCCTCCGCCTCGATCTCCACCGCGCCGTCGGCGACGTACATCAACTGGTCGTTGCGGTACTGGAACTCACGGCCCGGGTCGTGGTCCCCGGTGAACTCGGAGGCGTGCATCTGGTGGTGGCCGCGCACCAGGGACCGGGTGCGCGGCAGGGACGGCGGCTCGGGCTCGTCGGCCCGGACGACGTCCACGCTGCATGCCGGGTCGGCCGCGGCGAGGAGTTCGACGGCGGTGGTGCGCAGCGCGTCGGCCACCTTCTCCAGGGAGCTGCGGCTGGGGCGCGCCCGGTCGTTCTCCACCTGGCTCAGGAACGGGACCGACAGGCCGCTGCGCTCGGCCACGACGGCGAGGGTGAGGTCCAGCGCGCGGCGCCGGCGGCGCACGGCGGCGCCCACCCGAAGGGGCTGTTCTTTGTGGTCGCCCATCGCTCCGGCTCCCTCCTTCGCCCGTCGATCCGCTCCCCGCGCCCCGGTGTCCCGGCGCGCGTCGTGTGTTGAGTTGTCTGCACCCTACGCATGTTCGGCAAACCGTTTCATGCGCCCGTCACATCGACGTCACACAGGGCGGTGCGCGACCTCGCCTTTCGCGCCAGGGGATCCGCCGCGTAGGCGGTGGGGCGCCGGTTCCCCCTCTACGGGGAACAGGCAGGGGAAGGGAGTTCCGGGGATGGCGTAGCGCTCTGTGGTTGTCCGGATCCCGCTCGTGGATCCGGGGGGTGCGGGGCGGGACGCGGCGTGTTGCGCGGCCCGCCCCAGAACCCTACTGCGGAGTCATCCGCTTCACCATGTCCGGGTGTTCCTCCAGCCACGCGGCGACGGCTTCCTCCTCCTGCCCCTGGCCGCGGTCCTTGATCTCGCTCTCCAGGCTGCCGAGCTCCTCCTCGCTCATGGTGAAGTTCTTGATCCACTTCGTGAGCTGCGGGTACCGCCCGGGGAAGTCCTCGTTCGAGATGGTGCGGATGGTGTTGCCCTCGCCGAAGGCCTTGCGCGGGTCCTTCAGCTTGGTCAGCTCGTAGTCGCTGTACGCCCAGTGCGGCGACCAGAGCGTGACGGCGATCGGCTTCCTCTCGGCGTAGGCGCGCTTCAGCTCGGCCAGCATGGCCGGGGTGGAGCCGTCGACGACCTTGTACTCCCCGTCCAGGCCGTAGCCCGGCAGGACCTTCTTCTTCAGCAGGTTCATCTCGCCGGTGCCGGGCTCGATGCCGATGATCCTCCCGTCGAAGCGGTCCGCCTTGCCCTTGAGGTCCGCGAGGGACTTGACGTCCTTCACGTACGCGGGGACGGCGAGCTCCAGGGAGGTCGGCTCGTACCAGGTGCCGAGGTCCCTGAGCTTGTCCTTGTGCCGGTCCCAGTAGTTCTTCTGGGCGTACGGCAGCCAGGCGTCGAAGTTGAGGTCCAGGTCGCCGGAGGCCAGGCCGGTGTAGACCGGGCCGACGTCCATCTGCTTGAGGTTCAGCTTGTAGCCGCGCCGCTCCAGGACGTTCTTCCACAGGTACGTGACGGCGATGTCCTCGTCCCAGGGGAACCAGGCCACGTTCAGGGGCCGCTCGGCCTCGGCGGGCGTGCCGCCCGTGCCGCCCTCGACCGGGGCGAGCCTGTCGACGATGCCGGGGTGCTGCTTCATCCACGCCTGGACGGCCTGCGGCTGCCGGCCCTTGCCGGCCTTGTTGATCTCGGCTTCGAGGCCGGTGAGTTCCTTCTCGGACATCGAGAAGTCCTTCAGCCACTTCCCGACGGCCGGGTGGTCGTCGGCGAAGCCCTTGCGGGAGAGCGTGTGCACGCCGTCGCCCTTGCCCCAGGTGCCCTTCGGGTCCTCGAGCTTCTTCAGGTCGTAGTCGCTGTAGGCCCAGTGCGGTGACCACAGGGTGACGACGATCGGCTGCTTCTTGGCGTAGGCGCGCTTGAGCTGGGCGAGCATGGCCGGGGTGGAGCTGTCGACGACCTGGTACTCCTCGTCGAGGCCGTACTCCTTGAGCACCTTGCTCTTCAGCAGGGACATCATGCCGGCGCTGGGCTCGATGCCGGTGATCTTCCCGTCGAACCGGGCGGCCTCGCCCTTGAGGTCGTCGAGGGAGTCGACGTCCTTCATGTAGGACGGGACGGTCAGTTCGAGGGACGTCTCGTCGTACCAGGAACCGAGGTCGTCGAGCTGCTCGCCGTACTTCTTCCAGTACTGCTCGTGGGTGGTGGGCAGCCACGCGTCGGTCTGGAAGTCGAGGTCGCCGCTCGCCAGGGAGGTGTACAGCGGCCCGGCCTCGAGCTGCTTGGTCTCGACCTCGTAGCCGCGCTGCTGGAGGATCTCCTTCCACAGGAAGGTGGAGGCGACGCCCTCGTCCCAGGGGATGTAGCCGATGCTGATCTTCTTGCCCTGGCCCACGTCGCCGCTGGCCGCGGTGGCGGTGCCCTTGCCGGCGCCGCCGAACACGCCCATGCCGCCCGCGACGAGCGCGAGCACCACGACACCGATCACGGCGACGGCCGGGCGGGGCCGGTACGACCAGATCCTCAGGCCCTGGGCGGCGCGCAGCCGGGCCGCGGCGCGGCGGCCGAGCGGCGAGACCTGGGTGCCGAGGGCGCTGGTCATGCGGTCGAGGTAGATCGCGAGGATCACGATGGCGACACCGGCCTCGGAGCCGAGGCCGACGTTCAGCTGGCCGATGGCCTCGTTGACGTCGCCGCCCAGGCCGTCGGCGCCGACCATGCCGGCGATGGCGGCCATCGACAGGCCGAGCATGATGACCTGGTTGACGCCCGCCATCACGGTGGGCAGGGCGAGCGGCAGCTGGACGCGCAGCAGGATGTCGCGCCGGGACGTGCCGAACGCCTCGGCGGCCTCGAACAGTTCCTTGTCGACCTGCCGGATGCCCAGCTCGGTCATGCGGACGCCCGGGGCCAGCGCGAAGATCAGTGTGGCGACGATGCCGGCGGGGGCGCCGCTGCCGAAGAACAGGATCGCCGGGATGAGGTAGATCATCGCGGGCAGCGTCTGCATGAAGTCCAGCACCGGCCGGACCACGCCGCTGACGCGCTCCGAGCGGGCGGCCCAGATGCCGACGGGCACCGCGACGACCAGGGCGATGATGGTCGCGACGAGGACCAGGGAGAGGGTCATCATCGCGTTCTCCCACAGCCCGAGGGAGTCGATGAACGCGAATCCCGCGAAGGAGAGCACACCGGCGAGGGTGCCGCGCAGCCAGAAGGCGATGACGGCGAAGATGCCCGCCAGGAGCAGGGGTTCGGGTGCCTGGAGGACGGCGTCGATGCCGTCGTAGGCGCCGAGGAAGACCGTCTTGAGGAAGTCGAACAGCCACGCGACGTGGTCGAGGAGCCAGTCGACGGCGCTGTTGACCCAGTCGCCGAAGGGAATCCTAGGCACCGGCGCCCACCTTCTCCCCGCCCTTGTCGCGCGGGGCGTCGCAGGGCTGCGGGCCGGCGTCCGGCTCGTCGCCGAGGAAGCCGACCAGCCGCTGCCGGGGGACGACGCCGATCAGTTTGTTGTCGCCGTCCACGACCGGCACGGGGTGGGAGAGCCGGGCGCTGATCGCGCACAGCTGTGTGAACGGGGTGTCGACGGTGGCGGTCCGGCAGCGGCAGCCGGGGTCGTCGCCGGTGACCGAGGTGTCCATCAGCTCGCCCGCGGTCAGGACGCGGGAGCGGTCGACGTCCTGGGTGAAGGAGGCGACGTAGTCGTTCTCCGGCCGCAGCAGGATGTCCTGGGCGGTGCCGATCTGGACGATGCGGCCGTCGCGCATGACGGCGATGCGGTCGCCCAGGCGCATGGCCTCGTTCAGGTCGTGGGTGATGAAGACGATCGTCTTCTTGAGTTCGCGCTGCAGCTCCAGCAGCTGGTCCTGCATGTCGCGGCGGATCAGTGGGTCCAGGGCGCTGAAGGACTCGTCCATCAGCAGCAGGTCGGCGTCCGTGGCCAGCGCCCGGGCCAGGCCCACGCGCTGCTGCATGCCGCCGGACAGCTCGTCGGGCCAGGACTTCTCCCAGCCGGCCAGGCCGCACAGGGCGAGCGCCTCGTCGGCGCGGCGTACGCGCTCGGCGCGGGGCACGCCCTGCACTTCCAGACCGTAGGCGGCGTTCTCGCGCACACTGCGGTGCGGGAAGAGCGCGAAGTGCTGGAAGACCATGCTGATCTTCCGGGAGCGGACCCGGCGCAGCTCGCGGTCGCTCAGCCCGGTCAGGTCCTGGCCGTCGAAGCGCACGTGCCCGGCGGTCGGTTCGAGCAGGCCGTTCAGCATGCGCAGCAGCGTGGACTTGCCGGAGCCCGACAGGCCCATGACGACGAAGATCTCGCCGGGTTCGACGGTGAAGGAGGCGTCGATCACGGCGGCGGTGGCGCCCTCGGCGCGCAGTTCCTCCCGGCCGGCTCCGTCCCTGAGCCGCTCGACGGCCCGGTCCGGTCTCCTGCCGAACACCTTGTACAAGCTCTCTGCCTCAAGCCTCGCTGACACGTGCACCTCTCCCGACGGCGACAGAACGGAGCGAGGACCGGGCGCCAAAACAGTTGAAATGCGCAACCGACCTCGCTCCGGGCGGCGCCTCCCCCCGATCACGGAAGGCAAACGCACAAGTGGGAGGCCTCACAGGAGACGCGCACACCGCAACGCGTTGCGCAGCGCGACACGCTGTCAGTGGCGTACGGCATGATGCGTGGCGTGACCGGACGACTGATGCTCCTCGACACCGCCTCCCTGTACTTCCGCGCCTACTTCGGCGTGCCCGAGTCGGTCAAGGCACCGGACGGCACACCGGTGAACGCCGTGCGCGGGCTGCTCGACTTCATCGACCGCCTGGTGCGCGACCACCGGCCGGACGAGCTGGTGGCCTGCATGGACGCCGACTGGCGGCCGCAGTGGCGGGTCGAGCTGATCCCCTCCTACAAGGCGCACCGCGTCGCCGAGGAGCACGCGACCGGCCCGGACGAGGAGGAGGTGCCCGACACGCTGTCGCCGCAGGTGCCGGTCATCGAGGAGGTGCTGGACGCGGTGGGCATCGCGCGCGTGGGCGTCGCGGGGTACGAGGCGGACGACGTCATCGGCACCTACACCGCGCGGGCGAAGGGCCCGGTCGACATCGTCACGGGCGACCGCGATCTGTACCAGCTGGTGGACGACGCGCGCGGGGTGCGCGTGCTGTACCCGCTGAAGGGCGTGGGCACGCTGCAGCTCACCGATGAGGCGGTGCTGCGCGGGAAGTATGGGGTCGGCGGCAGCGGGTACGCGGACCTGGCCCTGCTGCGCGGCGACCCCAGCGACGGCCTGCCGGGTGTGCCGGGCGTCGGTGAGAAGACGGCCGCCAAGCTGCTCGCCGAGTTCGGCGACCTGGCCGGGATCCTGGCGGCGGTCGAGGACCGGCGGTCGAAGCTGACGCCGACGCAGCGCAGGCGGCTGGACGAGGCGCGCCCGTACCTCGCGGTCGCGCCGAAGGTGGTCCGGGTCGCGGACGACGTTCCGCTCCCGGAGGTGTCCACGGCTGTGCCGCGGACCCCGCGCGACCCGGCGGCGCTGCGGGAGCTGGCGGCCCGCTGGGGGCTGGGCGGGTCGCTGGAGCGTCTGCTGGCGACGCTCGCGGCGTGAGCCGCCGCGGGAGGGGGAGGCGACTCTCCGCCCCGGGAGGTGTGACATGAGGACGAGGTGCTAACTTAGGTAACCCTAACTATGCGAGACAGGGAGGTCCTCATGGCAGAGCGACCGGCACGCCAGCCGCGCAGGACGCACTCCGCCCAGGTCGTCCGCACCGAGCGGCTGACCCCGCACATGCAGCGTGTGGTGCTCGGCGGAGAGGGCCTCGCCGATTTCGCGGCGCAGACGTGCACGGACCACTACGTGAAGCTGCTCTTCCCGCCGGCCGGGGTGACCTATCCGGAGCCCTTCGACCTGCAGCGCGTCCGTGACGAGCTGCCGCGCGAGCAGTGGCCGGTCACCCGGACGTACACGGTCCGCCACTGGGACGCCGAACACCGCGAGCTGACGCTGGACTTCGTCCTGCACGGCGACGAGGGCCTGGCCGGGCCGTGGGCCGCGCGGGTCCGTCCCGGCGAGACCGTGCGGTTCATGGGTCCCGGCGGGGCGTACGCACCCGACCCGGAGGCCGACTGGCATCTGCTCGCCGGGGACGAGAGCGCGCTGCCCGCCATCGCCTGCGCCCTGGAGGCCCTGCCGCGCGGGGCGAGGGCGTTCGCCTTCGTGGAGATCTCCGGCCCCGAGGAGGAGCAGAAGATCGACTCCGACGTGGAGGTCGTCTGGCTGCACCGGGGCGGCCGGCCGCTGGGTGAGGCGCTGGTCGAGGCCGTACGGAACCTGGACTTCCCCGAGGGCCGGGTGCAGGCGTTCGTCCATGGCGAGGCGCACTTCGTGAAGGAGCTGCGCAGTCTGCTGCGGGTCGAGCGCGGCATGCCCCGCGAGGACCTCTCCATCTCCGGCTACTGGCGGCTCGGCCACAACGAGGACGGCTGGCAGGCCTCCAAGCGCGAGTGGAACGCCCGGATCGAGGCGGAGCAGGAGAGTTCGCCGGCCGCCTGAGGTGCCGCTGCCGCAGGGCGGCTAGTCGCCCCGCACGCGGGCGTGCAGATGCATGTCGTGCCAGCCGTCCGGGTGCAGCAGCGCACTGCGCTTGGTGCCCTCGAAGGCGAAGCCGCTCCTGACCGCGACCCGGCAGGACGCCTCGTTGCCGACGGCGTGCAGGAGTTCCAGGCGGTGGAACCCGACCTCGTCGAGGGCCCAGTGGGCGAGCGCGGTCGCGGCCCGGGCGGCGACACCCCCGCCCCGTGCCGCCGGAGCGGTCCAGTACGCCACTTCGGCCACGCCGTCGTCCAGGCGCATCTCACGCAGCGCGACGCGCCCCAGCAGGGCGTCGCGGTCCGCCCCGGTGACGGCCCACTGCGCCTCCCGCTCCTCCTCCCACGCGCGGTGCCAGTCCCGGATCCAGCCGGCGACCTCGTCCTCGGAGTCGGCGGAGCGGGCGTGCCACCGGTGCATCACGGGGTCCTGGAAGACCCGGTGCACCGCGGGCGCGTCCGCTGCCCGCCAGGGGCGCAGGACCAGTCCGCCGTCTGCGGGCAGGGTGGGCTGCGGGTGCCCGGCGAGCGTGCCCACGGCCAGGACCGGATCGGTGAGGAACGGCATGCCCGCATCCTGGCAAGCGGCCACCGGGGCCTCCAGCGATTTACCGCCGCCGCGCCCCGGCCTCGTACGCTGGGCCGCGATGAGACGCAAGAGCCGTATCCCGCCCTCTCCCCTGCCGCAGCGCCAGGGGGTCGACCCGGTGCGGGTGCGGCTGCCCGCCGCGGGCGGCTGGGCCACGGTGCGGGAGCACCTGGTGGAGCGGCTGTCCGGGGCGGGCGAGGGCGTCGTCGAGGGGATGTTCGACGCGGGGCTGATCGTCGGCGCGGACGGTGCGGCCGTGCCGGTGGACGCGCCCTACGTGCCCGGGATGTTCGTGTGGTTCCACCGCGAGCTGCCCGCCGAGGTGCCGGTGCCCTTCCCGCTGGAGGTCGTGCACCGGGACGAGCACATCGTCGTCGTGGACAAGCCGCACTTCCTCGCCACCACGCCGCGCGGCGGCCACGTCACCGAGACGGCGCTGGCCCGGCTGCGCCGCGAGCTGGAGCTGCCCGACCTCGGCGCCGCGCACCGCCTGGACCGGCTCACGGCGGGACTCGTCCTGTTCACCGTGCGCCCCGCGGAACGCGGCGCGTACCAGGCGCTCTTCCGCGACCGGCGGATCCACAAGGAGTACGAGGCCGTCGCCCCCTGCGATCCGGCTCTCACGCTCCCCCGGACCGTGCGCAGCCGCATCGTGAAGGAGCGCGGCGTGCTCACCGCCCGGGAGGTGCCGGGCGAGCCCAACGCCGTGAGCCGTGTCGAACTGGTCGAGCACCGGCCGCTGGGCACCGGGCGGCTGGGCCGGTACCGGCTGGTCCCCGCCACCGGGCAGACGCACCAGCTGCGCGTGCACATGAGCGCGCTGGGGATACCGGTCCTCGGCGACCCGCTCTACCCCGAGGTGACGCCGCCCGTGCCGGCCGGTGACTTCTCCCGCCCGCTGCAACTGCTGGCGCGGGCACTGGAGTTCACCGACCCGGTCACGGGCGAGGAGCGCCGGTTCCGCAGCGGGCGGGACCTGGCGGCCTGGACGTCGTACGCCCGGTGGGCCGCCGCGCCGGACGGCGGCCCACCGGGCGCTCAGTAACCGCGCCACCACAGCAGCAGGCGCCGCCAGACCCCCTTGCCGCGGACCGGCTCCTGCGCCGCCGGCTGCACCGGCGCCGCCAGGGGCTGGGGCTGCGCCACCACCGGCTCGGGCTGCGGCTGGGCCACGGCGGTCGCGGGACGCGGCTGCGGCGGGACGGCCGCCGGGGCCGGTGGCGTGCCGATCTGCCAGTCCGCGCGCTGGGCCGGGACGGCCTTGTGGTTCGGCGTCTCGGTGATGTCCTGCGGCGGCTTGGGTGAGAACTGCACCGGCAGTTCCACCAGGTGCCGGGAGGCGATGGACGCCGTCCAGCGCAACTCCTCCTCGTCGCAGTCGAGTTCGACGTCCGGCAGCCGCAGCAGCAGCGCGTCGACGCCGACGTCGGCGATGGAACGGCCGATGTCCTGCCCCGGGCACTCGTGCGGGCCGCCGCCGAAGGCGAGGTGGGAGCGGTTGCCCTGCATGCTGGCCTTCAGGTCCGGCCGCACCCGCGGGTCGACGTTGGCCGGGAGCGGGGCGAACAGCAGCCCGTCGCCCCGGCGGATGCGCTGGCCGCCGAGCTCGGTCTCCTGCTTGGCGAAGTAGGCGAAGACCGTGCTGAACGGCGGCTCGTTCCACAGCGACTGCTCCACCGCCTCGGGCACCGTCATCTGGCCGCCGTTGAGCTGGGCCCGGAAGCGCGGGTCGATCAGCACCGTGAGCAGCACGTTGGACAGCAGGTTGGTGGTGGCCTCGTAGGCGGCGAAGAGCACCAGGCGCAGGTGCTCCCTGACCTCGTCGTCGGTCAGCCGGGCCGGGTGGGTGATCAGGTAGCTGGCGAGGTCCTCCTCCGGCTCGGCGCGCCGCCGGGCGGTGAGCCGGCTGAGGGCGTCCATGACGTAGCCGTGGCTGGCGATGGCGGTCTCGGTGCCCTTGAGGGCGTCACGGGCGGCTTCGACGAGACGGTCGTTGTACTCGTCGGGCATGCCGAGGATCTCGCACATCACGGCCATCGGCAGATGCTCGGTGAACTGGCTGACCAGGTCCGCCTCGCCGCGCTCGCAGAAGCGGTTGACGATGGCCTGGGTGCTGCGGTTGATGTAGCGGCGCAGGCTGCGGAAGTCGATGGTCGAGATGGCGCCCATGACCGCGCCGCGCAGCCGCTTGTGCTCGTCCCCCTCGGCGTGCGAGGCGATGGGCTGCCAGGCGATGTGCGGCATCAGCGGATGGTCGGGCTTGATCAGGCCGTCCCGGAGCGGGGTCCAGATACGGCTGTCCCGGCAGAACTGCGAGGGCGAGCGGACCATGTGCAGGTTCTCGGCGTGGCCGAGGACGATCCAGATCGGCACGTCGTCGTGGAGCAGGACGGGTGCCACGGGGCCGTGCTGCTCCCGGAGCCGCTCGTACAGCGCTCCCAGGTCCTCCGCCTCGTGCAGCCGGTGCAGCCCTCCGGGCCCGAGGCCGTGCGCGGGGCAGCCGGGGGGCGGTCCGGGCCGGGCTCGGTCCGTACCGGTGGGGGCGTGGGATTCAGGCGTCACAGTGGTCGCTCCGGAACTTTCCAGGGTGTCTGGGAGGAGGCGTGGGGGGTGGGGGTTCGATACGGGATCAGGTGAGCGAGCCCTGCAGGGCGAGCGAGTGCAGGAAGCGCATGAGGGTCATCAGGACGTCCCGGCTGGAGGCGCGGCGGCGCACGTCGCACTCCATGATCGGGATGTCCGGGGCGAGGTCGAGGGCCGTGCGCAGCTCCTCGATGGGGTAACGGGGCGCGTCGGGGAAGGAGTTGATGGCGACGACGAAGGGCACGCCGCGTTCCTCCAGGCGCCCCATGACGTCGAAGCTCACCTCCAGCCGCCGGGTGTCGACGAGCACCACCGCGCCGAGCGCGCCCTCGAACAGGCCGTTCCACAGAAACCAGAAGCGCTGCTGCCCGGGCGTGCCGAACAGGTAGAGCACGAGCTGCTCGGTGATGCTGATCCGGCCGAAGTCCATGGCGACGGTGGTGGCCGTCTTGGTGGCGGAGCCGAAGTTGTCGTCGACGCCGATGCCGGCCTGCGTCATGGTCTCCTCGGTGGTCAGCGGTTTGATCTCGCTGACCGAGCCGACCATCGTCGTCTTGCCGACGCCGAACCCGCCGACGATCACGATCTTGGCCGCGGCCTCAGCCGTGTGGGGCAGCTGATCCTCGGCCCGGGGGCCCGGGATGGTGTCAGAGCCTTTGAAGTCCATGCATCACCGCTTCGAGGAGGGAACGGTCGGGGACCGCCTGTCGTCGGACGATCGGGGAGCGTGCCTGCACCAGCTCCGCCGTCAGCAGCTCGGTGAGCAGCACGCCCATCGCGCTGAACGGCAGGTTGAGGTAGGCCGACAGCTCCGCCACGGAGAGGGGGGCGGCGCAGAGCCGGAGCAGCGCCGCCTGCTCGGGGGAAGCGGAGGGCGGCGGGTCCGCGGCACGCGCCACGATTAAGGTCACCAGGTCGAGTTCGGCCCGTTCACCGTCCGGGCCGGCCACCACGTACATCCGCTCGGGGTTTCTGACCTTGCCCTCGCCCTCCTCGGGCGTGGCCGGCTGTGCCGTGGGGTCGCGCCTCTGGCGTTGCGGAGGCGTCATACGATCTGCCCGTTCCGCCGGGGCGGGCTGGTGAGGTGGCCGCCGATCCGGACGACCAGGTCACGCATCATCGCGCTCATCCGGCCCGGTTCGCACCGGACGTCGGAGAGCACCGCGAGGAAGGCGTTGGCGCCCGCGTTCATCAGGTAGAAGTAGCCTCGGTCGATCTCGATCATGACGAGTTTCATCTCGCCGTCGCCGACGGTGAGTTCCTGGCAGATGCTGCCCGCGAGGGACTGCAGGCCGGCGCAGGCCGCGGCGACGCGGTCGGCGGCGTCGGGCTCTCCGCCGTGGCGGGCGATGCGCAGGCCGTCGGCGGAGAGCACCACGATCATCTCGATGCCCGGGACGCCGTCGGCGAGTTGCTTGAGCATCCAGTCGAAGTTGCCGCGCTGCTGGATCACTTGAGGTCCCCCTCGTCATCGGCCTCGGTGGGGGCCGGGTCGTTGATCAGGTGCAGGTACTTGGTCGGGTTCCTGATGAAGTCGGTCGGGTGGGTGCCGGGCTCGATGCCCTGCTTGAGTCCCTCCCAGAAGGCCTCCAGGCCCTTGCCGGGGGCGTCGGGGGCCGACATGTCGCGCAGCGGCTTGGTCTCGGGCTCCGGCTCGTGGGCCGCCCAGGGGTTGTGCTCGCCGCGTTCGGCGGCCTCGCGGTCGGCCTTCTCGTTGGCGGCCTGCTGCGCGAGGCGCTCGGACAGCGGGGTCTTCACGCGGCTGCGGCGCTGCGGCAGCCCGTTCGGCGTCCACTCGGTGACCTCGGGGACGTCGTCGTCCTCCAGGGACACCGTCTCGGGGATGCGCGGGCTGGTGGGGCGGCGCTTCTTCGGCGTGCGCTTCGGCCCCTCGGGGATGCCGACCTTCATGGGGATGCCGGTGGCGCCGATGCCGTGGGCGAGACCCACACCGGGTGCGTGCGTGATCATCTCGCTGGGCACGATGAGGATGGCCCGGACCCCGCCGTAGGCGGAGGCGCGCAGCGAGACCTGCATGTTGTACGCCGTGCACAGACGGCCCACGACCGCGAGGCCGAGGCGCGGGTGCTCACCGATGTCCTGGAGGTCGACGCCGGCCTTGGCGGCCTCCAGCATGCCCTCGATCCGGGCGCGGGCCTCCTCGTTGAGGTTGACGCCGCCGTCCTCGATCTCGATGCAGACGCCGGTCTGCACCTCGGTGGCGGTGACGTGCACCTTGGTCTGGGGCGGCGAGTAGCGCGTGGCGTTGTCGAGGAGTTCGGCGGCGGCGTGGATGACCGGTTCGACGTAGATGCCCTTGACGCTGACCTTCGCGATGGAGGCCAGCTGGATGCGCCGGTACTCCAGGATGCGGGACATGGCGCCACGCAGCGTGCTGTAGAGGGAGACGGGCTCGGGCCACTGCCGCCCGGGCCGGCCGCCGCCGAGGACGGAGACCGAGTCGGCGAGGCGGCCGATCAGGGCGTTGCCGTGGTCGATGCGCAGCAGGTCGTCGAAGACCTCGGGGTTGCGCCCGTGGTCCTCCTCCATCTCCCGGAGTTCCTCGGCCTGCTGGTGGATGATCGCCTGGACGCGGCGGGCGACACTGACGAAGGACCGGGCGGCGGCGTCACGCATGGTCACTTCGGTGTCGACGATCTTCAGCACCGTCAGCAGCGTCTCGGCCAGCGGCGCGGGCAGGTCGCGGTAGGCGGGGTTGGCGACACCGATCTTGCGCATCGCCTCCCTGGGGGATTCCCCGGAGCGCAGCAGCGTCAGCGCGGCGGGGAAGATCTCCCGGGAGAAACGGGCGAACTCGGTCTCGTGCGCGGCGATCCGCTGCTGCAACTGCGCGCTCTGGCGCGCGTGTTCGCCCTGCCGCCTGCGCAGGACACGGCCGCGGCGGACCGCCTCGGCCGCCGTGGCGACGACCAGCACGGTGGCGATGCCGCCCAGCCAGCCGACGGCGAGCCGGGCCGGCGCCGACACCAGGGCGACGGCGGCCCCGGTCGCCGCGGCCATCGCTATGGCCGGCAGCAGCAGCACGCGGGCGTAGGGAAGTTCACCGCGGACGGGAGGGGATTGAACACTCACCATGTAGGCCTTCTGACAGACGTCGGCTGGGGTTCAAGGGGACTTGCTGGGGGGTATGTCATCAAGCAGTCGGACTTTCCACACATGGGGGAACAAGCGCACGAATCCACATCAAGCTGGTGCGCTGCGGGCGAGCTTAGTCCGACCGGATCATCGCCGTGTCATATTCCGCATCTGCCGGAAACCGGCCGTGAAGGGATAGTAGGCTCACCCGTTTACACGCTGAGACATCGTTCGAATGCGCTACGTCATCACGAACGGGCGTACGAAAGCCCACTCACCGTGAGGGTGAGCGGGCTTCAGTACGAGGCCGGATCCGGGAGGACGGTCACCCCACCGACGAGTAGGCGACGACCCCCCGCAGCAGCAGATCGACGGCCTTGCGGGCGTTCTTCACCACGGAGGAACCCTGCGGCGCCGCCGCCGCGATCTGCCCCAGCACGTCGATGACCTGCTTGCACCACCGCACGAAGTCGCCCGCCGGCATCTCCGCCTCGCGCAGCACCTCGTCGAGCCCCTTGCCGCCCGCCCACATGTAGGCGGCCCAGGCGAAGCCGAGGTCCGGCTCGCGCTGCCCGACCCCCTCGGTCTGGGTGATCCGGAACTCCTCCTCCAGCGCGTCCAGCCGCCCCCAGATGCGCACCATCTCGCCCAGCGCGGCCTTGGCATTCCCGGACGGCAGCTTCGGCGCCATGGCGTCGTCCCCGGCGCGCGACTCGAACACCAACGCCGAGACGCACCCGGCGAGTTCGGCCGGGCCGAGCCCTTCCCAGACGCCCTCGCGCAGGCACTCGCTGGCGAGCAGGTCCAGCTCGCCGTAGAGCCGGGCCAGCCGCTTGCCGTGCTCGGTGACCTCGTCGCCGCGCAGATAGTCCAGCTCGGTCAGCAGCGCGACGATGCGGTCGAACGTCCGGGCGATGGTGTTCGTCCGGCCCTCGATCCGGCGCTCCAGCTGGGAGGTGTCCCGCAGCAGCCGGTGGTAGCGCTCGGCCCAGCGGGCGTGGTCCTCGCGGTCGTTGCACCCGTGGCAGGGGTGGGCGCGCAGCGCCGTGCGCAGCCGGGCGATCTCGCGGTCGTCGGCCGCCTGGGAGCGCCGCTTGCGGTGCCGGTCGGCCGGGATGTGCCCGGCCTTCGTGCGCAGCGCCGACGCCAGGTCCCGACGGGACTGCGGGGAGCGGGGGTTGAAGGACTTCGGGATGCGCATCCGCTCCAGCGGCTCGACCGGCACCGGGAAGTCCATCGACGCCAGCCGCTTGACCTGCCGCTCGGCGGTCAGCACCAGCGGGCGCGGACCGTCGTGGTGGTCGAAGCCGCGGTGGCCGTTCGAACGGCCCGCGGGCAGGCCCGGGTCCAGCACCAGCGCCAGGCCCGCGTACTTGCCGGTGGGCACGTGGATGACGTCGCCGGGCTTCAGCTTCTCCAGCGCCACGGCGGCCTCGGCGCGCCGCTGCGCGGCGCCCTGCCGGGCCAGCTCGTTCTCCCGGTCCTTCAGCTCGCGGCGCAGCCGCGCGTACTCCTCGAAGTCGCCGAGGTGGCAGGTCATGGAGGCCTTGTAGCCCTCCAGCCCTTCCTCGTTGCGCTGCACCTGACGCGAGATGCCGACGACCGACTTGTCCGCCTGGAACTGCGCGAACGACGTCTCCAGCAGCTCGCGCGAGCGGTGCCGGCCGAACTGCTCGACCAGGTTGACCGCCATGTTGTACGACGGCTTGAAGCTGGACCGCAGCGGGTACGTGCGCGTGCCGGCCAGGCCCGCCAGGTGCTCGGGGTTCATGCCGCGCTGCCAGAGCACCACGGCGTGGCCCTCGACATCGATGCCGCGCCGCCCGGCCCGGCCCGTCAGCTGGGTGAACTCGCCCGGGGTGATGTCCGCGTGCTGCTCGCCGTTCCACTTGACGAGCTTCTCCAGCACCACCGAGCGAGCGGGCATGTTGATGCCCAGGGCGAGCGTCTCGGTGGCGAACACGGCCTTGACCAGGCCGCGCACGAACAGCTCCTCGACGACCTCCTTGAAGGTCGGCAGCATGCCCGCGTGGTGGGCGGCGATGCCGCGCTCCAGGCCCTCAAGCCACTCGTAGTAGCCGAGGACGTGCAGGTCCTCCCGGGGGATCGACGCGGTGCGCTCCTCGACGAGGGAGCGGACCCGCTCGCGCGCCTCCTCGTCGTTGAGTCTCAGGCCCGCGTACAGGCACTGCTGGACGGCGGCCTCGCAGGCGGCGCGGCTGAAGATGAAGGTGATGGCGGGCAGCAGCCCCTCGGCGTCGAGCCGCTCGATCACCTCGGGGCGGCTGGGCGTCCACACCCGGGAGCGCTGTCTGCGCTCGCGCTCGCGGTCGGCCTCGCGCATGGACCGTCCGCGCCGGCGGTCCTGGAACGACGGCCGGCTCGCCTCCATGCGCGCCATGCGCGTGAGGTCGGGGTTGACGGCCTTCTTCTGGCCCTCGCCCTCCTCGAACAGGTCGTACATCCGCCGCCCGGCCAGCACGTGCTGGAACAGCGGCACGGGCCGGTGCTCGGAGACGATCACCTCGGTGTCGCCGCGGACCGTGTCGAGCCAGTCGCCGAACTCCTCGGCGTTCGACACCGTCGCCGACAGCGAGACCAGCGTGACCGACTCGGGCAGGTGGATGATCACCTCTTCCCAGACGGCGCCCCGGAAGCGGTCGGAGAGGTAGTGCACCTCGTCCATGACCACGTAGCCGAGGCCCAGGAGGGTCTGGGAACCGGCGTACAGCATGTTCCGCAGCACCTCCGTGGTCATCACGACCACCGGGGCGTCGGAGTTGACGCTGTTGTCGCCGGTGAGCAGGCCCACCTTCTCCGTGCCGTAGCGGCGGCACAGGTCGGCGTACTTCTGGTTCGACAGCGCCTTGATGGGTGTCGTGTAGAAGCACTTCCTGCCCTGCCCGAGGGCGAGGTGGACGGCGAACTCGCCGACGATCGTCTTGCCGGAGCCGGTGGGCGCGGCGACCAGCACGCCCTTCCCCGCCTCGAGCGCCTGGCAGGCCTCGATCTGGAAGGGGTCGAGGCCGAAGTCGTACATCTCGCGGAAGGAGGCGAGCGCGGTGGCCTGCTCGGCAGCGCGCTTACGGGCTGCCGCGTACCGCTCGGCCGGTGAGAGATCCTCTGTCATCGTGCTTTCGAGCGTACCGGGCCGCACTGACAACAGGACGATCATTATCCGGATCCGTGCCCGTGGGACCGGGGAACGGCGCAGCTCAGGGGCGGCGGGCCGGGCGTGCGGGCCAGGCGGGCCTCAGGGGCCGACGACCCGCACGCCCCCGCGCACACAGCGCGCGCTCAGCGGCAGCGGACCGAGCGGCTCCCCGTCCGCGTATCCCGTGATGCCCTCGGCGGCGAGCTCGACCCGGGCGGCCCGCAGCACGGTCACCTTCGGATGCTCGACGTGCGTGCCCCGGTAGACCCGCGGGAACACCCGCAGCAGCGTCGCGCGGTCGCAGTCCCCGACCACGGTGATGTCGAACAGCCCGTCGGTGAGGTCGGCGCCGGGGCAGATCCGCATGCCGCCGCCGTAGGACGGGCCGTTGCCGACGGCCACGAGGGTCGCCTCCAGCTCGCGGACCTCGCCGTCGTCGAGCCGGATCCGGTACGGCAGGGGCCGGAACGCGGCCAGCTCGGGGATCATCGCGAGTTCGTACCGGAAGCGGCCGGCGATCCGGCCCATGCGGTTGCCGCGGTCGTTGACGCGGGAGTCGAAGCCGGAGGCCAGGACGGTGCCGAACCAGCGGTCACCGGCCTGCCCGAGGTCGATGTCGCGGAGCCGGCCGCACTTGAGCGCGTCGGCGATCATCCGGCCCGCGGCGGCCGGCTGCCGTACGGGCAGGCCGAGGGCGCGGGCGAAGTCGTTGCCGGTGCCGACGGCGACCAGGCCCAGCGGGGTGCGCGTGCCCGCGACTGCCTGCAGGGCGAGGTTGGCCATGCCGTCGCCGCCCACGGCGATCAGCGCCCCGGTGCCGCCCGCGACGGCGGCACGCGCCCGCCTGAGGGCGTCCGGGGCGTCCTCCCCGAGCACGGTGCGGACCGAGAAGCCGGCCGCCCGCAACGCGGAAGCGGCCGGCTGCGCCGCGCGGGCGCCCCGGCCGCGGCCCGCGGTGGGGTTGACGAAGAGGGTGATCTCGCTGGTCACGGGAGAGACCCTACGAGCTGCCCGGCGATCTTCAGGTCACGTCGTCATAACCGTTGACCCGGTCCGAGCGGTCCGAGGTCGCCTGCTCGGGCAGCGCCGCGCGGCTGGTCGTCACGGGCTCGATCCCGCCGATGTCCTCGGGCGTGAGATCCAGCTCGGAGGCCTCGTCGTCGGCGGGGCCGAGGGCCTCGCGACGGCTGCGACGGCGGTCGTTGAGCAGGGAGAAGAGCGTGGCACCGAAGTACAGGATCCAGATCGGCCCGGCGAGCGCCAGCATGGTCAGCGGGTCGGTGCTGGGCGTGGCGATGGCCGCGAAGACCGTGATGCCCATGACCATGCCGCGCCACCAGCCGAGCATGCGCTTGCCGGTGATCGCCCCGGTGAGATTGAGCATGATCAGCAGCAGCGGCAGCTCGAAGGAGAGGCCGAAGACGAGCACCATCCGCATGACGAGGTCGAGCAGGTCGTCCAGCGGGAGGAGGTTGGACGTGCCGCCCGGGGTGAATTCGAGCAGCACCTTCGCGGTGGTGGGGAGCACCGTGTACGCGAAGTAGGCGCCGGCGAGGAACAGCGGGGCGCCCGTGCCGACGAAGGCGTAGGCGTACTTCTTCTCGTGCCGGTGCAGACCGGGCGCGACGAAGGCCCACAGCTGGTAGAGCCAGACCGGCGAGGCCAGCACGACACCGGCCATCAGCGACACCTTCAGCGCCAGCGTGAAGGGCGTGAGCAGGCCATTGATGGTGATCTGGGCACACGGCTCGGTGCCCACCTGCGACCTGGCCAGTTCCGCGAAGGTCTTCTCACAGCCGACCGAGTCGAGGATCGGCTCGGTGATCAAGTTGATGATGTCGTTGTAGAAGAAGGCGGCGAAGACCGTGACGACGACGATCGCCAAAATCGCCTTGGCGAGCCGGTTGCGAAGCTCGCGAAGGTGCTCCGCGAGGGGCATCCGCCCCTCGGGGTCCCTCTCCTTCTTGCGGGCAGACTTCAGCAACCCACGTTCCCATCTCGTGCGGCGGGCCGGAGGTCACCGGCCCTGCGTCAGCGCTTGGTCGTGTCCGTCGGCTCGTTGACCGGGCGGGAGCTGGTCACGTCGCCGGGCGCGGCCTGGATCGTGCGCTGCGAGGGCTGCTCGTCGGTGTTGGGCGGGCCGGCCGGGGTCGTGGAGGACTTGTTCTCGTCCTTCATCGCCTTGGCCTCGCTCTTGAGGATGCGGGCCGACTTGCCGAGCGACCGAGCCATGTCCGGAAGCTTCTTCGCGCCGAACAGCAGGATGATGACGACGAGGATGAGAATGATCTCGGGGGCTCCGAGCCTTCCGAACATAAGTCTTTACCTTCTCACCGAGGCGGCTGTGGTGGGATGCTGTCCGACCGGTCGGACACCTGTCCGAACGATCGTGCTGGCAGCGATCGTAACGCTCGGGGGTGAACGTGAGGCAATCCCTCTGCATCCCCTGTGCGTACTCCCGTCCGCGACCAGTGCCTCGTTAACCGGGTCGCGACCAGCAGCGTACCTGTCCCAAGCCCACAGGTGACAGGGCGAAGTGCCCCAAAGCGCAACTCACAGGCGCCTGTCGGACGACTCACAGGGCGTCCACGGAACGAGCCGCGCTCTCCGCCGCCCGCTCCAGGTCCTCGGCGGCCCGGCTGATGCGGCGCGCCGAGTCCGTGACCTGCCTGCCCAGGCGCTGTGCCTCCAGGAAGACCCGCACGGCGAGCACCCCGAGCACGGCGAGACCCACGAACCCCAGAGCAATCGCGAACATCGGCCAGAACATGACGTCGAGCCTAGACCGTCCGGACGGGCGGGCCGTCCCGACCCTCTGAACGGCGTCCGCCCCGCGGGCCGTCCCCGTCCTTCAGACGGTGGAGTGCAGCCGCAGCGTCCGCACGCCGCCACCGGTGAGCAGTTCCACGATCCGCTCCCCCGCGGGCTTGCGGACCGACGCGCCGCACGCCGGGCAGGTGAAGGAGTAGAACGTCGTACGGCTGGAGGCGCCGATGGCCAGGCGCAGGGCGCCCGCGGTCAGCTCGAAGCGCTCCCGGCAGTCCGGGCAGCCCGCCCGGAACACCACCGGGGCCACGCTTCTCATCCCGGAGAACGCGGACTCCACCGTCATGCCCCGCACACCGGACGTCGCCGACTCGCTCACAGCCCTCGCTCCTCTTCCTGGGGTCGTCCGCCTCCGGGGCGGCACGGCCGCCGGCCCCGCACGCCCGCGCCGGGCCGCCGGCGCCGGTGGGCGCCTCTGCTCACACGGGTCCGCCGTCCGGCCCGTCCGCTGCCGCGTGCGCCACGGGCACCGCCACCGGCTCCGGCGGCCCGGCCGTGTCCGCCGCGCCGCCCGCCTCGATGCCGTCGTACGCCGCCAGCGCCTCGCGCGCCGCCCGCCGGGCGCTGTCGGCCAGCTCCGGCGGTGACACGATCCGGCCGTCCCGGCCGAGCCGCAGCGCCAGGCGGCGCAGCGACGTGGGATCGGGTGTCCGCAGAGTGATACGCAGCCCGCCGTCCGGAAGCTCATCCGCACTGTCGTGCGGGTAGTACTCCGCGACCCAGCGGCCGCCCGGGCCGACCTCGATCACGACCTCCGGGTCCTCGGCGGCCGGCTGCACCAGCGCCTCCGACAGGTCGCGCAGCTCGATCTCCGGGGGCGCCGACGGCTCGTCCAGGATCCTGATCTCGGCGACCCGGTCCAGGCGGAAGGTCCGGCGCGCCTCCGAGCGGCGGCACCAGGCCTCGACGTAGGTGTGCCCGACGCTGACCAGGCGGATCGGGTCGATCTCCCGCTCGGTGACCTCGTCGCGCGCGGGCGAGTAGTAGCGGATCCACAGGCGGCGGCGCTCGGCGATCGCGCGGTCGACGTCCGCGAAGACGCCGCCCTCGGACTCGAAGGTCACCGACAGCCGCGAGCTGGCGCCGGCCGCCTCCCCGGCCGCGGTCTCCACCTTGGCCGTCGCCCGCAGCAGCGCCTGCCGGTCGCTCTCGCGCAGTCCGGGCAGGGTGGCCACCGCCCGGGCGGCGACGAGCAGCGCGGTGGCCTCGTCGGCGGCGAGCCGCAGCGGCTCGGCGGCCTCCGCCGCCAGCGCGGCCGGGTTGTGCCACCAGATGCGCTCACCGTCGGTGTCGATGTCGAGGAGGTCACCGCCGCGGAAGCTGGTGCCGCACATGGGCAGCACGTCGAGGTCGGAGACCAGCTCGTCCTCGGTGATGCCGAAGGCGCGCGCGACGTCCTCGACGCGCGCTCCGGGGCGCTCCCTCAGATAGGTCACCAGCGAGAGCATCCGCCGGGTCTGGTCGATGGCGTTCACGGGCCTGACCGGTTTGCCTGCCACTGTCTTGCTCCGCTCCCCCTCAGCCCTTGGCCACGGCGCGCAGCCGGTCCACCACGTCGGCCCGCAGCTCGGCGGGCTCCAGCACGACCACGTCGGGCCCGAACTCCACCAGCCAGGCGTCCAGCCCGTGGCCGTACGGAATCTCCAACTCGTCCCAGCCGCCGCCGAGTTCCCGGACGGCGGTGGCTTTCGCCCGAAGGGGGTACCCCGCGTCCGCGCGCAGCCGGATCCGGGCCGAACGGTCGGCGATCTCCCCCGCCCAGCCCGCGACGGTCTCCCGGACCGTGACGACGTCCGGCACGTCGGCGGTGTAGCGGCCGCCGCGGGAGCGGACCTTGCCGGTGATCCGGGACAGCCGGAAGACGCGCTCGGCGCCCCGGTCGCGGTCCCAGCCCGCGAGGTACCAGTGGCCCCGCCAGCACTCCAGGGCCCACGGCTCCACATGCCGCTGCTCGGGGTGGGCGGCGGTCGCCTTGCGGTAGTCGAAGACGACCGGGCGGCGGTCCCGGCAGGCCAGCATCAGCGGCTCGAACGCCGCCTCGTGCACGGGGATCCGCGGCTCCAGCGCGCCGTGCGACCCGTACGGGTCGACGTCCTCGGGGAGTCCCGCGGCGCGCAGCTTCTGCAGGGCGCCGCTGGCCGCGCCGGCGAGCCGGGCCTGCTGCCACACCTTGGCGGCGAGGCCGAGCGCGGCGGCCTCCTCGGCGTCCAGGGTGATGGGCGGCAGGCGGTTGCTGTCGCGGCGGGCCAGGTAGCCGATCTCGCCGTCGAGGCTCTCGACGGTCTCGATGACCAGTCCGAGTTCGCGCAGGTCGTCCTTGTCGCGCTCGAACATGCGGTTGAAGGAGTCGTCGGACCCGGACGCGCCGTTGCCCGGCCCGAAGGCCTCGACATAGGCCTCGATGGAGTCACGCAGCTCGCGCTTGCTGAGCGGACGTCGCGTCCCGAGCAGACACAGCGCCAGGTTCATCAGCCGCTCGGCCTTGGCAATGGCCATCGACGCCCTTCGCCTCCCTATGGTGCTTGACGAGGTCGACCGTACCGCCCCGCGGTGGCCCGGCAAAAGCCGAGGGCCCACGCCCGAACAGGCATGGGCCCCACGTGATCGGGTCTGTTCGTACCTTGCTCAGACCCCGAGCAGGTCGACCACGAAGATCAGCGTCTCGCCGGGCTTGATCGCCGGGGTCGGGCTCTGGTTGCCGTAGGCGAGGTGGGCGGGGATGGTCAGCTGGCGGCGGCCGCCGACCTTCATGCCCTGCACGCCCTGGTCCCAGCCCTTGATGACCCGGCCGCCGCCCAGCGGGAAGCGGAAGGGGGTGCCGCGGTTCCAGCTGGCGTCGAACTCCTCGCCGGTGCTGAAGGCGACACCGACGTAGTGCACGGTGACGGTCTGGCCGGCCTGCGCGACCGGGCCGTCGCCCTCCCAGATGTCCTTGATCTCGAGGTCCGCCGGGGGCTCGCCGCCCGGGAAGTCGATCTCGGGCTTGTCGATGCTCACGTCTCTAGCTCCTGCTTGTCTGCGAAAAGGCGAACACGCACAGTCTTACATCCCGCGAGGGGTCACAGCTTCGCGAGGATGTCCACCGAAAAGACCAGCGTGGAGTCCTTCTTGATGCCGCTGCCCTGCGGCGGGTTGTCCCCGTAGCCCAGCTTCGGCGGGATGACGATGAGCACCCGGCTGCCGACCTTCTTGCCGGTCAGGCCCTGCGCCCAGCCCTTGACGACCTGCTGGAGCGAGAACGACACCAGCTGCTTGTTGGCGTAGGAGGAGTCGAACTCCTTGCCGCCGTCCCACAGCACGCCCTTGTACTGCACCAGGACGCTGTCGGCGGCGGCGACCTTCTCGCCATCGCCCTCCAGGACGTACTCCGCGACGAGCTCCTTGGGGGCGGTCGCGTCGGGCACCTCGATGGAGGGGGCCTTGCCGTCGGTGTTGGTGCCGACCTTGGGCAGGTCCGCGTCGTCCTGCGGGACCTCCTTGCCCTTGGCGGAGCTGGTGGAGTTGAACGTGTCCTGCACGTCTACGACGAAGACCAGGGTGTCGGTGCCCTTGATGCCCGCCTGCGCGTTGCCCTGCTCGCCGTAGCCCCAGGTGGGCGGGACGGCCATCTCGACGCGGCTGCCGGCCTTCTTGCCCGCCAGCGCGTACCGCCAGCCGTCGATGATCTGGCCCTGGGCCAGCTGGATGGCCAGGCGGGTCTTGCGGTCGTAGGAGTTGTCGAAGACCTTGGCGGTGCTCCAGATCTGGCCCAGGTAGTTCGCGACGACGAAGTCGTTCTCCGCGACGGTGCGCCCGCTGCCCGCGATGAGCGTCTTCACCGCGAGGTCCTTCGACGGCTCACCGCTGCCCTTGGCGACCGTCGGCTTCTCGTCGAACCCGGTGCCTGCCGTGACCGCGGGGAGCGGCCCGTCGACGATCTTGGGCGGCGGGGCCGCGGACGTGGCGGGCGCCGAGGGCGAGGGGCTGTCGCTGGCCTTGCTCGAGTCGGACTTGTCGTCGCCGCACGCGGCGAGCGTGGCCAGGCCGGCGGGTACGGAGAGGAGTAGTGAGCGTCGGCGCACTGTGGGGGCCTCGTAATCGGTTGATCTCGTGGATGGAGTGCGCGCAACTCTACGGCGTGAGCAGGGCGCCGCACTGGTAACGTGCGGCGCCCGTGTGGCGTTCCGGCGATTTTTCACGCCGGCAGGTTTCGTCACATTCCGGCGATCAGCTTCTCCACCCGGTCGTCCACCGAACGGAACGGGTCCTTGCACAGGACGGTGCGCTGCGCCTGGTCGTTGAGCTTGAGGTGGACCCAGTCGACCGTGAAGTCGCGCCGCTGCTCCTGGGCCCTGCGGATGAAGTCGCCGCGCAGCCGGGCCCGAGTGGTCTGCGGCGGGACGGACTTGCCCTCGAAGATCTTCAGGTCGTTGCAGATCCGGGCCGCCTGGCCCTTCTTCTCGAGCAGGTAGTACAGCCCACGACGGCGGTGGATGTCGTGGTAGGCGAGGTCTATCTGCGCGACCCGCGGATGCGACATGGTCATGTTGTTCTTGCTGCGGTACCGCTCGATGAGCTTGTACTTCATGACCCAGTCGATCTCGGTGCCGATGCGGTCGAGGTCCTCGGTCTCGATCGCGTCCAGTGTGCGGCCCCACAGCTCCAGGACCTGCTCCACCGTCCCGGTGCGGATGCCGCGGCGCTCGCAGAAGTCCAGCGCCTTCTCGTAGTACTCGCGCTGCACCTCAAGGGCGGAGGCCTCCCGGCCGCTGGCCAGGCGGACCTTGCGGCGGCCGGTGATGTCGTGGCTGACCTCGCGGATGGCCCGGATGGGGTTCTCCAGGGTCAGGTCCCGCATCACCGTGCCCGCCTCGATCATGCGCAGCACCAGGTCGGTGGCGCCGACCTTGAGCAGCATGGTCGTCTCGGACATGTTCGAGTCGCCCACGATGACGTGCAGGCGGCGGTAGCGCTCGGCGTCCGCGTGCGGCTCGTCGCGGGTGTTGATGATCGGCCGGGACCGGGTCGTCGCCGAGGAGACCCCTTCCCAGATGTGCTCGGCCCGCTGGCTGACGCAGTACACGGCCCCGCGCGGTGTCTGCAGCACCTTGCCGGCGCCGCACAGCAGCTGCCGCGTGACCAGGAACGGGATCAGGATGTCCGCGAGACGCGAGAACTCCCCGTGCCGCGCCACGAGATAGTTCTCGTGGCAACCGTAGGAGTTGCCCGCCGAATCGGTGTTGTTCTTGAAGAGGTAGACGTCGCCCGCGATTCCCTCCTCGTGCAGGCGTCGTTCGGCGTCCACCAGGAGTCCTTCGAGAATGCGCTCGCCGGCTTTGTCGTGGGTGACCAGTTCGATCACGTTGTCACATTCGGGTGTCGCGTATTCCGGATGCGATCCCACGTCGAGATAGAGGCGGGCGCCGTTTCGCAGAAAGACATTGCTGCTGCGGCCCCATGACACGACACGGCGGAAGAGGTACCGCGCCACCTCGTCAGGAGACAGGCGGCGCTGTCCCCTGAACGTGCACGTGACGCCGTACTCGTTCTCCAGCCCGAAAATGCGGCGGTCCATGAGGGAACATTACGCCCGATCCCCTGAACTGAAACGGGGTTCGAGGGCACGGTTCGGATCATTTTCCGATCCGGCCGCAACGACCGCTCCCTGGCCGGGAGCTGCGACTACCCGTCCTGTGGCGGTCAAAACCAGCAGGGACACGCCGGCCGCGACGGACGGCACGGCGAAGCCCCACAGGGCCCCGCCCGCTTCGACGACGGGTCCCGCCACGCCCGTTCCGACCGAGTGGCCCACGGTGAACGTGGTCACCAGCCAGGAGAACGCCTCGGTGACCGTGCCGCGCGGGGCGTGCCGGTCGACCAGGACGAACGCGCAGGCGATGGCGGGCGCGAGGAAGACCCCGGCGAGCGCCGTCAGCGCCACCATGGGCACCGCGTCCGGCATCAGCGTCAGCGGCAGGTAACACACCAACAGAAGCGCCACCAGCACCTGCAGTCGCCGCGCGGGCTCACCGGCCCACTGGCGTGCCCCGTAGGCCGCGCCGCCGACCAGCGCCCCGAACCCCAGGGCCGCCATCAGCCAGCCGTACACGGCGTCGCCCCCGTGGGCGTCGGCGTAGGGCACGGAGGCGACCGTGATGGACCCCAGCGCCATGCCGATGAACAGGAACGCCGCGAGCAGGGCCAGCAGTCCCGACGAGCGCAGCGCGCCGAGCCAGTGGGCCTCGCGCGGGGCCGAGCGCCAGGCGCGCGAGGGCGGCGACACCACCACCGACAGCGCTCCCAGCACGCCCACCACGTTCAGCACGAGGAGCGCGGCCTGGGCGGACCACAGGGACACGCAGAGCGTCACCAGCAGCGGCCCGACGGTGAACATCACCTCCTGGGCCACGGCGTCCATCGCGTACGCCGTGTGCACCTGGCCCTCCTTGCGCAGGACCGAAGGCCACAGGGCGCGCAGCCCGCCCTCCAGGGGCGGCGTGAAGAGCCCGGCCGCCGCGACGGCCGCGTACGCGAGCGGCAGCGGCCCGATCCCGCCGAAGGCGAACACGGCCATGGCGAGCGCGGAGAGGACCGCGGCGGGCAGCTGCACGCGCGGCTGTCCCCGCAGGTCCACCAGCCGCCCCAGCACGGGCTGCCCCACGGCGTTGGCGAGGCCGTACACGGCCGCCAGCGCGCCCGCGAGGGTGTACGAGCCGCCCTCGGCCCGGACGAACAACACGATGGCGATCGGCGCCGTGGCGCAGGGCAGCCGCCCCACCAGCGTGCCGGCGAGCAGCCGGGCGGCGTGTCGCGCCCGGAGGATCTCCAGGTATCCGGTGGCCATGTCCCCCCGCTCAAGTTTTACGTATAACTTCGGCTTCCATACGTACCATGGCCGCTGTTCACGAGTCCAGACGAAGGAGCGGTCCGACGGTGGCACGAGGCAGCACCCGCCCCACGAGCCGGGACGTCGCCCAGGCCGCCGGCGTGTCCCAGGCGGCCGTCTCCCTGGTCCTCGGGGACAAGTGGCGCGGACGCGTCTCCGAGACGACCGCCGAGCGCGTCCGCGAGGCCGCCCGCGACCTGGGCTACCGCCCGAACCTGGCCGCCCGCCACCTGCGCCTGGGCCGCACGCGCACGGTCCTGCTGGTGGTCCCGGCCCTGACCACGGAGTTCTTCGCCGGCGTCTACACGGGCGCGACCCGCGTCGCCGCCGAGCACGGCTTCGGCGTGGTCCTCTACCCCTCCCCCGAGGGCATCGGCCCCGCCCGCGACCCGTTCGCCTCCGCGCAGGCCGCACTGGACGGCGTCATCGCCTCGTCCATGGCCGCGGACGCCCTGACGGCGATCCGCGGCGAGGCGCTCCCCCTCGTCATGCTGGACAGCGACCCTGCGGGGAGCCTCGGGGCGGCGACGGTGAACCTGGACATCGCCGACGGCGTCCGCCAGGTCACGGAGCACCTCCTCGCCCTGGGGCACCGCCGTTTCCTCCACCTGGCGGCGGACGTGCCGTCGTGGACCTTCGAGGTACGCGCCCGGGAGCTCGCGTCCCGGCTGCGCGCCGTGGCCGGCACGTCGCTCACCACGGCCCACTCCCCCATCTCCATCGCGGGCGCGGTGACGGCGGCGCACACCGCCCTGTCGCCCTCCGGCGCCCGTCCCACGGCCGTGGTCTGCGACGACGACCAGCTGGCCGCCGGCGTCTACAAGGCGGCCCGCCGCCTCGGCCTGCGCATCCCCGACGACCTGTCGGTCACCGGCCTGGACGACCTGGCCCTCGCCACGGCGATCGACCCGGAGCTGACGACCATCCGCCTGGACGCGGAACGCTTCGGGGAGCGCGGGATGCAGGCGCTCCTGGCCGTACTGGAGGGCCGTACGCCCGAGGGCGGCGACATCCCGGTGGAACTGGTGGTACGGGGCTCAACGGCGCGGCCCGCGTAGCGACACCCGGCACCGCGGCTGAGGCCGGGGCATCGCGCCACCCGGCGAAGCGGGGTGCCGCCGCGCCCACGCCGCCCTCGGCGGCACGCATGCCGGCAGCGGGGCGGACCCGCACCCGCGCACGCACGGAAGGGGACGTGCCGGGGGGGGTGTCCGCCCGCAGCGGTCGGCGCGTCGAAGAACAGTCAGCCGGCACGCAACCCCATCGCGCCGATCCGAGGACGGACACCCCCCCCGGCGCGGCCCCGCCCCACACCCCGGCGCAACGCGCGACACGCACCCCCACCCACGCCGCACAGGCCGCCACAGGCACACGACAGCGCGCCCCGGCTCGCGGGCTCGCGACAGCCGGGGCGCGCCACTTCCACACGGACTACTCGGAGGACTCCTCCTCGGAGTCCGACTCGGCGGCGGACGCCGACGCCGCCCCGCCCGCCTCCAGCAGCCGGGACAGCTGGCGTCCGCTGATGCGCTTGAACTTGCGCTTCTGCGGGCGCGTACGGTCCAGCACCGCCACTTCCAGCCGCTCGGCGGGGATCTCCCGCTCGCTGCCGTTGGTGTCGCGGGACAGTGCCTGCACCGCCAGCTTCAGCGCCTCGGCCAGCGTCATGCCGTCCTGGTGGCGCTGGTCCAGGTAGCCGCTGATCTGCTCCGCGTTGCCCCCCACCGCGACCGAGCCGTGCTCGTCCACGATGGATCCGTCGTGCGGCAGCCGGTAGATCTGGTCGCCCTCGGGCGTCTCCCCGACCTCCGCGACGACCAGCTCCACCTCGTACGGCTTCTCCGCCGAACTGGAGAAGATCGTGCCCAGCGTCTGCGCGTACACGTTCGCCAGGCCCCGGGCGGTCACGTCCTCCCGGTCGTAGGTGTAGCCCCGCAGGTCGGCGTAGCGCACACCGCCGATCCGGAGGTTCTCGTACTCGTTGTACTTGCCGGCGGCCGCGAAGCCGATCCGGTCGTAGATCTCGCTGAACTTGTGCAGCGCACGGGACGGGTTCTCGCCGACGAACACGATGCCGTCGGCGTACTGCAGCACGACCAGGCTGCGTCCACGGGCGATGCCCTTGCGGGCGTACTCCGCCCGGTCGGCCATCGCCTGCTGGGGTGAGACATAGAACGGCGTCGACACCGGTTATCCGTCCCTCTCTTCAGGATTGCGTCGATTCACTGGACCACCTCGTCAGGAGAGCCGGCCGCTCACAGCAGCGCGGCGCGCGGACCGTCCGGCTGCTCCAGACGCCGCTCCAGGATCGAGCGCGCGATCTCGGACGCCTCGCCGTCGGAGAGCCTGCGGAAGCCGTCCTCGGTGATCACGGTGACGATGGGATAGATCCGGCGGGCGACGTCCGGACCACCGGTCGCCGAGTCGTCGTCTGCCGCGTCGTAGAGCGCCTGGACCACCAGAGTCGTGGCCTCGGCCTCGCTCAGGTCGTTCCGGTAGAGCTTCTTCATCGCACCGCGGGCGAAGATCGAACCGGAACCCGTGGCCGCGTAGCCCTGCTCCTCGGAGCGCCCGCCCGTCACGTCGTAGGAGAAGATCCGCCCCTTCTCCCGGTCCACGTCGTACCCGGCGAACAGCGGGACGACCGCCAGCCCCTGCATGGCCATGCCCAGGTTCGAGCGGATCATGGTCGACAGCCGGTTCGCCTTGCCCTCCAGCGACAGCTGCGCGCCCTCGACCTTCTCGAAGTGCTCCAGCTCCAGCTGGAACAGCTTCACCATCTCCACGGCCAGGCCCGCCGTGCCGGCGATGCCCACCGCCGAGTACTCGTCGGCGGGGAAGACCTTCTCGATGTCCCGCTGCGCGATGACGTTGCCCATGGTCGCCCGCCGGTCACCGGCCAGGACGACACCGCCGGGGAACGTCACGGCGACGATCGTGGTCCCGTGCGGGGCCTCGATCACGCCCTGGGTGGGGGGCAGTTGCCGGTTGCCGGGCAGCATCTCCGGCTGATGCTCGGACAGGAAGTCCATGAAGGAGGAGGACCCTGGCGTCAGGAAGGCAGCTGGTAGACGCCCGGTGCTACGAGTGTTGGCTTCCACGCGATTCCTTCCACGTAAGCGACAGCCCGCCCTGTGACGTCGGGCCGATCCTTGGAACAGCCCCGGCCCGGTTGCGACCGGGGGCACGGTATGGCAGGGACCCTACCCGCCCTCCGCCGGTGATCCACATGCCCGGCGGCTCCAACTCCGCCGGAGCGACGGCGCACTTGTCCGGGACGGCTGCCCGCCGCACGGACGGGCCGCGCGGGCGGACGGGCCGCACGGCCGCGGACGCCACCGACGCCCGGAGCGCCGCACACGAAGGCGCCGCCTCACCGGCTGCCCCGCGCACAGCGCTCCGCGCTTCGCCCGTCCGTTACCTGCGCATTCCGTTCACCTTCGGAATGAAGGCAAAGGCGCCTTACTGGCCACCCTTTTGAACGAAGGACCGTACGAAGTCCTCGGCGTTCTCCTCGAGGACGTCGTCGATCTCGTCCAGAACCGAGTCCACGTCGTCGCTCAGCTTCTCCTGACGCTCCTTGAGGTCCTCGGAGGCCTGCGACTCCGCCGCCTGCTCCTCGACCTCCTCGGTGGACCGGGTGGCCTTCTGCTGTCCGCCGCCGGTGTCCTTGGTCGCCATATCCCTCACCCCGCTCGGTTCGCCCGACACAGTTGCTCGGTCAAGATCAGACCCTACTCGCCGGGTCTGACAATGGCCCCGTAGTTGCTCCAACGTACGGGGACCACCTCGATGATTCCCGGACCAGGGCTTTTCCACCCTGCCCGGCGGGCACCGCCCGAGTACCCGGGATGCGCGCTCACCCCCCGGACAGGACCCTGACCAGGTCTTCCGCCGTACGGCAGCGGTCCAGGAGCTCCTTGACGTGATTACGCGTTCCGCGAAGCGGTTCCAGGGTTGGAACGCGCTGCAGGGAGTCCCTGCCCGGCAGGTCGAAGATCACCGAGTCCCAGGAGGCCGCCGCGACGTCGTCCGCGTACTGCTCCAGGCAGCGGCCGCGGAAGTAGGCACGGGTGTCCTCGGGTGGCGTCGTACGGGCCCGCTCGACATCCGCCTCGTCCAGCAGCCGCTTCATGCGCCCGCGGGCCACCAGACGGTTGTACAGGCCCTTCTCGGGCCGCACGTCGGCGTACTGCAGGTCGACCAGGTGCAGCCGGGCCGCGTCCCAGTCGAGGTTGTCGCGGCGCCGGTAGCCCTCCATCAGCTCCCGCTTGGCGACCCAGTCCAGCTCGCCGGCCAGACTCATCGGGTCGTGCTCCAGACGGGTGAGGGTGTCCTCCCAGCGGGACAGCACGTCCTTGGTCTGGTCGTCGGCGTCGGCGCCGAACCGCTCCTCCACGTACTTGCGCGCCAGCTCGTAGTACTCCATCTGGAGCTGGACCGCCGTGAGCGTCCGCCCGCTGCGCAGCGTGACCAGGCGCTTCAGGGAGGGGTCGTGCGAGACCTGGTGGAGGGTGCGCACGGGCTGGTCGACGGCCAGGTCCACGGCGATGAAGCCGTCCTCGATCATCGACAGCACCAGCGAGGTCGTGCCCAGCTTGAGGTAGGTCGAGATCTCCGACAGGTTCGCGTCGCCGATGATCACGTGCAGCCGCCGGTACTTCTCGGCGTCCGCGTGCGGCTCGTCGCGGGTGTTGATGATCGGGCGCTTCAGCGTCGTCTCCAGGCCGACCTCGACCTCGAAGTAGTCGGCGCGCTGGCTGAGCTGGAAGCCGTGCTCGTGGCCGTCCTGGCCGATGCCGACGCGGCCCGCTCCGGTGAAGACCTGGCGGGAGACGAAGAACGGCGTCAGGTGGCGCACGATGTCCGAGAAGGGGGTCTCCCGCTTCATCAGGTAGTTCTCGTGCGTGCCGTAGGACGCGCCCTTGTTGTCGGTGTTGTTCTTGTACAGGTGGATCGGCTGGGCACCGGGCAGCTGGGCGGCCCGTTCCGCGGCCTCGGCCATGATCCGCTCGCCCGCCTTGTCCCAGAGGACGGCGTCGCGCGGGTTGGTCACCTCGGGGGCGCTGTACTCGGGGTGCGCGTGGTCGACGTAGAGCCGTGCGCCGTTGGTGAGGATCACATTGGCCAGGCCGATGTCCTCGTCCGTGAGCTGGCTGGAGTCGGCGGCCTCGCGGGCGAGGTCGAAGCCTCGCGCGTCCCGCAGCGGGTTCTCCTCCTCGAAGTCCCAGCGGGCCCGGCGGGCCCGGTGCATCGCCGCCGCGTAGGCGTTCACGATCTGGGACGAGGTGAGCATGGCATTGGCGTTGGGATGGCCGGGGACGGAGATCCCGTACTCCGTCTCGATGCCCATTACTCGCCGTACGGTCATGCGGCCCTCCTTGCCCGGCGGCACCCTCGGTCGTGGGCGCCACTCAGATACCGCTGGCGCTCGGTTGCGTGTGCGGTGCCCGTCCCCGCACTGCGCGACTCGGCGGTACGGAAGAGCCTAGAACGCCTTTGCGCTGGTGGGGAGATCATTTGCGTCATTGCGTTGCTCCAGCCGTGGCCTGAAAAACAGTCGGCTGCGGGTACCCGCCGAGGGCACCCGCAGCCGCCCTGCCTTTTACAGGTACTGACCGGTGTTCGCCACCGTGTCGATGGAGCGTCCGGTGTCCGCGCCCTGCTTTCCGGTGATGAGCGTACGGATGTACACGATCCGCTCGCCCTTCTTTCCGGAGATCCGGGCCCAGTCGTCGGGGTTGGTGGTGTTCGGCAGGTCCTCGTTCTCCTTGAACTCGTCCACGCAGGCCTGGAGGAGGTGGGAGACGCGGAGGCCCTTCTGGTTCTTCTCGAGGAAGTCCTTGATCGCCATCTTCTTGGCACGGCCAACGATGTTCTCGATCATGGCGCCGGAATTGAAGTCCTTGAAGTAAAGGACTTCCTTGTCACCATTAGCGTAGGTGACTTCCAGGAAGCGGTTCTCCTCGGACTCGGCGTACATCTGCTCCACGGCGGTCTGGATCATGCTCTGGACCGTGGAGGCCTTGGAGCCGCCGTGCTCGGCGAGGTCCTCGCCGTGCAGCGGGAGGCGCTCGGTGAGGTACTTGCCGAAGATGTCCTTGGCCGCCTCGGCGTCCGGACGCTCGATCTTGATCTTCACGTCCAGCCGGCCGGGGCGCAGGATGGCCGGGTCGATCATGTCCTCACGGTTGGAGGCACCGATCACGACCACGTTCTGCAGGCCCTCCACACCGTCGATCTCGGCGAGCAGTTGCGGGACGATGGTGTTCTCCACGTCCGAGCTGACACCGGAGCCGCGGGTGCGGAAGAGGGACTCCATCTCGTCGAAGAAGACGATGACGGGCGTGCCCTCGCTGGCCTTCTCACGGGCCCGCTGGAAGACGAGACGGATCTGCCGCTCCGTCTCACCGACGTACTTGTTGAGCAGCTCGGGGCCCTTGATGTTGAGGAAGAAGCTCTTGCCGGCGGCCTGGCCGGTCACCTCGGCGACCTTCTTGGCCAGCGAATTGGCCACGGCCTTGGCGATCAGCGTCTTGCCGCATCCGGGCGGTCCGTAGAGGAGGACGCCCTTGGGCGGCCTCAGCTCGTGCTCCTTGAACAGGTCCGGGTAGAGGTAGGGGAGCTCGACGGCGTCCCGGATGGCCTCGATCTGGCCGCCGAGACCGCCGATCTGCTCGTAGCCGATGTCGGGGACCTCTTCGAGGACGAGTTCCTCGACCTCGCTCTTCGGCACGACCTCGTAGACGTAGCCGGAGCGGGGCTCCAGGAGCAGGGCGTCGCCGGGGCGGATGGTGACGTCCAGCAGCGGCTCTGCGAGCCGCACCACCCGCTCCTCGTCGGTGTGCCCGAGCACCAGGGCCCGCTCGCCGTCCTCGAGGATCTCCTTGAGGGTGACGATGTCGCCGACGCGCTCGAACTCCATGGCCTCGACCACGTTGAGCGCTTCGTTGAGCATCACTTCCTGGCCGCGCCGGAGCTCTTCCAGATCGACGCTCGGGCTGACGTTCACGCGGAGCTTTCGGCCTCCGGTGAAGATGTCGGCCGTGCCGTCCTCGTTCGCCGTGAGGAAGACACCGAAGCCGGCCGGCGGCTGCGCGAGCCGGTCGACCTCCTCCTTGAGGGCCACGATCTGGTCGCGGGCCTCACGGAGCGTGTTGGCGAGTCGCTCGTTCTGTGCGGACACGCCGGCCAGATTGGTCTGCAGCTCGACGATCCGCTCTTCGAGAATCCTCGTGTGTCGCGGAGAGTCGGCGAGCTTGCGTCGCAGGACGGCGATCTCCTGCTCAAGGTAGGCGATCTGCCCGGCCGGGTCGTCGGACCCGCGTCCCGGGCGGATGCCGCGGTTCATGTCGTCGTCGTGGGCTGCCACGGTCCTCACCTCCTCCAAGGGGAGCTGGACGCTTCCAGACCCTACCTGGGCGGGTGTCGATTGAAACCCCTAGATCACAAAGACGGTCGGGGTGTGTCCGATCTTCACCCTTGCGCTCTCCCTCACGCCAGGGGGATACCCAGCGAACGTGACGGGAACCCAGCCGGGGGTAGGGTCGAAGCGTTCAACACCCGTCAGAGCTGGCCGGATTCCCGGTGCGGCTCGACGCATGAAACGGCAGGAGACATGAGCGTGCAGCAGGAGGCCGGGGTCGAGGGCGAGGCACTGGAGGTCTGGATCGACCAGGATCTGTGCACCGGTGACGGCATCTGCGCGCAGTACGCGCCCGAGGTGTTCGAGCTGGACATCGACGGTCTGGCCTATGTGAAGAGCCCCGACGACGAGTTGCTCCAGGGCAAGGGCGCGACAACGCCCGTACCGCTGCCGCTTCTCACCGACGTGATCGACTCCGCCAAGGAATGTCCGGGCGAGTGCATCCACGTACGTCGGGTTTCGGACAGGGCCGAGGTGTACGGTCCGGACGCCGAGTGACCAGTTCTCCACGTTCGGTTACTGCTGTCTGATATCTCACACACCGCCACCACGCGGGCTTCACACGCTGCGGGCCTCGGAGGGTGCCGAGCGGACGAACGCGCCGTCCTGCCAACGCCATTTCACGTCGCTCTTCACGTCGGGGCAGCAACGCGGCACGTCGGTCGAGGAGTAGCCGAGGACGGTGGCGGTGACGGCGCCGTCCCGCAGGGCGAAGTCCCCGACCGTGTTGCGGTCCTCGGGGTCGAGCAGGGTGGCCACCACGCGCGGCTTGCCGCTGTCGCCGTCCCGGGTGAGGACGTAGACGCCGTCGGGCGGGGTGCCCATCGGGGAGTCGCAGTGGACGACCGCCACCGTCTCGGGGCTGCCGTCGCCGTCCAGGTCTCCGGAGGCCTTCTCCTTCACCACGGCCCGCACCGGTCCGCATTCGAGGGGAAACGTCACCGCGGCCGGGTCGGGCGGGGCGAGCTGTGCCGGGGCGCTCCTGGTCTCGGGGGCGGCCGGCTGTGCCGCCGTCGCCGCGCCGGGCTGGAGTACCGAGGAGAGGGCCACCACACCGGCGACGGCCGTGGCCGTGGCGAGCCAGTGGATGGGACGGGTGTGGGTGTGGGCGAGCTCCGGGACCGCGGAAGGCTGCACTAGGAGTGTCTCCTGAGGGCTGTGCCGGTGGTGGGGTGGCCAAGATGGTGCCACACGTCACACGGCGAGGGAACGGCGGGGTGTGCACCTTCCGCGCCGGGGAAGCCGGACGGGTTGGAATCCTGCCGCCGTGTCAGGCGTCCGGTGGGAGCAGGGCCGCGTCCGTCGCGGCGGGGCGTGCCGCGGAGGGTCCGGTACGGGCCGGCCGCTGTGTGCGGTGCCTGGCGCGCGGCAACGGAAGGGCGCGGTGGCGGAGTTCCGGAGCGGGTCCGGGAACTCCGCCACCGCGCCCGTGGGTTGTGCGGGGTGGCGTCTCGCCTCAGCGGCCGGAGCCGCCGTCGGCGTTGGGGCCGGCGTAGTCCTCGCCGTAGGCGCCCTTGGCGGGGCGGCGGCGGCGCATGGGCGGCTCGACGCCGTCGGCGAGGCGGCGGGCGGTCAGCAGGAAGCCGGTGTGGCCGATCATCCGGTGGTCCGGGCGGACGGCGAGGCCCTCGATGTGCCAGTTGCGGATCATCGTCTCCCAGGAGGTCGGCTCGTTGAAGCAGCCGATCTCGCGGATGGACTCGACGGTCCGGGCGAGCTGGGTGGTGGTGGCCACGTAGCAGCAGAGGATGCCGCCGGGCACGAGCGCCTTGGAGACGGCCTCCAGGCACTCCCAGGGGGCGAGCATGTCGAGGATGACGCGGTCGACGTCCGTGTCGGACAGGTTGTCCTGGAGGTCGCCGACGGTGAGCTGCCAGGCGGGGTGCGGGCCCCCGAAGTAGCGCTCGACGTTCGCCTGGGCGATCTCGGCGAAGTCGGCGCGGCGCTCGTAGCTGTGCAGCATGCCCTGGTCGCCGATGGCGCGCAGCAGGAAGCTGCTGAGCGAGCCGGAGCCCACGCCGGCCTCGACGACGCGCGCGCCGGGGAAGATGTCGGCGAAGGCGAGGATCTGCCCCGCGTCCTTCGGGTACACGACGGCTGCCCCGCGGGGCATGGACAGGACGTAGTCGGGGAGCAGGGGGCGCAGCGCGAGGTAGGCGACGTTCCCCGTGGTGCGGACAACGCTGCCCTCGGGAGCGCCGATCAGTTCGTCGTGCGGGAAGGAACCCTTGTGGGTGTGGAAGTTCTTCCCGGCCTCGAGCGTGAACGTGTAGTGGCGGCCCTTGGGGTCGGTCAGCTGTACCTGGTCCCCGACCTTGAAGGGCCCGCGCCTGCGGGCGGCACCGGTCGGTTCGGACATGTGACCAGCCTACCGGCAGCCGGGAGGGCCTCCGACCACTAGGACGGCCTCGCCATCGCCTTCACGAAAGCGCGCTCCACGTCGGCGGCGGACAGCACGCCGTAGATCTCGCCGGTCTCCTCGACCACCAGGTACTCGGTCGCCGGGGTCGCGCGCAGGGCGTCGAGCAGCTCCTCCCCCGCCAGCTCCGCGGAGACGCGCATGCCGTCGGTGAGTTCCTGGGCGAGGCCGCTGACCGCGACCCAGGGGCGGCGGTGCTCGGGTACGCCGACGATGGCGGCCTCGCGGACGAGGGAGAGGGGGTGGCCGTCGGCGTCGACGACGACCAGGGCGCGGGCGCCGGCGGCGTTGGCGCGGCGCAGCGCCTCGGAGAGCGGGGTGTCGGTCTCGACGGGGACGGCCCGGCGGGTGAGGGCGCGGGCGCGCAGTTCGGGCAGGTGCTCGCGCAGGCGGGCCATGCGCAGGCTGTTGCCGGCGCCGGTCCAGATGATCGCGGCGAGGATCGCGGCGAGCAGGGCGTCCAGGACGGTGTCCATGCCGACGTTGTCGACGGCGTCGGAGCCGAGGGCGCCGGACTGGGTGAGCAGCGGCAGGCCGATCAGCACGCAGACGGCCAGGGCGCGGCCGACCCAGGCGGCGGCGATGGTGCCGTTCATGGGCTTGCCGGTGAGCTTCCAGACGACCGCGCGGAGCATGCGGCCGCCGTCGAGGGGCAGGCCGGGCAGGAGGTTGAACGCGGCGACGATGAGGTTGGAGATCATCAGGCCGGCCAGCAGCACGCCCGGGACGGTGCCGGGCTCCACGGCCTGCAGGCCGCCGTAGAAGACGCCGGCCAGGGCGAGGGAGAGCAGCGGACCGACGAAGGCCAGCCAGAATTCCCGGCCGGGGGTCTCGGCCTCCTTCTCGATCTCGGAGACGCCGCCGAAGAACTGGAGCTGGATACGGCGCACCGGGAGCTTGAAGCGGAGGGCGGCGACCGTGTGGGCCAGTTCGTGGACGAGCACGGAGGCGTAGAAGGCGACCGCGAAGAACAGGGACACCAGGTACCGCGCGGCTCCGAGCTCGGGCAGCACGCGCTCCAGCTGCCCGCCGAACACCCAGGTGATCAGCGCGGCGACCAGGAACCAGCTGGGCGCGACGTACACGGGCACCCCGAAGGGCCGCCCCATGAGCAGCCCGCCCCGGGGCCCCGGGGGCCGCTGCGGGGCGGGGCCCTTGCCGTCCGCGGAGTGGGCGAGGTGGCGGGGGCCGGAGGCGGGGGGCTCGGTGGGGGGCTCGGTGGGGTGGTGCCCGGCGGAGGGCTTGGAGAAGCGGTCGGGGACGCCCGGGGGCGGGGCCTGGGGGGTCTGCCGAGGGTCCGCCTCCGGGCGGGCCGAGCCGGGCCCGGTGTGCGGCGCACCGGCCGGGGTCTGCCGGGGGTGCGCCTCGGGGCGGGCCGAGTGCGGCCCGGTGTGCGGCTCACCTGCGTAGGAGCGGTCGGGGTGAGCGTCGGTCTCGGGGGACCCGCCCTCGCCGTGCTCGGCGGCGGTGGGGGCGCGGTGCTCCTCGGCTCCGGTGGGCTCGCCAGGGGTGGTGGAGGAGGCGCCGACCGGGCTTGCGGAGCCGCGGGCGGGCGCCTCGGCGTCACCGCCGGGGGCGTCCGTGTCGCGGGCGGGCGCGTCGGTATCGCGGGCGGGCGCGTCCGGGTCGTGTGCCGGGGCGGCGGGGCCGGCCGCGGGGGGCGTCTTCTCGTCACGGCCGGGGGCGTCCGAGCCGGCTGCCGTGTCGCGCGCGGGGGCGGCGGTGTCGTGCTCGGGGGTCAAGCGCTCGCCGTGCGGGGGCCGTTCGCCGGCGGGGGTCGGGTCGGTGGCCCGGGCCGGCGCCCCCGCGTGGCGGTCGGCCGACTCCTCGTTGCCGGACCGCGGCTGCCCGCGCCCGCCGCTCTCGTCCACCGGTGTCCCCTCGTTCGAAGCGTCTCCCGCGCCTGCCGGTCGGGAGGGTCTCGTGTCGATGGTATGCGTCCGCCGGGGTGCGTTCCGCCCCGGCACCCCTGAGTTTTCCGGACGTCGGCCTCCCCTCCCGGCTTCCCTCACGCACGCGGTTGGGTCACTGTCAGTGGCGGGCCGTAAGGTCTGGGGCATGGAGACGAGCACCGAGGGCGCGGAGACGGCGCGGACGGCGGCGGAGGAAGCGGCGGAGACGGTGGCGGTGGCCGCGGCCGAGACCGCCGCCGTCAGCGAGCTCGTGACCGGGACCAGCGCCATACCGCCCGCCTCGCTGTCCCCCTCGCGTGCGAGCGACTTCATGCAGTGCCCGCTGCTCTACCGCTTCCGGGTCATCGACCGGCTCCCGGAGAAGCCCAGCGAGGCGGCGACGCGGGGCACGCTGGTGCACGCGGTGCTGGAGCGCCTCTTCGACGCCCCGGCGGCCGAGCGCACACCGCCCCGGGCGAAGTCGCTGATCCCCGGCCAGTGGGACCGGCTGCGCGAGTCGCGGCCGGAGGTGGCCGAGCTGTTCGCCGACGATCCGCAGGGCGAGCGGCTGGCGCGCTGGCTGGGTGAGGCGGAGCAGCTCGTCGAGCGCTGGTTCACGCTGGAGGACCCGAGCCGGCTGGAGCCGGCCGAGCGGGAGCTGTTCGTCGAGGCCGAGCTGGAGTCCGGGCTGCGGCTGCGCGGCATCATCGACCGGGTCGACGTGGCGCCCACCGGCGAGGTCCGCATCGTCGACTACAAGACGGGCAAGGCGCCCCGGCCCGAGTACTCCGAGGGCGCCCTGTTCCAGATGAAGTTCTACGCCCTGGTGGTCTGGCGGCTGAAGAACGTGGTCCCGCGGCGGCTCCAGCTGGTCTACCTCGGCAGCGGCCAGGTGCTGACGTACGACCCGGTCCCCGCCGACCTGGAGCGGGTCGAGCGCAAGCTGCTGGCGCTGTGGGACGCGATCCGGCTGGCGACGGAGACGGGCGACTGGCGGCCGCGCCCCACCAAGCTGTGCGGCTGGTGCGACCACCAGGCCCACTGCCCGGAGTTCGGCGGCACTCCCCCGCCGTATCCGCTGCCGGTGGGCCCGGCGGGCCTGGTGCCCGCGCCCGCGGCGGAGCGGGAGGCGGGCCGGGACGGCGCCGGGGTCGCGGCCCCGGAAGGGACAGCGCCCGCCGGTGAGGGCGGCTGAGTCCGGCGGGCCCGCGCAGGGCAGAATGGGCCCGGACTAGCGAAGGAGACTCACGTGGCCATCCGCGTCCTATTGGTCGACGACCAGCCGCTGCTCCGCACGGGCTTCCGGATGATCCTGGAGGCCGAGCAGGACATCGCGGTCGTCGGCGAGGCCGGAGACGGCCTCCAGGCGCTCGACCAGGTGCGGGCCCTGCAGCCCGACGTGGTCCTGATGGACATCCGCATGCCGCGGATGGACGGTGTGGAGGCGACCCGGCAGATCACCGGCCCCGGGCGCGACGGCCCGGCGAAGGTGCTGGTGCTGACCACCTTCGACCTCGACGAGTACGTGGTGGAGGCGCTGCGCGCGGGCGCCAGCGGGTTCCTGCTGAAGGACGCCCCGGCGAACGAACTGGTGCAGGCCATCCGGGTCGTCGCCGGGGGCGAGGCCATGCTCGCGCCGAGCATCACGCGCCGGCTGCTCGACAAGTACGCCACGCATCTGCCCTCGGGTGACGAGCCGGTGCCGGACACGCTGCACACGCTCACCGACCGTGAGGTCGAGGTGCTGAAGCTGGTGGCGCGCGGGCTGTCCAACGCCGAGATCGCGGCGGACCTGTTCGTCAGCGAGACGACGGTCAAGACGCATGTGGGGCACGTGCTGACGAAGCTGGGCCTCAGGGACCGCGTGCAGGCCGCCGTGTACGCCTACGAGAGCGGGCTGGTGCGGCCCGGCGCGCAGTAGGCCGCCCCGCTCCTCACCCGCGCATGACGAAAGGGCGCCCCCTGCCGAGCAGGAGGCGCCCTTGTGCACACCCGTGTGTCAGGCGTCCTTGCTCAGCTCCCAGAAGCGGAACACGGTCGACGCGTCGAGGCAGTACTCCAGGCCGTAGGCGCCGTCCCGGACGACCGCGTACTGCTTGGCCTGCCACACCGGCAGGACGGGGAGCTCGTCGGCGACGATGTCCTGCAGCTCGCCGAACTCCTTGTCCGTGGCGGCGCGGTTGGTCAGGGCCGCGGTGCGCGGGATCAGGGACTCGGTGATCGTGCTGTTGTCGTAGTTGTTGTTCAGCACGTTGCCCTCGCCGAAGAAGGGGGCCGTGAAGTTGTCGGCGTCCGGGTAGTCGGGGACCCAGCCCTTGACGTAGACGCCGTACTTGCCGGCCGCGATGTCCTTCTCGTACTGGCCGAACGGCACGGACTTGACGTCGGCGTCGAACAGGCCGCTGGCGTTGAGCTGCCCGGCGATGGCGGTCAGCTCCTGGTCGGTGGCGGGGCCGTAGCGGGAGGGCGTCGACCACAGGGTCAGCTTCACCTTGCCGGTGATGCCGTCCTTGCGCAGCGCGGCCGCCGCCTTGGCCTTGGAGGGCCGGGCGCCGTAGGTGTCGAAGAACGCCGTGTTGTGGCCGGCGATACCGGCCGGGATGATCGAGTACAGCGGGGTCGCGGTGCCCTGGTAGACGTTCCTGATGAGGGCCTCGCGGTCGAGCAGGTGGGCGATGGCCCTGCGGACGCCGAGCTTCCCGGTGACGGGGTGGTCCATGTTGAACACCAGGTGCTGGACCTCGGCGCTGCTGCCCTCGACGACCTCGATGCCGGTGCCGTCGTCGGCCTTCTCCATGTCGGCGACGTCGCCGGCGGTGAGGCCGCGGTAGGCGATGTCGACCTCTTCGTTCTCGATGGCCTGCCTCAGGGCGGTCTGGTCGCCGTCGAAGAACCGGAGGGTGACGCCGGTGTTGCTCACCTCGGCGGTGCCCTTGTAGTTCTCGTTGACGGAGAAGACGGCCTGCTCGTCGTCGATCGAGTCGAGCTGGTACGGGCCGGAGCCGACGGCCTTGCCGTCCTTGCGCAGCCCGTCGGCGTCGTACGAGCGGTGGTCGACGATGGACCCGGCGCCGGAGGCGATCTTGCTGGGGAAGGTGGCGTCGGCCGTGTTGAGGCGGAAGACGACCGTCTTCTCGTCCGGCGTCTCGACCTTCTCCAGCGTGGGGAACATGACCGCCGGCCCGTCCGGGTCGTTGATCTTCAGCATGCGGTCGAAGGAGAACTTGACGTCCTTGGACGTCAGTTCGTCACCGGTGCTGAACTTGAGGCCGTCCTTCAGCGTGCACTTGTAGACCGTGGTCTGCGCGTCGCTGAAGGCGCAGCTCTCCGCGGCCTCCGGCTGGGGCTCCGTGGCGCCCTTGGGGAAGCTGAGCAGCGACTGGAAGACGTTGTTGAACAACAGCCAGGAACCCGGGTCGTAGCCGGAGGCCGGGTCGGTGGCCAGGACGTCGTCGGACATCCCCACCACCACGTTGGAGCCGTCCCCCGCGGAGTCGCCGGTCTCCGTGCCGCAGCCGGTCAGCAGTCCGGAGGCGAGCCCTGCCACGATCGGCAGGACCGGCCACTGGTTGCGTATGTTCACGTGTGTGCCTTGTCGTCGGTTCTCGAGAACACCCGGAGCATGTCCCTGGCTCCGGGGCACGGTCCCCCGGGGTCCGCGGTCACAGACCCCGGGGTTCCATAAGGTGCGTCAGTCGCTCACTCCGCGGCCGAGCTCCCAGAGCTGGAGCGTCGACGCGGAGTTGAGCGCGTACGCGGTGCCCGTGATGTCGTCGCTCGCGGCGACGTACTGCTTGCCCTGCCAGAGCGGCAGCACCGGCACGTCACTGGCGACGATGTCCTGAATGTCCGTCAGGCTGGTGGAGGCGGACAGCCGGTCCGCCTCACGGCGGGACTCGGGGATCAGGCGGTCGCGGATCTGGCTGTTGGCGTAGGGCGAGCCGAGGGTGTTGTCCTTGTCGAGGAACGGCGCGAGGAAGTTGTCGGCGTCCGGGAAGTCCGGGAACCAGCCCATGCCGTAGACGTCGTACTCGCCCTTCTTCTCGGCCGGGCGGAAGGTGGCCCAGGGCGTGCCCTTGATGTCGACGTCGAACAGGCGGCTGGAGTTCAGCTGGTCGCGCAGGACCTCGAACTCCTTCTTGGTGGCCGGGCCGTAGTGGTCGGTGGTGTAGTGCAGCGTCAGCTTCACCGGCGTGGTGATGTTGGCCTGGTTCAGCACCGAACGGGCCTTGGTGACGCTCGGGTCGCCGTACTGGTTGAAGAACGAGTTGGAGTGGCCGGTGAGGCTGGCCGGGACGAGCGAGTACAGCGGCTCGGCCTGGGAGCCGTAGACCTTGGAGACCAGCTCGCTGCGGTTGACGACACGCGCCATCGCCTGGCGCACGGCCTTGGACTTCACGCTGGGGGCGTCGGTGTTGAAGCCCAGGTAGCGGATCTCCAGGCCGGGCATCTCGACGAGGTCGATGTCGGTGCCGGCGTCGTCCGAGAGCTTGCGGATCTGCTCCGGCGACATGGTGCGGGTCATCAGGTCGATGTCGCCCTCGTCGAGGGCGTCGCCCATGGCGTCGGCGTCCTTGAAGGACACCATGTCGACCTCGTCGTTGTTCACCTTCAGGGTCCCCTTGTAGTTCGGGTTCCGGGTGAACCGGGCCTTGACGACCTCGTCACCCTCGACGTCCGCGTCGAGGGTGTACGGGCCGGAGCCGTCGAGGTCGAAGCCGTCGCGCAGCCTGTCCTTCGGGTAGTCGTCGGGGTCGACGATGCCGGCGACCGGGGTCGACAGCTTGTAAGGGAAGGTGGCGTCGGCCGTCTTGAGGTGGAAGATGACCTCGCTGTCGCCCTGGGTCTCGACGGTGTCGATGGTGGACAGCAGGGCGAAGACACCGCTGTCGGCCTTGAGGGACAGGGCGCGGTCGATGGAGTACTTGACGTCCGCCGCGGTGATGGGGTCGCCGTCCGCGAACTGCAGACCGTCGCGCAGGGTGCAGGCGTAGCGCTCGTTGCCGGTGTCGGTGAAGCCGCAGCGCTCGGCTGCCTCGGGCACCGGCTCGCCCTCGCCGCGCGGCTGGATCATCAGGGTCTGCACGGTCTGGCGCAGGATGTTCCAGGTGCCGACGTCGTAGGCGTACGCCGGGTCGAGGGGCGCGGGGGCCTCCTTCGAGGCGGTGAACCGGTCCGTGGTGCCGACGACGATAGCGCCGCTGCCGCCGCTGCCGCTGTCGGTCCCGCCGCATGCGGCGAGCACCGGCGCGAGCAGGCCGAGGACGGCCGGCAGCACCAAAGTCTTGCGGTTCATGCTCGAGTTTCTCCAGAGCTGTCTACTCCGTGTACCCGGCATGCAGGGGTGGCGCAGCGGATCACGGGGGTGGGGCGATGTTCTCGCGACGAGATTAGTCCGGGCCGGCAGGAGGGTTGGCGGCCACCGGAGTTGAGCACCCATCACGCTGCGGAACCGGGCGCGGACAGACCGAAAACCCGATGGGGGAAGCTTTGGTGCAGCGTCCCATCAATCGGGACACAAGGGCACGCCTGCGACCCCCCCGAGGGGGTACGCAGCACACGCCCGTTCGACTGTCGAGCCCGGACTGCGTGGCGAACGTCACACGTTAAACGGGTTCGAAGGTACGGGAATTCGAGCGTCCCGAGAAGCTCGAATTCATCTTCGGAATTCGCACCTAACACCGCTGCACGCTGGGTGAACGGCTAGGGCATTTCCGTCATCAGGCCGTGCAGAAATGTCAGGTCGACCTCTTCGAGGGAGCTGACGACCGTGCGCCTCAGGGCCGGCTGGATGGGGGCGACGGAGGGGACGGCCACGACGTGGCAGCCCGCGGCCTCGGCGGCGGCGACGCCGGTCGCGGTGTCCTCGATGACGGCGCACCGCAGCGGGTCCGCCCCCAGGCCGGTGGCGGCCGCCAGGTAGGGGTCGGGGTGGGGCTTGGTGCGCGGCACCTCGTCACCGGCGACCGTCAGGCCGAAGTGGTGGGCGCCGAGCGAGGTGAGCACCCGGTCGATGATGCGGCGGTGCGAGGCGGAGACGAGGGCCGTGGGGACCTCGTACTCGTACAGCTCGGCCAGCAGCCGCCCGGCACCCGGCATCAGCGGCAGGGCGCGGTCGATGCGCTCCTCGAAGCCGTCGTTGAGCAGGACCGTGAGCTCGTCGAGGGCGATGTCGGCCCCGGTGGCCTCGATCAGGAACCCGGCGCTGCGGGTCATGGGACCGCCGACCACGACGTGCCGCCAGGACTCGTCGAGCCTGTGGCCGAGGGAGGCGAAGACCTCGACCTCGACGTCCCACCAGAAGCCCTCCGTGTCCACCAGGGTGCCGTCCATGTCGAGGAGCACGGCCTGCAGGGCCGAGCCTTCGGCCGTACGGGTGCCGAGCGCGGGGACCGTACTGGTCATCCACCTACCTCCTTGAGGGACGATCAGGCCGGTTCCCTCAGGGGAACCGGCCTGCAGTGGACAGACCAGTCTACGTCGTGTGCGGCGGAAGTGCCTCGTTCTGCCGCTGTGCCACCGGGCACACCCCGCACACGACGGGGTGCCCGGGGCGTGCGCCCGGTGGGGCCGCTCAGCGGGCGTTGAAGTACTTCGCCTCCGGGTGGTGGATCACGATGGCGTCCGTGGACTGCTCCGGATGCAGCTGGAACTCCTCGGAGAGGTGGACGCCGATGCGCTCCGGCCGGAGCAGGTCGGCGATCTTGGCGCGGTCCTCCAGGTTGGGGCAGGCGCCGTAGCCGAGGGAGAAGCGGGCACCCCGGTACTTCAGCTCGAACATGCCCTGCATCTCGTCGGGGTCCTCCCCCGCGAAGCCCAGCTCGGAGCGCACGCGGGCGTGCCAGTACTCGGCGAGCGCCTCGGCCAGCTGCACGGACAGCCCGTGCAGCTCCAGGTAGTCGCGGTAGGCGTTGGCCTCGAACAGGCGCGCGGTCTCCTCGCCGATGCGCGAGCCGACGGTGACGACCTGCAGGCCGACGACGTCGGTCTCGCCGGACTCCTCCGGGCGGAAGAAGTCGGCCAGGCACAGGCGCCGGCCGCGGCGCTGGCGCGGGAAGGTGAAGCGGGTGCGCTCGTTGCCCTGCTCGTCCAGGATGATCAGGTCGTCGTCCTTGGAGACGCACGGGAAGTAGCCGTAGACCACGGCCGCCTCCAGCAGGTTCTCCGTCTGGAGCCGGTCGAGCAGGCCGCGCAGCCGGGGGCGGCCCTCGGTCTCGACCAGTTCCTCGTACGTCGGGCCCTCGCCGGTGCGGGCCTGCTTCAGGCCCCACTGGCCCTTGAACAGGGCGCCCTCGTCGAGCCAGCTCGCGTACTCCTTGAGCTGGATGCCCTTGATCACGCGGGTGCCGGTGAAGGGCGGCTTCGGGACGGGGTTGTCGGTGGCGACGTCGGAGCGGACGTGCCCCTCCTCGGGGCGCTCCTCGACGACGGCCGGGGCGGCGGCCCTGACCCGGCGCTGCTTCAGCTCGGGCAGCTTGGCGCCCGGCACACCGCGCTTGACGCCGATCAGGGCGTCCATCAGGCGCAGGCCCTCGAAGGCGTCGCGGGCGTAGCGGACCTCGCCCTCGTACAGCTCGTGCAGGTCCTGCTCGACGTAGGCGCGGGTCAGGGCGGCGCCGCCGAGGATCACCGGGAAGCGGGCGGCGAGTCCCCGGGTGTTCAGCTCCTCCAGGTTCTCCTTCATGATCACGGTGGACTTCACCAGGAGACCGGACATGCCGATGACGTCGGCCTTGTGCTCCTCGGCGGCGTCCAGGATCGCGGAGACCGGCTGCTTGATGCCGAGGTTGACGACGTTGTAGCCGTTGTTGGTGAGGATGATGTCGACGAGGTTCTTGCCGATGTCGTGCACGTCGCCGCGCACGGTGGCCAGCACGATGGTGCCCTTGCCGGCCTCGTCGGTCTTCTCCATGTGCGGTTCGAGGTGGGCGACGGCCGCCTTCATCACCTCGGCGGACTGCAGGACGAACGGCAGCTGCATCTGGCCGGAGCCGAACAGCTCGCCGACGACCTTCATGCCCTCCAGCAGGGTCTGGTTGACGATGTCGAGCGCGGGCCGCTCCTTCAGGGCCTCGTCGAGGTCGGCTTCGAGGCCGTTGCGCTCGCCGTCGATGATGCGGCGCTGCAGGCGCTCGTCCAGCGGCAGGGCGGCCAGCTCCTCGGCCCTGCCGGCCTTGAGGGACTTGGCGGTGGCGCCCTCGAAGAGCTGCATGAGCTTCTGCAGCGGGTCGTAGCCCTCGGCGCGGCGGTCGTGGATGAGGTCCAGGGCGGTGCGGACCTCCTCCTCGCTGAAGCGGGCGATCGGCAGGATCTTCGACGCGTGCACGATCGCCGAGTCCAGGCCCGCCTTGACGCACTCGTCGAGGAAGACGGAGTTCAGCAGGATGCGGGCGGCCGGGTTGAGGCCGAAGGAGATGTTGGACAGGCCGAGGGTGGTCTGCACCTTCGGGTGGCGCCGCTTCAGCTCGCGGATGCCCTCGATGGTGGCGATGCCGTCCTTGCGGGACTCCTCCTGGCCGGTGCAGATGGTGAAGGTCAGGCAGTCGACGAGGATGTCCTCCTCGTGGATGCCCCAGTTGCCGGTGAGGTCGTCGATGAGCCGTTCGGCGATCTCGACCTTCTTCTCGGCGGTGCGGGCCTGGCCCTCCTCGTCGATGGTCAGCGCGATGAGGGCGGCGCCGTGCTCCTTGGCGAGCTGGGTGACCTTGGCGAAGCGGGACTCGGGGCCGTCGCCGTCCTCGTAGTTCACCGAGTTGATCACCGCGCGGCCGCCGAGCTTCTCCAGTCCTGCCCGGATGACGTCGACCTCGGTGGAGTCCAGCACGATCGGCAGGGTGGAGGCGGTGGCGAAGCGGCCGGCCAGCTCCTCCATGTCGGCGACGCCGTCGCGGCCGACGTAGTCCACGCACAGGTCGAGCATGTGCGCGCCCTCGCGGATCTGCTCGCGGGCCATCTCCACGCAGTCGTCCCAGCGGCCCTCCAGCATGGCCTCGCGGAACTTCTTGGAGCCGTTGGCGTTGGTGCGCTCGCCGATGGCCAGGTAGGAGGTGTCCTGCCGGAACGGCACCGACTGGTAGAGGGAGGCGGCGCCCGGCTCGGGCCGCGGGTCGCGCTCGGTCGGGGTGACGTCCCGGACCCGCTCGACCAGCTGCCGCAGGTGCTCGGGGGTGGTGCCGCAGCAGCCGCCGACCAGGGAGAGACCGTAGTCCCGGACGAAGTTCTGCTGGGCGTCGGCCAGGCCCTCGGGGTCGAGCGGGAAGTGCGCGCCGTCCTTGGTGAGGATGGGCAGACCGGCGTTCGGCATGCACAGCAGCGGGATGCGCGAGTGGCGCGTGAGGTAGCGCAGGTGCTCGCTCATCTCGGCGGGGCCGGTGGAGCAGTTCAGGCCGATCATGTCGATGCCGAGGGGCTCCAGCGCGGTCAGGGCCGCGCCGATCTCGGAGCCGAGCAGCATGGTGCCGGTGGTCTCGAAGGCCATCGAGCAGAGCAGGGGGACCTCGACGCCGGTGGCCTCCATGGCCCGGCGGGCGCCCAGGACGGACGCCTTGGTCTGCAGCAGGTCCTGCGTGGTCTCCACGATCAGCGCGTCGGCGCCGCCGGCGAGCAGGCCCTCGGCGTTGGCCTGGTAGCCGTCGCGGATGGTGCCGTAGGCGATGTGGCCGAGCGTGGGCAGCTTGGTGCCGGGGCCGACCGAGCCCAGGACCCAGCGGGGGCGTCCGTCGCCGGCGGCGTACTCGTCGGCCGCCTCGCGGGCGATGCGGGCACCGGCCTCCGACAGTTCGAAGACGCGGTCGGGGATGTCGTACTCCGCCATGGCGGAGTGGTTGGCGCCGAAGGTGTTGGTCTCGACGCAGTCGACACCGACCGCGAAGTACGCGTCGTGCACGGAACGGACGATGTCCGGCCGGGTGACGTTGAGGATCTCGTTGCAGCCCTCGAGGTTCTCGAAGTCCTCGAGGGTGGGGTCCTGGGCCTGGAGCATGGTGCCCATGGCTCCGTCGGCGACGACCACGCGGGTGGCCAGGGCCTCTCGGAGCGCGGACACACGGGTCCGGCTGTCGGCGGAAGGGGTCGGCGGCAACGAGGCCATGAAAGGGGCTCCCTCAGGTGCGACGGCTGTCGGCTTTGCGGCTTCCCTGACGTCCGGAGGGCATCCGGGGAAGGGCGCACCGCGCCAGCGTAACCGGGAGTGGGCTTGGATGGGCAGAGCGTCCACGGGGCGGACGCCGATGGCGCGCGGGTGGCCGGTTGTGCGAGGAATCTGCGGCGGACCGACCCGGCGCGGCGCAACAAATGGTGACCCACCATTAGCGAGACGTCGCCAAGGACCGGTAGTGTTCGACATTGCCGAACGAGGGCTGCGGGCCCCCGGTTGTCGGCGGTCGAAGGGGACGGAGGCAGTACGGCGATGGCACGGAACATCCAGTCGCTCGAGCGGGCGGCCGCGATGCTGCGGTTGCTGGCGGGCGGCGAACGGCGGCTCGGCCTGTCGGACATCGCCTCGTCGCTGGGCCTGGCCAAGGGCACCGCCCACGGCATCCTGCGCACCCTGCAGCAGGAGGGCTTCGTGGAGCAGGACGACGCCTCCGGGCGCTACCAGCTGGGCGCGGAGCTGCTGCGCCTTGGCACCACCTATCTCGACGTCCACGAGCTGCGCGCCCGCGCCCTGGTGTGGACCGACGACCTGGCCCGCTCCAGCGGCGAGAGCGTCTACCTCGGCGTCCTGCACCAGCAGGGCGTGCTGATCGTGCACCACGTCTTCCGGCCCGACGACAGCCGGCAGGTCCTGGAGATCGGGGCCATGCAGCCGCTGCACTCCACCGCCCTGGGCAAGGTGCTGTCCGCCTACGACCCGGTGGCCCACAGCGAGGCCCTGGAGGCCGACCGCAAGGCGTTCACCGACCGGACGGTGTGCGAGCCGGAGGACTTCGAGAAGATCCTCGACCTCACCCGCGCGCGTGGGTACGCGGCGGACGTGGAGGAGACCTGGGAGGGCGTGGCGTCCCTGGCCGCGCCCATCCACGACCGGCGGCGGATGCCGGTGGGCTCGGTCGGCATCACCGGTGCCGTCGAGCGGCTGTGCCGGGACGGCGAACTGCGCCCCGAGCTCATCGCGGCGGTCCGGGACTGCGCCCGTGCGGTGTCCCGGGATCTGGGCGCCGGGCGCTTCTGACGCAGGACGAACGAGACCGGAGCGCCCGACGGCGTTCCGGTCTTTGGCATGTCCGCGCTCACCTGCGGCAAGGATCCAGGGGACGGCCGCGATCAGTAACGATCGTGTTATCGGCGACACAGCTCTTGACGTGCTCGTAACGCCGAAGCAAGACTCCCGTCCATCGGTCGACATTGTCGAACAGCTACCGGCAATACGCGCTAGAGTGTGACAACGCCAGGCCGGTATCGAACTTCCCTGGACGTAGGACAAAGGAGTCGCGGGTGTCCAGCTCCGACATCTTCATCGGCGAGACCATCGGTACCGCCATACTCATCCTTCTCGGCGGCGGAGTCTGCGCCGCCGTCACGCTCAAGGCCTCCAAGGCACGGAACGCCGGCTGGCTGGCCATCACCTTCGGGTGGGGCTTCGCGGTGCTCACGGCCGTCTACACCACGGCGCCGCTGTCCGGCGCCCATCTGAACCCGGCCGTCACCGTCGCCCTCGCGATCAAGGACGGCGACTGGAAGAACGTCCCGGTCTACTGGGCCGGGCAGATCCTCGGCGCCATGATCGGCGCGGCCCTGGTCTGGATCGCCTACTACGGTCAGTTCCACGCCCACCTCACCGACCGCGAGATCGTCGGCGGTCCGGGTGCGCAGGACACGGCGGTCAAGGCCGTCGAGGCCCAGGAGCAGGGCGCCGGCCCCGTGCTGGGCGTCTTCTCCACCGGCCCCGAGGTCCGGGTCGCCTGGCAGAACGTCGCCACCGAGGTCATCGGCACCATCGTGCTCGTGCTGGCGGTGCTCACCCAGGGCCTGAACGACAAGGGCAACGGCCTGGGCACCATGGGCGCCCTGATCACGGCGCTCGTCGTGGTCTCGATCGGCCTGTCCCTCGGCGGCCCGACGGGCTACGCGATCAACCCGGCCCGTGACCTCGGTCCGCGCATCGTGCACGCCCTGCTGCCCCTGCCCAACAAGGGCGGCTCCGACTGGGGCTACGCCTGGGTCCCGGTGGTGGGTCCGCTGCTCGGCGGCGCCATCGCGGCAGGCATCTACAACGTCGCGTTCGCCTAGGAGCGATCCTCGCGTCCTTTGCGAAACTCTCCGCACGCGCCGTACGTAAAGCCCCATAAACACGGAACTTCCAGGAGCACACAGTGACCGACGCGCACACCGCCGGCCCCTTCATCGCCGCCATCGACCAGGGCACCACCTCCAGCCGCTGCATCGTCTTCGACCGGGACGGCCGGATCGTCTCCGTCGACCAGAAGGAGCACGAGCAGATCTTCCCGAAGCCGGGCTGGGTCGAGCACAACGCCACGGAGATCTGGACGAACGTCCAGGAGGTCGTCGCCGGGGCCATCGAGAAGGCCGGCATCACCCGCGACGACATCAAGGCCATCGGCATCACCAACCAGCGCGAGACCACCGTGCTGTGGGACAAGAACACCGGTGAGCCCGTCCACAACGCCATCGTCTGGCAGGACACCCGCACCGACGCCCTGTGCCGCGAACTCGGCCGCAACGTCGGCCAGGACCGCTTCCGCCGCGAGACGGGCCTGCCGCTGGCCTCGTACTTCGCCGGCCCCAAGGCCCGCTGGCTGCTCGACAACGTCGACGGCCTGAAGGAGCGCGCCGAGGCGGGCGACATCCTCTTCGGCACCATGGACACCTGGGTCATCTGGAACCTGACCGGCGGTGTCGACGGCGGCAAGCACGTCACGGACGTCACCAACGCCTCGCGCACGATGCTCATGAACCTGCACACCATGCAGTGGGACGACAAGATCTGCGAGTCGATCGGCGTGCCGAAGCAGATCCTGCCCGAGATCCGCTCCTCCGCCGAGGTCTACGGCGAGATCACCGGCGGCAAGCTGGGCGACCTGCTCGGCGGCATCCCGGTGGCCTCCGCGCTCGGCGACCAGCAGGCGGCCCTGTTCGGCCAGACCTGCTTCGCCGAGGGCGAGACCAAGTCGACCTACGGCACCGGCACCTTCATGGTGATGAACACCGGTGACAAGATCATCAACTCCTACAGCGGCCTGCTGACCACGGTCGGCTACAAGATCGGCGACCAGGACACGGTCTACGCCCTGGAGGGCTCGATCGCCGTCACCGGTTCGCTGGTGCAGTGGATGCGCGACCAGATGGGCCTGATCTCCACCGCCGCCGAGATCGAGACCCTCGCCCTGTCGGTCGAGGACAACGGCGGCGCCTACTTCGTGCCGGCCTTCTCCGGTCTGTTCGCCCCGTACTGGCGCTCCGACGCCCGCGGTGTGATCGCCGGCCTGACCCGGTACGTCACCAAGGCCCACCTGGCGCGGGCCGTCCTGGAGGCCACCGCCTGGCAGACGCGGGAGATCGCCGACGCCATGACCAAGGACTCCGGCGTCGAGCTGGCCGCCCTGAAGGTCGACGGCGGCATGACCTCCAACAACCTGCTGATGCAGACCCTCGCCGACTTCGTGGACGCCCCCGTGGTGCGCCCGATGGTCGCCGAGACCACCTGCCTCGGCGCCGCCTACGCCGCCGGTCTCGCCGTCGGCTTCTGGAACAGCACCGACGACCTGCGCGCCAACTGGCGGCGGGCCGCCGAGTGGACCCCCCGCATGGACGCGGAGACCCGCGCCCGTGAGTACAAGAACTGGCTCAAGGCCGTCGAGCGGACCATGGGCTGGCTCGAGGACGAGGAGTAAGAAACAGCATGACCACCAAGTCCACCCTGCAGTCCGTGCCTGCCCTGGGGACGCACCCGGCCTCCGGCTCGAACCCGAGCCGAGCCGAGACCAGGGAGCAGCTCTCCAAGGCGTCGTACGACCTTCTCGTGATCGGCGGCGGCATCCTGGGCATCTCCACCGCCTGGCACGCCGCGCAGTCCGGCCTCAGGGTGGCACTGGTGGACGCCGGCGACTTCGCCGGCGCCACGTCCTCCGCCTCCTCCAAGCTGCTCCACGGCGGTCTGCGCTACCTGCAGACCGGCGCGGTGAAGCTGGTGGCGGAGAACCACTTCGAGCGCCGTGCGGTCTCCCGCCAGGTGGCTCCCCACCTGGCGAACCCGCTCACGTTCTACCTCCCGGTGTACAAGGGCGGGCCGCACGGCGCGGCGAAGCTCGGCGCGGGCGTCTTCGCCTACTCCGCGCTCTCCGCGTTCGGTGACGGCGTCGGGCACCTGCTCTCCCCGGCCAAGGCCGCGCAGGACGTGCCCGAGCTGCGCACCGAGAACCTCAGGGCCGTGGCCGTGTACGGCGACGACCAGATGAACGACGCGCGCATGGCGCTGATGACGGTCCGCGCGGCCGTCGAGGCGGGCGCGGTGGTCCTGAACCACGCCGAGGTCACCGGCCTGCGCTTCACCCAGGGCCGGGTCACGGGCGCCGAGCTGAAGGACCGCCTGTCCGGCGACGAGTTCGGCGTGAACGCCCGGCTGGTGCTGAACGCGACCGGCCCGTGGGTCGACCACCTGCGCCGGATGGAGAACCCGAACGCGGCGCCGTCCATCCGCCTGTCGAAGGGCGCGCACCTGGTCCTGAAGCGCACCTCTCCCTGGAAGGCCGCGCTCGCCACCCCGATCGACAAGTACCGCATCACCTTCGCCCTCCCCTGGGAGGACATGCTGCTGCTGGGCACCACCGACGAGGTGTTCGAGGGCGACCCGGCGGACGTCTCGGTCACCGAGCAGGACATCACCCAGATCCTGGACGAGGCCGCCTTCTCGGTCCGCGACCAGCAGCTGAGCCGTGACCTGATCACCTACTCCTTCGCCGGTCTGCGCGTGCTGCCGGGCGGCCCCGGCGACACCGCCAAGGCCAAGCGCGAGACGGTCGTCACCGAGGGCCGGGGCGGCATGCTGTCCGTGGCCGGCGGCAAGTGGACCACCTTCCGCCACATCGGCCGCACCATCATGAAGAAGCTGGAGGCGCTGCCGGGCCACCCGCTGGGCGACGACTTCGAGCCGGTCGGCTCGCTGCCGAAGAAGCTGCCGCTGCCCGGCATCGCCAACCCGCGCGCGGTCGCCCACCGGCTGCTGACCGACCGCCCGGCGCCCGGCCCGCGCATGGCGCCCGACACGGCCAGGCACCTGGCGACCCACTACGGCTCGCTGGCCTTCGACATCGCCCGGCTGGCCAACGACAACCCGGAGCTGGCCGAGCGCGTCCACCCGGACGCCCCGGAGATCTGGGCGCAGGTCGTGTGGGCCCGCGACCACGAGTGGGCCGAGACGCAGGACGACGTGCTGCGCCGCCGTACGACGCTGACGATCCGCGGCCTCGCCACGGACGACGTCCGCGCCAAGGTCCAGGACCTGCTCGACAAGAAGTAGGCACGCCCCCTGGGCGATCCCGGCCCGGGAGGGGCGGCTCCACGCCGACGGAGCCGCCCCTTCCGTGTTTCCCCGGCCCCCATAATGACCGGATACGTCGGAGGTCCTGAACGACAGGGAGGCCGGGGATGGCTGTCACCGACGAGGCGATCGAGAAGATCAAGGGCATGATCGTCTCCGGCGCGCTCCGGCCGGGCGACCGGCTGCCGAAGGAGAGCGAACTGGCCGCCGGGCTCGGGCTGTCCCGCAACTCCCTGCGGGAGGCCGTCCGCGCGCTCTCCCTCATCCGGATCCTGGACGTCCGCCAGGGCGACGGCACGTACGTCACCAGCCTCGACCCGCAACTGCTGCTGGAGGCACTGAGCTTCGTCGTGGACTTCCACCGCGACGACACGGTGCTGGAGTTCCTGGCGGTGCGCCGCATCCTGGAGCCCGCCGCCACGGCGATGGCGGCGGCGCGGATCGGCGAGCGGCAGCTGGACGCGCTCACGGCCCGGCTGGACGGGCTCGGTGACGATCCGTCCGTGGAGGACCTGGTCGCCTGCGACCTGGAGTTCCACCGGGACATCGTGCGGGCTGCGGGCAACTCCGTGCTGTGCTCGCTGCTGGACGGGCTGTCGGGTCCCACCACCCGGGCCCGGATCTGGCGGGGCCTCACCCAGGAGGACGCCGTGAGCCGCACGCTGCACGAGCACCGGGCGATCCTGGCGGCGCTGCGCGACCGGGACGCCGAGGCGGCCCGCTCCTGGGCGACCGTGCACATCGCGAGCGTGGAGCACTGGCTGCGCTCCGCCCTGTGAGCCGCGCCGCACGGACGGCCCGGACGGGTCCGGGTGTTCACGGGTGGATCACGGGGCAGTGATGGGGCACTCCCCCTGCAAGGGGGCTGCGGACGTCCCCTTCGCACGCCGTAAGGTTGGGGCGTACGCGAGGGTACGTCGGAAGGAGGCACTGGGTGATCGAGCTCGAGGGGGTTCCCGAGCTGATCGACCCGGTCATGGTGGCCGCGTTCGAGGGCTGGAACGATGCCGGCGACGCCGCCTCCACCGCGGTCGCGCATCTGGACAGGGAGTGGAAGGGCGAGGTGTTCGCGGCGCTGGACGCCGAGGACTACTACGACTTCCAGGTGAACCGCCCCACGGTCTTCATGGAAGCGGGCGTCCGCAAGATCACCTGGCCGACGACGAGACTGTCGGTCGTGCGGGTCGGCGGTGACAAGCCGCGCGACCTGGTCCTGGTCCGGGGCATCGAGCCGTCCATGCGGTGGCGTTCGTTCTGCAACGAACTGCTGGGCTTCGCGCACGAGCTGGGTGTGGAACTGGTGGTGGTGCTGGGCGCGTTGCTGGGCGACACCCCGCACACCCGTCCGGTTCCGATCAGCGGGACGACGTCCGACCCGGACCTGGCCCGCCGTATGGATCTGGAGGAGACCAAGTACGAGGGGCCGACGGGCATCGTCGGCGTCCTGCAGGAGGCGTGCACGCACGCGGGGGTGCCGGCCGTGTCGCTGTGGGCGGCGGTGCCGCACTACGTGTCGCAGCCGCCCAACCCGAAGGCGACGCTGGCGCTTCTGAACCGGCTGGAGGACCTGATCGACGTGCGCATCCCGCTGGGCGAGCTGCCCGAGGACGCGCGCGCCTGGCAGGTGGGCGTGGACCAGCTGGCCGCCGAGGACAGCGAGGTCGCCGAGTACGTCCAGTCGCTGGAGGAGGCCCGGGACACCGCGGAGCTGCCGGAGGCGTCGGGCGAGGCGATCGCCCGCGAGTTCGAGCGCTACCTGCGGCGCCGGGACGGCGGCGGACCGCCCGCGGCGGGCGGGCACGCCACGGCGGACGGCAGCGACAGCTCGTCGTACCTGCGGGACAACCCCAGCGGCCGGACCCGTCCGCCGAAGCCGCCCAAGTCCGGGGGTTCGGACGACGAGGAGTCGTCGGAGGACTGAGAACGGCGAAAGGGGGCGTCTCCCGGTCGGGAGACGCCCCCTTTTCCGTGCGCCTGCGGCTAGAGCGCCACGCCCAGCAGCGCGTCCACCGCCCGGGAGACCACCCCGGGCGCGCCCTCGTCCGTGCCGCCGGTCTCCTCCTGGAGCGCGGCCCAGCGGTCGACCGCGGCGAGCGCGTCCGGGGCGTCCAGGTCGTGCGCCAGGGCCGCGCGGATCTCGTCGACGAGCGCCTCGGCGGGCGGTCCGTCGGGCCGGGAGACCGCGGCCCGCCAGCGGCCCAGCCGCGCGACGGCGTCCTGGAGGACCTGGTCGGTCCACTCCCAGTCGGCGCGGTAGTGGTGGGCGAGCAGCGCGAGCCGGATGGCGGCCGGGTCGACGCCCTCGCGCCGCAGGCGGGAGACGAAGACGAGGTTGCCCTTGGACTTGGACATCTTCTCGCCGTGCAGGGCGACCATGCCGGCGTGCACGTACGCCTTGGCCATGGGGAACTCGCCGGTGAGCACCTGGGCGTGCGAGGCGCCCATCTCGTGGTGCGGGAAGGCGAGGTCGGAGCCGCCGCCCTGGATGTCGAAGCCCATGCCGAGGTGGTCCAGGGCGATGGCCACGCACTCGATGTGCCAGCCGGGCCGGCCGCGTCCCAGCGAGCCGCCGTCCCAGCTCGGCTCGCCCTCCCTGGCCGCCATCCACAGCATCGGGTCGAGCGGGTTCTTCTTGCCCGGCCGGTCCGGGTCGCCGCCGCGCTCGGCGGACAGCAGCCGCATCGCCGCGGCGTCCAGGTTCGAGACCTCGCCGAAGTGCGGGTCGGACTCGACGGAGAAGTACACGTCCCCGTCGAGCTCGTAGGCCGCGCCCAGGTCGCGCAGCCGCTCCACGAGCGGGACGATCCCGGGTATGGCCTCGACGGCTCCTATGTAGTGGCGCGGCGGCAGCATCCGCAGGGCGGTCATGTCCTCGCGGAAGAGGGCCGTCTCCTGCTCGGCGAGGTCGGCCCAGTCGAGGCCGTCGCGCTGTGCCCGCTCCAGGAGGGGGTCGTCGACGTCGGTGACGTTCTGGACGTAGTGAACCTGCCGCTTGGTGTCGAGCCACACGCGCTGCACGAGGTCGAACGCGTTGTAGGTCGCCGCGTGTCCGATGTGGGTGGCGTCGTACGGGGTGATGCCGCAGACGTAGATACGGGCGACGGGACCGGGGTCGAGGGTGACGAGTCCGCCGGTCGCGGTGTCGTGGATCCTCAGGTCGCGGCCCTGACCAGGCAGGGCGGGGACCTCGGAAGCGGGCCAGGCATGCATGCCTTGAGCCTAACCGGACTGAAGTTCCATATACGAATGGGAGCGGGCCGGAAGACCGAGAAGGCGCTCTTGCGGCGAACCGCCCGCTGTGCTGTCCCCCGCGAACGCCCACGCGAACGCCGCGAGGGCCCCTACACGGGTGGCCAGGGAATGGCCGGCCATTCCCCGCCGGGCTCCGGATGGGTCCCGGCGGCGAGCAGCGCGCCGACCCGGGCGCGGGTGGCCTCGATCTCGGCGCCCGTGATCAGCGGTTCGAGCCGTGCGGTGAGGGCCCCGCCCTCCGCCAGGGCCGTCCGGAGAGCTTCGAGGACGTCCACGGCCTCCTCGGTGAGGCGCTCCCCCGCCCAGCCCCACAGCAGGGTGCGCAGCTTGTTCTCGACGTGGAAGGTCACGCCGTGGTCGATGCCGTACAGCCGCCCCTGGTCGCCGGGCAGCAGGTGGCCGCCCTTGCGGTCGGCGTTGTTGATCACGGCGTCCAGCACCGCGAGCCGCCGCAGCCGCTCGTCGTCGGCGTGCACGAGCAGCGCGGTGCGCCCCTCGCCGACCTCGGCGAACCCGATCGCCTTCCAGCCCGGCCCCGGTTCCTCACCGTCGACCAGGGCGAGCAGGTCCGACTCCGGCACTGGGTCGATCCACAGCTGGCACATGCCCTCGCCGTAGGGGCCGTCGCGCAGCACGGTGGGCGGGACGAGGCCCCAGCCGGTGGCCTCGGAGACCTCGTAGGCGGCGACCTCCCGCTGGGCGAGCGTGCCGTCGGGGAAGTCCCACAGGGGCCGCTCCCCGGCGACCGGCTTGTAGACGCAGGCCGCTTCCCGGCCGTCGTGGCCGACCGTGCAGTACAGGGCCGCGTTGGACGCCTCGCGGATGCGCCCGCGCACGGTCAGTTCGCCCCGGGCGAGCAGCTCGGCGGCGTCCGGGAGAGGTGTCACGCTCCGCGGCGGTATCCGTTCTGGCGCGGACATACGTGTCCTTCCGGGTCGAGCGGGAGGCTGCACAGCGGGCACGGCGGCCGCCCGGCGTTGACGACGTCGAGGGCGCGCTTGGCGAAGGCCCTGGCCTGCGCGCCGGTGAGCCGGACCCGCAGCATCGGGGGCCCGTTCTCCTCGTCCTGGAGCAGCCGTTCCTCGGCCTCGGCGAGGTCCTCGTCGGACTCGGCGTCGAGCTCGACGAGGGCCTGCGCCTCGACGATCATGAGCTGCTCGTCGCCGTCCCAGGCGAGCGCCATGGTGCCGACCCGGAACTCCTCCTCGATGGGGGTGTCCAGCGGGGCCGTGTCGGTGATCTCCGAGGGGGCGACGGCGGGGACCGAGGCGCTGCCGCCGCTGCGGCGCACGACCTCGTCGAGCAGCTCGTCCATGCGTTCGGCGAGTGCGGCGACCTGGGTCTTCTCCAGGGCCACGCTGGTCACCCGGGTGCCTGCCGAGGCCTGGAGGAAGAACGAGCGGCGTCCGGGCAGTCCGACCGTACCGGCCACGAAACGCTCCGGATGGTCATAGAGGAACACCTGACGGGACACGTCCTGTCTCCATTGGATCGTGGGAAACCGTGAGTACGGCACTGCTGCGACCGCTTCACCCTACTGCGGCCGACGATCACGGTGCGCCCGCACCACCCCCGACTTCGGCGTCGTCGCCCGGCGGCTCCTCGCGCGGCACCAGCGAGGTGAAGTCGCCGGTGTCTCCGAGGCGGACGAGAAACGGACGCAGCCGGGTGTAGCGGATCGCGGTGATGGAACACGGTTCAACAGAAATCCGCTGGAAGAGGTCCAGATGAAGTCCGAGTGCGTCGGCGACGAGCGACTTGATGATGTCGCCGTGCGAGCACATGAGGTAGACGGCGTCGGCGCCGTGGTCGCGCTCCACGCGCGCGTTCCACTCGCGCACGGCCTCGGCGGCGCGCGTCTGCATGGCCCGCATCGACTCCCCGCCGGGGAACGCGGCCGCGGACGGATGGGCCTGCACCACCTCCATCAGGGGCTCGTCCTTGAGTTCGGCGAGCTTGCGCCCCGACCAGTCGCCGTAGTGGCACTCGCCGATGCGCTCGTCGGTGTGCGGGCGCAGTTCCGGCCTGGCCTCCAGCAGCGGCCGGATGGTCTCCTGGCAGCGCTGGAGCGGGCTGGCGACGATCTCGGCGAGGGGCAGTCCGGCGAGGCGCCCGGGCAGCGCGGCGGCCTGCGCCGCGCCGCGTTCGTCGAGGGCGACGCCGGGCGTCCAGCCGGCGAGCAGTCCCTCGGTGTTTGCGGTGGAGCGTCCGTGCCTGACCAGGATCAGTGTGGGCATGCGCTCCAGCGTAGGCGCACGCGCGTGCGGCGTCGTTCGAGTGACGGGAGAGTCTCTACGTGATCGTCGACTGTGCCATCTACCGCGACGGGCACCGGTCGGAGGGGCCCGAGGACTTCTCGGACGCCTTGAGTGAGGCCCGTGCGGGGGGTGGTTTCGTGTGGATCGGTCTGCACGAGCCGACCGAGACCGAGTTCGAGCACGTCACGCAGGAGTTCGGACTGCATCCGCTGGCCGTCGAGGACGCCCTCAAGGCGCATCAGCGGCCCAAGCTGGAGGTGTACGACGACTCCCTGTTCGTGGTCCTGAAGCCGGTGGCGTACGAGCCGCAGAGCGACACCGTCTCCTCCGGCGAGCTCATGATCTTCCTGGGCGACGGTTTCGTGGTGACGGTCCGGCACGGCGAGGGCGCCCCGCTGAAGGCCGTGCGGCGGCGGCTGGAGCAGGAGCCGGAACTGCTGGTCAAGGGCCCCACGGCGGTGCTGTACGCGGTCGCCGACGCCACCGTCGACCACTACCTGGACGTGGCGACCGAGCTCCAGACCGACCTGGAGGAACTGGAGGCGGAGGTCTTCTCGCCGGAGGACGGGGGCTCGCGCAACACGGCGTCCCGGATCTACGGCTTCAAGCGGCAGGTGCTGGAGTTCCGCCGGGCGACCGGGCCGCTGGCGCTGCCGATGAGCCGGCTGGCGGGGACGGCGCAGTCCGGTGTGGCGGTGCCGTTCGTGGACGACCGGGCGCGGCCGTTCTTCCGGGACGTCAGCGACCACCTCACGCGGGTGAACGAGTCCGTGGAGAACCTGGACCGGCTGGTGTCGGACATCCTCTCGGCGCATCTGGCGCAGATGAGCGTCCGGCAGAACGACGACATGCGGAAGATCTCCGCGTGGGCGGCCATGGCCGCGATCCCCACGATGCTCGCGGGGATCTACGGGATGAACTTCGAGCACATGCCCGAGCTGGGCTGGGTGTGGTCGTATCCGGCGCTGATCGTGCTGATGGCCGTGCTGGAGGTGCTGGTGTTCCGGCTGTTCAAGCGCCGGGGGTGGCTGTGAGGCCGGCCGCCTAGGCGAACTCGGGTTCCGTGGAGGCGGGGCCGCCGAGGGCGTTGCGGCGCTCGGGCGTCTCCAGCGAGACCATCCGGCGCCAGCCGCCCAGCCGTTCGTAGGCGTACACGGCGTGGATGCCCGCCTTGAGCACCGCCGCCTTGGCCCGGGACCAGCCCAGGATGCGGCCCATGTTCGCCATGACCGCGAGGCTGACGTCCCGGTAGATCCGGATCTCGGCGAGCGCGCAGTCGCGCAGGGTCCGCTGGATGGCCCGGCCGTGGCCCGCGCGGGCGAAGCGCAGCAGTTCCTCGTGGCAGTAGGCGAGGTGGTTGTCCTCGTCGTTGGAGATCTGCCGGACGGCGCGGCCGATGTCGGGGTGGTCGGCGAAGTGCTTGCGCAGCAGCTCCATCTGCTCGGAGGCGCGCTGTTCGGTGACCCGGCTGTGGGAGAGGTAGGTGACGATGTCCTGGACGGTGAGCTGCTCGTCGCGCTTGAGCCGCGCGTGGGCGAGGCCGATGCCGTTGCGCTCCAGGAGCATGGTGTAGTCGGTCTCCGGCGGGACCGGGACGGGGTCGAGGCCGCGCTTCTTCAGCAGGGCGTTGAAGATGCGGCCGTGCTTGTCCTCGTCGGCGCCGTGCCGCGTGATCTTGGGGGCGAGGTCGCGCTCGCCGTCGGGGACGAGCGCGGCGATGCGGGCGTTCTCCCAGCCGCCCTGGGTCTCGCCGCTCGCGGCGACGGAGCAGAACAGGGCGAAGGACTCGTCGTTGTCGAGGATCTCCTGGAAAAGACTCTTGGCCGAAAGCATCGTGGGCACCTCTCCCGCGCGCGTGCGCGTGCTGCAGGTCCGCAGGTTTCCGCGAAGAACGAGTCAAGTGCGGGGCGCGGGGCGCTGCAACAGGTGTGCGGGACAACTCCGCCGAATGGAGGACACGGGGGTGCCCCGGCCGTGCCCGGTGCAGCCGCCGGGCGGCACGGCGTAACCGCCGGCGGCTCGCCGCGTTGTTCCCCGTGACGGCCGTGGCGGGGAAGACCCCCGAGCCCCCACCACGGCCGTGGAAACCTCCCGTCACGCGAGCCCGGCGCGCTCCAGGGCCTCGGTGCCGGCGCGCAGGGACGCCAGCCGCTCGTCGAGCGTGAAGCCGGCCGGGGCGAGGGACAGGGTGGTGACCCCGGCGGCGGCGTAGGCCTTCATCCGGTCCGCGATCCGGTCCACGGACCCCAGCAGGGCCGTCTTGTCGATCAGGTCGTGCGGTACGGCCGCCGCGGCGCCCTGCTTGTCGCCGGAGAGGTACTTGTCCTGGATCTCGGCGGCTTCCTTCTCGTACCCCATGCGCCGGGCGAGCTGGTTGTAGAAGTTCTGCTTGGGGCTGCCCATGCCGCCGACGTACAGGGCGGTGTAGGGGCGGAAGGTGTCGGCGAGCGTGGTGACGTCCTTGTCGTCGCCGAGGGCCAGGGGCACGGTCGGGCAGACGTCGAAGCCGTCGAGGGTCTTGCCGGCCTTCTCGCGCCCGGCGCGCAGGTACTTGATCGTCGTCTCCTCCAGGTGCTCGGCGGAGGGGAAGATCAGCAGGGCGCCGTCGGCGATCTCGCCGGTCTGCTCGAGGTTCTTCGGGCCGATCGCGGCGATGTAGAGCGGGATGTGCTCGCGCTGCGGGTGCACGGTCAGCTTGATGGGCTTGCCGGGGCCGCCGGGCAGGGGCAGGGTCCAGTGCTCGCCCTCGTACGACAGGCGCTCGCGGGTCATCGCCTTGCGGACGATCTCGACGTACTCGCGGGTGCGGCCGAGCGGCTTGTCGAACTTGACGCCGTACCAGCCCTCGGAGACCTGCGGGCCGGAGACGCCCAGGCCGAGACGGAAGCGCCCGCCGGAGAGGGAGTCGAGGGTGGCGGCGGTCATGGCGGTCATCGCGGGCTGGCGGGCCGGGATCTGGAAGATGGCGGACCCGACGTCGATGCGCTCGGTCTGGGCCGCGACCCAGGACAGGACGGTGGCCGCGTCGGAGCCGTAGGCCTCGGCGGCCCAGCAGACGGCGTATCCGAGCCGGTCGGCCTCCTGGGCGACGGCCAGATTGTCCGCGTCCATTCCGGCACCCCAGTAGCCGAGGTTGATACCGAGCTGCATGCCGCATCCCCTTACCGATCAGTAACGTGCCTGGCGTCCCGACCATAGCGCGGGGGCGGGCCCCTGGACACCGCCACACCGCGCCCTGGCGGTCAGATGTGTGAACAGAAAACAAGTACGCGACCATTGACGCGTTCACAGCAAGTCCTTACCTTCACGGGAAAGCGCTTTCCACACCACCCCCACGTCGAAGACGGAACGGAGAGCAAGGATGAAGCGAACGGTCTCACTGCGGTTCCACGCGGCTCTGGCCACCCTGGCGGTGGCCGCCACGACCGGCACCCTCGTGTCCCTGCCCGAGGCCTCGGCCGCGACCGGCAGCGTCACCGGCTACGCGACCCAGAACGGCGGGACCACCGGCGGCGCCGGCGGCCAGACGGTCCGGGCGACCACGGGCACCGCGATCCACCAGGCCCTGTGCGGCCGGGCCAGCGCCACCACCCCGATCACCATCGAGGTCCAGGGGACCATCAACCACGCCAACACCAAGAAGGTGTCGGGCGACAGCTGCGACACGGCCGACGGCGTGATCGAGCTCAAGAAGATCAGCAACGTGACCCTGGTCGGCGTGGGCAGCGGCGCCGTCTTCGACCAAGTGGGCATCCACATCCGCGAGTCGAAGAACATCATCATCCGGAACGTGACCGTGCGGAACGTCAAGAAGTCCGGCTCCCCCACCTCCAACGGCGGCGACGCCATCGGCATGGAGAGCAACGTCCGCAACGTCTGGGTCGACCACACCACCCTGGAGGCCTCGGGCGGCGAGTCGGAGGGCTACGACGGCCTGTTCGACATGAAGAACAACACCCAGTACGTGACCCTGTCCTACAGCGTCCTGCGCAACTCCGGCCGCGGCGGCCTGGTCGGCAGCAGCGAGAGCGACCGGTCGAACGGCTTCATCACCTACCACCACAACCGCTACGAGAACATCGACTCCCGCGCCCCGCTGCTGCGCGGCGGCATCGCGCACATGTACAACAACCACTACGTGCGCCTCAACGAGTCCGGCATCAACTCCCGGGCCGGCGCCCGCGCCAAGGTGGACAACAACTACTTCGAGGACTCCAAGGACGTCCTGGGCACCTTCTACACCGACGAGGCCGGGTACTGGCAGGTCTCCGGAAACGTCCTGGACAACGTCACGTGGTCGAAGCCCGGCACCGAGAACAACCCGGCCGGGCCGGACCTCAAGTCCACCACCACGGTCTCCGTCCCGTACTCCGTGAGCCTCGACGCGGCCGGCTGCGTGCCGGCCGTGGTGAGCCGCACGGCGGGCGCGAACAAGGGCCTGCAGGTGTCCGACGGCACGTGCTGACCCCGGCGGCCCGCCGGAACCGGCCTCGACCGAGGATCCGGCTCCGGCGGGCCGTCCGCACCACCCGCCGCCGGGCCCGGGAATTCGGTGGTCCTCGGCCACCCACACGGCAGGCTCTGGCCAGTAATCTCGGCGTCCATGGAGCAGAGGCAACTCGGCCGCACGGGCCTGCGGGTGTCACGGATCGGGCTCGGCACCCTGACCTGGGGACGGGACACCGACGAACACGACGCCGCAGACCTGATGAAGACCTTCTGGGAAGCGGGCGGGACCCTCGTCGACACGGCGGACGTGTACGGCGACGGCGAGGCCGAGTACCTGCTCGGCAAGCTGCTGGACGGGCTCGTGGCACGGCGGGACCTGGTCATCTCGACCAAGGCCGGCAGCGTGCCCGACCCCGACCGCCGCGTCGACGGCTCCCGCGGCCATCTGCTCGCCGCGCTGGACGCCTCGCTCTCCCGGCTCGGCACCGACTACGTCGACCTGTGGCACGTCCACGCCTTCGACCCGGAGACGCCGCTGGAGGAGACCCTCCAGGCCCTCGACCTGGCGGTCGCCAGCGGCCGTGCGCGCTACGCCGCCGTCTCCAACTTCTGCGGCTGGCAACTGGCCAAGGCCGCCACCTGGCAGCTCGCCGCCCCCGGCACCCGGACCCGGCTGGCGGCCACGCAGCTGGAGTACTCACTGCTCCAGCGCGGCGTCGAACGCGAGGTGCTCCCGGCCGCGCTGGACCTGGGGATCGGGCTGCTGCCCTCCTCCCCGCTGGGGCGCGGGGTGCTGACGGGCAAGTACCGGGGCGACGGCATGCCCCCGGACTCCCGCGGCGCCTCCGAGCACCTCGCCCCGTTCGTCGCGCCCTACCTCGACGACACCGCGCGCCGGATCGTCGACGCCGTGACGACCGCGGCCGACGGGCTGGCGGTGTCACCGCTCCAGGTGGCGCTGGCGTGGGTCCGCGACCGTCCGGGAGTGGCGGCCCCGATCGTCGGCGCGCGCAACGCGCAGCAGCTCACGGCGGCATTGTCAGTGGAGACCCTTAGTCTTCCTGACGAGATCTGCCGGGCGCTCGACGATGTGTCGGCGCCCGTGCACCGCTATCCCGATCACGACTGGAGCACGCTGTGAGCACGGAGCCCGAGACCACGGAGGACGCCGAGCCGGGGACGCCGGGCGCCGAGAGCACGACGCCCACCGCGGACGGCGGTTCGGAGGGTGGCGCGGGCGGGGAGGCCGGGCGGGCCGCCGAGGGCGGGCGTGCTGACGATGGAAGCGAGCCCGGCGCCGGGACCGGGGAGCGTGGAGCCGAGGCGGGGGAGCATTCCGGCTCCGAGCGCCCCGAAGGCGAAGCCGCAGCCGCAACCGCAAGCGCTGACGCGGCCGAGGCCCGCAGGCTGTCCGAGGCGGAAGCCGAATTGCTGGCCCAGCAGGCCGAGCGCGAGCGCATCGCGCAGCGGAAGGCCGAGAAGAAGGGGCCGATCGCCAGCGGCGCCAAGCTCAGCGGCACGGCGGCCGATCTGCTCGCGGCCGTACGGGCCGTGGAGAGCGGCGAGAAGCCGGCGGCCACCGTCTTCCAGGAGCCCTCCCCCGCGCCCCGCCGCACCGCCCCGGAGCCGGTCCGGCCGCCCCGGCCGCTGCCGGCCGAGGCCGCCGCCGCACCGGCCGGTCCCGCGCCGGAGGCCGTGCAGGCCGTACGGCGGGTGCTCGGCGAGGGCGGCGCCCCGGAGGCGCTCGCGCCGCAGGTGGCCGCGGCGCTCGGCGAGGGCGCCGACGAGCGGCTGCGCGAGGACCCCTGGCAGTTGCTGCGCGTGGCGGGCGTGCGGCCCGAGCAGGCCGACGGGTTCGCGCGGGCGCTGCTCGGCGCCGAGTGCGGCCCGGACGACGCGCGGCGGGGCCGTGCCGTCACCGTCTGGCTCCTGGAGCAGGCGGCGCTCGCCGGGCACACCGCCCTGGAGATGCCGGCGCTGCTCGCGGCCCTGGCCCAGCGCGGGGTGCCGGAGCCGGACAGCGCCGTGCAGGACAGCCTCGCGGAGGGCGAGGCGCTGGTCTTCCAGGACGCCCTGGAGGAGACGGGCGCGCCGGCCGCCCCCGCGGCCCGCACCGAGGAGAGCACGGACGACGCGGAGGACGAGGAACGTCCGGTCCGTGTCCTGGTCGGGCTGGAGCGCTACGCACTCGCCGAGGAGAGCCTCGCCGACGGCCTGGCCCGGCTGGTCAACTCGACGCCCAAGCAGGACGGGTCGGCCGAGGAGTGGGAGCGGGCCGCCGCCGCGGCCCGGGGCTCGGCGGCAGACCTGCTCCGCGCGGTCGCCGGACACGGACTCGTCCTGCACACCGGCGGTGAGGCGTCCCTGGCCGAGCCGGCCGCCCTGCTGGACACCGCCCGTGCCCTCGGACTGCGCGCCTGGGCAGCCACGCACAGCCCGATCGGCCGGGACCGTTTCGCGGCGCTGCTGCGACGGTCCGGGCAGGAGACCGCCGCCGACTCCCCGGTCACGACCGTCGCCGGCCTGCTCGCGGGCCTCGAGGGCCCCGGCCGTGACGCCGACGGCGCCCTGGACCTGGACCTGCTCGTCGTGCTCGACGCGCCGCAGCTGGACGTCGAGACGGCGGCGCTGGTGACGGAGTCGCTGCCGGACGGGGCGCGGCTGGTGCTGGCCGGGGACCCGGCGGTGCTGTGGTCCGTGGGGCCGGGCCGGGTCTTCGCGGATCTGCTCGCCGCCCGGATCTGCCCGCAGGTCGCCTCGCGGCTGCCGGACCCCGGGCCGCTGGGCGAGCTGGTCTCCGGCATCGGCATCGGCGAGCTGAACCCGGTCGAGGCCCCCGGCAAGGAGGTCGTGATCGTGCCGGTGCGGGACGCGGGCGAGGCCGTGCACCGCACGGTGCAGCTCGTCGTGGACTCGGTGCCGCGGGCGATCGGCGTACCGGCCGAGCAGACCCAGGTGATCACACCGGGGCACGGCGGCGCCGTCGGTACCCGCGCTCTCAACGCGGCGCTGAAGGAGCGGCTCAATCCGGGCCCGGGCCGCTTCGGCGGCTTCGACCCCGGGGACCGGGTCGTCCACTCCCCCGTGCCGGGGCGCGCGCTGCCGGGCCGCGTGCTGAAGGCGGACGCCGAGGGACTGCACCTGTCGTGCGCGGGCGGGACCGTCGTCGTGCCGAAGGACCGGGTGGAGCACACCGTGCGGCACGGGTGGGCGATGACCGCGCACCAGGCCGTGGGGAGCCGGTGGCCCGCGGTGGTGGCGGTGCTGCCCGGTGACGCGGCGCAGGCCCTGAGCCGGCCGTGGGTGTACACGGCGTTCGGGCGGGCCGACCGGCATCTGTCCGTGGTGCACGGGGTGGAGCAGGCGCTGGCCAGGGCCGTGGCGGAGGTTCCGGCGAAGCCCCGGACGACCCGGCTTCCGGTGCTGCTCGCTCCGCAGGTGAGCGGGGCGTGACGAGGGCGGTGGTCACGGGCCCGGGCCCGTGACCACCGCCCTCGCGGTCGCCGTCGTTCGCCGTCCGGTGCTCAGCGGCGGTCGGCGTCCAGCGGCTCCAGGTCCTCGTCCTCGTCGAGGTCGGTGTCGAGCTCGTCCTCCGGCTCCTCGCCGGCCTCGTCCTCGTCGTCCTCGTCGTCCTCGAGGTCGTCGTCGAAGACGGCGCTGACGTCGAAGCGGCAGACCACCTGCTGCGGATCGACCTGTTCGAACGGCGCCTCCAGCCACTCCCCGGGCTCGGCCGGCTCCTCCGAGGCCGCCACCCAGAGCGTGGAGTCGCCCTCCTCCAGCCCGAACTCCTTGTGCCGGGAGGCGATCTCGTCGGGCTCGAACTCGCCGAACAGCAGGCCCAGCGCACCGTGCACCGTCCCGGAGGCGGAGGTGCCCTCGTCGCCGTCGGCCGCCTCGATCCGCTGGGCCTGGGCCAGCAGACGCTGCGGTTCGGCGACGGCGTAGTCACGGCGGATCAGTACGCTCAGCGCGTTCGGTTCCTCGGGGCCCGTGTACGGGGGCAGCGCTTCCTCCGCACCGGGGATCTCGAAGGGGGTGACCTCGTCATAGCGGTCGTAGAGCAGTTCGTCGTACACCTCTGCGGCCGCGGCCAGCTGGTTGAACGCCTCGTAGACGGCCGGGTCGTCCTCACCCGACCTGCGTTCGACCGCGGCCAGGTGGCGGTCGAGCGCGGTCTTGACCGCCTCGGCGGCGGCGCGTACCTCGGCAGCGGTGGGCTGCGCAGCATCAGACATAGTGCAGACGCTATCCGTACCAGGGCCCAGCCCGCACAATAGATGCGATGCCGGAATACGAATTTGTCGACGTGTACGTACCGCGCGGGGTCTCCCGCAAGGAGACGGCACGTCTGCTGACCGACCATGCCGAGTACGGACACTGGGAGTTGCACCGTCTGAGCCTGCTGCGCGACGGCAGCCGCAGGGTGCGGTTGCGCCGGCGGATCATCCGCCAGGTGCGGGCCACGTGGTGAGCTGAGACGGCGCACGGGAGGACGCACACCCGAAACGGGCCCCGCACCGCGGGGCCCGCTCCGTTCCCGTGGGGGGCGTGTCAGGCCGAGGCGCGCGCCTTGCGGTAGAGGACCGCGCCCGCCAGCAGGGCACCCGCGCCGGCCGGCAGGACGAGGCCCAGCGGCAGGTCGCTGCCGGTGCTGGCGAGCTGGGCCTCGCCCTTGGGCTGGGTGACGAGCTGCCCGCTCGGCCGGTTGCCGTCCGAGGAGCCGCCCGGCGTCTCGACGCCGGTGGAGGGCGGCGTGCCCGGGTCGGCGGGCTCCTCGGGGCTGCCGGGGTCGCCCGGGTTCCCGGGGTCACCGGGGTTGCCCGGCTCACCGGGTTCTCCCGGGTTGCCGGGCTCACCCGGCTCTCCGGGGTTGCCCGGCTCGCCCGGCTGGCCGGGGTTCTCGGGGCCACCGGGCGGGGTGCCGTGGTCGCCGCCGTTGGAGCAGTCGTTGCCCGTGCTGGGGTTGCCGGCGCCGACGACGTCGACGCTGTTGCCGCAGACGTTCACCGGGGCGTGGATCGGTGCCTGCACGTGGTTGCCGGAGCCGACGCCGGGCGAGTCGCTGGCGTGACCGCCCGCGTGCGAGCCGCCGCCACCGCCGTGTTCGCCGTGTCCCCCGGACGACGATCCACCGCCCTTGTCGGCGCACGCGTTGCCCACCGACGGGTTGAGCACGCCGACGACGTTGACGGTGTTGCCGCAGACGTTGACCGGCGCGTGCACCGGCGCCTGCACCGTGTTGCCGGAGAGCACGCCGGGTGAACCGGAAGCGGCGCCGTACGCGCCGGAGTCGGCGTGAGCGGAGCCGCCCGCGGCGGCGATCACGCCGGTCGCGGCCGCCACGGTCATCAGACCCTTGCGGGTGACCTGTCGCATTTCTGATTACCTGCCTTCGACCCTTTATCGAATTCTTCTCGAATTCCCTTGCAGAAGCGTCGGTCCCGGAGCGCGTGGCTCGCACTCCGGGACCGATGGCTTTGAAACTCCCCTCAGCGAGGGGGAGGCGTCACTTGTTGACGCAGGTGTTGCCGAAGGCGGGGTTCAGCAGGCCGATCACGGAGACCGTGTTGCCGCAGACGTTCACCGGGACGTGCACGGGCACCTGGATGACGTTGCCGGACACGACACCCGGGGAGTGCACGGCGGCACCCTGGGCGCCCGAGTCGGCGACGGCCATGCCCGCGCTCGCGAGAACCAGACCACCGGTGGCAGCCGCAGCAGCGACGACCTTCTTGATCATTATTCCTCCTAGTTGGCAAAGCGATCGATCTTGCGATCGCATTACCTGTAACGAGGAGGGAGTAATGAGGCTACGAGCTTATGGTCGCATTCACTCTTCCCAGTCGATCTCGTACGCGCGCCCGAATACCGGGCCGCTCCGGGTGTGCTCAGGACGCGTCGATGAACCGGTCCAGCACCCGCGCGCCGAACTTCAGGCCCTCCACCGGCACCCGCTCGTCCACGCCGTGGAACATGCCCGCGAAGTCCAGCTCCGGCGGCAGCTTCAGCGGCGCGAAGCCGAAGCAGCGGATGCCGAGGTCGTCGAAGGACTTGGCGTCGGTGCCGCCGGAGAGCATGTACGGCACGGCCCGGGCGATCGGGTCCTCGGCGCGCAGCGCGGTCTGCATGGCGTCGACGAGCCTGCCGTCGAAGTCGGTCTCCAGCGCCTTGTCGGCGTGCACGTCCTCGCGCTTGACCCGCGGGCCGAGGATCCGGTCGAGGTCGGCGAGGAACTCCTCCTCGTAGCCGGGCAGGAAGCGGCCGTCGACGTGCGCGGTGGCCTGGCCGGGGATGACGTTGACCTTGTAGCCGGCGCCGAGCATGGTCGGGGCGGCCGAGTTGCGCAGGGTCGTGCCGATCATGCGCGCGATCCCGCCGAGCGTGGCGAGGGTCTCGTCCATGTTCTCGGGGTCCAGCTCGACGCCGAGCGCGTCGGACAGCTCGTCGAGGAAGGCCCGTACGGTCTTGGTGACGCGGACCGGCCAGGTGTGCCGGCCCAGCCGGGCGACCGCCTCGCACAGCTCGGTGATGGCGTTGTCGGTGTTGGTCATGGAGCCGTGGCCCGCGGTGCCGTCGACGGTGAGCCGCATCCAGTGCATGCCCTTCTCGGCGGTCTCGACGAGGTAGAGCCGCAGCTTCTCGTTGACCGTGAAGGAGAAGCCGCCGACCTCGCCGATCGCCTCCGTCACCCCCTCGAAGAGGCCGGGGTGCTCGCGCACGAGGTGCTTGGCGCCGTAGGTGCCGCCGGCCTCCTCGTCGGCGAGGAACGCGAGGACGATGTCGCGCGGGGGCTTGCGCCCGCTGCGCATCCGGTCGCGGACGACCGCGAGGGTCATCGCGTCCATGTCCTTCATGTCGACGGCCCCGCGGCCCCAGACGCAGCCGTCGGCGATCTCACCGGAGAAGGGGTGGTGGGTCCAGTCGCCGGCGTTGGCCGGGACGACGTCGGTGTGGCCGTGGATGAGGAGCGCGGGCCGGGAGGGGTCCTCGCCCTCGATCCGGGCCACCGTGGAGGCGCGGCCCGGGTGGGACTCGAAGATCTGCGGTTCGAGCCCGACCTCGGCGAGCTTCTCGGCGACGTACTCGGCCGCCTTGCGCTCGCCCGGACCCGAGTGGTCGCCGTAGTTGCTGGTGTCGATCTGGATCAGCTCGCGGCAGAGGTCCACGACCTCGTCCTCGCCGGTGACGCTCCTGGCCGTGTCCGTCTCGCTCACGTGCTTCCTCCCGCTGTCACTGCTGGTGGGTCCCTCTCATCCTCCCTCTCCGTGCCGCGCTCCCCAAGAGCGCTCCCGGCCCGTCGCACCCCGTTCACACCGCGTCGGGGGCGGGACGGGGGGTGATCGGCCACCCTCGAAAGCCTGGTAATGTTTACGTCGTCGCCGCGGGGAGAACCCGCGCGACAGACACCTTGTCCGGGTGGCGGAATGGCAGACGCGCTAGCTTGAGGTGCTAGTGCCCTTTATCGGGCGTGGGGGTTCAAGTCCCCCCTCGGACACACGAGGGCTGAGGGCCGTGACCGCGAGGTCACGGCCCTCGGTCGTTGCCGCGGAGGGTGACCATGACCAGGCGTTCCTGCCCGTGCGGGCTCCCCGATGCCTACGAGGCCTGCTGCGGGCGGTACCACTCGGGAGCCGCCGCCGCACCGACCGCCGAGGCGCTGATGCGCTCGCGGTACTGCGCCTTCGTGAGGGGGGACGCCGGATATCTGCTGCGCACCTGGCATCCGCGGACGCGGCCCGCGCGGCTGGAGCCCGATCCGGGGATGCGGTGGACCGGGCTGGAGATCCTGGTCACGGTCGACGGGTCCGCGTTCCACTCCACCGGCACCGTGGAGTTCCGGGCGTCGTACCGGGGCGGGTCGCTGCACGAGCGGAGCCGGTTCGAGCGGGTCGGCGGGGCGTGGGTGTACGTCGACGGGGAGTTCCCGGCGTAACCGGGCTCAGGGCGCCAGGATGTCGAGTTCCTGGAGGGCGCCCACGGCGATCTCGCGGGTCAGCTCCTCGGCGCGGACCGCGTCGCCCGCCCGGACCGCCTCGGCGACCTGGACGTGCAAGGTGACGGCGGCCGGGTCGGGGTCCTCGAACATCACGTCGTGATGGGTGCGGCCCGCCAGGACCTCCGCGACGACGTCCCCGAGGCGGGCGAACATCTCGTTGCCCGACGCGTCCAGGATGACGCGGTGGAAGGCGATGTCGTGGACGAGGTACCCCTCCAGTTTGTGGCCGCGTGAGTGGGCGACCATGCCGAGGGCGCACTCGGTGAGTTCGGCGCACTGCTCGGCCGTGGCGTGCCGGGCGGCGAGGCCGGCGGCGACCGGTTCGACCGCCGAGCGCAGCACGGTCAGGGAGCGCAGCTGCCGGGGGCGGTCGGCGCCGGCCAGGCGCCAGCGGATGACCTGCGGGTCGTAGACGTTCCACTCGGTCTCGGGACGGACCGTCACGCCGACGCGGCGGCGCGACTCGACCAGGTGCATGGACTCCAGGACGCGGACCGCCTCGCGCATCACGGAGCGCGACACGTCGAAACGCTGGGCGAGCTCGTCCGTGCGCAGGACGCTGCCCGGCGGGTACTCACCCGCGGTGATCTCGGGGCCGAGGGTGTCCAGAACACGGCCGTGCAGCCCCCGGCCCGGTGTGGTCATGCACTCAGCGTACGGGGTAGATCACGGAGACAAAAAGTCAGACTTATTCGTCACGACCTCTTGAATTCGTCGTACCTAATGGGTTTCAGTTGCGTCGACATCACGTGTCGACGGAGACAGCAGACAGTGAGGCAGCGATGAACACCCCCCACGTCGTCGTGGTCATGGGCGTCGCCGGCACCGGCAAGACCACCATCGGTCCCCTGCTCGCGGCCCGGCTCGGCGTTCCCTACGCCGAGGGCGACGACTTCCACCCGCAGGCCAACATCACCAAGATGTCGGCCGGTACGCCGCTCACCGACGAGGACCGCCTGCCCTGGCTGGACGCCATCGGCGAGTGGGCGCAGGGGCGGGCCGGGCTCGGCGGGGTGGTCAGCTGCTCGGCGCTGAAGCGGTCGTACCGCGACCGGCTGCGGGCCGCCGCGCCCGGCGTGGTCTTCGTGCACCTCACGGGCGACCGCGCGCTGATCGAGGACCGGATGTCGCACCGGCAGGGTCACTTCATGCCCACGGCGCTGCTCGACTCCCAGTTCGCCACGCTCCAGCCCCTGGCGGCGGACGAGGCGGGGGTCGGCGTGGACGTCGCGGGCAGCCCGGAGGAGATCACCGAGCGGGCGTACACCGCCCTCTGCTCGCTCCCCGAGCCCACCCCGTAGCCCTGCCGGACCCTCTCCCCTCCCCGACTCACCAACGCAAGGGACATCCCCACCGTGACCAGACTCAGCGTCGAGATGCTGGCAGCGGACGCACCCGAGCCGATCACCTCGGCCGGCCACGCTCAGCTGGGCATCGCCGTCCTGGCGGGCATCGCCGTCATCGTCCTGCTCATCACCAAGTTCAAGCTGCACGCCTTCCTGGCGCTGACCATCGGGTCGCTGGCGCTCGGCGCGATCGCCGGGGCGCCGCTGGACAAGGTCCTCACCAGTTTCAGCACCGGCCTCGGCACCACGGTCGCCGGTGTCGGGGTGCTGATCGCCCTCGGCGCGATCCTCGGCAAGATGCTCGCCGACTCCGGCGGCGCCGACCAGATCGTCGACACCATCCTCGCCAAGGCCGGCGGCCGGTCGATGCCGTGGGCGATGGTGCTCATCGCCTCGGTGATCGGGCTGCCGCTGTTCTTCGAGGTCGGCATCGTGCTGCTGATCCCGGTGGTGCTGATGGTCGCCAAGCGCGGCAACTACTCGCTGATGCGCATCGGCATCCCGGCGCTCGCGGGACTGTCCGTGATGCACGGCCTGGTGCCACCGCACCCCGGTCCGCTGGTCGCGATCGACGCCGTCGGGGCCGACCTCGGCATCACGCTGGCGCTCGGTGTCCTGGTCGCCATACCCACGGTGATCATCGCCGGTCCGGTGTTCTCGAAGTACGCGGCCCGCTGGGTGGACGTCCCCGCCCCCGAGCGCATGATTCCGCAGCGTGCGTCGGAGGACCTGGAGAAGCGTCCCGGGTTCGGCGCCACGCTGTTCACGGTGCTGCTGCCGGTGATCCTCATGCTGGCCAAGGCGCTCGTCGACATCGTCATCGACGACCCGGAGAACCTGGTCCAGCGCGTCTTCGACGTCATCGGCGCCCCGATGATCGCGCTGCTCGCCTCGGTGCTGGTCGGCATCTTCACGCTGCTGCGGCCCGCCGGTTTCTCCAAGGAGCGCGTCTCGCCGCTCGTCGAGAAGAGCCTCATGCCCATCGCGGGCATCCTGCTGATCGTCGGTGCGGGCGGCGGCTTCAAGCAGACGCTGATCGACACGGGCGTGGGGCAGATGGTGCTGGACATCTCCGAGGACTGGGCGATACCCGCGCTGCTGCTGGCCTGGCTGATCGCGGTGGTGATCCGTCTCGCGACCGGCTCGGCGACGGTGGCGACGGTCTCGGCGGCCGGTCTGGTCGCCCCGCTCGCGGCGGACATGTCGAGCACGCACGCCGCGCTTCTCGTGCTGGCCATCGGTGCGGGCTCGTTGTTCTTCAGCCATGTCAACGACGCCGGGTTCTGGATGGTGAAGGAGTACTTCGGGCTGAGCGTCGGCCAGAACATCAAGACGTGGTCCGTCATGGAGACGATCATCTCGGTGGTGGCCGGGGGAATCGTTCTGCTGCTGTCCCTGGTGTTGTAGGAGGCGGGTCCGGCGGGTGCGGGTGGGTGGGGGCTTGTCGCGCAGTTCCCCGCGCCCCTAGGCGGAGCGCCGTGGCAGTGCGGGTGTGTACGGCGGGTGCCGGTGCGTCGGGGCTTGTCGCGCAGTTCCCCGCGCCCCTAGGCGGAGCGCCGTGGCAGTGCGGGTGTGTACGGCGAGTGCCGGTGCGTCGGGGCTTGTCGCGCAGTTCCCCGCGCCCCTAGGCGGAGCGCCGTGGCAGTGCGGGTGTGTACGGCGAGTGCCGGTGCGTCGTGGCTTGTCGCGCAGTTCCCCGCGCCCCTGGGGCCGTTGGTCGTGCCGTTTTGTGTCTGGCTTCAGGGGCGCCACAGTGAGTGGTGGGTGTTCGCCCAGGTGCGGCTGACCGTGCCGGTGCGCAGGCCCTGGCGGGCCTCCGGGTCCGCCAGGGCCATGCCTATGTGGCCGGCCAGGACGATGCCGATGGTGAGGGCCAGCCAGTCGTGGACGAAGGTCGCGCTGGTGCGCCACAGCAGGGGGGTGAGGTGGGTCAGCCACATCATCAGGCCCGTGGCGAGCATGACCACGCTCGCGCCGGCGATCCAGGCCGCGTAGAGCTTCTGCCCGGCGTTGAACTTGCCCGCGGGCCGGGCTTCCAGGCGTCTGTCGCGGTGCAGGGCGGCGCGCAGCCAGGTGCGGTCGTGCGGGCCGAAGCGGTTCAGCAGGCCGAGGTCCGTCCGGAAGGCGCGGGAGGCCAGGCCCGCGAGGACGGGCACGGGCAGGGCGATTCCGGCCCAGACGTGCAGGGTGACGACCAGGGCGCGGCGGCCGACGAGTTCGGCGAGCTGCGGGACGTAGAGGCAGGCCGCCGTCGCGAGGCAGAGGCCCATCAGGGCGGCCGTGGTGCGGTGGACCCAGCGCTGCACCGGGGTGAAGCGCCGGACCCGCGCCGGGGGTGACTCAACTGGTGGGTTCATCGTCCCGTCCGTTCGAGCGGCCCACCCAGGCGTCGACGTCGTAGCCGCGCTCCTCCCAGTAGCCCGGCCGTACCTCGTCGGTGACGGTGATGCCGGAGAGCCACTTGGCGGACTTGTAGAAGTACATGGGCGCCACGTAGAGGCGGACCGGGCCGCCGTGGGAGTGGCCGAGGTCCTGGTCCTGCATGCGCAGGGCGACGAGGACGTCGGCGCGGCGGGCCTGGTCGAGGGTGAGGCTCTCGGTGTACGTGCCGTCGAAGCAGGTGAAGCGGATGGCCCCGGCGGTGGGGCGCACGCCGGCGGCGTCGAGGAGGCGGGACAGGCGGACGCCCTCGAAGGGGGTGTCGGGGACGCGCCAGCCGGTGACGCACTGGACGTCGCGGACCATGCGGGTCTGCGGGAGGGCCCTGAGGTCGGCCAGCGTGTAGGTGGTGGGGCGGTCGACGAGGCCGTCGACGGTGAGGCGGTAGGTGCGGGCGTTCTCGCGCGGCACCGACGAGGCGACCGAGTAGTAGCGGAAGCCGCCGCCGTTCGGGAGCAGGCCGGTCAGGCCGGTGGGGTCCTTGTCGGCGGCGCTGCCGAGGAAGTTCTCCAGGCCGCGCTGCAGCGGGGGCGCGGCGGCCACGCCGAGGGCGCCCAGGGCGAGGGTGCCGAGGAAGACGCGGCGGCCGACCGGGGTGCCGCGCTGCTCGGGGGGTTCGTCGTTCACGCCTTGGGATACGTCCTCGTTCACGTCTTCATTCGAGCACCCGCGGTCCCCGGGGAACAGGGATCGCGGGTGCTCGTCAGAGTTCCGTAAGCACCGGCGGCGCGGACGGGGTCAGGACGAGGCGGCCTTGTCCAGCTGGAACGCCTCGTTGCCGAGGCCGATGCGGGCGTGCTTCTCGGGGGCGCGGGCGCGCAGTACCAGGCCCAGGACCAGGCCGGCGGCCAGCGCGAGGCCGATGATGCCGGGCAGCGCCCAGCTCAGCGCGGAGCCGGGGCCGGCGCCGACCAGCACCTCGAAGTCCTTCACCGTGTAGCCGGCGATGACCAGCAGGGCCAGGCACGCCAGGGCGGAGGTGACCAGCCGCCAGGCCTGGGCCCGGACGGCGCCGCGGCGGACGAAGAAGACGACGACCGACAGGGACGCCGCGGCCATCAGGACGATCACGCCGAGGGCGCCGACGTTGCCGAACCAGGTGAACAGGTGCAGCACGGGCGCGGTCGGGTCGCCGGACGGCTTGTCGTCGGCGATGGCGAAGGCGGCGACGACCACGACGGCGACGCTGGTCTGGAGCAGTGAGCCGGTGCCGGGGGCGCCGCTGCTGCCGCTGGTGCGGCCGAAGGCGGCGGGCAGCAGGCCCTCGCGGCCCATGGCGAAGGCGTAGCGGGCGACGACGTTGTGGAAGCTGAGGAGGGCGGCGAACATGCCGGTGACGAACAGGACGTGCAGGACGTCGGTGAAGGTGGCGCCGAGGCGGGACTCGGTGAGGAAGAACAGCAGGCCCGCGCTCTGCTTCTGCGCGGTGCCGACGATCGCGGACGGGCCGGTGGCGACGGTGAGGGCCCAGCTGCTCAGGGCGAAGAACACGGCGACGCCGCCGACGGCCAGGAACATCACGCGCGGCACGAGCACGTGCGGGCGGCTGGTCTCCTCGGCGTAGACGGGCGCCTGCTCGAAGCCGAGGAACGCGGCGATGCAGAAGCACAGCGCGGTGCCGACGCCCGCGCCGGTGAGGGTGTCGGGGTTGAAGGCGTGCAGCGACAGGCCCTCCGTGCCGGGGTCGGCCAGGGCGGCGACGTCGAAGACGACGACGAGGAGCACCTCGATGACCAGCAGCACCCCGAGCACGCGCGCGTTGACGTCGATCTTCAGCCAGCCCAGCAGGCCGACGGCGAGCGCGGCCGCCAGCGCCGGTATCCACCAGGCGACCTCGATCTCGGCGTAGGTGGCGAGGAGGCCGGAGACCTCAAAGCCGAAAATGCCGTAGATGCCGACCTGCAGGGCGTTGTAGGCGACGAGGGCGACCAGGGCGGCGCCCGCGCCGGCGGTGCCGCCGAGGCCGCGGGAGATGTAGGCGTAGAAGGCGCCCGCGTTGTGGACGTGGCGGCTCATCTCGGCGTAGCCGACGCTGAAGAGGATCAGGACGACGCCGAGGACGACGAAGAGCAGGGGCTGGCCGACGATGCCCATCACCGCGAATGTGGTGGGCATGACACCCGCGACCACCATGAGGGGGGCGGTCGCGGCGAGGACGGACAGGAGCAGTCCGCCGGTGCCGAGCCGGTCGGCGCGCAGGGCGCGCTCCCGCCCCTTGAACGTGCTGATGCCTCCGCCGGGGGCGGATGCGCTCGTGCTCGTCTTCGTGCTCGAACTGTCCGTGGTCATCGGGAGGGCGTCCTCACTGGTCGGGTCCGGGGGTCAGGCCGTGCCGAGCGCGCCGTCGCGGGCGGCGGCGAAGGCGGTGTGCGGGTCGCGGTCCGGGTACGACCAGGGCGCCGGGGTGGCGTGGCGGCCGATCCGGTGGAACAGGGCGGCGGCCTCGGCGCCCCGTCCCTCGCAGAACTTGGCGTGCGCGAGGAAGTTCAGGTCGATCAGCCGCCGCGGGTGGCCCTCCAGCTCCCACTCCAGCCACCAGTCGAAGGCGGCCTTCATCACCTGCCGGGCGCGGCGCCCGGTCCAGTGGCCGGAGGCGGCCGGGTCGGCGGGTTCGTGCCCGGCGGCGGCCAGGACGCGGTAGCGCTCGGCGTGGGCGATGACCGGCAGGATGGCGAGCGGGGAGTCCGCGGGCGCCTGTTCGGCGGCCCAGTTGGCGAAGTCGTAGACCTCGTGCAGCGGGTCCGGGCCGGCCTCCGTGCGGCGTCCGGCGAGCCGGGCGACCATCAGGTGGTGGGCGTGGTGGTGGTCGGCGTACCGGGCGCGCACGTGCTCGAAGGCCCGGACGGCGTCCTGGTCGGTGCCGGCCGCGCACTCCAGCATGAGCAGGCCGAGCCAGGGCGTGGGGTCGGCGGGGTCGAGGGCCGCGGCGTCCCGGCAGGCTTCGCGGGCTCGGGCGGTCTTGCCCTTGCCGCGCAGGGCGCGCCGGACCTGGGCGAGGGCGAGCAGGACGCGGGCGTCGGCGGACTCCGGCTCGGCGAGCAGCCACTCACGCGCCCAGGCGGCGCTGTAGGGCTCGCGTGCGAGGACGGTGACGCGGTGGCCGCGCCGGTCCCAGTCGTCCCCGGTGTGCACCAGCAGGGACCGGGCGTTCTGCCAGCGGCCCTGCGCCAGGGCGGCGCGGGCGGCCACGAGCTCGGCGTCGTCGAGGGCCTCGTCGAAGGCCTGCGCCGGACGTCGGCGGCCACGGCCGAGGGGAGGCGGGGGTGGGGGCACCGCGGGTCTTCCTCACGCGCTCTTCTGGTGTTTCGGCTCACGGCTGCCGATGGGGCGCGGATGCGCACCGCCATGAACCGATCACGCACAGCCAACCCCCCGCCAACGGTTGACGTCAAGGGCCACCCGGGCGTTACACGCGTCAACTCACGCCATTCGTGAGGTTGTTGTGACCGAAGGGGACCTGGAGGAACCTGTGACCGACACCCGAATTTTCCCTTTCGTCTTTGTGACGTACGTCATAGCGCGCCCCGGGAGCGCCCCTGACGATGGGCGGGACGTACGGGCACGCCGGGCGGAGCCGGCCGGTACAGTCGGCCCTTACGCAACCGTGAACCCGACCTGACGATCGAGGTACACCGCGTGTCGGTTCCCGTCCTGGTGCTCGCCCTGAGTGCCGCCTGCTGTCTGGGCTTCGGATTCGTCCTGCAGCAGAACGCGGCCCAGCGGGCCCCGTTGAGCGACTTCCTCTCCCTGCGGCTGCTGGCCGACCTGATGAAGGTCCCGCGCTGGCTCGGCGGCATCGCCCTGATGGTGGCCGGCATGGCCCTGGGCGCGGCGGCGCTCGGCCAGGGCGAGCTGTCCCTGGTGGAGCCGCTGCTCGCCACGAACCTGCTCTTCGCGCTCGCGCTCTCCCGCAGGCAGACCCGGCAGCCGCTGGGCCGCCAGGGCTGGGCGGGCCTGCTGCTGCTCGGCGGCGGGGTGACCGCGTTCATCGTGGCCGGTCAGCCGCAGGGCGGCGCCGCGACCGCCGATCCGGTACGGCAGTGGCTCATCATGGGCACCATGAGCGGGCTCGCCCTGCTGCTCACGGCCCGCGGCAGGCGCTCCCGGCTGGGCTCGGGCCCGGTGCTGCTGGCGCTGGCCGCCGGGCTGCTCTACGGCGTGCAGGACGCGCTGACCCGGGTGAGCGGGCAGAGGTTCTCCGAGGGCGGCCTCGCCGGGCTGCTCACCGGCTGGCAGCCCTACGCGGTCGTCGCGCTCGGTGTCACGGGGCTGGTCCTGGTGCAGAGCGCGTTCGAGACGGCGTCCCTGCGCAAGTCGCTGCCCGCCCTGACCGCGGCGCAGCCGCTCGCCGGGATCATCTGCGGCGTGGGCTTCCTGGGCGACCGGCTGCGGACGGACGCGGTGGCCCTGACCTGGGAGACCGGCGGGCTCCTCGCCGTGGTCGCCGGGATCGTGCTGCTGGGTCTGCACCCCGCGATGCCGCACGGAACTCCGGCACCGGCACCCGCGGTGCGGCTGCAGACGCAGTGACCCCGGCGCCCGGTGCCCTGCTTGGATGAGGGCATGAGCGCTGCTGACGAGATCCTCGACATCGTCGACGACAACGACCGGGTCATCGGGCGGTCCCCCCGGGGTGAGGTCTACGCCCGCGGCCTGAGACACCGCTGCGTCTTCGTCGAGGCGCGGGACGCCGAGGGCCGGATCTTCGTCCACCGCCGGACCCCGGGCAAGCTGGTCTTCCCCTCCCTGTACGACATGTTCGTCGGCGGGGTGGTCGGCGCGGGCGAGTCCTACGACGCGGCGGCCCTGCGCGAGGCCGAGGAGGAACTGGGCGTGACCGGCCTGCCCCGCCCGCGGTTTCTGTTCAAGTTCCTCTACGACGACGGCGCCGGGCAGGGCTGGTGGTCGGCCGTGTACGAGGTCCGCTGCGAGCTTCCCGTACGGCCACAGGCCGAGGAGGTGGCCTGGCACGACTTCCTGCCCGAGGACGAGGTGCGGCGGCGCCTCGGGGACTGGGAGTGGGTGCCGGACGGGCTTGCGGCGTACCGGCGGCTCACGGCCTTCCGCTCGACGGGCTGAGGCGGAGGCGCGGCGGGCAGGCGGGTAGGGTCGCGCACGTGATCGAGTTCGTACGGAACGTCCGGTTGTGGTTCGCGCCCGCCGAGATGCGGCGGGACGGCGAGACGCCCGACTACCGGTTCTCGCTGGCGAACGAACGCACCTTCCTGGCCTGGCTGCGCACCGCCCTCGCCCTGGTCGGCGGCGGCTTCGCCGTGGACCAGTTCCTGCCGGACCTGCGCTGGGGCTGGCGGGTCGGGCTGGCGCTCGCGCTGCTGGCCGCGGGCGTGCTGTGCTCGCTGCGGGCGGTCAACCACTGGCTGCGCTGCGAGCGGGCCATGCGCCGGGGCGAGGACCTGCCGGTGTCCCGGTTCCCGGCGCTGCTGAGCCTGGTCATCGCGGTCGTGGCCGTCGCCATGGTCTTCGTGGTGCTCCTGGGGTGGGAGGGGTGAGCACTCCGGCGGTCCGGCAGCCGGAGCCCGACCGCGACCCCGGGCTCCAGCCCGAGCGGACCCGGCTCGCCTGGCGGCGCACGACGCTGTCGGCCACGATCGTCGCCGTCCTCGCCGTGCGGGCCGCGCTGCACGGCGGGCCCTCGACGGCCGGCGTCCTCGCGTGCGCCCTGTGCTGCGTTCTGTGGCTGGGCTTCCTGGCCGTGGCCCACCACCGGATCCGCTCCCTGACGGCCTCCCCCAGCCCGGCGGCGCTCGCCCCCCGGCACGCCACGGCGGCGGTGCTGTGCGCGGTGGCGATGGCGGCGTGCGGGGCAGCCGTCGTGCTCTGACACGGAGCGCTCCCGGGCTCGGTGCCACGCGTTGAAGGGCACTCCGTCCAGGGTGGAGACGCCGTGGAGGCGCACTGGTGCCGCTCGGCCCGGGTCAGGAGCGGCCCGTTCTCCGGCCGGAGGAAGCCCGAGGCGCCTCGCAGCAGGGTGAACGTCGCGTCCAGGTCGTCGGTCAGGGGGCGTTCTGCCGGGGCGCTGCCGGCGTCGCGGCGGTGCCCCCTACGCCGGCGCCTCCGCCTCTCCCTCCGCATCCCAGTCCACCGTCACCACGATCTTGCCGCGGGTGCGGCCCTCCTGGTTCAGCCGGTGCGCGTCCGCCGTGCGCTCCAGGGGGAACGTCTCGTCGACGTGCACGCTCACCACGCCCTGTTCCGCGAGGCCGGACAGCCGCTCGAGGTCCGCGGCGTCGGGGCGGACGAAGTAGTAGCGGCCGCCGTAGTTCACCACCCCGTTGTCGGCGATCGACACCAGGCGGCCCTCGGGGGCCAGCAGGTTCGCCGAGACCTTCAGCGCCTCCCCGCCGACCGTGTCGAACACCGCGTCCACGCCCTCGGGCGCCAGCCCCCGCACCCGCTCGGCCAGGCCCTCGCCGTACGCCACCGGCTCCCCGCCGAGGCCTCGTACGAAGTCGTGGTTGGGCTCGCTGGCGGTGCCGATGACCCGTGCGCCGAGGTGGGTGCCGAGCTGGACGGCGATCGAGCCGACTCCGCCGGCCGCGGCGTGCACCAGGATGGTCTCGCCCCGCTTCACCTGCAGCACCTTCACCAGCACCTGGTAGGCGGTGAGCCCGACCAGCGGCAGCCCGGCCGCCTCCTCCCAGGAGAGGTTGCGCGGCTTGCGCGCGAGGGTGCGCACCGGCGCGGCCACGTACTCGGCGAAGGTGCCGCGGGAGAGGAAGTCCTCGCGGACGTAGCCGATGACCTCGTCGCCCACGTCGAACTCCGAGACGGCCACGCCCGGCCGGACGACGACGCCCGAGACGTCCCAGCCGGGCACCACGGGGAAGACGGGCGCGAGGATGCCGTCGAGGTGGCCCTCCCGGGCCTTCCAGTCGACCGGGTTCACGGCCGCCGCCCGTACCTTCACCAGCACGGCGTCCGGGCCGACCTTCGGATCGCGCACCTCCCCGAACGCCAGCGCCTCGGGCCCGCCGTACCGTGAGTAGCTGATCGCCTTCATGGCTTCGACCCTCCGGGCTCGCCGTGCGGCACGCAAGCCGGATGGCCTGAACGAACCGGCCGAAAAGTCCCGGTGGCCCCGCACGGGCCCTCGTCGGCCTATCGTGGCCCCGATCACGTTTCGCCCCCGCTCTGGACGACATACCGACCGGTCGGCATCATGAGTCGGGAACGATTCACCTGCCCCGGAGGAGCGACGCATGAGCCCCGACCACCCGCCCGGACTCGATCTCGACCGGCTGCGCGGCCTGCTCGACCGGGAGCGGCCCGGACTGGTGGACGGGCCGCTGTCCGGCCGGCTGATCGAGGGCGGACGGTCGAACCTGACCTACGAGGTCTCCGACGGCACCCGCCGGTGGGTCGTACGCCGGCCCCCGCTCGGCCACGTCCTGGCCACCGCGCACGACATGAAGCGCGAGCACCGGGTGATCAGCGCCCTGCACCCGACCGCCGTGCCGGTCCCGCGGCCGCTGCTGCTGTGCGAGGACGAGGAGGTGCTCGGCGCGCCCTTCTACGTCATGGAGTTCGTCGAGGGCACCCCCTACCGCACCGCCGACCAGCTGCTCCCGCTCGGACCGGAGCGGACCCGGGGCGCGGTGCTGAACCTCGTCGACACACTGGTGGAGCTGCACGCCGTGGACCCGGAGGCGGTGGGCCTCGCGGACTTCGGACGGCCCGAGGGCTTCCTCGACCGGCAGCTGCGGCGCTGGGGCAAGCAGCTCGACGCCTCCCGCAACCGCGACCTGGACGGCATCGACGAGCTGCACGCCGCCCTCGGGCGCGAGCTGCCCCGCTCCCCCGCCCCGGCCGTCGTGCACGGCGACTACCGCCTGGACAACGTCCTCATCGGCGAGGACGACCGGATCAAGGCGATCCTCGACTGGGAGATGTCGACCCTCGGCGACCCGCTCACCGACCTCGGCCTGCTGGTGATGTACAGCATGCCGCTCGGCATGCCCGGGTCCCCCGTCTCCACGACCGCCGAGGCCCCCGGGCACCCGGCGCCGTCCGAACTCATCGAGCGGTACGCCGCGCGCTCGGGGCGCGACGTCTCCGCGGTCTCCTGGTACACGGCGTTCGCCTGGTTCAAGCTCGCCGTGATCCTCGAGGGCATCCACTACCGCTACACGCTGGGCCAGACGGTCGGACGCGGCTTCGACCGCATCGGCGACCTCGTGCCCGTCTTCGTCCGGCACGGACTGACCACGCTCCACGAAGGCCTCCAGGAGGGCTGATCCGTATGGACTTCGCTTTCGACACGCGCACCGAAGAGCTGCGCGCCAGGCTCCTCGCCTTCATGGACGAGCACGTCTATCCGGCCGAGGCCGTCGCACACGAGCAGCGCGAGCGGCTCGCCTCCCCGTGGGAGAACGTGCCCGTGGTGGAGGAGCTGAAGGCCGAGGCGCGCAGGCAGGGCCTGTGGAACCTCTTCCTGCCGGACGCCGAGTACGGCGCCGGGCTGACCAACCTGCAGTACGCGCCGCTCGCCGAGATCATGGGCCGCTCGCCGCAGCTGGCGCCGACCGTGACGAACTGCGCCGCTCCCGACACCGGGAACATGGAGGTGCTCACCCAGTTCGGCGACGAGCAGCAGCGCAAGCAGTGGCTGGAGCCGCTGCTGGCCGGCGAGATCCGCTCGGCGTTCGCCATGACCGAGCCGGACGTGGCCTCCTCGGACGCCACCAACATCACCACGCGTATCGAGCGGGACGGCGACGAGTACGTCATCACCGGCCGCAAGTGGTACATCTCCGGGGCGATGCACCCCGACTGCAGGATTTTCATCGTGATGGGCAAGACCGACCCGGACGGGGACGACATCCGGCGCCAGCAGTCGATGGTGCTGGTGCCGCGCGACACCCCGGGCGTCACCGTCAAGCGGGCCATGCAGGTGTTCGGGTACGAGGACCACTACCACGGCGGGCACGCCGAGGTGGTCTTCGACCGGGCGCGCGTGCCGGTGTCCAACCTGATCGGTGAGGAGGGCGGCGGTTTCGCCATCGCGCAGGCGCGGCTCGGGCCCGGGCGGATCCACCACTGCATGCGGCTGATCGGCATGGCCGAGCGGGCGATCGAGCTGATGTGCCGGCGGGCGGTGTCCCGTACGGCGTTCGGCAAGGCGCTGGCACAGCAGGGTGTGGTGCACAACTGGATCGCGGACGCGCGGGTGACGGTGGAGCAACTGCGGCTGCTGGTGCTGAAGACCGCGTGGCTGATGGACACGGTGGGCAACCGCGGGGCGCACACCGAGATCCAGGCGATCAAGATCGCCACGCCCCGGGCGGTGGTGGACATCCTCGACCGGGCGATCCAGCTGCACGGCGCGGGCGGGGTGAGCCAGGACCTCCCGCTGGCGGAGCTGTACGCGGGGGCGCGGACGCTGATGATCGCGGACGGGCCGGACGAGGTGCACCAGCGGTCGCTTGCCCGGCGGGAGCTGAAGCGGTACCTGTGAGCACGGACGGGGGGCGGTCGCCGCGGGCGACCGCCCCCCGTCTGCCGCGTTCAGGGGCGCAGGGCGCGCAGCAGCAGGTCGGCGAGGTGGTCGGCGACCTGCTGGGGGCTGAGCGGGCCGTCCGGGCGGTACCAGGTGGACAGGTGGTGGACCGAGCCGAAGTGGTAGTCGACCACCAGGTCCGCCGGAGTGGCCTTGGAGAAGACGCCCGCTTCCTGGCCCTCCTCGATGAGCGCGCGGAAGCGCTCGTGGTACCGCCGGCGCTCGGACCGGACCTGCTTGTTCTTCTCCGGGCTGAGGTGGTGCATCGAGCGCCAGAAGATCATCGCGTCGTCGAGGTTGTCGATGGTCGTCACGACGACGTCCGCGGCGGCGGCCCGCAGCCGCTTCTCGACCGGCTCGTCGGCACCCGCCACGGCGTCCAGCCGCTCCTGCTGAATGCGCAGCACGCGCGCGTACACCTCGTGCAGCAGGTCGTCCTTGGAACCGAAGTAGTGGTAGAGAGCACCCTTGGTGACCCCCGCCGCCTCAACGATCTCCTGCACCGAGGTGCGGTCGTAGCCCTGCTCCGCGAAGAGCCGGGTGGCGGCGGCCAGGAGCCGCTGCGGGACGGGAGCGCCGTCCGAGTCCGTGGTCCTGGGCACTGCCGCCACCTGCCTTTCCGATCTGCTGTCAGTTGCCGTGCGTACGGGAACGCAGTTCCCGACGGAGGATCTTCCCACTGGCCGTCTTCGGCAAGTCCGGCAGGATCTCCACCTGGCGCGGGTACTTGTAGGCGGCCAGTCTCTCCCTGCAGTGGGCGGCGACTTCATCCGGGTCCGTCTCGGCACCCGGGCGCAGGCTGATGTACGCCTTGACGGTCTCCCCGCGATACCCGTCGGGCACGCCCACCACGGCGGCCTCGCGCACCGCCGGGTGCGTGTGGAGCACGTCCTCGACCTCGCGCGGCCACACCTTGAAGCCGGACGCGTTGATCATGTCCTTCTTGCGGTCGACGACGTACAGCCAGCCCTGTTCGTCCATGAAGCCGATGTCGCCGGTGCGCAGTTCGGCGCCGGGGAAGGTCTCGGCGGTGGCGTCGGGGCGGCGCCAGTAGCCGGGCACGACCTGCGGGCCGCGCACGACGATCTCGCCGTGCTCCCCGAAGGGCACCTCGGCGCCGTTGTCGTCGACGATCCGCACGACCGTGTCGGGGCCGGGCAGGCCCACCGCGAGGGTGCCGGAGACCGGGTCCACGGGCGCCTCAAGGCCGGGCGGCACGAAGGCGCAGGGCGCGGTGCACTCGGTCAGTCCGTAGCCGTTGCGGATGTAGGGCCCGAAGGCCGCCCGGAACTTCTCCACCAGCGCGGGCGGCAGCGGGGCCCCGCCGGAGGAGATCACCCGGAAGGAGGAGAAGTGGTCGCGGCCGACGGACGGGTGGGCGGCCAGGGCCATGAAGGCGGTGGACGGGCCGACCGTGTAGTGCGGCCGGTGCTCGGCGAACGCGTCGAGGACCACGCCCGCCTCGAAGCGGTAGGCCAGCACGAGCGTGCCCCCGCTCGCCAGGCAGGCGCCCAGCTGGCAGACCATGCCCGTGATGTGGAACAGCGGCGCCAGCGCGAAGTACACGGGCCGCTCGGGCAGGCCGAGGCCGGTCCGCTGCCGCTCGGCGTTGTACATGATGTTGCCGTGGGTGTTGGTGGCGCCCTTGGGGGTGCCGCTCGTGCCCGAGGTGTAGCTGATCAGCGCGATGTCGCCGGGGGCGGGTTCGCGGCCCGCCGGTGCCCGGCCGCCGGCGCGTGCCACGGCGGTCAGGTCGTCGGCGTCGGATGCCCGGGGCAGCCGCTCGAAGGACAGCACGCGCGTGTCGTGGCGCGTCTGGAAGTCCAGCTCGCACGCGGTGAGCACGATCCGCACCGGCGAGTCGGCCGCCGTCGGGCGCAGGTACGTCTCCCAAGCCCGGTCCGAGCAGATCAGGGCGGCCACCTCGCCGTCCCGCAGGACGTGCGCCACCTCGGCCGACTTGTACATGGGGTTGACGGGCACGACGACCGCGCCCGCCTTCCACGCCCCCAGCACGGCGAGCACGAAGTGCGGGGAGTTCTGCAGCAGCACCGCCACCCGGTCACCGCGCTGCAGCCCGCGCGCCGCGAGGTGCCCGGCGACGGAGTCGCTGAGCTCGTCGACGTCCCGGTAGGTCAGCCGGCCGTCGAAGTAGGCGAGGAAGTCCTGGTCCGGCGTGCCGGCCACGGCCCGGCGCAGGGCGTGCACGAGCGAGTCGTCGGGGCTGACCGCGCCCCGCTGGGCGTCGGTGAGCAGCGCGAGCCACGGCTTGGCGGCGTAGCGGGACTCCGTCACCGGGTCGCCTCCCACTGCTGCTGGATGCGGTTCATGCCGCTCAGCCACCGGTCGGGATCACCCGCCCGGGCCTGGCTGTACGCGGCGACCTCGGGGTGCGGCAGGATCAGGAAGCGGTCGTCCTCGATGCCCTTGAGCAGCGCGTCCGCCACGGCCTCGGGCTCGATCGCGGTCGGCTGCAGGACCAGGTCGCCGGCGCTGCCGGTGGCGGCCAGCATGTCGGTGCGCACGCCCTGCGGGCAGATCGCGTGCACCTTCACGCCCCGGTGGCGGTAGGTCAGCGACAGCCACTCGGCGAACGCGAGCGCGCCGTGCTTGGTGACGGCGTAGGGCGCGGCCCCGATCATGGTGAGCAGTCCGGCGGCGGACACGGTGGAGACGAACCGGCCGCTGCCGCGCTCCAGCCAGCCGGGCAGCAGTGCGTGGGCCGCCCGTACGTGGGCCATGACGTTCACGTCCCAGGAGGCGGCCCAGGCGTTCTCGTCCGGCGGCCCGCCGGCGTCGCCGCCCCCGAAGGCCACCCCGGCGTTGGCGCAGTAGACGTCGACGGTGCCGCCGAGCGCGTCGCGGGCGTCGGCGACGATCGCCGAGGCGTCGCCGGGCACGGCCGTGCCCCCGACCTCGTCCGCGATGTGCTTGGCGCGCTCGGCGTCCAGGTCGTTGACGACGACCCGGGCCCCCTCCGCGGCGAAGCGCCGGGCGAGCGCGGCTCCGATGCCGCCCCCCGCCCCCGTGACAACGACTCCGGCCCCTTGAAAGGCTCCCACCATCGGTCTCCTCAGTCGCGGCTCAGCAATGAGCGTCAGACTAACCGGTCGGTATGTTTCAAGGAAGGGGGTGGCGCAGCACCCTACGGGCGCGGGGAACCGCGCGCCCAGCCCCATCCGAGCGGCACACGACGGATCACGGAGGCCACCTCATGCACCCCTCCAGACGCGGCTTACTGGCAACGGCCACCACGGCCGTCACCCTGCCCGCCATCACCGCGGCGACGGCACAGCGCCACCGGAGGCCGCGCACCGGCTTCGAGAACCTCGCGGCATCCGGTTACGAGCCGCTGCGCGGTCAGCGCGTCGGCGTCGTCACCAACCCCACCGGCGTCACCCGGGACGTCCGCCACATCGTCGACGTCATGCACGCGGACGACCGCGTCGAGCTGACCGCCGTCTTCGGCCCCGAGCACGGCTTCCGCGGCACCGCCCAGGCGGGCGGCTCCGAGGGCCGCTACGACGACCCGGCTACCGGACTGCCCGTCTACGACACGTACCTCAAGAGCGGCCGGCCGCTCGCGGACGTCTTCACCGCCTCCGGTGTGGACACGGTCGTCTTCGACATCCAGGACGCCGGCGCCCGCTTCTACACGTACATCTGGACCCTGTACGACTGCATGGAGGCCGCCGCGCTCGCCGGGAAGCGGTTCGTGGTCCTGGACCGGCCCAACCCGGTCACCGGCCGGGCGGCCCTCGGCCCGGTGCTGCACCGGGAGTTCGCCTCGTTCGTCGGGCGGCAGCCCGTCTCCCAGGCCCACGGGATGACCGTCGCGGAGCTGGCGCGGCTGTTCAACGGCGAGTTCCTGACCGAGCCCGTGCCGCTGGAGACCGTGACGATGTCGGGCTGGAGGCGCTCGGACTTCTACGACGCCTCCGGACTGCCGTGGGTGCCGCCGAGCCCGAACATGCCGACGCCGGAGACGGCCCTGGTCTACTCGGGGACCTGCCTGTTCGAGGGCACGAACCTGTCGGAGGGGCGCGGCACCACCCGTCCCTTCGAACTGCTCGGCGCCGAGGGGATCGACCGGCGCTGGGCGGCCGAGGCGAACGCCCTCGGCCTGCCCGGGGTGCGCTTGAGGGAGGCGTACTTCACGCCCACCTTCTCCAAGTTCCAGGGCAAGACCGTGGGCGGGGTGCAGCTCCACGTGCACGACCGGGAGGCGTTCGACCCCGTGCGCACCGGCATCGCCCTGCTGGTGACGGCCAGGAAGGCGTGGAGCGGCTTCGCCTGGCGCCCCGACCACTGGATCGACAAGCTCACCGGCTCCACGCGGGTGCGCACGATGATCGACGCGGGCGCGGACACCGACGAGGTCGTGGCCGGATGGCAGGACGAGCTGGCGGCGTTCCGCCGGGTACGGCGCGCGTACCTGCTCTACCGCTGACCGCCCCGGCGGCGGGGGCGTGCGCCGCCCCGCCGCCGGACCGGCCCCGCGTCACCGGTGGGAGGTGAACTCCACGACCTGCTGGTAGGTCGGCCGGTTCTGCCAGCCGATCGTGCGGTGCTCGATGCCGCCCAGGGTGCGGTGGTGGATGGAGTCGGCGCACCACTGGTCGCCCGCCGCGCAGAGGTCGTCACCGGGGTACACCTGCGCCGCGGTCCTTCCGGCCGCCTCCTTCAGGGTGCCGAGGAGGGTGTCCCGGCAGGCGGCGAGGCTGCCGTCGCCGCAGTACGCGCGGGCCAGGGGGCCCTTGACCTGCTCCCCCAGCACGGACCGGATGTCCTTGTCGACGTAGCTCCACCAGCCGTACTGGAAGGAACTCCCGGCGTGCGAGCCGGTCGGGCCGTGCGCGGCCGACGGCGCCTCGTCGACGGGGAGGTTGGCGGTCATCGCGGTGAACAGCCCGCTGCCGAGGCCCGGTTCGAACTGGGCCTTCACCAGCAGCGGCCACCAGGCGTCCAGGATGCGGATCGCGTCGGCGTCGGCGTACCGCTTCGAGCCGGCGGAGGTCTCGGTGCGCCGGCCGCCCGCGGCGACCCACGCCTGGAGCTTCTTCACGGCGTCCGCGGCCACGGGATCGGTGACCGGCGAAGCGGTGACGACCCTCAGCAGCCCGGGCAGCACGTCCTGCGCCCGCAGGTCGGCCAGACCGGCGTCGGCCATCGCCTTCACCAGCGAGGCCCGGGTCACCCCGCCCTGCCGCACCAGCGCCCTCACCCGGTCCTCCAGCAGGTCGCCGCGGTGCACGGAGCCGTTGCCCCAGGGCGCGGCCGTGTAGTCCCTGGCCTGCTTGTTGTTCCAGGAGATGTAGTAGTCCTGGTCGACGGAGTGCGGGTGCGCCGAGGGTGGGGTGTAGTCGGCCCTGTTGGCCGCCGGGTCCCAGCCCCGCCACTCGTGGGCCGGCCGCGCCCACACCGGGAACTCGGCGTCGACGCCGCTCGCGCGGACCGGGTTGTCGCCGCTGTTGTAGTAGGCGGTGTGCTCGGAGTCGGCGTAGAACCAGTTGAAGGTGAAGTTGATGTGCCGCACCGCCTGCTGGAACGACTCGGGGCCCTGCACGAACTCCGGGTCGTTCAGCATCTGGAAGCCGATGATGGAGTCGGCCTCGTGCAGGAAGGACGAGCGCAGGGTGGTGTAGGCGATCTTCTTTCCGCCGACCGTGGCGCGGTGCCCGACGGGCCCGTACTTCGTCCGCCACACCCGCATGGTGTACGAACCGGCCGCGGTGCCGTCGGCGACGGTCGGCTTCCAGGCGTTCTTCCGCTCGACCTTCTCCATCGGGGTGCAGGTGCCGCGGTACAGGTAGTGGTGGTCGTCCTGGCACAGCTCGACGGCGTAGGTGTCGATGATGTCCTGGCCGGAGGTCGTGGCGCTCCACGCGTAGTCCTGGCCGCGGCCGAGCTGCACGTACATGCTCAGCCCGGCGAAGGAGGCGCCGCGGGCGCTGATGCCGGGGCCCTGGAGCTCCTGCAGGAGCAGCAGCTGCGGGGCGAAGTAGCCGGTCTGCGGACCGAAGACGGCGACGGGGTGGCCGCTGGCGGTGTGCTCGCCGCTGACCACGAGGGCGTTGGACATGCCGCGCTTCGCCGACGACAGGGCCGTCCTCGCGGCCTCGCGGGACGCGGCGGTGGCGCCGGACGAGGCGGCGCTGCCGGTGCGGTCGTGCACGAGCGGCTCGGGCTCCACCGAGCCCGCGTCGGGCAGGGCCGTGCCCTGCGGGTCGTCCGGCCGGGTCGCGTAGGGGAAGCTGCCGTCGTGGACGGTGAGGGCCGCCTCCGGGTCGTTGCGCATCCGGAAGGACTCCCAGACCTCGGTGCCCTCCCGCACCCCGTACTTCTCCTGGGCGGCCAGCAGCGAGAGCGCGTTGGCGACCTCGCCGCCCCCTCCGGAGCCGAACAGGGCGCCGACGACGGACGCCAGCGCGACCAGGTCGGTGATCTTGAAGTGCTCTATCGTCCCGGCGTTGGTGATCGAGTCCTTGTGCCCGGTCAGCACGTATTCACCGGGGAAGGAGCGGCCCCTGTCGGAGGCGTCGATGTAGGCGTTGATGCCGTCGAGGTAGGCCCTGGCGTCGGCGAGGGCCTGCCGGCCGCGCTCGCCGCCCTCGGCGACGGCGTTGTCGATCTGCGCCTGCAGTTCGGCCTCGGTGTACGGGGCGTGCCGCCAGAACTGCTGCTCCAGGCCCTGGTTGGAGGGGGCACCGCCCGCGAAGGAGGTCAGTTGACCGCGACCGACGTGCCGGAAGACGTCCATGAGCCACAGCCGGTCCTGGGCGGCGGCGAAGCCGGCTCCGAACTCGGTGCCGTAGCGCGTGGTGCCGGTGATGTGCGGCACACCGGTCCTCTTGTCGCGGACGATCGTCACGTCACCGCGCCCGGCGGGCCTGACGGTGGAGGCGACCTGGTCGGCGGGCACCCCGAAGGAGGCGTCGTTGAAGAACTCGCCGATCCTGTCGTTCGTGAGGCCGCCGTACTCCTGGGCGAGGTCCGCGTAGGGGCCGAGCTGGTCCCCGGCGTGCTCGGGCAGGGTGCCGAAGGCCTGGTTGAGGAGGATCTGCGCGAGGGTGGCGTTGCCGTTCTGGCCGGGCGGGAGGATGTCCGAACACTGGTTGCCGCAGAAGTCGTTCGCGGCGGCTGTGGCCTGCGCGGTTCCCGTTTCCGAGGCGGCCGCCGGGGCAAGCGGCGACAAGAGACCCGCGATGAGGGCGCATATCGCGGCGGTCTTCAGGAACCCGGGGATTCCGCGGGGAGTTCTCATTCCGCCGAGAACGTGGCGTGGGGCACGCCGAGGCATGGAGGGCTCCTCCCGATGGGGGGTGGGGGCGGGATGTTACCGCCGGTATCCCCGCCTTTGAAGATGAACAAGCGTCACTTCCCGGAGTCGGCGCAACAGGCGCACAGGGCACGGCAGTTGACCGGCGAGCCTCTCCGGAGGCTGATGGAGGCCATTTGAAATCGGATGGAGCCGATTCGCTTGTCGATACGTCTATTCGGCGACGTCCTTACGACGACGCCGAAGTGACCGGATTACAGGTGCAGGTGTGACGGAGGTGCAGGACGATGGCCGGTTTCCGGAGTCTGGCGAGACAGGTCCGAGATCCACGGTGCGATCTGGCCTTGCGGCGCTATTCGCTGCGCAAGTGCCTTGAGCGGTTCGCCCCTTACGGACACAGGGCGACCTGGGACCATCTGTGCTCCCGGGCGGGGTTCGGGCCCGAGGACCGCTCCCCCGATCCAGCGCGGCTCGTGGCCGCACTGGACGAGTTGGAGGAGGCGCGGGCGGTCTGGCTGGCCTACGAGGTCGAGTTCGCCGAGCGCCGCAGGAAGGAGAAGCACGACGGGCTGCGCCGGCCGGGCAGCGTGGACGACTGGCACCGGCTGACCTGGGGCGGTTTCGGCGTGGCGTGGTGCGACGATCCGGCGGTCCATCCCCGTGAACCGCTGGCCGAGGTACTGCGGCGGCTGATCTCCGCGCTGGAGCGCGAGCCCGGCGCGGAGTGCCCGGTGTGCGGCGGGCGGCAGCTCGCCTGGAAGTACGACCTGGACCACGAGCCTTCGGCGGGTCCGGTCTGCACGGACTGCGGGATTCTGGTGCCGCGCCCCGTGCTCACACCCGAAGCCCTGGCGGACGCCAGGCGGGTGAGGGTGCTGGTGTCGGCTTGACGGATGCGGGTGCGCGGGGGGTGCGCCGGGGATGCCGCACCCCCACTGTCAGTGCCGTCCGGCACCATCGGGGGCATGGTGCAGGTGTGTCTGAACGGCCCGCGGACGGCCGCTGACGGTACGGCGGTGCCACTGACGCCGGGGTCCCTCGCCGATGCGGCCGCCGCAGCGGTCGCGGCCGGGGCGACGGACGTCCATGTCCACCCGAAGACGCCGTGCGGCCGCGACACGCTGTCCCCGCGGGTGCTCGCGCAGACGCTGCCGGCGCTTCGCGCGCGGGTGGCGGTGCCGGTGGGCGTCACCACGGGCGCGTGGGCCGAGCCGGACCCCGCCGCCCGGGCTGCCCGGATCCGCGGCTGGACGGTGCTGCCCGACCACGCCTCGGTCAACTGGCACGAGCCGGGGGCGGAGGAGGTGGCCGCGGCGCTCCTCGACCTCGGGGTGGGCGTCGAGGCGGGCATCTGGTCGGGCACGGACGGGGCGCAGCGCTTCGCCGCCTCCCCGCTCGGCCCCCACGTCCTGAGAGTGCTGGCCGAGGTGACGGACCCGGATCCGTCGACCGCGGTGGTCACCGCGCGGGCACTGCTGTCCGACCTGGGGGATGCGCACGGGCGCCCGGTGCTGCTGCACGGGGAGGACGGGGGCGCCTGGCCCGTACTGCGGCTTGCGGGACGCCTGGGCCTGGCGACCCGGATCGGGCTGGAGGACGTCCTGCGGTTGCCGGACGGCCGACTGGCCGGATCCAACGCGGAGTTGGTGCGGGCGGGGCTGGCCGAGTACGGGGCGTCCCGACGGTGACAGGCCCCGCGGAGCCGCTCGCCCTCCACAGCGTCCGGGCCCGCCTGCGGGCCCGGCTGCCCGCGTGCAGCCGCTGCCGGTGAGGCCCGGGGGGCGCACCCCGGCGGAGCGGGGAGCCGTGGCGGGCATGCGTGCCGCTGCGGGCGGCACGGGTGGGCGCAGCGGGGCGAGACAGATCCCCCGTTATGTTCTTCGCGGTCCTGCAAGAGGGCCGCTGGCCTCCGGGCCCGGCATGACTGTTGCCCCCTGTCGATGGGATGACCTGGGGGGTGGTGT
>NZ_JBEXOM010000015.1:0-205763 GCF_040611555.1 Streptomyces sp. NPDC006624 | reverse complement strand
TGCTACGACCCCGAGATCCACCGAGCCAGCAACAAGATCAAACAGGACCCGGACACGCCTCTGGCGGCATAGAGGTTGACTCAGGGAACTCACAGCGACTCCTTCGTCCGCACGGCGGCGGGCGCCGCAAGGTCTTCGGTGTGCTGGTCGGTCGGCTCGTTCCAGGGGAAGAGGACCCAGTCGAGGGTGTCCCACACCCAGGTGTCGGGGGTGAAGTCGGCCGCCCGGCTGCGGCACAGCACAGCGCTGCGCAGCTGGCCGGGGGCGAGGCGCTCGGTGAGGAAGGGCAGGACGGCCTTGAAGGTGGCGCCGGTGCCGCAAATGTCGTCGGCGACCAGGAGCCGCTGCCCGGACGCCAGTCGGCCGAGGGCATCGGCGGTCGTGGTGGGCAGCTGCACGCGGCCGGTGGCCTCCAGGTAGAGGTCGTCGGTGGTGTTGTGCCGGGCGGTGATCTCGATGGCCTCGACGCCGAAGTGCGTCGCCAGTTCCCGGGCGAGCGGGACGCCGCCGCGGGCGATGCCAATCACGGCGTCGGGGCGGGGCTCGTGGGCGGCGATCAGAGCGGCGGCCGTCTGGAAGGCCTCCTGGTCCAGGTTCCAGATGCGTTTGTGCTCGAAGACGCGCTGCACGGGCGCACTCTCGGTACGGGTGAGGGGCTGGGTCACGTGAGTCCTCCGAAGGGGGAAGGCAGTCGGGTCAGCGGGCGCGCTTGTCGCCGAAGGCGAAGATGTGCATCCGCTGGGTGAAGTGCCAGCCGCGGGCGGGGACGTGGTCGGCCAGCAGACGGGTCGTGGCCACGAGCCCCTCCGCGGTGGTGCCCTCCGGCATGACATAGATCGGGGCGAGCCCGAACTGCTCGGCGTAGGAGGCGATCTCGTCGAGCTCGTCGACGGTGCGGGTGACGAACTTGAAGATCGCCTGACCGCTCGCGGCGAAGGCGCGCAGCGCCACCGGGACGATGCGCTTGTGCTCGGCGACGCCGGAGTTGGCGAGCTTGGGCGAGACGTTGAACTGCACGCCGTCGATAAGGAGTTCCGGGAGGGGGGCGATGGTCCCGTTCGTCTCGAACTCGATGCGCTTGCCGCCGGCGAGGAGGCGCTGGACGAGGGGGACGAGCTTCTTCTGCTGCAGCAGCGGTTCACCGCCGGTGATCACGACCAGCTCGACATCCTGAGCGAGGGCCCAGGCAGCGAGGTCGTCGACGGTGCGCTTGTGGGACTCCTTCTTGATGTCGTAGTTGGCCCAGTCCCAGGTCTCCTTGGTGTCGCAGTAGCCACAGGTGAGGTTGCAGCGCGACAGGCGGATGAAGACGGCGGGCGTGCCGGCGCTCGGGCCCTCGCCCTGGAAGGTGGGCTGGGTGTCGCCGAAGGTGTAGGCGATGATCAGCTCGAACTCGTGGTCCGTGTCCAGCAGCAGGTTGGCAGTCACGCCGTCCTCCGGTTCGGGGTGTAGGTGGCCCAGGTCTTCTCGGTCTCGCTGACGCGCATCTGGATCAACCGCTCCGCGACGGCGGGGGTGAAGTGGGTGAGGAACCAGTGGGCGAGATGGCGGGCGAGCAGTTCCGAGGTCGGCTCGAAGTCGAGCACCTCGTTCAGGTTTCGGTGGTCGAGCGTGTCCTTGATGTACCGCGCGAGCGGCTCGAGGTCCTTGAAGTCGACGACGAATCCCGGTGGTACGAGTTCGTCCTCGGTGCAGGACAGGACCGCTTCGACGCGGTAGCCGTGCCCGTGCAGGCGGGCGCACACGTGGTCCGGCCCGAGGCTGGTGAGCTGGTGCGCAGCGTCGAAAGCGAATCGCTTGCTGATGGTGAAGGTCCCGTCCGGGGCCTGTTTCATGGTCGTCGTCCTCCGTGTCTCCATGCGGGGTGGGCGCTGGCGGGCTGGTGCGCGCGGCGGGGTCAGACCCTGGCCCTGCGCGCGCCTTGTCCCTCGGTCGATCCCTCTATCCCTGTGCGGATCTGGGCGTAGACCTCGTCGACCAGGGCGAGCTCGGTGGACGTGAGGGGTGGGCCGAGGCAGCGGAAGTTCTCGGTGATCTGGTCCTCGTGTGTGAAGCCGACGACTGCTGCGCCGTGGTCGGCCTTCTGCAGACATGACCGCAGAGCGAGCCGGGTCAAGACGCCGGGCGCGTCGCCAAAGTGGTCGCGGAGTGTGCGGAGGCCGGCAGAGATGGCCTCTAGCGCCCGCGGGGACAAGGCGCGGCCGCTCGGCGCTGAGCCAGAGGGACCGAGACGGGGCATGGCGCTGGGCAGTGTCTTGCCAGTGAGCAGTCCATGGGCCAGTGGCGCGGCGAGGATGACGCCGACTCTGTGGCGGGCGGTGAAGCCGAACAGGTCTTCGCCTTCCAGGGAGATCACCGGCGTGAGGGCGTTGAACCGGGTCCAGATGACATCCGGCTTGATGAGACGGAAGAGATAGAGAAAGCGCTCCGCGCACGCGCTGCGCTCGGCGAGTGTCGCTCCGTAGTGGATGTACGGGCCGCGCATGCCGATGGCCTTGATGTCTCCCAGTTCCTGCAATGTGCGCACCTGGTCGATGGCGCCGCCCAGGTAACGGTCCTGGGGGCCGAAGTCCCAGGAGTCGAGGGTGTAGATGTCGACCTGGTCGACGTACAGGTTGTCGCGGGTCTGCTGGAACTGTCGGTGGATGTTGCGGTCGGCGTAGGCGTGCGGTGCGGATCCGCGGATGCGTCCGACCTTGCTGCTCACGATCAGACGTTCATTGCGGTACTCGCGCAGGATCCGTTCGAGTATCCGTTCCGCTCGGCCGGCTCCGTAGGAGTCGGCCGTGTCCAGGAGGTTGGCGCCGAGCTCCACCGCACGGCGTAGGCCGTCGAGCAGTCGGCCGTCGTTGGAGGGGTTTCCCAGTTCTCGCTCATCCGTCATGCCTATGGATCCGGTGTTGACGCCCAGCGGATGAGCCCTCAGGCCTCGGCCGAGGTGCCGAGGTGTGAGGGTGTGTTCGCCCGTCACCGCGCACCTGCCGGACGGTCGAGGATGGCAGTGACCATCTTTCCGTCGGTGGCCGGCTCCACTTTCAGGCACCGGGTGAGGCAGTTGACGATGAGCAGACCGCGGCCGCTGGTGGCCTCGATGAGCGCCGCGGGGTCTTCGTTGGCCGGGGCCACGGTGAGCGCGTCGAAGTCGGCGCCGCGGTCGATCACGCCCATGGCCACGCCCCGCTCGTAGATCTCCAGGCGCATCCGGACCGCTCCAGGTGTGTGCTTCAGGGCATTGGTGACGACCTCGCTGGCGACGATGTCCAGGTCGTCCAGCAAGGCGTCATCGGCATCGCCATCCAGCGCGTCGTGGACTGCCGCGCGGGCCACGCGCTGCGGGGCGTCGAGGCCGGCGAGTTCGACGTTGCTGTGTCTCACCAGCTCTCCGAGGCTCCGGTCACGGATCAGCTCGGCGGTTGTTGAGGGCACCCTCGTCTCCTCGTGTTCGAGACGCCCTGGGGCGTGGCCACGATCGCGGCCTGCCTCAACGGTGGCGGAAGACGAGCGGCATCGGTACGCCAAACCGTCGCCACTTCTTCGCCACTTCGCGCCCCGCGACACGGAATTCCACTCCAGGAAAGAACAGCAAAACATGACAAATGAGAGTCCGGCTTGAGGCTGTCCCCCGCCCAAGTGGCGAAGAAGTGGCGACGGTTTGGCGTACCGATGCGAAGAGATCACCGTCATCGTGGAGATGGACCAGCACGTGGCCTCCCCGCGCACTTCTGGGCGGGGAGGCCACGCGCTGGCAGGGGCTTGCGATTCACCGCCGGCGCGCAGCTCACCGTTGTGCGCGTGCTCGCTTCCCGGCCGGGTGGCGAGAGGGCCAGCGCGCCCATCCCGGTGCTGAAACAGCTGTGCGGAAGACGCGCCCGGTCCGTCGTCGCCTGACGACCGCGGTGACCACCGGCCCCCACCGTCGCAACCCACGTCCCCTCGGAGTGACCGTGTTCCATGCTCTGCGCCGCCGCCGGTCGGCGGTTGCTGCCGTCGTGCAGACGGCGGCCCTACTGGCGAAGGACCCCACCGCGTTGCGGCGGGTCGCTTTCGAAGGCACCGCTCGCGCCCAGGCGGTGACCGCGTGACGCCCGCTACCGCGCAAAAGGGCCTGAACGAGGCGTGCGCCGCGCTACGGGGCTTCGTCAGGGAGCACCCGTACGGCAAGGCGCTGCCACCTGTTGAGGAACTGGCGCACCGTATAGGCCAGTCGGTGAAGGTGACCCGAGCTGTGCTGCGTGAGCTGGACGCGGACGGCGAGATCGCCGTACCGCGCCGCGGGGCGACTCGGCGCCTGCGCCCGAACGAGGCGCACCCGAAGGACAGGAAGTTCGTGCGGGAGATCCGTGACGGAATCCGCTCCGGGCGCTACCGGGCTGGCACACCACTGCCCGTCGGGCTGCTCGCCCATCGGCATGGCCTCGGCGCGCGTCGGATGGCGCGGGTGTGCCGGCCGCTTCTTGCCGACGGGCTGCTCGTGAACCGGAGCGAGCCCGGGGGTCTCCGCCTGTGTGTGGCCACCGGAGCACCAGGGGTGGACGGCAGTGCGGGGCGGATCGAGGACTACAGCCTGCTCGGCGACCAGAGGGGCTCTGCTCTGGTCCGCCTGGATGGCAGCATCGACTGGTTGTGCCTGCCGCGGTTCGACTCGGCTGCTGTCTTCACCCGTCTCCTCGGCACCTCCGAGCACGGCTTTTGGCAGATCGCTCCCGCCATCCTCCCGAATGGCGTCTCCGCGCCCGTCGCGGTCCGCCGGTACGTGGGTGACACGATGGTTCTGGAAACGGAGTGGACCACCGAGTCCGGCACGGTGAAGGTCACCGATTTCATGGTCCCGGGCGACGAAGCGCCGCAGGTCGTCCGCATTGTGACCGGGGTGCAGGGGCAGGTCACGATGCACTCGCTGCTTCGGGCCCGGCCCGGATATGGGCGCACCGTCCCCCGGCTCGAACGTGTCGACGACAAACGTCTCGCCGTCGTGCTCGGTGGGGACGGTGATGGGCGGCTCTGGCTCGACACCACCTGGCCCGTCCAGGTCAACGCCGGCGACATTCACACCGACTTCACCGTCGTCGAAGGAGAGCAGGTCTCGTTCGCGCTCTCGTGGCGGGAGGGCGCCGATAGCCCTCCGCCGCATCCGTCCCCCGATGCCCTGCTGAAGCACACCCTCGACCACTGGGAGGCGTGGGTGGCTCGCTGCACCTACACCGGCCCGGACCGGGTTACGGCAGTCCGCTCCCTGCTGACCCTTGCGGCTCTCATCTACAGCCCGACCGGGGCGATCGTGGCCGCGCCGACCACGTCACTGCCGGAGGAGCTCGGCGGCGTCCGCAACTGGGACTACCGCTACGCATGGCTGCGTGACGACGCGTTCATGGCCAGTATCCTCGCGCGCTTTGGGTACTTGGCCGAGGCTCTCGCCTGGAAAGACTGGCTGGTGCGTGCCTGCGCCGGCACCCCAGGCCGTCGGCAGATCATGTACGGGATCGGCGGTGAATCCGACCTGCGCGAGAAGGTGCTGCCCTGGCTCCCTGGATACGAGGGCTCGGCGCCGGTCCGGATCGGCAACGATGCAGCTGGCCAGCTCCAGATCGATGTCTACGGCGAGGTCGCCGACGCGCTCTACGAGATCGCACTCGCCTGCCCGGACGAGGCGCCCGGCATCGCCGCCATCATCGTGGAGCTCGTCACGGAGCTGGAGACGCTCTGGGACCAGCCTGACATGGGCATCTGGGAGATTCGTGGGCCGCGCCGCCGGTTCACGCACTCCGCCATCATGGCGTGGGTAGCCGTAGCCCGGGCCGTCCGGCTCATCGAACTCGGCTACGCCACCGGCCCGCTCGAGCGGTGGAAGGCGCTGCGCGAGACGATCCACCGTGAGGTGTGTGAGAACGGGTACGACGCCGAGCGGAACACCTTCACCCAGTACTGCGGGGGGAGCACGCTTGACGCGTCGCTCCTGCACGCCATGCTCAGCGGTTTCCTGCCCGCAGAGGACAAACGGGTCATTGGCACGGTCGAGGCGGTTCAGAACGAACTGAGCACCACCGGTGGGCTGGTGCTGCGGTACCGGACCGAGGGCGAAGGCGCCGGCATTGACGGGTTGGCCGGCGACGAGGGCTACTTCGTGATCTGCACCGGCTGGCTGGCCGAGTCGCTCGACAGGATTGGCCGCCATGAGGAGGCCGCCGCGGTCCGCGAGCGTCTGCTTTCACTGCGCAACGAGGTGGGCCTGCTCGCCGAGGAGTACGACCTGCGCGCCAAACGCCAGTTGGGGAACTTCCCTCAGGGCTTCAGCCACCTGGCCATCCTCCGTGTGGTGTTGATGTCGGGGCCCGTGTCCACCCGCCCAAATCGCATCGATCCGGCCCCCGTCTTGTCCGCCGGGACGGTGTCATGAACCGCCGCACCCCTTTCGCTCCAACGCCCACGGTGAGGGGGAGCCGGGTAGGTGAGGCAGGACACGGAAGCCGCTCACTACCGGAGTTCCGCCGCTGCGTCAAGAGGAAGCTGGGAAGTGGCGAACAAGTGGCGACACCGTCGCCCTTATGCGCAGCTGCAGAGCCCACGAGGAGAGATCGTCCGATTCGCGCCGTCTGTTCTGGCCTCCTGAGTCCGTCGATCACTGTCCGCGACTGCGAAGTGGCGAAGAAGTGGCGGCAGTTTGGCGTATCGGTGGCACGCGAAACGCATCACGCTGGATTCACGATCATTCCGCCTGTCGAACCGTCCACGTTGCCGCTGATGGAGTTCCGATGATCCTGGCCACTCGCCTTCCCTGGCACGTCCAGTTCGCGGAAAGCCCCCGGCCGCGAGCGGAAGCTGCTACGGGCGTTGACGTCGTTGTCACCGCGCTGCGCGTGGGGATGCCCGCACTCGAGGCACTGCGTTCCGAGGGTGAGCCCGTAGGTCCGGTGCTCTGCTGCCCAGCCCACGGATCCATGTTCATCCCCGTGGAGGCCGGCACCAGCCACCGCTGGGGCGCCGCGCATTCCCAGTGCTTGCGGGACTCTTGGGTCTGCGGCGCGGCGTACGGGTCGGGATGGTCCCGGTGTCCCCGTCGGTTCTGGTTACTGCCGTACGAGACGTCGTTTCCCACCACCTCGCCCGGCAGCCTCCACCAGCAACTCAGTGCTAGCCGTGCTCAGTTGAGGATGGTGGCCGCGTGAGGAAGGATCCGCGTGTTTCTCACTCTGCCGCTCGTGGTCGTCCTCGGCGTCGTCGTGGTGCTGCTCGTCAGGAAGTCAGGGCTCAGGCCCTCGCACGCGGTGGCCGCCGTGCTGCTCGGGTTCTACCTGCACGACTCCACGCTGGCCCCCACCATCAGCGAAGCCGTCCAGGGCGTTGCGGACGTCATCGGCGGCATCTCTCCCTAGACCGGTCGTCGGGGCGGGTGCGCACCCCCGAGCGTGAAGGCCTCCCCCCGTGGCCGCAGCGCTCGGTGAGGCCCGTCCCGGCGGCCTTCCTCCCGCAGGGTGCCCGCCAGCCGTGCCACCGCGGCTTCTGCACCCGCCATGCCCCCGCACCTGAAGGACTGTCATGAATCTCTTCCCGCACGTTGTGGCCGAGATAGCGCTGGGTGGTGGACTCACCGCTGTCTCCGGCGCGCTCGTCCTCCAGACCCGCGGTAAGCGTCAGGCAATCCGGGACCGCCTGGCTGCGGAGGAGCGCGCCACCAAGGCCGACGCGGCGACGGACCAGAAAGTGGGCGAGGTCCGACGGCAGGCGGCCGCCGAGCAAGAGGCGCTGCAGGAGCAGCTCACCACGAACTGGAGCTGGTACGAGGCCCTCCGTGAAGAGTTCCACCACCTGGTGGAGCAGCGTTTGCCGGCGGTGGTAGATGCGGAGGCCCGGCGACACCCGGGTGTCTTGGTCCCCGGCTTGGCCAGCGAGATGTTGTCCGGTACCGAGTTCGACAAGCTCCACCAGGCGGTCGTGGAGATGGTGCGCGAGGCCGTGGCCGTGACCCATGAGGGCATCGGCCGCTCGGCCCGGGCCGGCGTCCGCGGAACCGCGGACGAAGTCCAGACCTTCCTGACCAAGCTGCAGATGAAGATCGATGAGGAGCTGGGCAAGCACTCGCAAGCCAGCACCTACCACCAGAGCCTGATCGAGATCGACCACTTCGCTACGCGAGCCCTGCACATGGTCCAGCGCCTGCGGATTCTCGCCGGTTCATGGCCCGGCACTCAGCGAGCGAACGCCACCTTCCGCGAGATCATCGAGAGCGCGCGCGGACGCATCGGCCCGTACGACCGGGTGAACTACACCTACCTGCCCGACGTCGGCGAGCAGTATGTCGAGGGCCGGGTCGTCGAGCCCATCGCTGTCGCCCTCGCCGAGCTGATGATCAACGCGACCACCTACTCCAGCGACGAGGTGACGGTCTACGTCCAGCGGGTCCAGGCCGGCTATCGCATCGTCGTGGAGGACACGGGCCTGGGCATGAACCCGTACCAACTCGCCCACGCCGAACGGCTTCTGTCCCACAAGGTTCTGCTGGACGCGGCGGGCCTCGAGGACGAGCGCAAGCTCGGGTTCGCCGTCATCGGGCGTCTCTCCTACGACTACAAGTTCCGCGTCGACGTGGGTGCCCCCTCGGCGAGCGGTGGGGTCAAGGCCGCACTCCTGGTCCCCAGCGCCCTGATGGGCGAGCCCCCGAGGACGGCAGAGCCCGAACAGGCACCGGTCGCGCCCAGCGCACCCCTTGCAGCGCTCGCGGCCCCAGCACCCGGACCTTCCGCGTCTGCGCCGGCGGAGGCCACGACGCGCCCGGCGTCGCGAACCACAGTCTCGGGCCTGCCCAAACGCACGCCACAACACCTGATGCCCGCGCCTCAAGGGCCCACCCAAGAGGCGCTGACCGATTCCGCCGACCCTGATGCCCTGACCGCGGGCTTCGACAGCCTGCATCAGGCCTTCCGCACGGGCTATGAGGCCACCGATACCGAACCCGAAGGACTGTGACAGTGACCACCGCCGATCAGCACACCGCCGACTCCACCGACATGACCTGGGCCCTGAACCGACTGTGCGGGGAGCCGGGCGTCATGCACGCAGTCCTGTTCTCCAGCGACGGACTGGTGATCGCCAAGTCGGACGACCTGACACGCGACGACGCCGAGCGCACGGCAGCCGCCCTCTCCGGCGTCAAGTCTCTGCAGGCCGACCTCGGCGCGTTCTGTGGTTACCCCGACCAGAGCAAGAGCTCCTTGGTCATGCGGCACGTCGTCAGCGATCTGAAGGACGCCACCGTGCTGCTGTTCGCGGCGGGCGAGCGCACCGGAGTCGGTGTCTCCGTGCGAGGCGACGCGCTCAGCAAGGAGGCCTCACTCGCCATCACGGCCACGCTGAAGATGATCCAGGGCTTGCGCCCGGTGCTCGGCGCCCGCGAGCGGAGCAGCACCGTATGACCGCGCACGGGCGCCAGCGGCGCGGAATGGTGCGGTCCTACACCGCCACGGGCGGCCGCGCCACACCCTCGCGCACCACGCTGGACGAGGCCACCCTGCTGATCGCCGACCCCAATGTGCCACTGGCCGGCCTGGGTGCACAGGCGTACCGGGTGATGGACCTGTGCCTTCCCGGCGTCCTGGCCGTGTCCGAGGTCGCCGTCCACCTCGAACTGCCCGGGGCTGTCACCAAGGTCATCGTCTCCGGTCTCGTCGACAGCCAACACCTCTTCGCCCGGGCACCGTTCGTTCCCGCTGCGGAGCAGCACGATGAGGACTTCCTGAGAAGGGTTTTGGATGGACTACAGAAGCTCTGACCGCTATGTGTCGGCCGGGGCCCGCTCAGTCAAGGTGGTCGTCCTCGGTCCGTTCGCGGTGGGCAAGACCACCCTGGTTGGTGCGGTCTCGGAAATCCGCCCCATGCGCACCGAAGAGCAGATGACCAAGGCCGGGGAACTCATTGACGACCTCGGCGGCATGAAGGACAAGACCACTACCACCGTCGCGATGGACTTCGGGCGCGTCACGCTGGCCGAGGACATCGTGCTCTACCTCTTCGGTGCCCCGGGCCAGCCGCGCTTCCACCGTATGGTCCGCTCCCTGCTCGACGGCGCTCTGGGCGGCCTCGTCCTCGTCGACACCCGCCGCATCGAAGAGAGCTTCGACGCGATCGACCTGCTGGAGTCCGCCGGCCTGCCGTACACCGTCGCGATCAACCACTTCGCAGAGGAAGGCGCCCCCCGCTACAGCGACGCCGAGATCCGCGACTCCCTGACCATGGCCGACGACCGCCCGCTGGTGTGGCTGGACGCCCGCTTCCGCCACTCGGCGAAAGAAGGCCTGATCGCCCTGGTCACCGACATCCTCACCCACCCCCGCCTGGAGCCCGCCCGATGACTGCTTCCCCGCGCCCGCCTCGCCTGTTCGGCGACGCCTTCGCACTGCGGCCCCAGGACGCTTACGCCGAACTGCGGGCCGCCGGGGCCGTCGGCTGGGCCGAGATCGCGGAGAACGTGTACGCCCTGGTCGTCACCAGCCACCGGGCCGCGATCACTCTGCTCAACGACACGGCCACCTACAGCAAGGACAGCCGCCGCTGGGCCGCGCTCAACAACGGCCGGGTCCCGCCGGACAGCCCGGTCCTGGCCCTCATGGCCTTCCGCCCCAGCCTGTTGTACGCCGACGGGCAGCGCCATGAGCGGCTGCGCATCGCCCTGGAGGAGTGCCTGGCCCGCGTCGACGTCCATATGCTGCGCGAGACCACCCAGGCCCACGCCAACTGGCTCATCGACCGGATCGCCCCCCGCGGGCACGCCGACCTGATGGTCGACTTCGCCGACACCCTGCCGCTGCTGATCTTCGCCGACATCCTCGGCTGCCCGACCCAGCTGGCCGGGCGGATGGTCACCGCATGCCAGGGCATCATCAGCGCCGGTGCTGCGGCCGCGCAGGCGGCGGAGGACTTCGCGCGGATCCTCTTCGAGCTCATCCAGACGAAGAAGCAGCGGCCCGGTGCCGACTTCACGTCCTGGATGCTCGCCCATCCCGCCCGCCTCACCGATGAGGAGATGGTCCACCAGCTCTTCTGCTTCGTCGGCGCCGGCACCATCCCCACTGCGGCGTGGATCGCCTCCGGCCTGGGCCTGCTCCTGGAGGACGACACCTACGCCGGCGACCTCGCCGGCGGCACCGTCACCGTCCGACGCGCCATGGAGAAGGTGCTGTGGACCCGCAGCCCGATGGCAAACTTCAGCGCCCACTTCGCCCGTCACGCCACCCTGCTGCACGGCGTCGCCATCCCCGAAGGCGAGCCGGTCCTCATCAGTCACGCGGCCACCGGCACCGACCCCGCGCTGCCGCCCGGCCTCGGCTACGACAACCGCTCGCACCTGGCCTGGTCGGCCGGCCCGCACCGCTGCCCGGCCGACGGCCAGGCCAGCGTCATCGCCCAGACCGCCATCGAGACGATCCTGGACCGCCTCTGGGACCTCGACCTCACCGACCCCGACGTCCCCAACCGGCCGGGCCCGTTCCACCAGTGCCCCGTCTCGCTGAACGTCAGCTTCCGCAAGCAGCCCGCCGATGTCCTCACCGCCACCACATCCGCAGGAGGTACCGCGTGACCAGCTCGCCGATCACCCTCGACACCACCGGACGACACCTGTACGCGCAGGCCGACCAGCTGCGCGCCCAGGGCCCCGCAGTCCGCGTCACCATGCCCAGCAACCTGACCGCCTGGTCCGTCACCCGCGGCGACATCGCACGGACGCTGCTCGTGGACCCGCGGGTCTCCAAGGACGCCCGCAAGAGCTGGCCCGGCTACCGGCCCTTCGCCATACCGTGGCTGGCCGCCTGGGTCGACGTCGTCAGCATGTTCACCAGCGACGGCGCCGACCACAAGCGCCTGAAGGACCTCGTGGGCCGTGCGTTCACCGCCCGCCGGATCGAGGCGATGCGTCCCGCGGTAGAGGCGATCGTCACCAGCCTCCTGGACGCCATGGAGGCCCTGGAGCCGGACCAGCCCGTCAACCTGCGGGCCGTCTTCTCCTACCCGGTTCCCACCCGGGTGATTTGCGACCTCTTCGGCGTGCCGGACGAGCAGCGGCCCGAGATGTTGCGGGTCATCGACGCCGTGCTGGACACCAGCGCCTCCGACGAGACGGCCGTCCAGATCCGCGACGACATGTTCGCCGCGATGCGCACTCTGATCGCCACCAAGCGGGCCACCCCGGGCGACGACATGACCAGCATCCTGCTGGCCACCCACGAAGCCCATGGCGACCGGCTCAGCGAGGACGAACTCGTCAGCACCCTCATCCTCATGATCGGGGCGGGCTCGGAGACCGCCGTCTCCCTGATCAACCACGCGGTCGTCGAACTGCTCGCCCACCCCGACCAGCTCGCCGCCGCGATCGCCGACCCCACACGCTGGGACGACGTCACCGAGGAGACGCTGCGCAAACACCCCCCGATCATGCACCTGCCGCTGCGCTACGCCACGGCCGACATCGACCTCGGCGAGGGCGTCACGATCCGCCAGGGCGACCTCATCCTGATCGGCTTCGGCGCGCACGGACGCGACCCGAAGACCAATCCCCAGCCCGATCACTTCGACATCGACCGCGACGATCGGCAGCACCTCGCCTTCGGCCACGGCATCCACTTCTGCCTCGGCGCGCCCCTCGCCCGGCTCGAAGCCCGCGTCGCCCTGCCGGCGCTCTTTGCCCGCTTCCCCCGCCTGCGGCTCGCCACCGACGAGGACGGCCTGCTCCCCCAGCCGTCGTTCATCGGCAACGACTACCGCGAACTGCCCGTCGTCCTCACCACCGCCCAAGCCGGCAACACCGGCGCGGCGGCCTGATGTAAAGGGGGCACGAGGATGTTCGACAACGCGTGGGGATGGGCCGACGGCACACTGGAGCCAGCGTGGGTGCCCCGGGTCCAAACCCTCGGATTGCCGTGCGGGCAGTACTTCGACGCGGTGCGGGCCGGCGCGGACAGCGCCGCGAGCGCCCACGAGATCCTTGGCCCCCACTCCGGCCCGGTCCTCGCCAACAGCGACACGCGGACCTGGTTCTTCCTCCTGGAGCCCGGCGCTGTGGCGCCCGGCTCCTGGGAGGTTCGCGGGAGCCGCCTGCTGCGCCCCGGCACGATCATCTCGGTCCCGCCGGCCTTCATCACCACCGGCCGCGATGTCCGCTGGGTCGTCCTGCCCGGCCGCGGCACGACCCGACCGGACGACCTCCGTGCCGCCCTCGACGGCCGCACACCTCCGCCGCCCGCTCCCCATCGACGGGATCGGCGCACCACCAGCCTGCCTATCCGATAGACGACAAGGACGTCGACAGATGTGCCTGCACCAGCCGCCCTGCCCTGCGGCCAACACCCCCGAACGCGACACGGCCCACATCGTGGCCTCCCATCCGGAACAGGGCTGGAGCCTGTTGTGCAACGGCATTGTGCGTTTCGAAGACACTGGCGAACTTCTGCCTGACGGACGGATCATCGCGCCATGCCGCACCGCCGGGGCCGCGGCGTGAGCACGCCCGAGGATCTCGCGCCGGCCGGGGCACTGGTCACGGGGACCTACCTGCGCACGCTGCGCCAGGAGCAAGGCCTGCCGCTGAGCCGCACCGCCGACATTCTCAGCGAGCCCTGTGCGACCGCGCGCGAGATCGAGACCGGGAATCTGTGTCCGGACGAGGTGATGGTCGATGCGCTGCTGAAGGCCTACGGCGTCACCGCACCCCATCATGCTCAGGTCCTGATACGGCTCCTCGACGACGCAGCCCGGGGGCAGGAGGTCACCTACGATGGAGGGCCGGGGTGGCTGTCGCGGCTGAGCGCCTGTGAACGTGCCGCCCACGCGCTCGTCACTTACAGCGCCTGGTTCATCCCCGGCTTCCTCCAGATTCCGGCCTACGCCGCCGTGTGGCGCTCCGTCCAGCACGGCGGACACCCGCCGAGCAGGGCGGAAGCCGCGGCCCGCCGCCTTCCGGCCCACTGCGGCAAGACCATGACCGTCCTGCTGGACGAGTCCGTCCTGATGCGTGCCATCGGCGGCCCCGTCCTCATGCGCAACCAGCTCACTCACGTCCTCGAGGCCGCCACAGACGGCTCCATTCGTATGCTCATCGTCCCGTTGGCCGCGCCCCTCGTTCTTCCCCTCGGCACCCTGAGCGAGCTCTTCCTGACCCGGCAGCGCCTTTACGTGCAGGAGGTCCAAGGCGCGATCTACTCCACCGGGCACAACCACGGCGCAGCACGGCATCGGTTCTTGGAGGCCGCGTTGAACAACGCCCTCAGCCCCAAGGCCAGCCTCGCCCGCCTGCGCGAAGCCCGGGACGCCTTCGCCGCTGCGGCCGCAGCGGTGCGCATCCCCGTGGCTGCGTGGAAGGAGGTGGCACGGTGAGGGCAGAGCCGACGTTTCTCACTGAGCCACCGGGGTGCGCCCTGCCCGCCCCGGGGTACTCCGCGCAGCGTCTTCAGACGCTCTTGGCCCCCTCTCCTCCGTACCGGTTGACCGTGCAGCAGGTGCTCGATGCGCTGGACTTGCTTGCCGCGGCCACCAGTGCCGTCGGCCCCATCACCTGCGTGATCGGGGTGCCCGGTCCCTCAGGCGCGCTGACCCCGGCGGAAACCCTGGCCGCCCATCATCGGGTCCCGTTCCATCCGGTTAGCGAACTGCCGGACCAGAGCTCTGCTGACCGGATCCTGGTGGTCTGCGACAGCGACCGCTCTCCCGAATTGCGGCGCGCTGCCGACGAGTTGGAGAGAGGACTCGCCCAAGGCGGACGCGTCGAGACAGCCGTTCTGGTATCCCACCGTGCCTGTGAACCCAGGCCGGACTGGTCGGTCTGGAAGACAAGCGCCGCCGTCCTCTTTCCCTGGGACCCGAGTCATCTGGGCTCGGCGACCACGCGGCACCTCCCCGACCCGCGGGAGGTACACCGCTCATGACCGTGCACACCTTGCATCCATCTCACGAGGCGGCCACCCGCCGCGCCCGCCGGCAGGCCTACCAAGCCATGGCGAGCCGGGGCCGTGCGCCGCACGCAGCGAAAGGGCTTCGATGACGACATCGCACGCTGACGAACTGCGTCTGATGCTGGTCAACCTCGAGCACGACGGCGGGCCGGAACCCTCCCCTGGTGTGTTACCGGAACGGTGGCGCCAGGCGTACGAGGGAATCCTCGCGCCCAGGATGCCGGACTGGCTGGCGGTCACCGAGCTGACGTACTCCCAGACCGGGCCCCGCTCGAGCACCGAGGACATCGCCGCCGCGACCCGGCGGTGGGACGCCGCCCAACGCTCCCTGGGCATGCGGGGTTTCCGCGCCCCGATGGGGCAGGGCCGCAACCCGACCGGTCTACTCGTCCGGGAGAGCACGTTCACCATCCACGCCGACTACGAGCACCGCTTCATCTGGCGCACTCCGCCCACCAACGTGGTCATCGGCCTGCCGGACGTGCCCGAGACACCGATCGTCACCGCCTCCTTCCACGGCTCGTTCTGCTCCCCCCAGGGCCGGGAGCGGGAGTATGAGGAGCTGACAGCCCTCGTCGACAAGGTCAAAGCCCAGCACGGCCGCGACCCGGACCGCTCCCGGGCCGGATGCTGGCTGTTCGGTGACACCAACGAGTACCCGGTGCCGACCGGCGAGGTCGTACCCGAGATCGACTGGGCCTCACCGGACATCACCGACCTCGTGCACCGGCGGCACCGAGCCCGCAGGCAGTCCGACGGGACGTGGAAGAGCTGTACGTTCCTGGACGAGTTGATGACGGACTGCGGCATGCACGACCCCGCTCGCTTCGCCGCCCGCCGCAACGACAAGCCGGAGGCCCTGAACGCGACCGCCGGGCACCGTGCCATAGGCCAGGGCGGCGGTCGGCGCATCGACCGTGGCTACATGGACGCCTGGACCGTGCAGGCCGTCGAGGACGTCAACGTGATCGACATGACCGGCGTCAGCGACCACCACGCCCTGGAGGTGGTCCTCTCCCGGCCGGCGCTCGTCGAAGCACTGCGCCGGACCTTCGAGCCCCTGGCCGCAGGAGAGCTCGTCGCCTGAGTCTCGGGAAAGCTTTCCTGGGCCCGGCCTGCCATGCAGAATCCCGCAGCCTCCGCCCCTATGCCACCGAAAGGCAACCCACCATGGCGCTCACGCCACTCGCTCCCAAGACACGCCTTGTCGGAGAAGCACGCGTGGAATACGCGGCTGAACTCGCCAAGCACTACAACAACAACGACAGCATCCGCACCCTCATGGCCGCCTCCGGCCGCTCCTACGGATTCATACACAAGCTCCTGGAGGAAGCCGGGGTGACCTTCCGCCAGCGCGGAGGCGTCCGCCGAACAAGGCTCCCCGAAAACTGATTCCTGCCCTGCCAAGCGAGACCTCAACAGAGGGGGACCATGAACGCCATCACTGCTCTGAGCTGGAATTTCGAGAACAATGGGAAGAAGGATCCGGCGCGACGCCGCGACGGTTATCAGCTGCTCGCTCGCCTGAGCCCGGACCTGGTGTTTCGGCAGGAGATGTGGGATGCAGGGCAGGACGGCAAGCAGGTCATGTCCGAGGCCGAGAACCTGCTCGGAATGCGAGGCTGGCTCGGAGCCTCCAGTTGTACGGCCATCTTCGCGAGCACCGAATTCACGCCCATGCGTGAATGGTCCACCAGTTTTCCATACGTGCTGCCGCCGACCGCACTGACCTTGCGGTACACCCCTGCCGGAGAGCGAGCACTCCCCCTTGTTGCGGTGTCCTATCACCTCAACTACGCCAGCACGGCCCATCGGCTTGCCGAGACAGAGTGGCTCAGCACATGGGCCGACAAGAAGTGGCAGATTCCCGACGGTCCGTCCGTCACCCTGCCTGCGCTCATGGGAGGTGACAACAACTCTTACCCGGTCCCGGGAATTCCCGGTGATCCGGTTCTGCCGGAACTGGAAGCAATCCGGGACCAGCCGCATCACCTGCACCGGTCCTATGTCGGCGCGGACGGTGTCCGGCGGATGGATACGCGCCCGGACGAAGCGCTGCGCACCGCTGGTCTGCAGGACGTTGCCCGGCATCGAGCCCTCGCCGGGGATGCAGGCGCGGTGGCGCGGACAGTCAACGCCTGTGACACGCACGGGCCGGACTCGCGGATCGACCGCGTGTACGCCACGCCGGAGCTGCTGCCGGCCGTCGTGTCGGTCGATGTGATCGAGGTCCCCCTCGATCTGTCCGACCACCACATCGTGCGTGTGTGCCTGGACGCCGACGCGCTGATCGACGCCCTGAGAGCCCCCTTCGCCGCGGCGCACTGACGGCTCGGCAAGGACGGGGCACAAGGCGGCCTGTGGACGCCATCGCCGAATCGGATGACACGACCACCGCGAGGGTGATTGTTCGACGGCTGCGGCACAGGCCGCCCTTGCCCCGTCACGGCCAGACCACGCGAATCGAAGTCCAGTGCGACAGATCGCCCGGAATTGGCCGTGACGCCACACCGGAGGGGGTCGTTTCCCCCGGTGTTCCACTCATTCGTTCGACATGAAGGGGTGCGATGCAGTGCAGACCCGATCACCGGATGCGCAGCCAGGTATTCGAACGCGGCCGTTGCCCCGTCAACCCGGCTCCTCCGGCAGGCGTGCGCCTGGAGGCAGGCCGATGAGCGGAAACACGGTGATGCCGCCCGAGGTGGACCTCTGGGTGAAGCGCAAGGTGCCCGGTGTGGAGTTCATCGCCGACGCGCCCTGGCCGCGCCGGTCCAGCTCGCGGGTGTGGCGCGTGCACCTGCGGACGCACTCCGTGTACGTCAAGGTGAGCCGGAACGCGCTCCGCTACCAGCGTGAGGTGTATGCCTACCGGCATGCTGCGGCAGCGCTCGGCGCGGGCCGGGCGCCGCGGCTGCTCGACACCGATCCCCGCTTGGGCGTGATCATGACGTCGGCGCTGCCGGGCTCCCGGGTTCTGGGGCTGAAACTGCGGACGGGGCAGGAGCGGACGGTGCATTCGCTCGCCGGCGGCCTGCTGCGGCGTTGGCACGAGCTGGAGCGCCCCCATCCCGCGGCCCGCGCCCGCGCGATCGCGGACGTCGACGAAAAGGTGGAGGCGGCAGCCGCCCATGTACCGAAGATCACTCATCTCCTGTCCGACCGGCACAGGAGCGGGATTGAGCGGGCCGGACAGGTACTGCGGCTACTCGCTCCCTACCTGCCGCTCGGATTTCGCCACGGTGACTTCCAGGCCAGGAACTGGCAGTGGGACGGGGCGGCGCGAGCCCTCGGGCTCTTCGACTTCGAGGAGTCCGGCAGCGGCATAGCGGTCGAGGACTTCGTGTGGCTGGCCGCCGACACATGGCCATCGCAACCTCATCTCCAGACCGCGTGCCAAGCGGGGTACGGCCGCGATTTCTCCGCTGACGAGGCCCGTGCCCTGGACGCCTACTCGGTGCTGGCCGCCCTCGACGACCTGCAGTGGGCGCACCGCGAGAACGACGGTGCCGAGATCGCCCGGGCGGTGACCATCCTCGAGCGCGTGAGTGCCCGACTGCTCTGACCTGTCCGTTCAGCCCGTCCGCAGCAAGGAGCACCCCCGCCCGTTCCGACGCCGCGCCCCGTACCGTCACCTGCTGGAGGCAGTCCTCACCATGCACGCCCCCGAATCTTCCGCTCCCGGCCTCGATACCCCCTCCCCTCGCCCCCGGCCGGTGCCCCGCTCCGCGCGGCAGCACGCCGGGACGTGGCCGCTGGCCTTGAGAAGGAGATCGTGCGCAGCGCGCCCGCGGACGGCGCCCTGCACGTCGCTTCCGGTGCCGGCTGGCGCCGCGGCAGGCGAATCCGTCGGGAGGCGGCGATGAGTGAACAGACCGAGGTCGAAAACGGCGAGGCAGCGGCCGAGGTGCCGCGCCCGCGCGCCGAAGTCCTCCCACCACCGCCCGCCACGACGTCCAGCATCGTGCAGAACGGGGACGAGGAGGAGATGGTCGAGGCCTGGTGGCTGCTGCACCAGGGCGCGGCCGCCCGTGCCAGCGTGTGGCAGATCCTGGGCGAGCTGCCCCGCACCGTGCGGCAGGTCGGCGGCTTCGCCTGGCGGGCGAACCGGACGGCAACCGTCGCCCTGGTGGTGCTGCAGACCGCCTCGGCCGTCCTGTCCGCCTTCGGGCTCGTCGCCACGGTGGGGGTGGCGCAGCACATCTTCGCCGAGGGCCCCACCTCTGACCGGGTGCGCGCGGCTGCCCCACAACTGCTGCTCGTTGTCGTCCTGTTGTCCCTGCGCGCGGCGCTCGAGTACGGAGTCACGGTCGCGCAAGGGAAGCTGACTCCTCTGATCCGGGCCGCCCTGGAGCGCGACTTCTACCGCCTCACCTCGCACGTGAAGCTCGAGGCGGTCGACAGTCCGACCTGGCAGGACGAGTGCTACCGAGCCCGCAACCAAGGGCTGCACTACGCACGGCAGATCGTCGGTCACGTCGTGACGCTCGCCGCTGCCGCGCTCGTACTCGTCGGCACCGCGAGCGTCCTTGCCGTTCTCCACCCGCTGCTGTTGCTCCTGCTGCCGCTGTCCGTCCTGCCCGTCGGCGCGGCCGCGGTGAAGTCGGCAAAGGCCCGGTTCCACAGCTTCCGCCGGTTCAACGAGATGTCGCGGCGCACCGACGTGTTCTCGTGGCTGATGCTGGACCGCGACACGGCAGCCGAACTGCGCTCCCACACCGCCCAGCGGGCGCTGCTGGACGAGCACGCCCGGCTCACCGAGCAGATCACCGCCGAGGACATCCGGTTGAACCTCGCCGAGGCCCGCATGTCCCTGATCGGCAGGAGCGCCGGAGGAATCGGCACCGGCATCACCTACGTGGTTCTCGGCCTGATGCTGATCCACGGCTGGCTGCCGCTGGCCGCCGGCGCGGGCGCCGTCCTGGCACTGCAGAGTGCCCGCTCGTCCATGACCCGCGTGGTGGACGTCGCCCACCTGCTGTACGAGACCAGCCTGTGGGTGGGAGACCTGCTGGAACATCAGCAACGCTGCCGAAACCTGCTGCCGCGCCGAACCGGCGTCGCGGCCCCCGACACCATCACGACCATCACCCTCGAGGACGTGCACTACACCTACCCCGGCAAGGACACACCCGCTCTCGCCGGGATCAGCCTGACTCTGCACGCCGGGCAGACGGTCGCCTTCGTCGGAGCCAACGGATCAGGCAAGAGCACCTGCTCAAAACTGCTGGCCGGCCTGTACGACCCCACGGACGGCGAGATCCGATGGGACGACGTGCCCACAACGCACTACGACACGGAATCCTTACAGGCCCAGGTCGCCTCGGTCCTGCAAGATCCGACCCGGTACCCCTTCTCCGCTCTGTCCAACATCACTGTCTCCAGAGGGACCCTGACCAGGGCGGAACCCCAGCGCGTTCTCGACGCCGTTGTCGCTTCCGGGGCCGACCAGGTCATCGCCGGCCTTCCGGGCACCTGGTCCGCCACGCTGTCCAAGCGCTTCCGCGGCGGCCAGGAGCTGTCAGCGGGCATGTGGGCGAAGGTCGCGGTGGGTCGCGGCGAATACAAGGATGCGCCGGTGCTGCTGCTGGACGAGCCCACGGCCAGCATGGACCCGCGCGCTGAACACGCCGTCTACCAGACGGTGCTGCGCGGCAAGCGCCGCCCCGACCGGATCACCGTGCTCATCTCGCACCGGCTCGCGTCCGTCATCGACTGCGACCACATCTACGTCTTCGACAACGGCAAGATCATCGAGTCTGGCACACACCAGGAGCTGCTCAGCCTCAAGGGCGAGTACGCCGCGATGTTCGCCCTTCAGGCCGCCGGCTACCAGGCCACCGAGGTCGCGGACACATGACGCCTCCCTTTGCCCGTCCCCCGGTGGACGGCTGACGAGCCCGATGACCGTCTCACCCGTGTCCACGGTCCGCCGACCTGGACAGAAGCCTCCCCCAGCCTCTCCGAGAAGGTAAGGAACCAGCGTGCCGCCCACTCGCACCCACGTCCGGACGGTCGTCGACACCGCGCCGGATGGGCATCCTCAGGAACGCGACGCTCCGTCCGGCGCTGGTCGGCCGTGTGACGAGGCGCCCGAAGGGACCGAACTCCACATCATCGGGGTCCACCTCTACCTCCAGAACTCGCACGGTCAGATCCTGCTGGGTCTGCGACACCCCGACTCCAAGTTCGGGGCGAACGAGTGGCATTTCCTGGCCGGGCACTGTGAGCGAGAGGCCGCGATCAGATGCCTGGTCAGAGAGGCGGAGGAAGAGGCGGGTCTGCTCGTCGATCCCGACAGCGTCGAGCTCGTACACGTAATCCACCACAGCGACTCGCCGACTGCGCGGCCGCGCATCGGACTCGTGTTCAGAGCCCACTCCTGGTCTGGCACCCCGAGGCTCCTGGAGCCTGACCGGTGCGTGGAGTGGCGGTGGTGGGACCCGACGGATCTTCCCGCCGCCGTGGTGCCGTACAGCCGAGTGGCGATCGAAGGGATTGTCGCCGGGCGTCTGTACTCGGAGACGGGATGGGGCGAGTAGGCGGTGAGCACCCTGGACACGAGCCCGGCACAGTCCGGCCCGGGCGTAAGGCAGGAGGCGCGGCCAGCCGATGGGGACGCGGCCGTGGACACGGCGGCCGCGCGGGCGAGGATGGTCACCCGGCTCGAAGCGGAAGGCGCGCTGGGCGCGGGGCCCGTGCGCGATGCGCTGCTGGTGCTTCCTCGTGAGCGACTGATGCCGCAGGCCTACGTGCGTCGCAACGCCCGGGAGGAAAGGCCGGGCCGTTGGGACCTGTTGGACTGGGCGGAGCCGCAAGACCGGCCCGAGCTGCTCGGGATTCTGTACGGCGGGGCCAGCGTGCTCGTCCAGCACAACGGGGAACGGCTGGTGGAACGAGTACGCGGCTCGCGGTCGGGCGCGTCGATCACGTCGGCGGCCACGCTGATGAGCCTGACCACCACGCTCTTGGAGGAACTGGATCTGCGCCCCGGTCAGCGGGTGCTGGACGTCGGCACGGGCGCGGGGGTGACGGCCGCAGTGGCCTGCCAGGTGTGCGGCGACCAGGGAGTGGTCACCCTCGACCGGGACCAGCACCTCGTCGAAGCGGCCACGCTGCGGCTTGGCGACCTCGGCTTCCGGCCCGAGGTGGTGTGTGGCGCTGGTGAACAGGGCGTGCCAGGGCGGATGTTCGACAGGATTCTCATCTCGTACACGGTCGATCACGTACCGCCCGCCCTGGTCGCGCAGCTCGCGCCCGGGGGTCGGCTGCTTGCGCATGTGACCACGGCCTCCCCGTCGTGGCCCGCCCTTGCGATCGTCGAGCGCACCGCCGACGGGCAGATCCAAGGGGAGCTGCGGGCCGTGGAGTTTGCCCACCAGGCCGGCCGTGATCTGGAGAGGATCTGGCTCAGCGAGGAGTTCCGGCAGCGTATCGCCGCCGAGCCGGGCACCTGGACGCAGCGGAGCAAGCTGAGCCCGCCGGCCGATAGCGACCGGGGTCTGTGGCTTGCGGCCGACCATCTACTCGGCGGGCTGGTGCGAGACTTCGGCGCCGACCACCTGGTGATCGGGGCGCCCGGCTGCGGATCTTGGCTGCGGGTCGAGCCGACCGGCGCGACGCGGTGGAACGTGACCATCCAAGGGCCGCGCGACATCTGGAAGGAAATCCAAGACCTCGCCGTTCGATGGCGGGCGGCAGGCTCGCCCGACCGCTACGGCCTCGTCATCGCCCCGGACGGCGGGCAGCGCGTCACGTCGCCGTGCGGCGGCTTGACCTGGCACCTGCCAGTCCCCCGCCCAGCTGCTCAAGGAGTTGCCTCGTGACCGGTCCCCACACGTCCTCTCCAGGCCGCACGCCGGAGCAGCCAGTCTTGTTCGGGGCTGCGGCCCCCGACTACGAGCGCTACCGGCCCGGTGTTCCGACGGCCGCGGCCGAACTGCTGGCCGGCGTACTGCAGGGCCAGCCGAACCCGGTCCTCCTGGACCTGGGCACAGGCACCGGGCAGGTGCCTCGAGCGCTCCTGTCCGCCGCACCCGGGTTGGCGCACATCGAGGCGGTCGACGTCAGCCAGCAGATGCTGGACCAGGCCCAGGACGCTCTCGCGCCGGTTCTCGGCCGCTGCACCCTCCGCCTCGTCCACGCTGCGGCCGAGGCGTACGCACCGCTGCCCGGAGCCGAGGCGCATGTCCCGGACCTGATCACCTGCTGCCGGGCGTTCCACTGGATGGACCGTCCGGCGGTGCTGGCGATGGCGGACCAGGTGGCCGCACCGGACGCTGCCGTCGCGATCATGGGAGACGGCAGCCTGTGGACCTACGAGGCGGACTGGACCCGGGCGCTGCGCGAACTCATCCAGCACTACCTGGGCGCCGAGCGCCGGGCCGGCACCGATGCCGCCTACCGTGAGCCTGGCCGCTCGTACGAGGAGGACCTCGCCGCATCGGCGTGGAATGACGTCACCGAGCACCCCTACTCCGTGGACCGTGCCTGGGCGCCGAAGGACGTGATCGGCTACCTGCGCAGCACGTCCTTCGCGAGCCCGGAGCTCTTCGGTGAGCGGCACGCCGCGTTCGAGGACGAGGCCCGGACGCTGCTCGACTCCCACGCCTGCGGTGGATCCCTCACGGAGCACGCCGTCTTCATGGTCCTCCTCGCCCGGCGCGGCGGGGGTGCGCGGTGAACCTGGGGCAGCGGCATACCGAACCGGTGGACGTTCATCTGATGCTGCTGCGCGAGGCAGCACAGGGGCTGGAGGTCTTGCTGTCGCGGCGGGCCGGGCAGGTGTATGCGGCCGGGCTGTGGCACCTGCCGTCCGGGCACCTGGACGGCCCGCACGAAGACGTCGTCGACGCTCTGGTGCGTGAGGCACGGGAGGAGACCGGCGTCGTCATCGCCCCGGCCGACGTACGGGGAGCCGTCGTCGTGCACCACCGCAGCCCAGGCGGCGCATCGCGTTCCGGCTACTTCTTCGAAGTCCGCAACTGGCTCGGGGAGCCGCACGTCGCCGAGCAGGACGTGTGCGACGCGATGATGTGGGCGCGGCTGGACGCACTGCCGGACGGGATGGTGGCGTACTGCCGTGCGGGCCTGGACGCCTACCGGGCCGGTGCCAGGATCGCCGTGCACTTCCAGATGTCCGGTGACGCCATCGCCTACGACCCCGGCGCTGACCGTCTGCGCCTGGTCCCGGAAGCGACTGGCCCGGCCCGCGGCACCCGTCCCGATGCTGCGCTCGAGGCTTTCGCGCAGCGCGCGGTGGGCCGGATTAGTGAGTGGACCGACACCTCATGGACAAGGGAGAACAGCCGCGTCTGGCGTGTGCGGGGTGCCGCCGGCGGCACCTGGTACGTGAAAGCCCATCAGAACGACAAGTTCCATGACCGGGAGGTCCGGGCGCTGCGGACCTGGGCCGGATCGCTGGGTTCGGCCGCGCCCCGGCTGGTGGCCGCCGACGGGGAACTGCGGGCCGTCGTGATCACCGCGCTGCCCGGCCGGCCCCTGCACGGCAGGATCCTCGTCCCGGCTCGGGAGCGGGAGGTCTTCCGCCGGATTGGTGTGCTGGCGCGCCGTATCCATGAGGCCTCGCCTCCGCGTCCGGCTCCCGCAGGCAGCGGCCCGGCCGTCGCCAAGGCCGACCGGCACCTGGAAGCGGCGCGCCCTCATCTCGTCCCCGGTGATGAGGAGTTCGTTCGTGAGCTGGTCCGCCAGGCCGAGGACCTGGCGCCACTGGAGTGGGTGGAGACCCACGGCGACTTCCAGCTCCGCAACATCCTGCACGACGACGCCGACACCCCCCATGACTCCGAGGACTCCGAGGACTCCGAGGACCCCGAGGACCCCGAGGACTCCGAGGACTCCGAGGACTCCGAGGACTCCGAGGACTCCGAGGACAGCGTGGCCGTGATCGACCTGGAGCGGAGCGAACCGGGTCCCGCGGTGCGCGACCTGGTCCGTCTGTCCGACGCCTGGGCCAACCGGCCTGACCTGTATGAGGCGTTCATGGCCGGGTACGGCAGGCCCCTGACGGCTGCCGAGGAAGCCCGCCTGGTCATCGACACGGCGCTCGATGCGGTGAGCGGCATCCAGTTCGGTGCCGCCCACGGCGATCCGGAGCTGGTCGAGCGGGGCCACCGGACGCTGGCCCGCCTGCGCGCCGAGCACGAAGCCAACTCGCCTGCGGGAGAACCTTCATGACCCGCGACAATCCGCCCGCACTCACCATCGGGGTGCCGGGCGCCGTGCAGCAGGCGCCGGTCCGCGCGGCGGCGCCGGCCGATGCCGAGGGCATCGTGCGGATGCGCTCCCAGTACATCCTGTCCGAGCCATTGAGCGAGGAGTGGATCCGGCGGTGCACGGCCCAGCTGGCGCCTCGGCTGACCGCGGGCGGGGACGCGCGGGCGTTCGTCATCGACGCCCCGGACGGTTCGATGGCCGCCTGCGCCCTCGGCCTGATCCATCCCGTGCTCCCGGCGCCCGCCTATCCCAAGGGGCTGGCCTCGCGCGTGCACGCCGTCGCCACACGCCCGGGCTTCCGGCGCCGCGGCTACGCCCGGGCGGTGGTGACCGCGCTCCTCGAGCAGCTCCATGCCGAACACGTCACGCTGTTCGAGCTCCACGCCAGCGAGGAGGCCGCCCCGCTGTACCGCGACCTGGGGTTCGCCAGCAGTGCGGCGCTGATGCGGATGACGCGCCTGGAAGTGCCGGCCGCCCCGGGCGGCCAGGCAGCCGGCCGCGGTCTCCCGGAGGGCGGTGAGAGCTCGGGGTGGGTGCCGCCCGAGGTCTATGCCGAGACCGTGCTGAAGGCGACCTGTTTCGCGTGCCTGTACTTCACCGACGAGGACGACCGGCCCCTGCAGTTGCATTCCGTCTACTCGCCCGCGCACCCATGGCAGCTGGTGGGCGGCACGATGGATCCCGGGGAGCGGCCTTTTGGCACGGCGGTGCGTGAGTGCCGGGAGGAGACCGGGCTGACGGTGTCCGGCCCGCCGCGTCTGCTGGCGACGGTGTACGGGCTGCCCGGTGCCGAGTGGCCCTACAGCACGCTCGGCCTGGTCTTCGACGGCGGCCGCCTCACGTCGGAGCAGATCCGCGGCATCGCGCTGGATCCGCGTGAGCACGACGAGGCGCGCGTGCTTCCCCTGGCCGAGTGGGAGGCACTGATGCCGCCTCGCGACTTCGCCCGGCTGAGCGCCGTGGCCGAGGCCCGCCGCACCGGTGTGGCCGCCTATTTCGACGCCTGGGACTGGGGGACCGCGTGAGCAGCATTGTGCTGATGTCCGACCGGAGGATCGCCGCGATCCCCTTCACGGACTGCGGCGAGGAGCTCGTGGACATGCGGGCGCACGGTCTGAAGGTCGATGCCCGCAAGCAGGACACGGCCGGGGCCTTTGCCCACGTGCGACAGGGGGTGCTGACCCGGCTGCTGCATGCCCAGTCACTGCTGCCCGCCGGGGTGGAACTGCTCTTTGTCGAGGGGTATCGGCCGCCGGCGTTGCAGCGGAGGTACTTCGAGGAGTACTCCGACGAGCTGGCCCGCGCCCATCCGGACTGGCAGGCCGCCGCGATCCGGGAGGCCGCCAGCCGCTTCGTGTCGCCTCCGGAGATCGCGCCGCACTCCGCCGGTGCGGCCGTCGACGTGACGCTCGTCGACCACCAGGGCCGCGAGATGGACATGGGCGTGCGGGTCAATGCGTCGCCGGAGGAGTCGGCGGGCGCCTGCTACACCGACGCCGTCGGTCTCAGCGACCGGGCCCGTACGAACCGGGGCACCCTCAGGGCCGCGCTGTCCGCGGCCGGATTGGTCAACTACCCGACGGAATACTGGCATTGGTCCTATGGTGACCGATATTGGGCATTCGTCACTAAACAGCCGTTCGCCCTGTACGGGCCCCTTGTGTTGCCGCGGCAGCACGGCACTACCCGCCGTTGACGTACCAGGAGAGGGATCTGTGGGATACACGCGGACCGAATGGTCCAAGCACTACGCCGATGGGAACGGCTTCCGACAGCTCGGGGACAAGGAGAAGGCCCTGCTCGCCGAGCACGCGCCCGCCCCTGCCGGCGGCCGGGCCCTCGATGCCGGCTGCGGCACCGGCGAGTTGGCGGTGTTCCTGGCCTCGCTCGGCTACACCGTGGACGCCCTGGACTTCGCCGAAGGCGCCCTCGAGCGGGCCCGGGCGGAGCACGCCGCGGTCGAGGGGATGCGCTGGCTGTGTCTGGACCTTGAACGCGACGACCCGGAACCGCTGCACAAGGACGGGTACGACCTGGTCACGCTGCGCTTGATGTATCCCTTCCTGGCCAACCGGATGACTGTCGTGCACGCGCTCGGTGAGCGGCTGCGGCCCGGCGGCGCCCTCGTCGTGATCACCCCAGTGGTCGAGCACACGCCTGAGGAGCGCCGCAGGATCGCTCTCGATGAGGACGAGATCGGTCTGCTCACCGAGGGGTGGGAGACGGTCGAGCGGTTGGAGGCGGACCAGCTCGCCGTCCTGGTCCTGCGCGGCCCCTGCCACACCGGCACCCGGGCGGTGGAGCGGCAGCGACCGCCCACTGGTCTGGCCGTGACGGGCGCCCTCGCGGTCGTCACCGACGAAGCCGGCCGAGTCCTGCTCGGCCGCTCGCACCGGGAAATGTGGGAATTGCCGGGCGGGAAGAGTGACGGATCGGAGTCGTTCGAGGCGGCCGCGGTGCGCGAACTCGCCGAGGAGACCGGGCTCACCGCCGACGCCGAGAACGCGTATGTGGTGACGATGCTCGCCGACGCCGCCAGCGACGTCCCGCGGCTGACGGCAGTCGTCCGCATCACCAACTGGTCCGGCACCCTCGCCAATCCGGAGCCGGACAAGTTCGCCCGCTGGGAGTTCGTCGACCTGCACGCCCTTGCCTGCATCGGTGCAGTGTTCGTCCCCGCCGCCCAGTCTCTGGATGCCGTGTGGCCCGGAGTGATCCCCGACCTGCCGCCCGTGGTCTCCTACCCGCTCGCCGTCGAGCAGCCGACCGTACCGGGTGAGCCGGCCGCGGCGCCCCGGCTGCGCCGCGCGATGGCCAAGCAGGTGATCGACGGCGGCTGGGCCCCGTCCGAGCCGGTCCGTGATGCGCTGCGAACCGTGCCGCGTCACCGCTTCGCCCCGGAGGCGAGCCTCGCAGACGCGTACGACGGCGGCGACCGGGCCGTGATCACCCGGCGCGATGAGACCGGAGCGCCGATCAGCTCGGTGTCCGCGGCGTGGCTCCAGGCCGACATGATCGAGGCTCTGTGCCTGACGCCGGGCGCGGTCGTGTTCGAGGCGGGATCCGGCGGCTACAACGCCGAGTTGATCGCCCAGGTCACCGCGCCCGACGGACTCGTGATCACCGCCGACATCGACCCATGGGTCGTGCGCCGCACCCGCCGTGCCCTTGCTGAGGCCGGCAGCGGCCGCGTCACCGTCGTCGAAGCCGACGCGGCCCTCGGCGCACCCGCCCGCCTCGTGCCCCGCGGCGGCTTCGACGCCAGCGTGGTCACCTACAACTGCTGGGACATCGCCCCGGCCTGGTGGAAGCAGCTGGCCGAGGGCGGACGCCTGGTTCTGCCGCTGGAGATCGGCGGCTACACCCGGGCGATCGCCTTCGAGCGGCGCGGGCCAGTGCTGGAGGCCCGGCACTTCACGTACTGCGGGTTCGTCCGCGACCAGGGGCAGCAGGCCCGCACCATTCCGGTTGTCTCCCTGCTCGACGGCGGGCTGACGCTTCGCTTCGAGCACGGCACCGCCGCTGACACCGACGGCCTGGAGGAGGCGCTGCGGGAGACGCGGCATGAGGTCGCCACCGGCGTGACCATGGGGGCAGGGGTCTTCTTCGGCTCCCTGCAGCTGTACGCGGCCACCACGCTGCCCGGCTTCTGCCGACTGGCCGCCCACCGGGACCCGGACCAGGACGTGACCGGCATCGTGAAGGGCCGTGACGTACCCGCAATCGTCGGCGGCGCTTCGCTCGCCTACCTCACCCATGTCCAGATCCAGGACGGCGAGCGCCGCGAGGACAAGAAGTGGGAGTGGGTGGTCCGCGCGTTCGGCGAGCAGGGCCCGCGACTGGCCGAGCAGCTGGCGGTCACGGTCCGGGCCTGGGACCGCCATGTGCGCGCCGACGACAACAGCAAGCACGCTGATCCCGCCTTGACGGTCTACCCGGCCGGGACGCCTGACGATCTGCTGCCCGCCGGGGAGGTCCTGGACAAGGAGCACTGCCGCCTGGTGTTCCGGTGGCCGGGGCGTGACGCGCTGCTCCCCCGCCCCGTTGAGCGCCCGGGGATCGCCGTGGCGGCGGAGGGGGTGTGACGGTGGAACCGGCAGTACGCGAGGTGGTGTTCGCCGCGCCGACGGAGCACGACGACAGGGAACGGATGCGGCGTGCGCACGCGGCTGCCGCGCGCCAGTTCCAGGTGCCGGTGTCGGGGCCGGAGGTGTGGGGGTGGCAGGGCCGCACCCTGGGACGCCGGGCCGGGGACTGCTGGCTGCGGGTTGTCGCCGCCGCGGTGGACAAGGCCGGGGGACGGCTGTGGGAGGGCACGGCGCTCGCGGACACGGCAGTCCCCCGGCCAGTGCCCCGGCCCCGGCTTCGGGGTTTGGTCGACTGGAGCGCCGACGAGCACGCCTACCGTGCCGAGCTCACCGAATACATCAGCGCGCGCCCGCTCGCTGACGGCACCCCCGCGCTCGTCGGGGACGTGTCCCTCCCCGACGCCTGGTGGGCGGATCTGCGCGCCGCTCTGAACACGCTCGCCACCGTGCCAACCGATCGGGAGTCGGTACGGCAGCGGTGGGTCGACACCAACTTCCGCCGATTCCTCGGCATCGACCCGATTCAGGTTCACGACTACACCACCGGCCACGGTGATCTGCACTGGGCGAATCTCACGAAGTCCCCCTTACTGATCTTCGACTGGGAGAACTGGGGCCGCCTGCCCGTCGGCTATGACGTGGGCCTGCTGCACGCCTACTCCCTTGCCGCCCCCGTGACCGCGGCGCGGATTCGCCGCGAGTTCGCCCACGTCCTTGACACGGCTGCCGGCCGGGCCGGGGAACTCGTCGCGCTCGGCCAGCTCCTGCAGACGTGCCACAGGGGCGTCCACCCGGTTCTCGCCCCGCTCATCGCCCGCCGGGCCGAGCACCTGACCGGCACCCCCGTACCCGCTCCCTGACCAACCCGGAGCCCGACCGTGCGCCATTCACCCCGGCCAACGACACCGAACGAGGAGACCATGTCCACCGCACCCCACCCGCCCGGACCCGACCACCCCACCGGCCCCGCCGACTCGGGCGACCGCTCCGACAGTGATGCGGCATCGGCAGCCAGCGCGGCTGAAGAGGCGGTGCCGTGGATGACCGTCGCTCTGGCCCCCGACCCGCGCGCTCAACAGCCGGACACGACGTCAGCATGAGAGTCGCAGAGCAGATGGTCACTGCCGTCGCCGGGACGCTGGTCATGGCGTACGGCGTGCACCCGGCCGAGGTGTCCCAGATCCCGGTAGGCACTGCGACCTGGAACTACATGGTGACCACCCGGTCGGGGCGCCGGTACTTCGCCAAGGTCTACCTCGACCACGCCTCCGTGGAGCGGGAGCGACAAGCGGTGGAGCTCGCCGCCTTCGCGCGCAGCGGCGGGGTGCCGGTGCCCGCTGTGCACCCCACCCGCGAGGGCGCCCTGGTCGAGGAGGTGGGCCGGCTGCCGATGTCCCTGTGGGAGTACGTGGCCGATTCCGAGACCGCTGAAGGCGGACTTGCCGGTGCACGGTGGGCGGCGGTCGGGACGGTTCTGGGACGGCTGCACCGCCATCTCGGCACCCATCCCGCGGCCGTTCCGCGGCTGCGGGATGGTGCCGGGGTATGCGACCTGAAGCGGGCACGGGCGCGGTTCGATCGGCTGGTCAGCGAGTACGGTCGCCGTGGCCGGCTCAGCCCGTTCGAGGAGTGGGCCCTGGACGCCGCCCGGCAGCGCCTGGCCCTACTCGATCGCGTCGCGGTCATCCTGGACGGGTTGCCCGCGCTGACGGAGCAAGTCGTTCATGGGGACCTCGCCGCCCCGAATCTGCTGCTGCGCGGGGACAAGGTGGCGGCCGTGGTGGACTTCCAGCCGCCGCGGCCGCGCTACCTCGCGTGGGAGGTGGCCCGGATCGGGTGCGATCCGCGGACGGTTCTCCTCGGCGACAAGTGGCTCACCGGGCTGCCCGCGCTCCTGGCCGCCTACCGGGACGAGTACCCGGGCCTCCCCCTGGACGACCTGCTCTGCAGCGTGACTGTGGGCTGTGCCTACACGCTGGCCTCGACCTACCCGATGGCCGAGCCCTTGGACGACCCGGCTGCCGTCGACGCGCCGCTCGAGGCGTACGGGCGGGCGCGGCACGAGGCCGCGCTGATGCTGCTGGACCGGCTGCCCGAGGTGGAGGGGGTCTTGCGTGACGCCCTCAGATGAGCCACATCAGCAGACCGCTTCTGCCTGCGGCACATGGCGGACTCGCCGCCTCTGCGCCGGCGCGGAGGCGGCGACCAACCGGCTCCCCGCTGTCGGGGGCCTGCAAGGACAACTGGATGAACGACGCGGAGTACCCGCCGAACGTGTTGCGCTTCCGCCCGCGCGAGGGTGCGCCCTTGCCCGCGGTCAGGAGCGGGATAGCGCACTGGCCGCTGCAATTACGCCAGCATGCGCCGGTCGGTCCCAACGGCCGCCCGTACTTCTTGCTGTCGATCCGCATGGAGGTGCCCTCCGGACGGTCCCGCGAACACACCGTGCTCGTCGAGGACCACGCGCCCCGCGCGCACATCTCCAACAGCATGACGTTCGGGCACATCCACTCCCGACTTCAAGAACCCCACGGCGGGCAGCCCTGCGCATACGCCGGAGAACACTCCCTCCCCACCTGCGCCGAGGAAGCCCGTCTGTACGGGCAGTTTGCGGCCGAGGACGGGCCCCGCGACGGCCTCGGCGAGGTGACGGTCACCGTCCGGGTGGAGAACCGCTCGGGTACACCGGTGCTGGATCTGAAGCGCACGTTCTCCGAATGCAACCTGCTGCGCGACGTTCGTTCCCTGCTGCCGCTGATTCCCGAAACCCCATTCGGGGGCTCCGCATGAGCTGGCCTGCTGCGGCGCAACGACGAAAGGAGCCAGGTGTGTTGCCGAACCTGCTTGCTGTGCTCGCGCACCCTGACGACGAGGCACTCATGTGCGGGGGTGTCCTGGCTCAGCACGCCGAAGGAGGCGCCCGCGCGGCCGTCGTCACCGCCACCTGGGCGGCGGACAGCCCGCGCGCCGGCGAGCTCGCCGACTCCCTGACAGCCCTGGGGCTGGGCGAGGCGCCGCGCATGCTCGGCTACGCCGACCACCGCGTTCCCGAGTCCGCTCCCGGGCGCCCGCGGTGGTGCGATGTGCCCCTGGAGAACGCCGTCGGCGAGCTCGTCGCCCACATCCGGCAGGTGAGGCCCGACGTCGTCGTCACGCACGACGCCTACGGGCAGCTGACCGGCCACCCCGACCATCGGTACACCCACCAGATGGCCCTGCTCGCGGTGGCCGCCGCCGGGCTCGCCCGGCGATACCCGGATGCAGGCCCGCCGTGGCAGCCGTCCGCCCTCTACCTTGCGACCCATCCCGACTCGGGCACCGCAGACCTCGGCGAACTGCTGCACCAGGTCGGCAAGTCGGTGCTGAGCGTCCCCGACCAGCACGTCAGCGCGATGGTGGACGTACGGCCGTGGCTGGCCCGCAAATGGGCCGCGATCCTTGCGCATCGCAGCCAGGTAGAGCGGGAGCGGCCGTTGCCGGGAATCTTGTCTCGGCTCCCGGAAGAGGTCCGTCACCGTGTCATCGGCACCGAGTACTACACCCGCATCAGCCTGGCCCACTCCCCCGGCCTGACGCACCTTGCGCCCTGATCCCGTCACCGGTCGGTGCACCGGACCGCCCCGCGTGATCCGCACAGAAGGAGCCCTTGATGGACGCCTCACACGACACAAGTCCCGCCGCTCTTCCCGCGCCGCGGCTGATGTCGCACGCCGAGTACTCACGTTCCCGGCACGCGGTCTGGCTCAGCGCCGCGGCCCTGTTCACCGATCCGCTCGGGCGCATCCTTCTGGTCCAGCCCACCTACCGTGAGCAGTGGCTGCTGCCCGGTGGTGGCGCCGAGCCCGGGGAGAGCGCCGCGCAGGCGTGGGTGCGGGAGGTCGGCGAAGAGCTCGGCGTGGAGCGGACGCCGGGCCGGCTGCTGGCCGTGCACTGGCTTCCCCCGGATCATCCGGACATCGATGCCGGGAAGATCGTGCCCGGTGAGGTCCGCTACGTCCTGGACGGCGGCACCCTCACCGAGGAGGAGATCGCGGCGCTGCGCGTACCCGCCGATGAGCTTCTGGGCTTCGAGTTCGTCGACTCCACGCAGGCCCACGAGCGGATGATCCCGGTCGACGCGCAGATCATGCTCGCCGCGCTGCGCGCCCGGCTGTCCGGCACGACCGCGCACCTGGAAGGTGGTCGGCACGTCGGGGAGGTGCCGGCGCTGGACCGCCACGAGGTGTACGTCCGGCCGCGGGCCGGCCGGGCATGGCCCTGGCACCCGGAACCGGTGCCGGACGCCATGCAGGTGAAGCAGGCGTGGGGGTGGCTGTTCGTGCCGGACGGCCGTGTGGTCCTCGTCGTGGATCCCGCTAACCGGCTCCCTGCCCTTCCGGGAGGAACCATCGAGAGCAAGGATGTTTCGCCTGAGGCGGCTTTGAAGCGTGAGGCGTTCGAGGAAGCCCAGGTGACCATCGGCGACGACGTCGTGCGGCTGGGCTGGGTCTATGACGCGACCGGGGAGGTCTACGGCGGTATCGGGCCGTGCGCGCGCCTCCGCCTGGCAGCCCCCGTCAGGGACGTGGGGCCGGGCGGGGTGGATCCGGCCACCGGCCGTATCTTCGCCCGGCTCCTCGCCACTCCCGACCAGGCGGCCGCGCTCCTGGGCTGGGGTGAGACCGGCTACCGGCAGGCGGAGCTCGCCGCCCGCTGGGCGCACGAACGGTGGGGTATCCCTCACGCGGCGTCGGGCCCGGTCACGGAACTGCGAGCCACGCACGCATGAGCGCGCCGTTCACCCCAACCCGCGCCCCGCCCGAGCCGCCAGCTCGCCCGGATTCAGCAGCCAACTCAACACCCGATAACGGGAGGGGACTTCGTGCGGACGATACGTCTTGCCAACCTCAACGCCTACAAGCTCGGCCGCGACACCATCGACACCGCGTCGTGGAAAGCGCGCGTGACCGCCATCGGCGAGATCGCCCCGGACATCCTGGCCCTCCAGGAAGTGATCGTCGACGAGACCCGGCCGTCCGCCGAGTGGGCGGCCGAGGCGTCAACGGTCATTCAGCAGCTCGCCGCCGAGACCGGGCTGAGCGCCACCACCGTGCACGCGGACGGCACGCCGGGCCCCACCGCGATGGCCAACAACCTGGCGCGCGGCTGGTACACGGCGCTGTTGTGGAACCCCAGCACCGTCAAGCCGGTCGCGGGGGGCTTCCGCCCCTACGGGGCGCCGGACTTCTGGCACGGGTTCACGACAGTGCGGTTCGATATCGGGGCCGCCGAGCCGGTCACGGTCGCCTCGTACCACGGCGACCCGTTCCGCGGGAACTGGCGGCGGGACGAGGCGTTCCGCATCAAGAGCGTCTTCCGCACCACCGGCGGCGCCAAGCCCGGCCTGGTGCTGGGGGACTTCAACGCCCTGTCGGCGGCGAAGGTCGACGAGCCGGAGGGCGAACAGTTCTACGACCCCGAGTCCTATCTCGACCATGACCACGACGACCTGGAGTACCAGCTGCTGGAAGGGACGATCGGCAAGGAGCAGCTGGCCGACCGCCGCCAGAGCGAGGTGCTTCTGCGGCGCGGGTTCATGGTGGACGCCGCCGCTCACCTGAAGGTGCCGTGGCAGGCGACGGTCGGGCACTGGGAGGACGGGCGCGGCGACCCTGACCCGTGGGGTGCGCGCCGTATCGACCTGGTGTACACCACCCGGCCCGTCGTGCCGGCGCTGGTCAGCTACCGCACGCACACGAGTCCGGCCGCGAGGGAAGCCTCGGATCACCTGCCGGTGATCTGCGAGATCGACCCGTCCAGGATCTCCGGTGAGGCGTGATGCGGGACTTCTGGGAGACCCACCATTGGCCCAAGGGGGAGAGGCGGGCGCACTGGCACCTGACGTTCGAGGACCAGCCGGCCGTGCATGACTTCGTCCGTCGGCACGCCGACCTCCTGTCTCAGCACCCCGAGTTGAGCCCGGTTCCGGTGGAGTGGCTGCACGCGACGCTCCAGTCCGTCGGCCCGCTGACGGCCGAGGCGGCGGCCGCGGTGGCGGATGCCGCGCGGCCGGCACTGGCGTGGATCGAGCCGTTCGAGATCGAGATCGGACCGGCGCAGGCGATCCACAACGGCGTCGTGCCGGCGATCTATCCCGAGGAGCGGATCTCCGAGCTGTACTGGGCTCTGCGGCGCGCGACCGAGGACGTGGTCGGCGTGGACACGATGCCCAAGGCCCCCGAGCGGTTCTGGCCTCACCTGAGCCTGGCCTACAGCGGCGCCCAGTGGGATCACGACGACCTGACCCGGGCCCTGGTCAAGCTCCGCCCGCCGCGCCCCCGGATGACGGTGACCCGAGCCGTTCTTGTCGATCAGGAGCAGACCTGGCGCGAGAGGTACACGTGGACGGTGATCGCCGAAGTGCCGCTCGGCGCAGGCGGCGCCCAGGCGTAGCCATCTCCCGTCGGCGCGCACCGGTGCGCGCCGATGCCCCCGACATTCCTTACGCACACGATGGAAGGCACTCCTGTGCAGATAACAACCGGAGAGGTCTCCGGCGGCGGCCGCCCGTCCGAGGACCGCATCCTCGTCAATACCGACGCCACCCTGGTGGTCGTCCTCGACGGCGTTTCCACCCTCAGCGATGACGCCCCCCGCGGCGGCTGGTACGCCCAGACCCTCGGCGAGGAGGTCATCGCGGTACACGAGCGCGCCCAGCACCTTGACCTGCGCACCACGCTCCACGAGGCCCTCACCACTGTGGCCGGCGAGCACGGCCTGGTCCCGGGCGCCTCGCCGGCTGCCACCGCGGCGATCGTGCGCCACCGCCCCCACGACCACATGGTCGACGCACTCGTACTCTGCGACACGCCCGTGGTCGTCGAGCAGCGCGACGGCTTCGAAGTGCTGCGCGACGAGCGCCTGGAGACTCTCGTCCGGCTCTCCCCCCACCGGAACATCATGGCCGAGCAACTGCGCGCCGGGGGCGGGTTCACCGCGCCCGAACACCGCCGGGTGCTGCAGCAGTTGCGGGAGCACCAGATGCAGCACATCAACCAGGTCGGTGACCCGCTGGCGTACTGGGTGGCCGAGGCCACGCCGGCGGCCGCCCGCCACGCCGTGGTGCGGTCCTGGCCCGTCTCGGACCTCAAGCGCATGTGGGTCATGACCGACGGCGCCCTGGCCGGAATCGAGTCCTACGGGCTCTGGTCCTGGGCTGCGTTCGCCGACGCCTGCACCGCGATCGGACCCCAGCAGGTCGTCGACGCCATCCACGCCTACGAGCACGACGACGACCCGAGCGGCGTCAAGCACCCCCGCTACAAGGTGTCCGACGACAAGGCCCTGGCGTGCATCGACCTCGGGCCGACGGCATGAACGACCCGGCGCCGGTCTGGGCCCAAGAACACCATCGGCGAATCGGTCCGGGCGCCCGCGCCCGTGAAGCCACCCTTGAGACGGCGGCGTTGAGTAAGGAGACCACATCGTGAAGAAGTTCACGCCGCAGTTCCGGGGTGGCGCCTGGTCCGACGGGCTGAAGGTCCTGCACGTCTACCTGCTACCCGACCTCACGGTGGACCGCGAGCTCGCCCAGCTCACCGCATCGTGTCACGAGGCGATGGCACCGTATCCGATCACCCTCCTCACGGGCGGGCTGCTGCACACAACCGTGGAGATGATCGCGGACACCACCGCAGACCGGATCAGCGCGGCCGAACGTCAGGACCTCGTCGAAGCCCTGCACAAGCACATCGGTGACCTGGCGCCCTTCCAGATCACCGCGGGCTCGCCGATCGCCAACAAGGCCGGAGCCCTGCTGGACCTCGCGCCCGACGAGCCGCTGATCGACCTCAAGGGACACGTGCAGGATGCGTTGATCGAAGCCCGCGGGCCCGACGTGATCCAGCACGACGGAGGCCGCCACCACATGTCCCTCGGATACAGCTGGGACACGGCCAACAGCGATCCGCTGCAGAGCGCGCTGCGCCGCATCTCCCCCAGCCACGTCCCCTTCCACGTCAGTCAGGTGCACCTGCTCGAGGTCGGCTTCGACGAGCGGCCACGCGACAACGGCAAGACGGCGTGGGAGATCTCCTGGAACTCCGTCGCCGTGATCCCCCTGAACGCTTGACCACCCGCCGGGAGCGCGGCGCCAGTGCGCCGCGCCCCCGGCACCCCTCCCACCACAAGGACTGCGATGCCGCCATCACCGATACCTGCGACGACCCTTGTGCTCGCCGAGCACCCCTCTGATGATCTCGACGCGCTCGCGCCGCTGTGGGGCGAGCTGCTGGACCACCATGCGGCCAGTGCGCCTCACCTCGGCGACCTCGGGGAGGTGCGCTCGGCGGAAGAGTCATGGCAGATCCGGCGCGCGGAGTACCGCACCTGGTTGGACGAGCCCCACGCGAAGATCCTCACCGTCCGCGACCACGACCGGCTCCTCGGGTACGCCTTCGTACGGGTCATTGCGGCAGCTGGATCGTGGAAACTCGGCGACCGTGTCGGCGTCCTGGAGACCCTGGTCATAACCGCCGACGCCCGGGGACGCGGCCTGGGACGCCGGCTGCTCCAGGCGGTCGACGACCACAGCCGGGCCCACGGCGCCACGACCCTGCGGATCAGCGTCATCGACGGCAACACCGCGCACGACTTCTACGCCCGGCACGGCGCGGTCGCCTTCACCAACACCCTCCTGCTCCCCCTCCCCGTGTCCGGCATGACGGTGCCGGCGCCCCGGCCGGCCTCAGGGCCGGAGCCCGGCGGCGGAGCCTGGGAGGTGATCGAGCGCGTCACGGTCCCCAAGGGGGCTGCTGCGAACGAGGACGAACTGCTCGTCGCGGACGGTGGGCTGGTGGCCGTGGTCGACGGTGCCACGGACAAGAGCGGACGGGACTACGGAGGGCTGACCGGCGGCGCGCGTGCCGCCCGATGTGTCCGCGACACCCTCGCCCGCATGGCTGCGGACACTGCGCCCGACCGGGCGGTGGACCAGATCACCACGGCACTGGCCAAGCTGCGAACGCAGTGGAACGTTCCGGCCGACGACCCGGTCGCCCCCAGTGCGGCCGCAGCCGTTGTGGTGCCCGCTCTCCGTCTCATCTGGCGGGTCGGCGATGTCCACGTGGCTCTGCGGCGCGGCGCGACGTGGACCCGCCTGCCCGCGACGAAGCGGATCGACGACGTCCTGGCCGGCACGCGGGCCGCGTACACGCACTGCATGATCGCCGGCGGCTGCTCCGAGGAGGAGATCGCGGCGCAGGACCCGGGCCGCGAGGTCATCCTGCCGGTCCTGAAGGAACAGGGCAGGCTGGCCAACCGGCCGGGCCCGTACGGCTACGGCGTCCTGGACGGCACCCCGGTGCCGGCCGACTTCGTGGAGGTCATTCCGTTCGATGACCAGGTGGAGGAGATCGTGCTGGCCAGTGACGGCTTCCTGTCGCCAGCGGCGACGCTGACGACGGCCGAGGCCGAGCTGCAGGCGGCGATCGCCCAGGACCCGCTGCGCATCGGCATGAACCCCGGCACGAAGGGGGTCAAGCCCGGCGCGGCCAGTTTCGACGACCGCACCTACGTCCGTCTGCGCCGCTCGCCCGGCCCCGCCCGGGCCGCCACGCCCCCGGGCGCAGCAACACCCGAGCGCGACAGCGGGCGCGGGAGTCTCCTGGAGCGCCTTCAGGCGCGGGCCGGACTCGCCTTCCGCGACGGAGACTTCGAACGCGCGGACGCTCTGTACGCGCATGTGGTGAGCGTGATGGAGCAGTCCGGCGCGGGGGGCACGCTGCCGTACTTGGCCGCGCTGCACGATCATGCCCTGGTCTGCTACGGCCAAGGGCGGTGGGCCGACGGGGAAGCCCGGCTGCGGGAAGTTGTGCAGGGCCGGGAAGAGCTCGCGGGCCCGGTGGCGGCCGGGACGGTCGGGGCGATGGCACGCCTGGCCGAGGCCGTCGGTGAACAGGGTCGGTGGGAGGAGGCAGAGACGCTGGCCCGTGAGGCTGTCCATCGCGCTGAGACGGGACTGCCGGCGACGCACGAGGAAGCCCTGGCCGCGCGGCTGGCCCTGGCCTGGGTGCTCCAGCGCACCGGGGCACCGGACACCGAGGAGGTCCTGCGGGCGGTGGCCGGTGATCTGGCCCGGGTGCTCGGTGTCCGGCACCGCACCACCTTGGCCGCACGGCATCTGCTGGCGCGGCTGCTGCGGGAGCAGGAGCGCTACGACGAGGCCCTCGCCGTCGTCCGCGAACTGGCCGCCGACCGTGCCGGAACGCTGGGGCCCGAGCACCCGCACACCCTGCGGGCGCAGGCCGACCTCGCGGTGCTCCTGCACCACGTCGGCCACCAAGAGGAGGCTGCCGACCTGGCGCGCTCAACCCTTGCCGACAGCGCCCTGGTCACCTCCCTTCTGGGGACCGCCCAGCACCACGACCAGCAGATCCGCACCGCACTCAGGGCGATCACCAGCGGCTGACCCTGCCCCTCCGTCTCACCCCGCTCAGCTACGAGGAAGGGTTGTTCGTGGATCTTCATCCCGCGACTCATCTCATCGGTGATCGACCGCCCACGCTGGAAGAGCTCGTCCTGCGGCTGCGCGCGGTGAGCGCCGCGCATCCGCAGTCGTGCCGTCTGCGGACTGTCGGCCGCTCCCGTTCCGGCCGGCCGGTGGATCTGTTCACCGTCCAGGGCGGGCCCGTTGATGTGCTTCTCCTCGGCGCCCCGCACCCGGACGAGCCGTTCGGCCTGGCCACCATCGAGGCCCTCGCCCAGTACGTCAGCAGGCATGCCGAGACCCGCGAGAGATACACCTGGCACTTCATACCGTGCACCGATCCCGACGGGACCGCGCTCAACGAAGCATGGTGGACGTCGTGGCCACCGACCATGGAGTCCTACCACCGCGGGCTCTACCGGCCGGCCGGAGCGGACCAGCCCGAATGGACGTTTCCCACCGAGCACTTCACCGCCCCGCTGCCCGAGACGCGGGCCATGATGACGGTCATCGACAGCGTGCGCCCCCGCCTGCTCGTCTCCCTGCACAGCGGCAACTGGGACCACTGCCACTACATGATCACGCCCGGAGAACCACAGCTCGTGGGCGTGCTCGCCGCCGCGGCCGACCGCAGCGCGCTGCCCGTCGCCTCCGCGCCGAGCGACTGCGCCGGCTGGGACAGCCCCGGCCACGGCGTGTTCCTTCTCCCCCGCCCCCAGCCGGCCCCGCCCGACGCCGCATGGGAACCCACCGGCATGAGCAGCGCCCACTACGCCGCCCGGCACGGCGCCCTGGGCGTTTTCCCCGAGGTGCCGATGTGGCGTACGGGCCCGCTCGTCCTGCCCGCGGATGAGAGCATCGCCGTCCTGGACCAGGCCCGTGCCGCCGTCAACGACGCGCTGCACCGGGTGCTGGCGGCCGACTGCGGCCGAGAGAGCATCTTCACCGCGGCCGTGCGTGACCAGGCCGCGATCATGACGTACATGATTGGGCAGGTGCACCAGCACCCCGCCCTGGCCGCGGATCAGCCGCTCACGCTGACGGTGCCGCTGCGCGCCGTCGGCATGCTGCTGCGCCACCTCCGGGACCGCTGCGCCAGTCAGCCCCGCAACCGTGCCCTGCGCAGCGAACACGAGGCGGTGGAGAACGAGTTCGGGGCGTGGTGCCGCCGGGCGCAGGCGGCTTTGCGGCCGGAGCCGGTGCCGGTGGCCCAGGCGGTGACCTATCAGATCACCACGGTCTTCGCCGCCGCGGAGATCGTGGCCGGGCGCGAGATGCGACCGCTGGTGCACCACGACGAGGACCTCGGCGCCAGCCGATGAGGGCGGCTCCCGGGTGCTGCCGCTGTCCCCTCGATGGGCGTGGCGGCGGCAGCGCCGGGGGCCGAGAAGGACGACGATGAACGACGACTCGACGCGCATGCTCGGTGGGCGGTACCGCCTGTCCGCGGATCGCCAGCCGGAGATAGCCGATGCGCCCATGCACGGTGTGGACATGCTCAGCGGGCACGAGGTGATACTGACCCGCGTCGTCCTCCCCGAGACGCTCACCACCGACCCGCTGGGGAACGCCCCGACCGATACTTCGCCAGACGGCCCGCAGGCGGGGGAGCCTGTGCGCACCGCATACGAGGCGGTGCGTGCCCTCACCCGGCTGCCCGACCATCCCCATCTCGCCCAGGTCTTCGACGTGCTGATCGAGGGTACGTTGTGGATCGTCAGTGAGCGCGTATCCGCGTACCCAATGTCGGCCCTTCTTCGGCGTGCGGCACTGACCCCGCTGCGGGCCGCCGAGATCGCGCGCGAGATTCTGCGCGCACTCCGGCACCTTCACGCGCGCGGCTGGCTCCACCGCAACATCACGGCGGACACCGTGTTCATCGGCGACGACGGCGGCGTCCTCATCGGCGGCCTCGCGCAGAGTGTCGCCGAGGAGGCCCTGTGCGGGCACCGGCCCCGGCCGCTCCCGCACCCCCACGACGACGAGACCGCTCGGCGCAGCCCTCTCCACCGGCCCGAATCCTCCCCCGAGCCCGGTTGTCAGACGCAGCTGCCCTGGCCCGGGTGGCTGCCGGCGGGGTTCACGCCCGCACGCGGCGGTGGCGGGTCGGCCGCGCTACGCGCCGACGCCCAGCGCCAGGCAGCAGCCCGCCCCTCCCGCCCCGCCGGCCATCCGGCCACGTCCAGCCAGGACCGCGCCGTCCCGCCACCGGCTCCCTGCAACCCGGCGGAGGACTTTCCCGGTCCGGTCACAGCGCTCCAGGCGCGCCGGGCTCGAGACGCGCGAATGGTACGCATCGGTGCCGTCACCGAACGGTGGGCGCCCGAACAAGCCGCGCCTGTCACCGAAGCGTGGCAGCTCGCGCCGCCGCTCGGGCCGGGTGTCGACCTGTGGGCGCTCGGCGTCCTCCTCTTCCGCGCGATCCAGGGCCACCCGCCCTACCCGGAAGAAGATGTGGAGGAGCTCGTCGACCTTGTGTGCGCGGACCCGCCCGCCTTCGCCGAGGACTGCGGGGAAATACGTGCCGTCATCGAGTCCCTGCTGCGCCAGGACCCCGGGCAGCGGCTGTCCATCGACGAAACCGAGCGCTGGTTGGTGTCCCTGCTGCGCGCCGCCCGTGAACCCGCACCCCCCAGTGACCCGGCCGAAGAGCCGGCCAGACGCCTGCCGGTGCTGCGCTTCCGCGGCCACCTGGTCCGTCGCCGCCCCGCCGGGCCGGTGGCCGTGCGGTCGGGGCGGCACCGTCGTACACGGACGGGGCCGCGCCTACGGGGACGCACTCTCCTTATCGCCACCGCGGTCCCCCTGGCCCTGGGCGCGACGGTCTACGCAGCCCTCGCCGCCCTGCCCCGGACAGGTCAAGCCGGTGCCCCAGACACCCCGGCCACGAAGGCGCCCACTGCGGCACATCCCCCAGACCCGCCCGCCGCCTCCGCCCCTCCCTCGGGCCAGCCGCCCGCCGACTCGGCCCGTGACGACCCGGCCGGCTTCCAGCTCGCCCTCGGAACCGGGTGGAAGCGCCACGCCGAGCCCGTTCAGTCCCGCGTCCGCTTCACCCGCGACGACCTCACCCTGATCGTCGTACCCGGCCGCGACACCGTCGACGACCACCCGGACCCACTCGACTACCAGAAAACAGAACCGGAACTCGCCGCCTACCGAGCCGACCCCGCCGGCACCGCAGACGGTGTCCGGCGCATCGAGATCGGGGCGGACCAGGCACTGGCCGAGGGCCGGTACACGTACGCCGACGCCCGAGAGACCCTGCTCTACGCCTGCAACCAGGCCGCCATCATCAGCGGCCGCTACCACGTCATCTTCGTCGTGGGCCCAGCGGCACAACGTGATCGCGTCGCCGAGGTCTTCAGCCGGGCGATCGCCACCTACCGGCCGCCCGCACAGCGGTGAACCGGCCCTGGCCCGGGCCCCGCCACGGGCTATCACGCCAATGTGCGCCGTTGTTCCCGCTGAGTGGCACCCGCCGGTGGTCTCCCCCCTGCTACTGGATGGATGGAGGCCAACTACGCCTCCAGCGGCGCCCGTCGAGTGTGCGGAAGCCTAGGTATGCGATCACCGCGGTGTGACAGGCTCCACCGCTTACGGGATGCTGTTCGTATGCGGGATCTTGTGCGGCAACTGGAGGACGTGGCGCGACTCTTGGACGACGTCGGATCGTTGCCGCCGCTGTCCATCACCTTCACCTGCGACGGGGGCCCATACGTCATTCTTGAAACGCCGAATCAGCTGCCGCTGGCTGACCAGCGGATGGCGGTGGACCAGATCGCGGCCCGTGTGCACGCAGTGCCCAAGGTGGGTGAGGTCCTGATGGGCCGCTACGGCGCATCGGCCCGCGGGCGGTGGGAAAACACCCTCGTCGTCGCCGTCACGAACGCGGCTCCCCATGTCCCCGGAATGCCGGCTCTCCCAGAGCGCACGACGACCACCCAGGAGACGGCAGACGCGCTGAGAGCGCTGACTGCGTGGGCCGGGACGACGGAATCTCATATGGACGAACTGGTGGTCACCGACCACAGCCGCTCCCACACTGTGCACGTGATAACCGAAAACGATCACGCGGCGCACAGCCTGCTCGAGGGCCTGATCCCCGACACGGAGTCCCGCTGGCACCGGCCCGGCCGCCGCTATCGAGCACTGCTGCCCACCGGTCACTCGTTGTCCGTCACCGTCGATCCGATCCGGTAGCTGCACGAGCCGTCGGTCAGGCGGGTGTCCGCCGTGTGCCGCTGATCCCCGGTCCGCGATACTGTCCCCCTCGAACGGTGGGCCCGGATAATTGGCTGATCTTGAGCACCCGCTTCCCTTCACAGAGCGGCCCAGTGTCCCGAAGGCGAGGTCCTACCGTGCCTTGCCGAGGTGCACAGCCGGGATCGACGCCAGGTCGATGGCCTCGACCTCGACCAGGAGGTGCTCCCCTAGGCCCGGGGGGAGCTGAGCGTCCACCCACTGGTGGACCCACCCGGCCAGCCACCGCTCGTCCGTTCCTGCCTCCACGCCTCCGTCCAGCCGTTCCAGGTCCTTGTCCCACAGCGGACCTTCCGCGCGCTCCAGAGCAGCAGCCGTCGTGCGCAGCCGCGCCGAGGCATCCTCAGTGAGCACGTCGAGCGGGGCGACGACCTCAATCCGGATGCGGTAATCATGCCGGTGCCGACCCCGCCCACAGGGGTGGTTCCTGAACTGCGCCGGCAGGGTGTGATGCGCGGGGACCTCGATCAGGTGGACGGAGGTCACGTGCCCGGAGCGCGCGGGGGTCTGCCGACCGGCCGTGGTGCGGGACAGGTAGGCGAGGAACTCCTGACGGACATACCGCTGCGGGACGTCGTCCCACCGGATGTCCATGGGCGGGACATCTCCGCGCCACAGGCCGCTTCTCGCATCCTGCTCCCGCAGAGCGGTCGCTGTGGCGCGGGCGTTGTCCTGCTGCTCGGCAGAGGCATAGCCGGCGAACGCAAGGACGATCCGGTCGAGCAACGCGGCGCGCACCAGCAGCAGTTCACGGCTCAGGGCCGGATGCATATCCCCGATGATCTGCTGAACCCGATGGTGTGCCTTGAGAGATTCGGCCGCCCGGCGGTGGGCATCGAGCGAGAGGCCGCCCACTGGCTGCGCCAGGGCCGGTACACCGCTTTCGTTCACCGGATACGGAAGAGACTCGAGGCGCTCAATCGCCTGCTGCAGATCGGGGATGGTGCGCAGCCGCTCACCGACCGTCTCACCGTGTGACGCATGAGTCCGGATCACGCGGTTTGTCAGCGCGGTCACCGCACCTTGCACAGCGAGCCCGTCCGGGTCCTTGGGAGTGAGGATGAGCTCGAGGAGTTCAGGCGCCTGTGGCCAGATGACGTTGTCCTCGGGGACAGCCTGTCGCAGGACGTCCCAGTCCGGATGGGTGACGAGTTCGATCATCGGCTGGAGTGGAACCTGGAGCAGGCGGGCACCATCCGGAGCATCGAGTCCCTCTTTGATCGCCGTCGCGTGCAGCGCAGCCGCCAGCACCGCGGTGACGACCGAGGTCAGCTCGTCCTGGTCGGCACCGAGGTCCTCTTCAGCCTCGGCCCAGGCGTTGGCCGAGAGGATGAAATGCCACCGGATCAGGGCCTGTGCCCAGGCAATGCTGCCAACCCACGAAGAGGGGAATCGGGCCTTCTCTATCTGCTGCAAGAGATCGTCGTCCACCGGCTCACGCTATCGGCACACCGGACCTCGGATTACCAAGTTATCCGGACTCGGCTGTCTCGGCCCGATGCGGCCACAACTTCCCTGACTTCATCCCCACCCACAGACCGGAATCTGCGCACGATCCGCACTGATCAGCAACGGACCGTATTCTTCCTGGCTGATCGGCGGCCAGCAACGGAGCAACGGTCCGAGGGCTGCGAAGAGTTGGCGCTGCGCTGCCATGGGCAGCGTGCTGCGTGTCCCGGCACCCGTCGCTGAATTACAGCCCGCGGTCCGGCGCGGGAGGCAGGTCCGGCCAGGTGGTGAGTTCGAAGTCCCTCAGGTGCACGGTGTAGCGGTGCCCGTCCTCGATCAGGTCAAGGCGCTCCGGCGGCAGCGGCACGTTGGCCTTGGGAGCAGGGCGCGACCGGTTCACCTCTGCGGCCCGCTCGATCCACGCGGCGACCTCCCCCGCGAAGTCGTTGATGTCAGCGCTGTCGCGCCGCGGAGGCGGCGGGGCCTGCGGGGCATGCCGCGCCCTGTCGCGCTGACGCCACCACGACAGCCAGGCGTACAGCAGCGACGGAAACAGCTCCACCGGCGCGTCGGGCGTCTCGCTCGTCATGGTGAGAAGAACGCCGTCTCGGCTGTACCGCCCCCCGAAGATCGACGAGCGCAGCCCCACACGACAAGTCCGCCCGTCGATCAGGGCGCCTGCGGTGTTCACCGCGACCAGGCTTACGCTTGCCATCATCCGGTCCACGACGAGTTCCGGCGCCTCGTCCCCGCGAACACGTACGGCGACCGCCGACGACGTCAGTGCCCAGCGCTCGAAAGCGGCAGTTCTGCTCCGGTCCTCGGACGTGCCGGTGTCGACGGCGGTGAGGAACATGGTCAGCAGCGTGTCGTCCGGGTCGGGCGCGGGAGCTGGGTCATGCCGGCTCAGGTGGAAGACCGGCGCGGACTCCCTCTCTGCATCTCCTGGGTCCGCGGTGATGCGAGCGTCGATGCGGGCGGCGACGCCGCCGCCCCAGAGCCGACCGGACTGTTGCTCCAGCTGCACCGCAACGCCTCCTGTAGTTCGCCGACCCGCTGCGGCAGGTCGATGTCCGCCCGGCTTCCGCCGATCACGGTCTGCATGCCGCACTCGGTGGTGGCGGGAGCCGCGTGGGGTATCCCCCGGCTCCATCATCCAGCCCAGGAGGGGCAGGGGGTCAACGGTTCACCGGGGCTGTCCAGTTCCGACCCGAGTAGGGGACGAGGGCGTCGTGCACCTGATCGAGATGCGGCGCGACGGCGAGGGCCGCGCTGATCGCGGTCTCCTCGTGCGGCCAGTCCTTGAGGAGAAAGCCGCCGAAGTCGAGATCCATGCCCAGCGCGCTCTCCCGCTCCTCCGCGGAGAGCCGGCGGCCCTCCTGGCGGGAGGCGAGGTGTGCGGTCCAGGACGGTTGCAGATCGAGGAGCGGCTTCAGCGAGCGACGTGTGCGGTCCACGAGTTCGGTGACCTCTGGGGGCGGCGCACACGCGAGGAAGGCGCCCAGCGCCTCGTCGATCTCCTGGCTGTGCGCGAGCAGCGGGCCGGTGATGGTGCGGGGGCTCTCGGCGGGGTCGGCCTGGAACGGTCGGGGCTGTTCGCTCCACGCCGACGTCCAGGCCATGTAGCCGGTGTTGACCGCGATGGCCCACTGGGCACGGTGGGCTGCCTGCCGTATGTCCCCACCGCGTCGTCTGCCGAGCCGCCAACCCATCGTCGCCGCCCCCTCCTGATGTCCGTCGCCTGTGCAGCGTACGCCGGGTCACGCCTCCTGCGGGCCCTGCCCGGGCGGAGTCATCCGGCCGACCAGCTCGTACCAGCGCTCGATCGGGCAGACGATGGTCGCGGCCCGGTCGGAGGACATCCGCAGCATGACCTCGTCGCCGCCGGGCAGGAGGGCCACCTCGAGGTGGTCGACCTCGCGCGTCCCCCACGCGTAATACCAGTCCAGGCCACTGTCGTCCTTGAAGGTCGCGACGACCTCGGCGGCGACGGCTGCCGCGAACGCCTCCTGGGCGGCCTTCGGGATGCGCACGGTGGCCATTTCGGGTTCAGGAAGGTCAGGCACGTCGTGTCGTCCTTTCGTCGGCGGAACTCACGGTGGGCCCCGCCTCGGCCCGTCATGTCCTGTCGGCCGGCTCCGCCCGCGTGCGTCGGCCGGTGCCGGAGCTTCAGGGGCGGATCGACTGAGCCTCCTCGGTGAGGTCGAGGAGGACATCGAGATGGGTGCCGATCGAGTTCTGGGCGGCGAGGCGGTCCTGGTCGCTCTGGAGTGCCGACGGGGTGCATCCGGCGCCGAGCGCGTGCAGCTCGGTGTGCAGTCGGTTGGCGGCCTCCGTGGCCTTCGGCAAGCCGAGGCCCAGGACACGGGGCAGCTCTTCGTCGAGGGCCGTCAAGGCCAGCACGAGATCGGCCTGGGCCTTCTGGTGACGGTCGGCCTCACCGGTGTGGGCCGTGTGCCAGGCGCGGCCGGCGGCGTTGCGCGCCGCGAGGGCGGCGCCGGTGAACGCGAGGAGGGGCTCACTGCGCGCGGCAGCTGCTCGCAGGCGGCCGCGCCGGGTGACCGGGTAGGCAAGCTCCAGGTCGGTGATGACGTGGGCGGTGGCCCACAGCAGCGCCAGCAGCACGAGGCCCGCCGCCGCCGAGAGGCGGAGGGACAGCCCGGTTCCGGCGAGCACCGCGGTCAGGACGATCCCGCAGGCCGCCAGTACGGATATCTGCCACGCGCGACCGGTTCTGGTCAGCACCTCCGGCTCCTCCCCCTACAGTTCACGGCCCCGCGGACGGTGCCGCGTCACCCCGGGTGCGTATGTCGATTCGGGGGTCGCCACGATCATGCTGTGATTCGGCGGGCCTTGCCATACCGATCCGCGAATTCACGTCAGACCGGGACGGCGACAGTGTTCCGAATGGGGCGGTTTGCGCCCCCGTGTTTCTGTCGCATCGCTGATGAGTGCGCGTGGAGCCGCGTGTCGCACAGGGGTTTCCCGCCGCAGAGCTGCACCTTTATGCGGGGGTGCTGGGGTCGAGGTTCTGGACGACGGGCAGATCGCGGGCGGATGTCGTGGGCTGAGCATGGCCGATGGCGGGGATGCTGGGCATGGCATCGACCGCGGTTCATCTGCCCTTTCCTGAAACGTCGTTGACGGTTGGAAGGGCCTGCGAGCGGCGCCTACGCTGTGATCTGCTGAGACGAGAGATGGCCGCGCATCCGCAGTCCGAGCGGCGCGGGCGAAGGAGGGGGCCCGATGGGCGCGCACCAGCACGGGTCGGTGGAATTGCCCAGGGTTGCGACGGACACGGATTCCGAAGGGCGGGCGGTCAACGAGGAGGCTCTCGGCGCGTTGATGGGCGCCGTGCTCAACAGCTGCGAGTGCGTGGCCGAGCATCTGGATGAGGTCGCCGCCGACGCGGGTTGCCTCGTGCGGCTGGTGACCTTCTCCCGGCTGACGGCCTTGCGCGTGTATCGCGGCGAGTTGCCCGGCTACATGACCGATGACGACGACAGGTTCAGCGCCTCCTCCCCCGAGTTGAAGCGCCTGGTGCGGGCCGTGACCGCCGGCGAGTCGCTGGTCGAGCTGTGCGAGCAGATGACGCCCGCGGAGCGGCGGGCCGCGGCCGAAGACGCGCTTGACGCGTTGATGGGCCATCTCCCCCTTGTGGAGGGCCTGGATGAGACGGAGACGCTGGCCGAGCTGTGCTGCCAAGTCGGTGCGGTGGTGATCGGCTGGTCGTCCCAGGCGGCGCCGATGGCCGAGCGGGAGCTGACCGAGGCGTGGCAGCAGTACCAGTTCGGCCAGCGTGAGGCCGGACTGAGAGGCACCGGCGCCGACGCGGTGGCGCTACTCCTCGGCGCGGTCCTCCACCATCAGGCCCGCACCGACGAGGTCACCACCGACACGATCCGGGAACTCGTCTTCACCCGCGCGCTGCCGGTACTGAAGGCCCCGGAGCGGACCGAGGAGATCCTGCGCGTCTTCGTGGCACCGCCCGAGACGGAGGCCATCATCGCGCCGATCAAACGGCTCGCCCGCCGCGACGGTGCCTTCCTTGCCGACCTGTGCAGTCACGCCCGGCACCTGCTTGCGCTGCATGTCGAGCACTGCCCGTACGGGCTGCGGGAGAGCGGCCACGAGTGCACCGTCGGCCACCGGCTGGAGGCGATCAGCGGCGGCAGCCAGACCCCTGTGTCCACCCCCGCTCCGGGTGCGCCGGGAGAAGGACGCCGTGTCGTACTGCCCCGGATCGGCTACCGCGAGGACCGGCCGACCGAAGGCGCCCCCGAGGGATACCCCGACGATCACATCTGGCACATCAACGTCGACCGGATCCTGCTGACACGGTGGGACGCCGGCATCGCCCAGTGGAACGAGAGCATCTCCGAGGACTCCTCCATCAGCGGCACCCCTCCCTACGACCACGAGACGGGCCTGGAGCAGTTCGCCTGCCCGGCCTGCAAGAATCAGCAGTCCTTCCTGGTCGAGGGGCGCTGGGGCGACCCGCTCACGCTCCACTGCAGCTGCGGCGTCACGATCATGTCCCCCGTCGACGGGGCCCCGGACGACCTGGGCCACTGCCTCCTCCAGAGGCTCATCCTGTGCGAAGCCGATCCCGCCTACGCCGCCCGCCGGCTCATGCCCCCGCTCGCGGAACTCCAAGAGCGTGAGCAGAACCGTCGCTCCTTCCGTTCCTACCTGGGTCCCGAGGCCGATACGGTCGCGCTCGCCGAGGCGGTCGACCTGGAGCAGGACGATCTCGCGCAGGCCCTGGCAGCGGTCCTGTCCCCGCGGCTGCCTGAGCGGCACGGCGGCAACGCCCTCACGCTCTTCCTTCTTGAGGTCATCTACGCGCTCTCGGCCCCCGTGGTCCAGGACAGCGACGACGGCCAGCGGCTGGCCCAGGCGGTCCACGCGTTCCTGGCCGACCTGAAGCAGGAGAGTGACCGGTGGGCGCCGAGCCGCCAGCCGGTCCCGGAGCGGCTGCAGCAGTGGCGGGACGAAGGCGGGCCGCAGGTGTGGCAGGACGCGTGGGCGCGTACGGTCGAGGTCGCCGGCCGTCGCTTGGAGCAGTACCAGGTGCGCGGCGGCCGGCTGAGCGACGGCTGCGCCGCCCTCACCGTCGCCCTCTACCTCCTGGCCCGCGAAGGGGAGATCGGCGTCGAGCAGATCAGCCGGGACGAGGTCCTCGCCCTGATGGAGCCCGAGGGCACTGACGCCACGGCCGACGCGGCGGCCGAGACGACGCGCCGCTGGGGCGCGCGGCTTCAGGCCCTCGGCCACGACCTTGATGCAGGCGACGACCCGGTCGCCCGGATGTGGCAGCATCTGCGCACCGAGGTAGACGTCGACTCCTACAGCGACAAGCGACAGCCCGCTCTGCTGGTGGGCCTCACCGCAGTCCTGGGCCCGCATTCCGTCTACAACATCCGTTTCTGAGACCTGGCCTCACCGCGCCGCCGACCCGAGAAGACCGGAGGAGAAGGTGACCGCAGAGACGACCACGGCACCCAGCACCTGGGAGGCTGCCGTGAGCCGCGCGACGGTGGTCGCCGACCGCGAGCGGCCCGGCGGCATGAAGGAGGACTGCTGGGACGATGTCGCCATCCGCGACATCATCACGGTGGTCCTGTACGCGCTGCACGTGCGCCACGAGACGCCGGTCGACGAGGTGCCGTGGTCGAAAGTCCTGTGGTGGCTGTGGGACGACGAGCACGTCATCCGCCTCGTGGAAGACACGTTCCCGGACGCAGGCCAGGCCCTCACCACACCGGCTGACGAGCTGTCGGATCCGCTGCTCGCACGGTGGCGGTGGCTGAACCGGACGTGGGACCCCGAAGCCCCCATCCGGCGCCGCAACGTGCCGCCCCCGCCCTGGGAGGCCCTGATGCAGCGGGGACGCAACGCGGCGGACGGCCCTCTGCCGGAGCCGCGGTGGGAAGGGATGAGCCGTGGGATCGCCGAGGCTCTGCCGGACCCCGCGCTCGAGGTGTGCACGCACTGGGCCGCGGCCGCGGTCAGCGCCGCCTTCAGCGCCGAGCAGGGCGGCCTTGCCGTGTATCAGCGGGTCCGGGTGCACGGCGGGAGCTTCGCTGGCCAGGGCGGCTACGTGCGGGACATCGGCTGGAGCTTCGACGACGAGAACCAGCAGGTGACCGGTCCCGAGGGCTATGTCGTCGACCTGGACGACACCGAGGGCACCGAGCGGATCGACGCCGAGCTCCTTCAGCCCGGAACCGACCTCCGGTGGGCATATCGACCGGAGGGCGCCCTCAAGGACGGGCCGCCCCCAGGACTCCATGCCGCGCTGCCGCCGGTGCCGTCCTGCGCAGAAGACCTGGAGCGCCTTCTGGCCGGAGCCAGTAACCCGGAGGCCGTACCCGAGGACCTGCGGAGCAGCATCCGTGGCGCCCGGCGCCACCATCACCTCGACATGAGGCGCCTGGCCGCCCCGCGGCCGCACCGCGCGACCGCGCAACTACTGCTGCACTGGTACGAGTTGACCGACCAATACGCCAAGGACCCGGCGGGGCGTGCGGAGATCTGGGAACTGCTCACCACGGAACACCTGCGCGATGAACAGCCCGTCCGTCGCCTCGCCACGAGCGAGTCCGAGGCGAAGGCACTCGCCGAGCAGCACACCGGCCTCCTGCTCTGACCGGGCGCCCAGGTCCGTCACCCCGCCGCAGAACCACCCGTGACCTCGGAGGCCGGCTCGTGGACGCGCTCCCCCGCCATCCCGCGCTCTCCCCCGGCGCCGCCTGGCCCACCCTCCGGATGTGGGTCCGCCGGGAGGACGAACACGCCGTCCTGGTCGCGCTCGCTCCTGCCCGCGGGGCTCGGCCCGAGGAGGTACTACTGCCGTACGACTCCGCACTGCTGATCCTGCTCGGGCAGATCGCCCTGGGCAGCAGCCGGGCCGGCCTGTACGCCGCGCGCCTGGACGAGGAAGACCCGGGCCGGCGGCTGGTGCTGTGCGCGCGGGGCGCCCCCGGCGCGGTCCGGGTCCACGGCGCGATGTCGTCGGTGGCCGACACCTTGTACGGGCGGACGCGGGCGGCGATGCTCACGGCCGGAGCGCTGCTGAGGGCGTCGGGGCAGGATGACGAAGCCGCCCACTGGAGGACGCTGGCCCGCCAGTTGCTGCTTGCGAAGCGGTCGGCCCGCCGCGGGCGCAGCGTACGAGCGGTGTCAGGCGGCCTGCCGACACTCGGAAAACGCGGATGACATGAAGGACAGACAGTGACGACAAGCATGCTCGCAGCCAGTGACGTCCAGCCCGTCTTCGCCGGCGAGGAGCCTCCCGAGACGTACATGGCCAGCATCTTCCTCGCCGGCCCGTCTCCGCGCACCGCCGAGGTCCCCTCGTGGCGGCCCGAGGCCCTCCGTGAGATCACCATGCAATGGAGGCAGCCCGGCACGCTCGTGGTGTTCGTCCCCGAGGCCCGGGACGGGGCACGCGGCAGCGACTACACGGGGCAGCTCGACTGGGAGCGCGTCAACCGAGAGCGTGCCGACGAGATCCTGTACTGGGTTCCGCGCGCGATGGACACGCTGCCGGGCCTGTCCACGAACGTTGAGTTCGGAGAGGACATGGACAGCGGCCGCGCCGTCCTGGGCTGCCCGGAGCACGCCGTGCACGTGCGCCTCCTCCAGGCACTCGCCGACAACCTGAAGGCGCCCGTCGCGGACACGTTGGCCAAGACGGTCGCCCTCGCCCTGGACCGCATCGGCCCCGGCGCCGCCCGCATCGGAGGACAGCGCGACGTGCCGCTGCTGCTGTGGCGCACTCCTTCCTTCCGCGCATGGCTGGCCGCACAGGAAGAAGCGGGCAACCTGCTGCTCGGCGGCCGGATCGCCTGGACGTTCCGTGTGGGACCCGCGCGGACTCACGTGCTGTTCTGGGCGTACGCGGCGCGCGTGTGGGTGGCGGCCGAACAGCGCGAGAAGTCCAACGAAGTCGTGCTCGGCCGCCCGGACCTCTCGACCGTCGTCGCTTTCCGTCCCGCCGCGCAGTGGCTGGACAGCGAAGTCGTTCTGGTCCGTGAGTTCCGCACACCTGCTCGCACAGCGGATGGCTTCATCCGTGAACTTCCCGGCGGCTCCGCGCCGAAGACCGGCGACCCACGACAGGTGGCGGCGGACGAGTTCGCGGAGGAGACCGGACTGCGCCTGGACCCCCGCCGTCTGCACGCGGTCGGAGTCCGCCAGTCGGCGGGCACCGTTTCCGTCCATGTCCAGGCTGTCTACGCCGTCGAACTCAGCGACACCGAGATCGACGAACTCCGATCCGACCAGGCCGGCCACGGCAACGCCGAGGAGACCGAACGCACGCACGTCGAAGTGGCACGCGTCGCTCACCTCCTGCATCCCGAGGCCCCGGCGGTCGACTGGACCACGCTCGGCATCATCACCCAGGCCCTTCACGGTGTCGCACCCTGATACTCCGCCCGCCGCCTTGCCGCGATCACGGCGGGACTGAAACGCTGGAGCATCGAGATCACCGCTCGCGCACCCCGCTCTGGAGGTCAGCGCGAGGCACGACGTGGGGGGCATGGCTCGCATGCTGATTGAACAGGCCGACCAACGGCGCCTGACCGAGACGCTCATGGAGGACGCGGCCCTGTGGTCAGCGGACGCGCTCGTGGCGGCGAGCGGAGGCGTGGTGTACGACGCCGAGCGCAGCGCGCAGATCCTCGCGGCCTGGGCCCAGGTCAACGCCGCCGGCACCAATACCTCGGTCCCCCTGTTCTCCAAGCACCCTGACGCCAACGAGCCGTGGGCGAAGCTCGGCGCCGAACTCGCCGCGACCGCCGACCAGGGCGCCGTGGGCCTGCTGGAGCAGGCCGCCCGCCGGTGTGCCACTGAACTGGGGCCGGACGGCCGCGCCAAGCTCCTCGCCCAACTGGCGACCGCAGTGTCCCCGCTGATCCGGCTGGCCGGCGGGCTAGACGAACTGCTCGATGCGGCCGCACTCCACCGCAGGTGCGCAGGCGGCACGGAGGCCGGGTGGGTCGCCGGTGCCACCTGGATCGTGGGCGCGCTGACCGAGAACGCCCGGAACACCACCGTGTCGAACCTGGCCTCGGACAGGATCGCGCGCCTGGTCGACGACGGGCATGGCGTCAACCTGTGGCACACCTGGCCGAAGGTCGCCGCCTCGATGATGTCCACCGCGTTCCTGGACGAAATGGACGCTCCCCTCGACCCCGGGCTCCCCCACTATCCGGTCGGGCTCTGGCTGCGCGCCGTGCAGGCCGTCCACACCGGCGACGAGCGCCAGATCGAGAACGCCGTCGCCGAGTTCCGTGATCAGGAGCCCGGCAACCAGAGCATGCTGTGCTTCGAGCTCGCCATGGCCATCGCCGCCGTTCGTACCCTCCCCTCCCGACGGGCGGCACGACGTGCCGCCCGCGGCGAGACGAAGGAAGACGAGGCGCTGCGCAGCGCGGTCAGCGCCATCATGGACGAGCTGCCCGCAGACGTCGTCGAGCGGACCGGTCGCATGTACGCGTTCTCCCGCCGCGCGATCCTCGCCTACATCGACCGTGACGCCGAGACACTCGCTGCGGTCATCGACCGGGTCGCCACCTGGGACGACGATCCCGGCCGCACGCCGCCCCCGCAGTTCCGCTTCGAGTTCCCCAACCAGCAAGCTCTGGATTTCGCGAACCAGCTTCTGCGCCTGGGCGAGATGGAAGGCGTTCACATCACCAACCGTGAAGCCGCCGACGGCGCCGCCCGCTTGATCGACCGATACGCCCCGAACGAGTACAAACAAGCCGCGCGCGAACTGGTCCAAGCGCTCAGGGGCGCCGGAGAGCCGGGGGTCGACTTCAACCAGTCCGTCGCGAACAGTCCTGCCGGACTCGTAGCGTTCGCCGCGATGGCCGCAGGCTTGACCCAGAACCGCCGGCTCCCGCTCCCCAAGGAGCGCACCCGCCTCAACTTGCTCAACGAGATCCGTGAGAGCGAGGCCAAAGCCCTGCGCGTCCCCGATCGCGAAATCATCACCGTCAGCGACGAGGAGGCGCTCGCCTTCCTCGAACAGCTCTACGGGCCCGACTACCCCCTCCCGCGCGATCCCCGCGAACGCACGGTCTGGGAACACGATGTCGTCGCCATCGCAGCACAGCACCTCCTGGAGTGCCCGGCGGACGCCACCACTCCGGAACAGCGGCAAGCCCTCGACGCCCGAATCAAGACGGTCCTCCGGGCAGGAACAACCCCGCAGCGCACCCCTCCCCGGCCGGACCGCAGCAACGTGGTGCGCAACCAGCCCAAGCGCTCCTCGAAGCGGAAGCGGAAGGGCAAATAGCCCATCGCGGGGTTCCGGCTGGGAGAGCCCGCGCGTTCATCCGACCACCGTGCGAGTGCGCAGACCGGCGTGCCGGGCAGGCTCTCCGAGCACTGAGTCCGGCAGGACATCTGTCAGCTGCTGGTCCCGGCGCTGGACCCGAGAGCGGCGTCGAGTACCGGCTCCCATCGGTCCTCGCCGCTGAGCCTGGGCAGGATGATCGTTCGGATTCCCAGCGCCTTGCCTCCCTGGTCTGCTTCCGGGTTGTCGCCCACCATCACGGCGTGCCGTGGCTGTACGCCCAGCCGCTGGCAGGCCACGGTGAAGATGGTCGGCCCCGGCTTCCTGGCGGTGACGTCGTAGGACATCACGCAGTCCGAGATCCAGAGCATCAGGTCGTGCTGGCGCAGGACCGGCCGCAGGTCCCAGCCGATGTTGCTGACCACCGCCAGCTGGACTCCGGCCCGGCGCAGTCTCACCACCGCCCGGCGCGCGGCCGGGTCAATCCGCCATCCGTCGGCGCTCATCGTCCTTCGGTACAACGCCCCCGCTGCTTCGGGCCAGGGCAGCCCGGCCTCCTCCAGGAGGCGGTCGTACACGGACCGGTGGGCCTGCGGGTCCAGGTCTCGCCGCCACCACGCTGCCAGGTCGTGCGGGGAAAGGTCGGTCGGCCGGCGGCCACCCGGCAGCCCGGCGGCCTCCGCCTGGCGGGCCCACGCGGCTCGGTCCTGTGCCGGAACGGTGATCCCGGCCTCGGCCAGCGCTCCCGAGAGCCATTCGTCGGTGCTCTCCAGGTGCGCCACCGTACCCGCCCAGTCCAGCAGCACCGCCTCGGCGACACCCGCAGGCGGGGCAACGGCTGGCGGCTCCACCGCGACGTCGCGGACCGCTTGTGCGTGGACGTGCGCGTAGCGCGCGGTTACCTGGGCGATGTCGGCCCGGGTGGGCGAGCGTTCCAGCACCGCCATGTCCGCCGCGATGGCGTCCCGTTCTACCTCGCGCCGCTGGGCGTCCGCACCATCGGGTTCCTTCCCCCGGAAGAGGCTGCGCAGGTGGGTGCGTCCTGCGTCTGTCCTTGCCCTGTCGACGAGAATCATCGCTTCGGCTATCTCGCGCGTGTCAGGCACACATCCCCCGGGTGGTTGAACGGCTGGTGGGTTCCCATTCTGCCCGTCAGCACCGCGACCGGTTGCTTGCCAGGAACTCCCGCAACTCCGAGGTAGTGGATGGTAGTTCGTCGGTACCCGGATCCACTGGTCGCGGTCGTGCCCGGTGAGGATGATCGGTCCGGGCTTGTCCGGGGTCAGGGCGAAGACGAACTAGCGGCTGGTGCGGCCGCGGGCGTTGGTGTAGTCGAAGTGGCCCAGGTGCTGGTCGACCGACCGGACGGTCAGGCCGGTCTCCTCGCCGGCCTCCTGGGCGAGGCAGTCCAGGACGGATTCGCCCGTCTCGCGGCGGCCGCCGGGAAGCTCCCAGGTGCCGGCGCGGTAGTCGTCCGGGCTGCGCCGGAGGGCGGCGTCGTCGTGGACGAGGACGGCCGCGGGGACCAGGTCGCGGATGCCGTCGGTGTGGGCCTGGTCCTTCAGTTCGGCGCAGAGTCCACTGGGCGCGGCGTATCGGGCGAGCTGGCTCAGCATCGGTCCGCCTGCCCACGGGTCCGGATCAATGCGTGGGTGCTGGTCTGGTCAGCCAGAGGGTCATGTGGCGGCCTCCGCTCGTCGGCGGCCAGGCCTGGGGGGGGGCCTGCGGCCGAGCGCTGCTGCGACCTCGCCGACCACGGCGTTGTTGCCGGTGGGATCGGCGAGGGTTGCCAGGAAGGGGAAGTACCGGCCGAACACGCCGGTGATGATCTCAGTGAGTTCCTCGCGCGTGGTCTGCTCGCCGGACGGCTTCGCCGGGAGCAGGGAGACAGCGGCGGTCGCCTCAGCCGCCTCGGGCACTGTGGAGCCGGACAGCAGCAACTGCCATTCGTAGACGTCCTTCATGCCGGGCCCGCGGTTGTGGTCTAGGCACAGGAGTTCAGCGCGTTGCTCCTTGGTGTTGTAGTCGAGGAAGGCGAGCATGCCTCCGATGTAGACGGGCACGCCGTCCTCGATGTCGGTGTGGAGCAACGCCGCACCGTGAACGGGCAGTTCGGCCGGGACGTCTGCTGGAGCGAGATCAGTGCGGGTCCCCGGGTCGGGCAGCCAGTCGAGGACGACGGCGTTGCGCCCGCGGGCCTTCCAGGCGCCGAGTCCCGCGATCACCACCGCGTGCTGGAGCGCCAGGTCGACGTCCTTGACCGAGCCCAGGTCGGCGAGGGCGCGGGCGACCCGGCTGTAGGGAACCCAGCACCACTCGGGCCAGCTTCCGTACTCGCGGGCCCGGACTTCCTCCAGGTGGTCGAAGATGCCGGGGTAACGCTGCTGCGCCTCTTCTTCGAGGATGGCCAGCGGCTGGGCGGCGTCCCGGTACAGGCGGGTCACCCACCGCAGCCCCGGATCGAGTTCCTCATCGCGGCCCGGCGAGAACGTCTCGTCGAGCTCGCCGGGAAGGACCTGGTCCGGGTTGCTCAGTCCTCCCATGGCCTGCTGAGGGAGCTTCTGAGCGGCGACATGTGCCTGCTCGCGGACCGCCGCGGCGAGGGCCTGTGCGTTCTCGGCCCGGGCTACCTGCACCCCCAGGTGCTTGGCCTTCTCCGCCGCCAGCGCCCGGCCGAGCTCGGGATCGGCCCGTTCCTCGCGCACCGGCACCAGGCCATGTCTGAGCGCGTACCAGGCCGCCACGATCGCGCGGATGGCCGGCGCCGAGTCCCGGTCCGACTCCTGGAGCTCGGCCAGCGGCACCAGCCGGATGTCCACCAGGGGCGCAAACGGCAGGTGCATGTCCACGTGGAGCATCAGCGGGCCGAAGAACCGTTTGCGGTACTCGGCGTCCGCGGTGCTGGTCCGGCCGGCAGCGAGTTCACGCTTGACGAACGCCAACGTGTCCGTCCACCAGGTTAGGTGGACGCCGTCTCCGAACCCGTCCATGGGAGGGCCCCAGGTGGCTGCCGTGATGATGCCCTCGTCCGCCGATACGGAGACGGGCGAGGCGAAGAAGACCATCCCGGAGGGCGACGGTACAAGATCAGCCGTTACCGGCATCCGGACGTCGAGGTCGTCTGCCACAGCGCGCAGCGCACTGACGGCCGACTCGTCGAAGGCGTAGACCCGTGCATCGGCGATCCGGCGTGCCTCGGCCTTGACCAGTGCCCGGGCCTGTTCCGAGGCCGGCAGCCGGCGCCAGTCCGCGGGCATGGTGTACGAGCTGCCGTGTGCCATGTTCTGGGCGACCACTGTCCGGCCCTCGGGGCCGCGCAGGTGCAGCAACGTCCCAAGACGCGTGGCCGCTGCGGCGTTCACAAGGTGATCTGGGCGCTTCGAGGACATGCCTCCGGACTCTAGCTGTCGCCTTGCACCTGGCCGACCTCGTGTTCGCCCGGTGGGCCGCTACTCTTCAAGTTCCGTTTGATGCTGCGGAGTTCGACTGTCAGGCGAGGACGCCACTGCGCTCGGCTAGTCCGCGAAGGTCCGTCGATGTCGGTCCGGAGCGCAGCAGGCTGGAGATCAGCGCCTTCGTCGCCGGGCGGGCGTGGGCCTCCTCGGGTGCAGTCCGTTCGGCGGCGAGAAGCGTTCGGATGCAGTCGGTTCGTCGGCCGAGGCGGTCGTAGGTGGCGGCGATGTCGCCGAGCGCGCGAGAGCGGCGTTCGACGCTGGGCAGGGCGTTGAGCGGGAGCGAGTGGGCGGCATCGAGTGCGGCCCGCGGGTCGCCGGCGTGATTTTCGGCGCTGATGCGGTGGAGTTGAACGGTGAGCGGGCTGAAGCCGCCCTGGTTGCCTGGCAGCGTGACGCGGCCGATCTCGTGGGCGATCGCGGCGGCCTCATCGGTCAGTTCCCGCATCCCGTCACGGTCACCGCGGCGCGCGAGCGTGTACGAGGCGCTCTGGACCAGGAGGCCGCGCAGCGCGGTGCCGGCCCGGCCGACGCGGCGCAAGTCGGGCTGGTCCGCGGCGGACAGGGCGAGGGACAGCGCCTCGTTGTGCCGACCGGCCTTCCTCGCCAGGACGGCCGCCTGGCGGGCGGCTTCAGCGACCGCGAGGGCATCGCCGGCCGCGTTCGCGAACTGGCGGGCGCGGGCGGCGGCGATCCAGCCGAGGTGGGTTTCGTCGAGTTTGACGAGCATGCGGGTGGCCAGCAGGTAGGTCTTGGCCAGCAGCGCGTACGGGGCGGTGTCCCTTCCGCTGAGGGTGAGCGCGTGGCCGACGCGGACGAGGCGGGGCAGGCTGACGGTGAGTCGGGCGTAGCGGCAGGCTTCGAAGTCGGCGAGCGCGCCAGCGAAGGGTCCGGCGAGCGCTGGGGCGGCGGCTCCGCCGGCGCCTGGCCGACCCCGAGCATGGCGTCGTGCAGGCGGGCAACAAGCAGCGAGCCGAGGACGGCCTGGTCCATCCGAGCGGGTGCGGCGGTCCCCGGGAGAGGGGAGGTGATGGCTGTGGCGGTGGTGGCCGCCAGGCCCGTGATCAACGTCCGTCGGTGCACGGGGAGTCACCGTCCTTCGCTGGGGTCGACTGGTGCCCGCAGGAGCTGCTCGATGACGCGCTCGTCGCGCAGGTGCGCTGCCACGTGTTGCGCGAGGAGAGTGACGCCGAGGTCGGAGAGGTGGACCCCGTCGCTCCACAGCGTCGCCTGCTCCCGCCCTGACTGGTGCGCGAATTCGCGGGCGACCTGGGTGAACGGTGTCCAGACGTCGATATACGGGATTCCGGCGGCAGCGGCGGTCCGGGCGGCGGCCTGGTGGTAGCGGTTGAGATCGCCGTTCATGGAGTCGGCGCTGCCCGGGGAGCCGACCGGGCCGAACGGGGTCTCGGAGACGCACAGGACGCGGCGGGCACGGCGAGGGTGGCGGCGTAGTGCTCGGCGTACTCCTGGATGGACACGGCCTCGGCCGTGCGCCCCTGGTGGGCGCGCCAGACGTCGTTGATGCCGCAGCCGTAGACCGCGAGGTCGTAGCGCGGGTGCGGTGGCAGTGCGTGGGCGGCCGTGGCGAGGTCACGGGAGGTGGCGCCGCCCTGCCCGCGGTTGTCGCAGAGGAAGGAGACGCGGGGGGTGGGCGAGCTGGAGCGCCAGGTGGACGTGGTGGACGTAGCCGGTGGAGCGGTGCTCCGTGATCCGGACCGTCTCGCCGACCTGGGCGAGGGTGGCAGGGTCGGTCAGACGGGGGCTGTGGGCCTGGCGGTGTTCCATGATCGAGGTGCCGAGCCACAGGATCCGTAAGGACTGCGGGGTGCGGGGCGCGGTCATGAGGAAGAGACCCGGGCGCACGGCACGGTGGGAGCGGCGGCAGGGCGGTACCGGTGATGCAACGGGACCTCCTCCCGGGTGGGCGCGTCGCGGACGCGACAACTCTAGGCCCGCGCTGAGGTGTTGGCGCTGAGTCTCCCGCGAGAGCGCTCGAAGGGATGATGCGCTCGCCGACGGACGCCGTGAGCGGGTCGAGCACCGAGGTCGGGCTCCTCACGCGGCCGGGGCGCCTGTCGCGGTCGGCCCCGGTCGGGGCCACTCATCACTCGTGCCCCATGTCGTGCTGCGGAAGGCGGCGTAGCGTCCGGCCGCGTCCCTCAGTGAAGCGGACCAGGGTCCGGGGTTCTCGTCGGCGATCTCGGTCCAGAGCCTCGCGTTGGCCTGTGCGAAGGCGTTCAGTGCGTCGCGGGGGGCCGTGTGCCAGGCCGGCATCCGCGCAGCCCACTGCTCGGCCTGGGCGGGGGCCTGCTTTCCGGTGGCGATGAGCCAGATACAGGCGAGGGCCGGGTCGAGCCAGGGTGCCGCGCGGGTCGCCCAGGCCCAGTCGACCATCACGGCCCGCTCGTGGGCGATCAGCACGTTCTCCGGGTTGAAGTCCGTGTGGGCGAGGTGCTCGCCGGCCAGCGCGGCGCGGTGCCGCGGTTCGGGGATGTAGGCGGCCCAGCGCTTCTCGGCGCGTTTCAGCTCGATGTCCGGCACGGACGCCTCGGCGAGCCGCGTGAGGGCGTCGGCCAGGAGCAGAAGGTCGGGCGAGCCGGCCGAGTAGTCGGCATGACGCCCCTCGGCGACGAACTCGAAGCCGAGGAGATCCCAGCCAGTCTCTCTCACCCGCCACAGCAGGCTCGGAGCCAGGCCGCCGGTGTGCGGGGCGACCGCGGCTTCTCGGCCCTGGGTCCAGGCGCGCGGGTGATCGCTGCGCAGCCCCTTGACGAAGAGCGTTCCACGGGCGGTGTCGAGCCGTACGGCGATCTCGCTGTTGTACCCGCCCGACACGGTCTCGGCCCGGTGGATGGGGCCGGTCGTCGCCTCGATCGCGGCCCGCGTCTTCGCCGGAAGGTCTGACCAGTGCAGGCGAGTGGTGACCATGAAGGTCAGGATGCCAGACCCACCAGTCGCCGACCGGTCCCCAGCGCAGGTCGGTCAGGTGGCTGCAGGCGCGTGCGTGTCTGGGCGGGTTGCACCGGTGAGGAAGAACGTGACGGCGTAGAGGAACTTGCCCCGGCTGACTGCCTCGTCGAACAGGGCGACGAACCGGTCGGCCTCACCGACCTCAAGGTGCCCGTGGTCCGCGGCGGTGTGCGCCCACGTCCGGAGCCCCATCACGCGGTCGGCCGCCCGGGGATCCCGTACGACAAGTGTGCGGGGCTCTACGGTGATGTCGGTGAGGCGCCGGTCGGCAAGGAGTCCCGCGTGTCGGTGGGCGAGAGTTCCGTGGCGCAGCATGTGGTCGGCGCGGAAACGCAGAACACGGCGTGCGAGGTCCTGGTCGCTGATGTCGAGGACCTGGGTGTCGTAGTCGGGGTCGGCGAGCGCAATGCGTCCACCGGGGCGCACGACGCGAATCATCTCGTCGAGGACCGCGTGGGGGTCGTCGACGTGCTGGAGAACGCGGTCGGCCCACGCTCCCGAGAAGCGTCCGGTGCGGAACGGAAGCCGGTGCGCGTCCGCCGTGAGAACCCGGGAGGTGCCTCGGGCCCGGCACTCGCCGGCCATGGTGACGGACCGGTCGACGGCGACCACGTCAACCGCGTAGCGGGCTTCTGCCGCGCGGGCGGCTTCACCGGTCCCGGCCCCGACTTCGAGGAGCCTCTCGCCGGCGCTCGGGCGGAGGAGTTCATGGAGGCGCTTCTTGTAGTCGGCGTAGAACGGCTCGCTGCCCAGGCGGTCCAGTACGCCTACCCATGTCGCCGGTGCGGGCTGTGTATCCACCGCGGTGAAACCGTGTGCGGGACTACTCATGGCATCTCTTCTCGCTCTGGCTCCATGCAGGCCCGGCGACCCGCACCTCCTCAGAGCGGAAGGGAGGGCGGGTGTCGGACCATTCGCAGCGGGGCGGTCCACTGGCTGAACTCCGTCCGTCTACCCATATCAGGGCCCTGTGCCTCGCTAAGGTTCCCCAGAAGTGGCACAGCACCGTCAAGGGGACCCCGTGGACATCGCCGAAGCCCAGAGGCTTGCCTGGGAGAACAAGCTCACCAAGGGCTTCAACACCACTGACATCGCACTTGAGTTCGGCCTGCTCAACGCTGAGGTTGGCGAGGCCTTCACGGCTTGGCGCAAGGGCCTGCCCGACGCCGGCGAGGAACTGGCCGACGTGTTCTTGTACCTCGTCGCCCTCGCCCAGATGCAGAACGTCGACCTGGCCCACGAGGTCACCCGCAAGATCGAGAAGAACAGCCATCGCGAGTACGCGCCCGGGACAAACGGCACGCTCCAGCGAGTCGAGGGTTAGTCGCCTCACGATCGGACCGTTGGAACTCGCGCGCTCATCCCGCGCCCCTGACCTGCCGCGCCCTCGCAGGCACCGGGCGCAGCGCATGGAGGCGAGGCGACTTCGTGGATCACCCCCCGCTCGGGCCCGGGTGCGCCGTACGGTCGCTTCTACGGATGGCGACCAGGCGGTGACGCCGGGTCAGGAGTGGAGGGGATCCGAGGATGGTCAACGCCCGTACGTACCCGCTGTGGCGGGATCTCGCGATGAGCGAGGACCTCCCCAAGGAAGCGCTCAAGACGGTGATCGGGGCCTTGTGCGCTCCGGCGATGACGCCGGACGGCTTCGACGTCCAGGGCGACCGGTGGCGGGAGGAAGCCCTCAAGGAAGCGCTGCCCGCGCTGCTGGCCCGGACCTCTGCCAAGCGGCTGCGCGGCCAGCTCCTGGTACACGCCGACGAGAAGACGCTGGCCGCCCTGGCGGCCGACGGCACCGTGACCGCCGCCGACGTGCCCGCCATCCTCCGGCACCGCCGGGCCTGGGCCGGGCTCATCTCCGCACTGGCACGCCACCCCGACCAGGTCGAGGCGGCCATCGCGCTCCTGCCCCGCCTTCCCCAGCATGAGGTGGAGCAGGTCGTCCGGGACTGGGACCCCGACCGCTACACCCGCACCAAGAGCACTCCGCCGGCCCCGCCCGTGCCGTCAGAGCTGTTCGACGCCGTCCTGGAAGCCTGCCTCACCCCGCTCGCCGCGTACCTGCTTCACCCTGAGCCTGAAGAGGGCTGGGAGGCCGTGTCCGCGCACTCGAAGGACTGGTCGCTGGAGCTGGGCGGCCGCGACGGCTGGGCGATGCTGGCCCGCTGCCCCGGGCGGTGGGCGCAGCTCACCGCGCACCCCGTACTCGGGGCGGCTGTCCAGCACCTGCTGCTGGACCAGGCCGAGACGCAGGCCCTCGAGGACGCCCGGCTCCGCGCCGCCGACCCCGAAGGTGAGGAACTGCCCGCCGACCCGGTGCCCGCGCTCAGCGAGGAACTGCTGCTCGCCTGCCTTCCGGCCTTGTGCCTGCCCGAACTGGCCGACCTGCCCAACCCGCAGGTGACCGCCCGCCGGACCCTGCACCACATCGCCAACCGCGTCCACAACAACCCGCGCCTGGCCGAACTCGCCGCCGACCAGCTGCACGCGGCCGCCGACGCTCTCATCACCCGCGGCCAGCTGCTCACCTGGTCCGACAAGCAGGAGAGCGACCACGAGTTCGACGGCCGCGTCCTGCGCCTCGCCGAGGACCTGGCCCTCCTCAGCGCCAACCCCGACCACCTCGCCGGGGCCTGCGCCCAGCTCGCCCGGCTGGATCCGCCGGCCCTCGTCTCCCCCAAGCCGAGCCGGACCCTGATCCGCGTCCTGGACAACGTCGCCCCGGACCACGACCGCCCGGCCCGGCTCCTGGAACGCCACTCCGAGCACCGCCGGGTCCAGGCCCTGACCGTCCTCGCCGCCAACCCGCACACCCAGCACGCCGCCGTCGCGGACGTCCTGAACGGGCTGCACCCCGCCGAACTGGCTTGGATCTCCGAGAAGGCCGGCGGCCCCGACTGGTTCCTGGCTGCGGCGGCCGCCGTCCCGGTGCCCGAAGACAAGGACGACGGTGTGGTGCGGCTGGTGCACGACGACGAACTCGGCAAGCACCCCGACCCAGCGGCTGTCCTGCAGTCCTGGCTCGACTCCCCCGCCACCGGTGAGATCCTCTCCCGCTCCGAGGTCTACCGCGCCGTCGTCAAATCCCGCTACCGCACCCTGGAACACCTGCGCCAGATCCCCGCCGACGAGGTCCTCGCCCGCCACGAACCCGAAGTCGCCCTGAAGATTCTGCTGGACCACTGCGGGTGCAGCAGCGACCGGTGGGAGGCCCTCGCCGCCGCCATGACCTTCGACTACGACGACGAGAAGATCACCTTCGGCCAGCTCCTCGACTCCCTGGGCCCCGCGCCCGCAGAGGCGCAGACATCCTGACGGGGGCGTCCCGCAGGCCGCCGTGTGCGTGGCGCCTCCGCGCACGCAGTCCGCGAGGGTTCAGGGCGGCGCTGTGGGCAGGCCTGCTCAGCCGGGGCCGACACATCGGCCCTGGCGATGTCGGGCTCGGGGAAGGCCCGGCGGCTCAGCGCCCGCATCGCGGCGGTCTGCCGTTCCACCGCCTCCGCGATTGCTGGATCTACCGGGATGCGGACAGCCTGCCAGTGCGCCTCGATCGTACGGAGGTATCTCTCGGACGGCATCCGGCGCTCCCCCGGGACAGCGGGCATCGTCGGGTGCGGGGCCGGGGCGGCGGCCGCCGTGGCGGGGCAGGCCTTCGCGCGCGTCAGGACGTGAACGTGGCGCAGACGTTCGCACCCTGCACCCGGAGCGGCACTCAGGGCGTGTGGCACTGTGTCGGCTCCGAGATGCCTGGCCAGGTACTACGATCCGTCCTCTGGCGGCAGGGGATGGGCTCGGCCGCGGCGGAGGGCTCGGAGGTCGTGGAGTGAGTAGCGAGCAGGAGCGGCCTCGGTTCCGGCGCCGTGCGAAGGAGCTTCCCGCGCCCTCCACGCCGGAGGCGTTGTTCGGGGAGCTGCCGCGCACGCCCGGCGGGCACGGCGCGCTGTGGTCGCATCAGGCGGACATCCTGCGCGACTACTCCTCGGCGGCGTTCCGGGACAAGGCCGATGTCGCCCTGGAGTTGCCGACCGGCTCCGGCAAGACGTTGGTCGGGCTGCTGATCGCCGAGTGGCGGCGCCGGTTCTTCAAGCACCGGTCGGTCTACGCCTGCCCGACCAAGCAGCTCGCTCACCAGGTATGGGAGGCGGCGCAGGCCCAGGGCGTTCCGGCTGCCCTGTTCGTCGGACGCACCCGCGACTTCGACGACCGGGACCTGGCCCGCTATGAGGGCGCCGAGGCCGTGGCCATCACGGTCTACAGCCACGTGTTCAACACCAACCCCGTCTTCGCCGGCGCCCAGAGTCTGCTGTTCGACGACGCGCACGCGGCGGAGACCTACGTCGCCGACGCCTGGGCGGTGGAGATCCCGGTCGGCACAGACCAGTTCAACGGTCTGATCGACGCCTTCGGGGAGGACCTGGACCGGCATCTGGTGGCCCGGCTCACGGATGGGCAGGCCGCGGAGTCGGAAGTGCGGCTGCTGCCGGTGACGACGGTGGCCAGGCGCACCGAGGCCCTGGACAAGGTCCTGATCACCTTGAGTGGGGATGCGAAGTACCGGTTCAGCATGGTCCGGCAGCAGCTGCGCTCGTGTCTGTTCTACGTCAGCTCCCAGGGCTGGTACATCCGGCCGATGATCCCGCCGACGTTCGACCACGACGCCTTCACCGGCCCCGTGCAGCGGGTCTACCTGTCCGCGACCCTGGGCGAGGGCGGGGAGCTCGAGCGGGCTTTCGGCCGCAGTCCGATCGCGCGGGTCCGCGCGCCGGAGGGGTGGGAGCGGACCGGCAGCGGCCGGCGCTTCTTCGTCTTCCCCGACCTCGCCGAGACCGACGGCCCGGTCTTCGGGCCCGCCGAGGCGGCCACGACGGCCGGGGAAGCGGCGCCGGACGCGCCGGTCACGGAAGCGTCGGAGGGCACGGCCGGGCAGAAGGGCGGCCTTGTCGGGCGGCTGGTTGGGCTGCGGGGCAAGAGCGTGCTGCTGACTCCGGACGACCGGATGGCGCAGGCCATCGCCCGCAGGCTCGGGGTGCCGGCGGCCGAGCGGTTCCGTCCCGGAGAGAGCAAGACCGGACTGCGCCCGTTCATCGACGCCGAGCGGGGCATGCTCCTGGCCGCGAGCCGCTACGACGGCATGGACCTGCCCGACGAGACGTGCAACATCATCGTGATGCTCGGCCTGCCCGACGCCGTCCACCTCCAGGACCGGTTCCTCATCACCCGGCTCGGCGCGAGCAACGTCGCCCTGGAGCGGGTACGGACCCGGGTCGTGCAGGGCGCCGGGCGCTGCACCCGCGGGCCGCGTGATTTCGCGCTCGTCATCGCCGTCGGCCGCGAGTTGCAGCGGTTCCTCTCCCGTACGGACGTCCGCGCCGGGATGCCTCCCGAGCTGCAGGCGGAGATCGCCTTCGGCCGGGAGAACAGCGAGGTGCCCGCCGACGACCTGGTCGCGCTCGCCCAAAGCGCCCTGGACCGCGACCACATCTGGCAGGAGGACGCCGAGCCGTACATCACCGAGCTGCGCAACGAGGTGACCAAGGAACTCCCCCCGTACGCGGGGAAGCTGGCGGGCAGCGTGCGCCGGGAGATCGCCGCCTGGCAGGCCGCGTGGCAGCAGGACTTCGACCGCGCCTCCCGCGAAGCCGTCGAGGTCCTCAACCAGCTCACCGGCCAGGAACTGCGCCCCTACCAGGCCCTGTGGGCCTACCTCGGCAGCGCCTGGGCCTTGCTCGCCGTCGACGCGCCGGCCGCCGCCGAACGCGCCGAACAGCTGATGCGCCGCGCCCGCCAGGCCGCGAACCGGACCACCTGGCTCCGCGAGATCGAAGGCCCCGGCGCCACCGCCGGCGACCTGGACGTCCTGGACGCCGAGGGCGTCGACGGCGTCATCGCCGCCCTGGCGACGCCGCGCCTGAAGAGCACCGCGAAGTTCAACGAGCTCGTCAACAACATGATCCGCGCGCTGGGAGATCCCGACGCCACCGGCTACGAGCAAGCCCTCGTCGCCCTGGGCGACCTCCTCGGCGCCCGTTCGTACAAGCCGCAGGGTCAGGGACGCACCGACGCCGCCTGGGTGTGGCCGTCCTCCTGGATCACGATCGAGGCCAAGAGCGAGCAGAAGGCCGAGGGCGGCGTCAGCCTGAAGTACATCCGCCAGGCGAACACCCAGCTCGACCTCCTCGCCGCGGACGAAGGCCTCGACGAGCCCGCACCCGGCAGCATCACCGTCATCGCCTCCCCCCGCAGCATGGTCGACGACGACGGAGTGAAAGTCGCCCGCGACCACCTCCACCTGTCCTCCCCCACCACGCTCCTCGCCCTCGCCCAGCGCACCGTCCGTGCGTGGACCGAGATCCGCGGCGCCGCGCCAGCCGGCGTCGACAACGACAGCCTGCGCGCGGTCGTCCAGGAGACGCTCGCCACGCACCGAGTACTGCCTTCCCAGGTGCGCGACGAGCTGAGCGCAGACCCCATCCGCCGATGACCCACACGCTCACGCCGGCCCCCGATGCGCCGTGGCCCCGAAGGCGAGCGCGGCGGCAGGATGGCGACCACCGGAAGGACCCCTTGAAGTGAGCCAGCACGACGCGGTCCGCGCGGCGGTGTTCTCTGCCGGATCGTGGGGCACGGCCGTCGCCAAGATCATGGCTGACGCCGGCACCGACGTGGTCCTCCACGCGAGGCGCAGCGAGGTCGCCGACGCGATCAACGTGACACACCGCAACCCCGGCTACTTTCCTGATGTCGAACTGCCCACCACCGTGACAGCCACGACCTCCCCCGCTGCCGCGCTGGACGGCGCGGACCTGCTCGTTCTGTCCATCCCCGCGCAGGCCCTGCGGGAAGGCCTCGCGGCCTGGGCGCCGTACATCGGGGCCGACACCCTGATCGTGTCGCTGATGAAGGGCATCGAACGCGACACCGGCCAGCGCGCGAGCGAGGTCATCACCGAGGTAACCGGCATCCCGGCGGAGCGGGTGGCAGTGCTGTCGGGACCGAACCTCGCGCGGGAGCTCATGACCGGACAGCCCGCCGCGGCGACCGTCGCCTGCCCGGACGAAGCTGCCGCACTCCGCGTGCAGCAGGCGTGCCACACCAACTACTTCCGGCCCTACACCAGCACCGACGTGATCGGCTGCGAACTCGGCGGTGCTGTCAAGAACGTCATCGCACTCGCGGTCGGCATCGCCTCCGGCATGGACCTGGGGGACAACGCCGCCGCGATGCTGATCACGCGCGGCCTGGCCGAGACCACCCGGCTGGCCGTGGCCATGGGCGCCCACCCGGCCACCCTCGCCGGACTGGCCGGCCTCGGCGACCTCGTCGCCACCTGCACCTCACCGCTCTCCCGCAACCGCACCTTCGGTACCAACCTCGGCAAGGGACTGAGCGTCGCAGCAGCGACCGCCGCCACCCGGCAGACCACCGAAGGCGTCAAAAGCGCAGCGGCGATCCTCGCCCTGGCCCACGCCCACGGCGTCGAGATGCCGATCACCGACGCAATCACCGCACTGCTGAGCGGAACAGTCACGCTCGACCAGGCCACGGCCGCGCTGATGCACCGCCCGGCCAGGCCCGAGCGCTGACCCCCGGCACCTCGCGAACAGGGGACCGTCTTTCTGCGCTGTCACCCGACGTCTCGTGGGAAGTCCGGAGCGCACCTCAAGGGAAACCACCGTGGACATCGCCGAAGCCCAGCAGCGCGCTGATTGAGGGGTTCACGGCTGGGGAGGCGAGGGCCGACCCTCAGTCCTGCCAGTCCAGCTGTGATTCGGGGATGCCGATGGAGCGCGCGTAATCCTGCGCCTGCTGACGTCCCTCTGCCTGCTTGCGCGGATAGCGAAAGATCTTGTCGGCGAAGATCACGAACCGCGCGGTCGAGTTCGGCGGCCTCGGCGAAGACGCTGGGGGTGCGGCGGATCGACCGGTCAGTCGTGCTGCAGTCGTGGGCCGTGTCTCCGGCCCCAGCCCTTTCGGGTCGACCGTGAGCCAGGGTTCGCGGTCGGCCTTGAGGATGTTCCGCAGGTTCAGGTCCGCGTGGATCAGGGTGTCCGGCTGGTGATGAGCCAGTTCGCGGACCGTCGCGAGCGCGGCTTGCACCACTCGGGGCGGCAGCGTGGGGGAGATACCTGCACGTCCTGGCGGAGCTGCTCCTCCCGCGCAGCGGGTCTGAACCCGTATCTGTGGTGCCTGCCGCTCATTGCCAGTTGGGCATAACGTGGCCGGGCTTGTGGGTCGCTCGGCGTGCTTATGGGAAGGGTTCGTTCATGGATCTGGATCTAGACGGGTATGAGGCGTTGATCATGGATTGGGACGGCACCTTGGTCGATTCTCAGCCCCTGAACTACCGAAGTTTGGCAGGAGCGCTCAAAACGCATTCTGTCGACTTACGCGAGGACTGGTACCGCGAGCGGCTCGGGACCTCGGTGGACGGCCTGTTGGAGGAACTGGGTGTCGCGGTGCCGCTGGCCGACGTCCTTGACCGCTGCGGCGAACTGATCATTCAAGAGTTGCCGTCCCTGAGGGCATTCGAGACGGTCGTCGGGTGGGTCGAGAGCGCACGTGCGCGTGGTCTGGCCTGCGCGGTGGCGTCCGGGGGCGGGGGTGTTGTCGTGCGGGCGGGCATAGCTGCCACGGGGCTGGCTCATCTGTTCGACACCGTGGTGACCCGGGAGGACGCAGACCGGGGCAAGCCTGCGCCGGACTTGTTTTTGGAGGCGGCGCGGCGGCTTCAGGTGGCGCCGCAGCGTTGCCTCGTGGTCGAGGATGCGGAGGAGGGGCTGGCGGCGGCGCGGGCCGCGGGCATGCACGCGGTCGATGTGCGCCCGTACGTGACGTCCGGTTGGTGATCCTTTCGTTCACGCTGCGAGGAGGACGTGCAGTTCCTCTCCGAACTCGGCGACGGCGGAATGCTGGGGGTAGCGCCGCTGCAGGGTGCGATCGAGTTGCTGGGCGCGGCCCCGGACGGAGTCGACTAGGCGGCCGCTGGCGAGGGCTTCGCGGGCCATTCCGATGGCGGCGTCCGGCTCGCCGAGCGCCGAGTGCGCCTGAGCCAGGTCCAGTTGGGCGATCGCCAGGCGCGTCGGGGCCTGAAAGGGGCCCGGGAAGGCCCGGTAGTGGCCGATGGCCTCCTCGGCGGCGGCGCGCGCCCGGGCGGCGTGGCCGAGCCAGACGTAACTGGAGGCGTCGTAGGAGGTGATCCGCACTGCGTCCACGGCGAACAGCCCTGCCCCGTGGAGCGGCAGCCGCTGCTGGTGGTTGTGGGCGCGGACGGCGGCTTGCTCGAAGTCATCTGCCTTGCCGAGCCGGGCGTAGGCGCGGGCGACTTGGGCGGATAGCCGTACGGCGGCGTTGCCGTTGCGGGGGGCGACGGCCATGCCCCGGGTTGCCGCCACGAGGGCGTCCAGGGGCCGGTTGTCGTACAGGGCATGGGTGCTGCGAACGTCTTCGGCCCAGGCGCCGACCTCAAGAACGCCCGACTGCTCGCTCTGTGTCCAGGCGTCGTCGCAGTAGGCCTGGACGAGGTCGCCTTGGCCAAGGTCGTGTGCGATCCAGGCGAGGATCACCGAGAGCATGCCGGCGTGGCGGGCCAGTTCGCGTGCTTCGCGCAGGGAGTGCCGGTGCTCGTGCTGGAGGGTGAAGACGTGGTGCCGCTGGCGGGCGGCCGTGGGCCACAGCTCCCGCGGCGGTTTGGAAGAGTAGGTGGTGCCTAAGCGGTCGACGGTGTTTTCGAGTTCCGCGAGGCCGGTGGGGTCGAGCTGGGTGAGGGTGGCATGGTGGGTGTAGGCGCGGGCGGTGTCTGCGCTGGCGGCGCCCGGCGTCATGAGCGGAGCCAGAGCCGTGCCGCCGATCAGTGCGAGGGCGGTCCGTCGCTTCGTGGGATCATCACCTGCTTCGCCGGGCGTCGCGACAGGCGACGCGGGATGGTCAGAGCCGCGACCGGACGCCGCGCTGGGGTTCATACCCAGATCCGCTGGGGTCAGAGCCTGAGCGAGGCCGCACAGGCGCGTGAGGGTATGGGCGACGGCCTCCGAAATCCGGGGGTCTCTGGGCATCTCGCCGTCACTGGCCCAGTGGCCGATGCGCGTGCGGTGCGGCGGAGTGACGTCGATATAGCCCATGATCAGCAGGTCGCTCTTTACCTCAAGGGCCAGTTCGCCGAGGCTCCTTCCGGACCGTTTGATCCAGCCTTGTAAGGCTGCGTTGGGGGGCTTTTTTCGGCGCCGCCGAGGGTGGGTCACCTCTGGATTCCTCTCCGGTGCGAGTGGCGCAACGGTGGTGGCCCACACCGTATCGAGACCGAACTTGCCTGTGGATGCGAAGCGTTGATTCGCGACAGTGCGCGACGCGATGTCGCGCGCATTCCGCGACGAACCGCGACACTTCCGAGTCTGGATCCGCTACAGCCGCGTGCGATGTGCTGCCGGGGCCCGAGCGAACCTCCCGGGCTGCAGCGCCACCTGGCCGCCGTCCGGCACGGACAGGTGATGGGCTGGGCCCCGATCTCCGAAAGGGTCACGAGGTGCATCCTCCTGGCACGCTGTCCACGCTGACCATTACGCCGCTGGCCGGTCACATCGGTGCGAAGATCACCGGTGTCGACCTGTCGCGGACTCTGGACGAGCCCCTCCGCCGCAAGATCTGGGCGGCGGTCCTGAAGTACAAAGTGGTGTTCTTCCCGGGCCAGCGGTTCGGGCACGCCGAGCACGTGGCGCTCGCCCGGCAGTTCGGGGAGCTGACCCGCCGCCCGGCCCCGCACTCGGGCGCCGCTCCGGACGGTTTCCCGGAGATCCTCGAAATCGACGCTGAGGCGGTCGACCCGCGCTACGGAGTGGACTTCGAGGAGCACTACCGGCAGCGGTGGCTGGACTACACCGCGGGCTGGCACACCGACCTGACCCCGGCAGTGAACCCGCCGGCCGCGTCCATCCTGCGGGCGGAGACGGTCACGGCGTTCGGCGGGGACACCCAGTGGACAGATCTGGAGGCCGCCTACGCCCGCCTGTCGGAGCCGGTGCGCACGCTGGCCGACGGACTGCGGGCGGAGCATGCGTTCTTCGCCGGCTGCCAGATGCTGCTGCACGACCGGCTGGACGCCGATGTGCTGAAGCTGGCCCAGGAGCACCCGCTGGTGTCCGAGCACCCGGTAGTGCGGGTGCACCCGGAGACCGGACGCCGGGCGCTGTTCATCAACCCCGCCTCCACCAACCGGATCTGCGGCTTCACCCCGGCGCAGAGCCGCGCGCTGCTGGCGTTGTTCTACGAGCAGATCACCCGGCCAGAGTTCACGGTCCGTTGGCGTTGGAGCGCGGGCGACGTCGCGTTCTGGGACAACCGCTCCACCGCCCACCTGGGCCCGGCCGACGCGCCGCCCGGGGAGAAGCGCACGCTCTTCCGGGTCACGCTGCTGGGCGACATCCCGGTCGGCCCGGACGGCGAGCCGTCCCGTGCCATCGCAGGCAAGCCGTTCGCCGCCCTGCCCGTCCGCGAGGGAGTCCGCGCATGACCACCACCACGGAAACACTCACGGTTGCCCGGGTCGCCGGGCACATCGGCGCCCTCGTCAGTGACGTGGACCTGGCCGCTCCCATGCCGGAGCCGGTCGTCGCCGCGATCCGGGCGGCGCTGCTGGAGCACAAGGTCCTGTTCTTCCGCGGACAGGAGCGCCTCGACCACGCCACGCAGGTGGCGTTCACGGCGCGGTTCGGGGAGCTGACCGGGCGAGCCCGGCCGCAGAGCGGCGGGGCGCTCGACGACTTCCCGCAGATCCTGACGATCTCCCCGCAGATCGACCTCGACGCCTACGGGCTGGACTACGAGGAGCACTACCGCTCCCGGCTGCATCACGGCATCGGCGCCTGGCACACGGACATGTCCCACGCGGTCAATCCGCCGGCGGGTTCGGTCCTGCGCGCCGAGACGGTGCCCTCGCACGGCGGCGACACCCAGTGGACCAATCTGGAAGCCGCCTACGAAGGACTGCCGCAGGACCTGCAGCACTTCGTGGACGGTCTGCACGCGGAGCACACCTTCTTCGCCGCGTACGACATGAGCCCGTACGACGAGACGGACCGGCAGATCCTGGAGAGGGTCAACAGCGAGCCGCTGGTGGCTGTCCACCCGGTGGTGCGGGTGCATCCCGAAACCGGGCGCAAGGCGCTCTTCGTCAACCCCGCCCGAGTCCGCCGGATCGTCGAGCTGAGTCCGGTGGAGAGTCGGCACCTGCTGGAGCTGCTGTTCCAGGAGGTCACCCGGCCCGAGTACACGGTGCGTTTCAGTTGGGAGCCGGGGAGCGTCGCGTTCTGGGACAACCGCTCCACCGCCCATCTGGGTGTGGGCGACTTCGCCCACACCGGTGAGCCCCGGGTGATGCACCGGGTCACGCTGCTGGGCGACCGGCCGGTCGGCCCGGACGGCTTCACCTCCACGCAGACCGCCGGCCGGGAGCTCGCCGCCTGCCCGGCCTGACCCTGTCCCGAGGCGGCGCCACTGTCCCGGAGAACCCGCTCCCTGGCCTGCCGGGCCGCCCCGCTGATGGCGGCGGCCCGGCACCACCCACGCCTGTCTGCGCTGTCCTGAGAGGTGAGTTGCCGTGCGCCCGCACCCTGTGGGCTACCCGTTCGAGCCCGGATCACTGACCGACACCGAAGGCGCACCGTCCCTGTACGACCGCTACCCGGCGTACGGCCGGGCGATGGAGTGGCTGGACGAGTTCGTCACCCAGCCGCACCCCGGCCTCGGCCGGCCCGGCGCGGTCTGCCCGCGCCTCGCTCCGGCGCTGCGTCGCAACCTCGTCCATCTGGTGGCCGTCCGCACTGTCACTGGCTCCTTGGGCGAGGCAGTAGATACAGGCCATGCTCTGGCTGGTCTCTACCAGGAGCTGTTCCCCGACTCGGAGTCCTTCCGGGCCGGCGCGTTACTGGCGTTCTTTCCCGGCCTGCCGCCCGAGGCGGCGACGGAGTTCATCGACAACGGGCATGCCCGGCTGCGGATGGACTTCGTGGCGCGCGGCCTGATGATCGGCGAGTTCCATCCGCTGAGCACCGTGACCAGCGTGCGCAATCCGGACCTTGAGGTGATGCGCTGCCCGGTGCCGATGTTCGCCGTGCGCGCGTTGACCCGCCACGACGTGCTGTTCCTGGACCGCGCCGACACCCCACCCGATCAGCGGGCCCAGTACCTCAAGCACCTGCTGCACCACCTCGACGGCCAGCTCCCCGCCGCCGACCTCGAGCGCATCCACGCATCCATCGCCGCCTCGGAGGCATCCCCGTGACCATCAGCGCGACCACCGTGCGGCAGGCACCGAACCTGACGGCCGCGTTCGCACAGGTCTGCCGCCTTCACCCGGACCGGGTGGCGGTCCGTGACCGCGGGACGTCGGTGACCTACCGGCAGCTCGCCCGCCGGGTCGAGGAGCTCGCCGCCGGCCTGTCCTCCCTGCCGGCTCCGCCCGCCCGCGACAGGCTGGTCGCGGTGGCGCTGGAGCCGGGCACGGACGCCGTCGCCGCCGTCCTGGCCACGCTCGCCGTCGGCTGCCCCTACCTTCCGCTGGACCCGGCCGCCCCCGACGGCTACCTGGCCGACGTGCTCACCGACGCCCGCCCCCACGCCCTGATCGCCAGCAGCCGACAGAGCGATTGCGTACCCGCCGCCGTGCTGGACATCGACGATTTGGCCGCCTGCGGCCGCGACCGCAGCGCCCCCCAGCACGGTGCGGCGGCGCGCGCCGCGGATCCGGCGTACGCGGTGTTCACCTCCGGCTCCACCGGCCGGCCCAAGGGCGTGCTGCTGCCGCACACGGCCCTGCTGCACTCCACCGCGGCCCGCATCGACGCCTACGGCACCCCGGGCAGGGTGCCGCTGCTGCACTCCCCGGCCGTCGACGTGTACACCGGGACCCTGTTCTGGGCGCTGCTGTCGGGCGCCACCCTGGTCATCGCCCCGGCCGGGCTGCGGGATGTGCCCGCCACCGCCCGGCTGCTCCACGACGAGGAGATCACCGACCTGGTCTACCTCTCCTCCCTCTACCCCGTCCTCCTCGACTGCCTCCAGACCCTTGGAGGCCGACCGGCGGGGCTGCGGCGGGTGATGATCGGCAGCGAGCGGTGGGGCGAGAGCGTGATCGACCGGCACGCCGCGCTCCTGCCGGAAGTGGAGCTGTACAACGAGTACGGGCCCACCGAGACTGCGGTGTGGAGCAGCGGCGCCTGTGTGTGGGACGGCGCCGGCCGGCGCGCGCCGATGACGATCGGCCGCCCGGTCGCCGGGACGGGTTACCGGCTCCTGGACGCCGACGCCCAACCGGTCGGCGAGCCCGGCCAACGCGGGGAGCTGTACATCACCGGCGCGCAGCTGGCGATCGGCTACCTCGCACAGCCCGAGCTCACCACCGAGCGGTTCGTCACCCTGGACGACGGCGCACGCGCCTACCGCACCGGCGACCTGGTCGAACTCACCGAAGACGGCGTCGGGTTCGTCTTCGCCGGTCGCGTCGACCGGCAGCTCAAAGTCCAGGGGCAGCGGGTCGAACCGGCCCACGTCGAGTCCGTCCTCATGGCCCACCCTCACGTGGGCCTCGCCCACGTGACCGCCCGCCGCGACCCGGTGGCGGGCTCGGTCCTGGCCGCCTATCTCACCCCGCGGGCGGACGGCCCGCCGCCCGACACCGCGGTGGTGGGCGCCTTCGCCGCCGAGCGGCTGCCGTCGGCGATGGTGCCCAGGGCGTGGGTGGTGCTGGAGGAACTGCCGCGCACGGCCGCCGGGAAGATCGACGAACGTGCTCTGCCTGCCCCGTCCGCCCCGGCCGGCACCGGGAGCGGGCGCGACGGTGACGGTCCGGCGGACGAGATCGAGCGCGCGCTGGCAGCGGCAGCGGCCGAGCTCCTCGGCGGACAGGCTCCCGGGGTGACGTGCGACCTGCGGCAGCTGGGGGCCAGCTCCCTGGTCCTGATCCGGCTCGCCGCCCGCATCACCGCCGAGTTCGGCGTCGACGTGCCCGTCAGCGCCCTGTTCGCCCACCCCACGATCCGGCAGATCGCCCACCAGGTGCGCACCGCCCAGCCCACCGGCAGGCCCCCGCTCGTGGTGGCCGCGTCCCACGACCCTGACGGGACACCGCTGAGCGCCCAACAGCGGCAGATCTGGTTTCTGGGCCAGCTCGCCCCCGACTCCCTCGCCTACAACACCCAGTGCTCCCTGCACCTTCACGGCCCGCTGGACACCGGGGCGCTCGAGGCGGCGCTGTCACTGATCGTGGAAAGGCACGAGATCCTGCGCACCACCTTCCACGACCGCCCAACGGGCCCGGTGCAGAGCGTCCACGCGCCGTGGCGGGTGCGCCTGGAGACGGTCGACCTCACCGCCCTGCCCGAGCAGGACCGTGAAGAGGCCCTCGCGCGGTACGTCACCGACGACAGTCAGCAGATCTTCGACGTCGGCCGGCTGCCTTTGGTGCGCTGGACGTTGTACCGCCTCGGCGCCGAGCGGTGGACGCTGTTCCAGGCCGAGCACCACTTCGTGCACGACGGCTGGTCGGCGGTGCGGCTGCTGGGCGAGATCCGTGATGCCTACGCCGCCTTCGCCGCAGGCCGGCCACCGCAGCTGCCCGATCTTCCGGTGCAGTACCGCGACTTCGCTGCCTGGCAGCACGCCTGGACTTCGACCGGGGACTACGCACGCCAGCGCGCGTACTGGCAGCGCACCCTCCAGGGCGCCCCGGAACAGGGGGTGACGTTCGCGGAGGACTTCCCGCGTCCGGCCCGGCAGACCTTCAACGGCGCCTGCGTGCGCGCCGACGTCCCGGCCGCGACGGTCGACGCCATCGACGCGCTCGCCGCCCCGTACGGCGCGACCCGGTTCGCGGCGTTCCTGACCGCGTTCACACTGCTGGTGCGCTCCCACACCGGCGACAGCGACCTGGTGATCGGCTCGGCGCTGGCCAACCGGCGCGAGCAGCACACCGAACATCTGCTGGGCATGTTCGTCAACGCCCTTCCGCTGCGGCTGCAGATCCGTGAGGGCGACACCATCGCGGCAGCGGCCGCCCACGCGATGGACGTCCTGCTCGGCGCGCAGGACCACCAAGAGTTCCCACTGACCGAGATCATCAAGGACCTCGGCGTCCGCCGGGACCCGGCCCGAAACCCGCTATTCCAGGTCATGTTCGCCTTCCACGACAGTCCCCGCCCCGTCTTCGACGCGGCCGGGATGCGCGGTCGGCTGCACATCGACCACAACGGGTCGGCGAAGAACGACATCAACGTCGTCTGCGTCCCCCGCCCTCCCGCCCCCGGCTCCACGTCCGGGCATGACGGTGTGGAGGTGCTGTGGGAGTACAACCGGGACCTGTTCACCCCGCAGACCGCCCAGCACCTGCTGGACTGCTTCGTCCGCATCCTGCACACCCTCACCGACCCGCAGGCGTGGCAACAGCCCGCCACCGCGCTGGAGGCGCTCGATCCCACGCAGACGGCCCGCATTCTCGACCTGGCCGCCGGCCCCGCCACCGCCTCGTGCCCGGCGACACTGCACGAAGGGGTCGGCGCGCGCATCGAGCAGTGTCCGCAGGCGGCGGCCGTGGTGCAGGGCGGCCGCACGCTGACCTACGCCGACCTCGACCACGCCGCTACCACGCTCGAAGCCCAGCTCGACGCCCTGGGGGCGGGCCCCGGCGGCCGCGTCGCGGTGGCCTGCGGGCCCGGCCCGGAGCACGTCGCCGCGCTCCTGGCCGTTCTGCGGCGCGGCGCCGCCTACGTCTGCCTGGATCCCGCCGAGCCGGCGGAGCGGGCCGCCGCGATCCTCGCCGACGCCCAACCGGCGGCCGTCATCTGCACGTCCCGCACCGCCCCACGCGTCCGCGACCTCGCCCCCGGACGCCCCCTGGTGGTGGCCGGACAGGAGCCTGCCCCGCCCGCGCCTGCCCCGCTGCGCCGTCCCGACGTGCAGTCCAGCGACACCGCCTACCTGGTGTACACGTCCGGCTCGACCGGCCGCCCGAAGGCCGTCGTCGCCACGCACGCGGGCGCCGTCACCGCGCTCACCGCGCGCACCGCCTTCACCGGCGCCGAGCCGGCGCGCACGCTGGTGACGCTGCCGCTGCAGTTCGACGTCGCCGCCTCGATGATCTTCTGGACCCTGTGGACGGGCGGCACCCTGGCCTTCCCCGACACACGGGACGATGTCCGGGACCCCGCCGCCGTCCGCCGCCTGATCGACACCCACGGCATCACCCGCGTCAACTTCGTGGCCTCCTTCTACCGGCACTTCCTGGCCGCTCTGCCGGACGGCTGGGCGCCAGCGCTCGCCACCGTCGCGATCGGCGGGGAGCGCTGCACTCGCGAACTCGTCGAAGCCCACGCCGCCCAGCTGCCGGGCGTGGTCCTGGACAACGAGTACGGGCCCACCGAGGCAACCGTGTGGTGCGCGGCCGCCCGCCTCCACTCCCCCCAACAGCCCACCGACAGCGGGCGGGTGACGGTCGGCCGGCCACTGGCGGGCTACCAGCTGTACGTCCTCGACCCGAACCTGCGGCCGGTGCCGATCGGTGCACGCGGGGAACTGTGCGTGGCCGGGCCCGCAGTGGCCGCCGGATACCTGAACCAGCCCGAGCTCACCGCCGAGCGGTTCGTCACCCCGCACGCCGGGCCGCTGGCCGGGGTGCGTCTGTACCGGACGGGCGATGTCGGACGGCTGCTGCCCAGCGGGCAGTTCGACCTCGTGGGCCGCGTGGACGACCAGGTGAAGATCCGCGGGTTCCGGATCGAGCTCGGCGAGGTCCAGCGCTGCCTGGCCTCACACCCTGCCGCCACCGATGCCTGTGTCATCGCCGATCACACGGCGGATCCGGCCGGCCAGCTGATCGCCTATCTCGCCGCCCCGGCCGCCCCGCCCGGATTCGCGGCCGAGGTGCGGGCCTGGGCGGCCGAGCGGCTGCCCACGGCCATGGTGCCGGCCGACGTCGTGGCCCTGGAGGCGCTGCCGCTGACGGCGGCCGGCAAGGTCGACCGCGCCGCCCTGCCCGCCCCCCAACCCCCGGGGCTGAAGGGCGGGGAGACGGATGGCGCGGAGGGCGACGGGCTCAGCCGGGTGCAGCGCACGGTGCTCGCGGTGTGGAGCCGGATCCTCGGCCGCGAGAAACTGGGGCTGGATGAGGAGTGGTTCGCGCTCGGCGGGGACTCGCTCATGGCCATCCAGGCCACCGGCTGCCTGCGCGAGAACGGCCTTCCGGTGACGGTGGCCGATCTGCTGCAGGCCGCCACGCCCCGGGCGCTGGCCGCCCGCCTTGAGGCCGCCCCCGCCGAAGACGGGGGACTGGAGCGCCGCCCGGGCGGGACTGTCCTGCCGCTGACCGGGGCACAGGCCTGGTTCTTCGCGCAGTCCTTCGCCGAGCCGGACCACTTCAACCAAGCCCGCCTGTTCCCCCTCCCCGATGACGCGCCCACTCGGCCAGAAGACGTGCGGGACGTGCTGGATGCGGTGCTGGGCCGCCACGACGCCTTCCGGACCCGGTTCGCCCGCCGCCCGGACGGCACCTGGAGCGCCGTCCTGCTGGAGTCGACGGGTCCGGCCGTACTGGAGGAGCACCTGGTGCAGCCGGGCGACTCCGATCCCGACGCGGAGATTCTCGACCGCTCCCACCGAGGCTTCGACCTCGTGCGCGGGCCGCTGTGGCGGGCCGTGCTGTTCACCGACCCCGTGCACGGGCGCCGCTGGCTGCACCTGGTCGCCCACCACCTGATCACGGACGCGGTCTCCTGGGAGGTCCTGGCCCGCGACCTCAGTACCGCCTGCCGCCGCGGCAGCGGAGCTTTGCCCGTCGCGCCGGGCATCAGCGACGACCTCGTCGCCCGCCCGCCCCAGGCCGAGGAGGCCGCCTACTGGGAGGACCTGGCGGGCTCCCGTACGCCGCGCCTGTGTAATGGCGGGGGCGAGCGGGTCCCGTACGGCAAGCTCGACCACTACACCGGCGGCCTGTCCGACCACGCCACCGCCTATCTCCTCGAGACCGCCCAGCGTGAGGACGCCTCCGTACCGGGGCTGCTGCTGGCCGCCCTGCACTACGCCCTGGCCCCGCTCTCCCGCGGAGACGGCCTGTACGTGTTCGTCGAAAGCCACGGCCGGCACGATGTTGCGGCCGCGGACCAGATCGTGGGCTGGCTGACCAGCATCTACCCCGTGCATCTTGTCCCTGGCCGCCGGCACCGGGGACTGGTGGACACCGCGCGGGCGTTCACCCGGCAGTTGGAGACGGTGCCGCGCCAAGGCACCGGGTTCGCCGCAGCCCGCTACCTCGCACCTGCCTCACCGCTCGGGACACTGCTGGCCAAGACCGCCATGCCGGAGGTCACCTTCAACTACCTCGGCCACACGCACCCCGGCGGTACGTCCAACAGAGTTCCCATGGCGGCGGGTGAGGGGATCGGCGCGGGCAACGTCCTGCCCACCGCCGTGCACGTCACCGCCCACATCACCGACGGCGTGCTAGGCGTGCGCTTCTCCGTCGACCCGCATCTGCTTCCGCCCGGCACGGCCGAGCAAGCCGCCGCCAGGATGCTGGGCGCGCTGGAGGAAGCCGCGCGCCTGGTGCCGCTCGCTCCCCCACTGGACGGTGCAGGGGCTCGGCCGCACTTCCTGGTGCACCCCGTCGACGGCCGGGTGGACTGCTACCGGCCGCTGGCCGAAACCCTGAACACGGCCGGGTGGGACTGCTACGGCCTGCCTGCGGTCACCGGCCCCGACGCGGCCACCACCATCGACGCCCTGGCCGCCCAGTACGTGGAGCGCCTGAGGCGGGTGCAGCCGACCGGCCCGTACACGCTCACCGGCTACTCCTTCGGCGCCGCGGTCGCCTTCGCCATGGCCCGCGCTCTGGAGGACGTCGGCGAACGCGTCGACAAGCTCGTGCTGCTCGACCCGCCCCCGCCCCGTCCCAGCACCGCAGGAAGGGTGGGGGTGCTGGCCGGGCACGTCGCCGCGCTGCTGCCCGACCGCAGCATCGAGCAGATCCAGGCGGTCATCGCCGCTGCCACCGACGCCCATCCGGAGACGCAGTACGCCATCCTCGCCGACCGTCTCGCTCTGGCGGAGCCCGCCGACACCTTCGCCATGCAGCGCCTTCCCGTCCTGCTGCGCCACCACCGCGCCCTGGCCACCTGGCAGCCGCACGGCACCGTGGCGCACCTGCACCTGGTCCAGCCCAACGCGACGGCCGGACACCACCTCGACGGATGGCTGGATCACGGCCGCACCGTCGCGCGCAGCGTCGTGCCCGGCGACCACCACACCATGCTCCGCGACGACGCCCTGCCCCACCTGGCCGCCGTGTACCGCGACAGCGTTCGGAGGCCGTCATGAGCGGACCGGTGAGGTTCTCCGGCTGCGGCATCGCCGGCGTCTTCCACCTCACCGCGCCCCCACCAGCCAGGGCCCGGACATGGTCGGCGGCGGTGCAGCGAATGACCCAGGCCCTCGCGCACCGCGGCCCGCACGGAGAGGGACTGTGGGAAGGCGACGGCGTGATCCTCGGTCACCGGCGGCTGGCCGTCACCGGCCTCGGCGAGGCGGGCGCGCAGCCGATGACCCGCGACCACCTGACCATCGTCTACAACGGCGAGGCCTACAACGCCCCCGCGCTGCGCACGGAACTCGCCGCCCACTACAACTTCACCTCCCACACCGACACCGAGGTGGTGTTGCGGGCCTGGCAACACTGGGGTGCCGGCGCCCTCGACAAGCTCCGCGGCATGTACGCCTTCGCCGTCTTCGACGCCCGCACCCGCCAGTTGACACTGGTGCGCGACCGCATCGGCATCAAGCCGCTGTACTACCACCACGGTCACGGGTTCGTGATCTTCGCCTCGGAGATCGAAGCCCTCCTGGCCAGCGGACACGTTCCGCGCCGTCCCGACCTAGACGCCCTCACCCGGCAGTTGCTGTGTTCCACCACCCTGCCCGCCGACCCCGCACGCACGCCCATCGACCGAGTCCTGGCGCTGCCGCCCGCCACCGTGATGACCCTGCGACCGGGCGCGCGGCCGCACACCCGCACCTACTGGACCCTCCCCCACCAGCACCACTCCCCCACAGCCGGGTGCCCCAGGACCAACCGAGCGACCCGAGCAGATGAGTTCGGCCGGCTCCTGGAGGAGAGCGTGAGCGGGATGCTGATGGGCGACGTGACGGTGGCCGCGTTCCTCAGCGGCGGCCTGGACTCCTCCGCCATCACCGCCCTGGCGGCCCAGCACGCCCCCCTGCCCTGCATCACCACCACCTACACCACACCCCCGTCACCGGAAGCCGTCGACGACCTGCGGCACAGCCGTCTGCTCGCCGACCGCTTCAACGGCCGGATCCTCCACCACGTCGTCGCCCAGCCGATCACGCCCACCCTGGAGGACCTGGACGCGATCTGCGATCTGGCCGCGATCGGCGACGACCCCCGGCACCTGGCGATCTGGCGCAACTACCGGACAGTCCACGACCTCGGGCTGCGCGTCGTCCTCAACGGCCAGGGCGCCGACGAGATCATGGGCGGCTACGTCGGCCGCCCCTCAACGATCCGTCACCTCGTCGACGTCCGGCACCCCGCGTACGACACGGCACGCACGTTTGCTGCCTCCCGCCAGATCCCCGGTCTGTCCCACCACGCACTCGCGCTTCGTGACCGTGCCCACCAGGAAGTCCTAGACCTGCACGCCTCGCTGCCCGGCGACCCGGTCGAACGCGCCCATCGCCTGCTGTTCACCACCCAGCTCACCCGCGTCGTGCAGTTCGAAGACTTCCTCGGCATGCGCGCCAGCGTCGAAGCACGCTTCCCGTTCCTGGACCATCCGCTCGTCGAGTGGGCCTTCACCCAGCCCTTCGCCACCCACATCGACGCGCCCGCACGCCGCGGCAAGCTGCACCTCGCCGCAGCCATGCGCCGCCACCTTCCCCCCGCCCTCCTCCGCCGGCCCAAGGCCGTCTTCCCCTTCCCGGACATGCGCACCGTCCAGGCAGCACTAGCCGCGCTGGTCACCGAACATCGCGCCGAACTCCACAACGACCCGCTGGTCAGCAGCCTGTTCACCATCCCCACCGACGCGGCGTCCGCCGGCCCAGAAGCGCTGTGGCCGCTGCTCACGCTGTGGCGCTGGCATCACAAGCTCCGCGCCACCGCCCGCACCCCGGCGCCCGCCTGACGCTCCCAACCGCCTGCGCCGAGAAGGTGCACGTCCGATCCGCTTGCCCGGCCCCCTTGCGGACAGCCGCCACGTCCCGGCAGCGACGCCCTTCCGCCTTGCCCGCACGGCAGGGGCCATCTGCGAAACGGCGCCCCGATGCCCTGGCCGCTACCGGCTGCATGTTCCGCCGCACCGCGCTGCTCGACGGCCGACACGCAGAACTGATCCCGAGCATGCAGCCTCCACAAATGCCAGCGCCCTTCATCAGACCTCACCAGAGATCCCCGTCCAGCGGATCTGAATGCCGACAGAGAGCGCCATGTCGAAACTGGTAAAAACCGTCAACCTTGTATACCGGCCTGACGACTTCCTTCCCGGCCTCGCAGACAAGATCCTCAACCGGAAGAAGCCAACCCTCGCCGGGGCCGCCGAGCGCGCCGGCTTCACCTTGAGGCTCATCCCCGTCCATGAGCTGGTACCGGCATCGACCGACCGCCCCACACTCTGGTACCAAGACGAAGACCTGCTGAGCACAAGACAGTGCTTCCAGGTGGACGATTTCAGCTGGGATCCCCAGGCATCGCATTTCCTCAAGGCGATCTACCGAACCATTCAGGAGAGCGACTCCCTGCTGCTGAACCGCTCCATGGACGGACCCGAGTACCTGGCGACGGACAAACTCGCCATCGCTCAGCGCGCAGCAACACTCGGAGTTCCCACCCCTGAGAGCATCGCTGTTCCTTACGGCCGCCACGCCCGATCCGTGCTGCCCCTCGTCGAAGACCGCCTGGGCCGAGGCCCCTACATCCTCAAACCCCGGGAAATGGGCATGGGGTTCGCGGTACAGAAGATCGACACCTTCCAGCAGCTCTCCTCCGCCATCGACATGGTCGCCCAGGCCGGTGTCGGATACCTCGTGCAGCCCTATCTCCCTCACACTGCCGACACTCGCGTCTACCTGGTGGAGGGGGTGATCATCGCGGCACTGCATCGGTCCACCGGAGTAGGCGCCTACATGACCAACGTCAGCCAGGGAGGAGTCGGCAGTGTCGTACGCGGTTGGGACGACGTAGAAGAGCAGTGCCTCAGGATCGCGACGAGTCTTCAGGCAGCGTGCCTCTCGGTCGACTGGCTGCTGACCGATTCAGGGCCCGTCCTTGATGAATGGAGTACCGGATTCGGCAGCTTCCCTGACCAAGAGCCCGCCGTCGGGGACGCCTTCTTCTCCTGGGTGCGCAGCCAACTGGGCTGACCCGGCAGCACCAACAGAGGGATCGCCCAGCCTCAACCTGCCGCCCGCGCCGACATTCAAGCGGCGTGTACAGCCCAGTCGCTCCACGCGGCCCCGCGCGTACCGACGGTCATCCGGCACGCTCGGGGCCGCGCTGTCCAGGCGGCTGCCTGGACGGTCAGTCACTCTGCCGCATCGATGGCGGGTCGGCGTACCTGGATCTCCGCGCCAGTCTGCTTGAACGACTCCGCGGACACGGGAACCAGCACCGCGTCCCGGTGGAAGTCGCGCAGGTTCGTCGCCCCGCAGCTGATCATCGTGGAGGTCAGCTTCGCGCGGGTCCGCTCCACGTTGTCGTACAGGCTGCCGGCGTAGGGAACGTAGCCGTCGACGCCTTCTTCGAAGACCATCTGGCCGCGCTGGCCGTAGCGTGCCGCGTTCTGTGCGCGCTGCGAGCCCTCACCCCAGTACTCCTTGTACCACTGGCCGCCGATCTGCAGCTTGCGTGACGGGCTCTCGTCGAGCCGGGCGAAATAGCGGCCCAGCATGATGAAGTCCGACCCCATCGCCAGCGCCATCGCCATGTGGGAGTCGTTGAGCAGGCCGCCGTCGCAACACAGCGGCACGTACACGCCGGTCTCCTGGGCGTAGGCGTCGCGCGTCTCGACCACGTCGAGCAGCGCTGAGGCCTGCCCGCGGCCGATGCCCTTCTGTTCCCGGGTGGTGCAGATGGCCCCGCCGCCGATTCCAACCTTCACGAAGGCCGCACCCGCGTCAGCGAGGTAGCGGAAGGCCCGCCCGTCGACGACATTCCCCGCGCCGACGAAAACGTCGTCCCCGTACTGCTCCTGGGCAAATTCGAGAGTCTTCGCCTGGTATTCGGAATAGCCGTCGGAGGAGTCCAGGCACAGCACATCCGCACCGGCTTCCACCAGCGCGGGAATACGGTCCTTGAAGTCACGGGAATTGATCCCGGCTCCCACCCGCAGACGCTTTTCATTGTCCACGGTCGCACGGTGATATGTCTTGTGAGCCTGGTAGTCCTTCTTGAGGACCAAGGAGACGACCCGACCGTCTTCAAGCACCGGCAGGACATCCAGGTGGTGCTGCCAGATCAATTCGTTTGCGTCGGAGAGTGAGACCGAGGCCGACGCGGTGACCAGCTCGTCACGCCCTCGCATCCGGTTGCGGACGGTCTCGGAGGCTCCGTGACGCTCCAGGTGGAAGTCGTCGAGGCTGATGATGCCCAGGAACTCGCCGTCCGCTTTGCCGCTCTCCGTCACGACGGCCACGCCCTGCTCGGTCGCGGCCAACTGCTGGGCGACCTCACCGAGAGGAGTCAGCGGTGCGACGGTGACGTCGCTCGTCCGGAAGCCAGCCTTGTGCCGTTTCACCGCCAGTACATCCGCGGCCTGGTCCTCGATCTGCTGGTTCTGGTGGATGAACGACAACCCACCGACCTGTGCCAAGGCCACTGCCAACGTCGGTGACGATACCGCCTGCATGATGGCGCTCACCATGGGGGTGGCGACCCGGATAGCCGACTCCTCGCCGACCCGGTGACGCACCAACGGCGCCCCGAGATCCACATTGTCCGGCGTGCAGTCTTCTGTGGTCAGGCCCGGAATGAGGAGGTACTCGCTCAGCGTACGAGAGATCTCGGGGAGGATTTTCACGTCGTCTCCAGAAAGGAGCCTGCAAACCGATCGCGGTAAATCGGCGAGACTCATGCGGTCATTGCGGATCGACGCCAGCCGGTAGCGCACTATCGGAAGAATCCGCTTCGGAGATTGAGAGCGGGCGCACCCGGCGGGGCAGTGCTCGCACGCGCGGCCGAATCGGCAGCGAAGGCACTACAGACCCGAAATTCGCACGGTGCTGCACAGGCGCTAACTTCCATTACGCCATACGGGATCGTACCGCACTGAACGTGTCCACCCGGTCACCCCTATAAACCAGCCACCGTGCTTCGGCCAAGATCCCGACGGAGGATGAGAGGGAGCATCATCACAGGCGTAGAGAGGCGAGATGGCGCGCGTCGTGGTCATCGGAGGCAGCATCAGCGGGCTCGCCTCCGCCCTGTTCCTGTCCAGGCGGGGACATCACGTCATCGTCCTGGAACAGGACGGCCACCACCTGAGCGCGAACCTTGAGGACGACTTCCTGGCCTGGCGTCGCCCTCGAGTCCCTCAGGCAGTCCAGCCACACGGCCTGCTGGGGCCCGTCCGCGACGTCCTGCTGCGCGAGGCCCCCGACGTGTATGCAGACATGCTCGCCCTCGGAGCCCGTGAGCGCCACGAGTTCGACTGCTTCACCCAGCACCCTCCGTACCGTCCGGGCGATGAGCGCCTGGTCACCATCCAGGCGAGGCGACTGGTTTTGGAGGTTGCTCTGCGACGTGCGCTGATGAACGAACGCACAGCAGTCCTACTCGTCGGCCATGGGGCCACAGGACTCGCCGTCGACTCAATCCGCAACCTTCCGCACGTCACCGGCGTTCATTCACAGCAGGGCCATCACCCGGCGGACCTGGTTCTGGACTGCGCTGGCCGGCGCTCCCCCGTGCCCGGCTGGCTGACCGGCGCGGGTTGCCGAGCGCCCCTGACCGAGAGCAGCCCGACCGGCATCGCCTATTACTGCCGCTGGTACCGACTCGCCGTGGGAGCGCCTCGGCCCGGAAGCGGCGTGAGAAACGGCTCTGCCTCCCCGTTCGCCATCGGCGGTGTCTTCCCCTCCGACAACGAGATCTTCGCCCTCTCCTTTGTGCTCTCGTGCGCAGACCCAACCAGAGGCGCCCTCAGTGATCCGCGCACGTTCGAAGCCGCAGCACGGACGTTTCCCGCCATGAACGCCTGGCTCACCAACCGGCCCGTACCTCTCTCCCCCGTCCTTGCCATGGGCGGGCTGCACAACAGATGGAGACCGTTGGCCGACGCATCAGGTCCAGTGGTGACAGGAGTCGTCGGCGTCGGTGACACGCTGATCCACACCAACCCGACCCTTGGCCAAGGCACTGCGCTGGCGCTGCGGACCGCGCAATGGGTGACCCAGCAGGACCTCACGGAGGAGAGTCCCAACGAGTTTGCCGGCCGCTATCACCGCTGGACGCTCCAGGAGCTTCGCCCCTGGTACGAAATGCAGATCTCAGCGGACCGCGCCACCGCAACACGCCTCGAGAGCGGGATTTACGGGAGACCTTCCTTAAGCTCCGACGAGCGAGCCACCCTCGGTGCCTGTGACTTGGAGGACACCGACATCATGCGCGCCCGAGCGCGCGTTCGACACCTCATGGATCACCCTGATAAGGCCTACGCGGAACCCCACATTCGTGCGAAGGTCGCTCGCTGGCGCAGCTCTCACCCAGGGCATGAAGACATCTTCGACGGTCCGGCACGGACCACGTGGCACTCGATCGTAGGTGCACCAGAACGTAGCGAGGCGCTGTAGCAGGGGTGGACCGGCATCGCGTCAGCCGTTCGAGGGTGCGCTCGGCTTCCTCTCTCGTCGGGTCCATGGCCGCCATCGGCGTGTGGTGTCTGTAGGCGTGGTGGTCGGGGATGGTGCGGTCGTTGCTGCGGTGCGGTCGGCGTCGAGGCCGATCTTGTCGGGGTGCACGCAGGTCGGCTCACCGGCCGCGGTGTACCGGTGGCCGTCGACGGGGTTGAAGGGCGCTTCGCGGCACGGCCGGTCGAAGATGACGAAGCCCTCGCGTGGGTACCGCAGGGCGGGGCAGATCCCGCACAGGCCGTGATCCGACTCGGGGTCCGTGAGAGGCGGGTGACCGTCCATGCCGTGGCAGCGTAGCGTCCCGCCAGCGGACGCTCTGACCACTGCGCACCCAGCTCGGGGCAGGTCACAGCAAGGCGTGCTCGAACGTGGAACGGTGCGCGGTGACGAAGCCGTGCTCGCGGCGGCTCCACTCGACGCGCGCGGCGATCACGTCCGCCTCGACACGGAGCTCGGAAGCCCCAGAAACCCGCTCGGCCCAGAACCGGGCGTTACGGTTCTGCCGTTCCAGGATCGCGTCGACGAGGCGTCGGCGCTCGCGGGTTCCGAGTCCGTATCCATCGGCTAGCACCCTCACCTGGTGAGCCTGTTCGGACACAGGCGGAGCTGTCACCTTGGAGGTGATACACCAAGTCCAGGCTGCGTACCCGACATCCTCAAGGGGATCCCCGGGCGCAGCAGTGTCGAAGTCGATGAAGGCCACCGGCGTGCCGTCCTGGAAGACCATGTTGTTCGGTCCAGGATCGTTGTGGCACACGACCGGATGTGGTCCTGCGAGCCTGCTGCTGCGGGTCGCGCCGTGCAGGGAGCACAGCAGTGCGCCAGCTGCGGTCACCTGGGCGTCGGTCCACTGCTGGAACTTGGCCGGCACGTGGCCGGGCAGGTAGCTGAACATGTCACGTCCGGCCTCGTCGACGCCCAGGTAGCGCGGCGCACCGGCAAAGCCATGCAGCTCAAGGTGCCTCAGCAGTTCCGCAACGAACGGCGACGACCGTGAGGCAGGTCGGCGCACGGTGTCCCCGACCCGGACGACACCGTAGGTGATTCGCCCTCCCCCCAGCGGTACTTCCACATCGTGTCCGCCGGTCATGCCAGGGCCTCCTTGGTCTACGCGCTGGATACCGGCCCGGTCTACCTGTGCCAGGAGGGCCTACACAAGCTGGCCGGGAGTCAGGCAACGATGGCAGAGAGTGCCGCCATCGACGCATAGGTGTTCTGCACGCCGTCCCGATTGCCGAGACGGTGGCGTTCGAGGCGGACGCTGCCGAGGTGGCGGGCTTCGTAGATCGTCGAGCGCCAGATGGCCGCGTCGGACTGGTCCGGGCGTCCGTAGGTCTCCCAGAACGCCTGTCGCTGATCAGGCTTGGCCTTGATCATGCGGATGGTCCAGTCGCTGGCGGGATCGCCCCACCAGGTCCTGTCCAGGTCGTGCACGCCGGTGATGGTCGGTTCCCGTGCATCGTTGCGGAGCAGGGTGTTGGGGAGCCACAAGTCCCCTGCGAGCAGGCGAGGTTCGTTGATCTCGTCGAGGACAGTGTGGTGGCGGGCTGCTGCTGCGGCGACCGTGCGTACATCGTCGGCGCCGAGACCGGCAGCCTCCAGGTCGACGGCGATGGTGTCCAGGGAGGCGGTGATCGCCTCGCTCCACGTCCGGTACGTGGGCCCGGCTACCGGCCCGAAGTTCCGACCGCGGACCGTGTGCACGCTGCGCGTAATCTCTCCGAGCTGACGGTAGTACGCCGACCACATCGATGGCGGGTACGTGCGCAGATGCTGGGGCGCAGGGGTACCGTCGAGCAGCGTCTGCACCATGTAGTCACGGCCGAGGACCTCGTGGGTGAAGTCCACCGCGATGACCTGGGGCATGAGGGGCGCGAGTGAGGCGAGGTAGGGGAGGCTGGCGTACTCGGTGCGCATCAGCTCCCGTTCCGATACGAACTGGCGGTCCGGCTCCGGGGCGATTCTCAAAATCGCCGGGCGCTCCCGTTCGGCGACGGTGACCTTGAGGATCGTGTTGTACAGGCCGGTGCCGAGTTCGACCGCGGACAACACCTCTGTGTGCGTGCCGAATGCCCGCTGACAGATGGTCTCGATCGCGTCGGCGGTGATGGACTGCTGAAACGCCGTGGGCGGACGAGGGATCAGCCGGAGTTTCATGGGCGCCGTTCCTCAGCGAGGTCAGAGCCCTCTGCCGTTGCTTCGTGTCGCGGGCGCCGCACAGCGCCTTGGTCCTCGCCCGGACCAGGCCCTGGGGGGCTCGGGGCGGTCTTCTCCCGTTCGGCTGGGGACGCTGCTGCCTGGCCCTCTGGCTCTGGCGACGACTGCGCAAGCTCGTCGGAGGCCGAGCCGGGATCTGGCGCAGGGGAATGGCCTGGTTCCAGTACGGGACCTCCCAGAGCTCGGCGGGTAAGGCGGCCTGGGCGACCGGGGGCGACGGTGCGGGGGTCGACTGCTTCGAGGGGTGCGTAGGTGGTGTAGGGCGAGTCGTCGGATTCGCTGCGGTCGCGGGGGAGGAGCCAGAAGGTGCGGCGGTCGTAGCGGCCGGAGTCGCGGGTGGCGGTGGTGTCAGGGGCGAGGTTGGCGTATCCGACGAGGCGGCCGGGCTGGTGGTACGGGGGCTTTCCGGAGCGTCGTTTGGTGATGTCCAGGCTCTCGCGGACGTAGTCGAGGTCGTCGATCGGCACGGTCCAGACGATCTCGGTCTCGGCGGCCAGCTGCTCGGGACGCAGGCGTGTGGTGGGCGCGGCGCGACTCGTGATGGCGTTCGGTCCCTGGTGAGTACCTGCGTCGGTACCTGCCGTGTTTTCGCAGGTCAGACCTGCTTCGGGGCGTGGGTGAGGGACGGAAAGGGACTGTTTTCCGCAAGTGTGGGGCGCTGGTGTGGTGTCGTCGTTTTGCGCGGGGGATACATTGTGGAAGTTGGTCTCTGTTGGTCCCTGGACGCGGGGTTTCATGGGGTGTGACCTGGCCTTTCGTGGGCAGGGACTGTTCTCGTCGTGGTCGGTGGGCCCGGTCATGACGGTCCCTGGAGGCCGGCGGGCGGGTTGATGATCTCGATGCCCTTGTAGATCTTGCGGCCGTTGGAGGTGGGCAGGTTGGTGCCGGGTGGGTGGTGGATGGCCAGGCGGACCTTCTCGCCGAAGTGGCGGGGCTTGATGGGGTCGACGCCTTCGTCCTCGCACCATGCTTCGTAGGCGAGGCGCAGGGTGCGCTGTTCGGTGCGCAGGGCGGAGGGGTCGCCGAGTTTGCAGCAGTCGGACAGGAAGCGGCCGAAGGTGTCCTCGGCCTGGGCGTAGTCGCGGGTGGCTGCGGTGACGGCGTCGGAGTTCTTCAGGTGTGGGTCGTCGCCGTTGAGGTACTTCAGGGTGCCCTGGATGATCCAGTGGAGGATGCCGGGGCCCTCGGCTTCGACGAGGTGGACGTCGAGGTCGGTGATGACGCGGCTGACGGTGTACTCGAACGGGACCAGGCGCAGGCGGCGCCAGAATCCGCGGCCGCCGGCGGGGACCGCGGGGCGGTGGTTTCCGAGCAGCCAGAGGGTGTGGGTGGGCCAGAAGCTGAAGAAGTCCTGGCGGACCTTGCGCGCCTTGATGCGGTCGCTGCCGGTGAGCAGGGTCATGCGGGCCTGGTCGAAGCGGGCTCCGGGGTTGAGTTCGCTGCACACGATCAGCCGTCGGCCCTGGAGGTCAGCGAGTTCGGTGGGGTGGTCGGAGTAGGGCTTGGCCATGAGGAAGTCGTGCGGGGCGGTGTCGGCGTAGTCGCCGAGGAGGCGTTGCACGACGGCGGCGAGCACGCTCTTGCCGTTGCCGCCCTGGCCGTGGAGGAAGGGGAGGATCTGCGCGGAGGTGAGGCCGGTGATCGTGTAGCCCATGACGCGCTGCATGTAGCCGGCCAGGGCCGCGCCTTTCGGGCCGGGCCCGAAGGTGTCGGTGAGGAACTTGTCCCACAGCGGGGTCGGCATCGCGCGCGGCGCGCACAGTGCGGCCCGGGTGTGGAACTGGCTAGGGTGGGCCGGGCGGAGCACGCCAGTGCGCAGATCGACCACGCCGTCCGGTGTGCACAGGGCGTACGGGTCGGCGTCGAGTTTGTCGGCCGGGAGGTGGAAGGCGGGCATCTTCTTCGCGACCCGGATCAGGGCCTGGTTGCCCTGGTCGTTGAGGGTCCGGTTGATGTGCCGGCGCAGCTGCTGGCGAGTGAAGCGTTCCTGGGGGTCGCGGGTGGCGAGGTTCTCGCCGAGCTCGAAGGCCGCCTCGGAGACCGCGCGGGCCTCCAGGTCGATCGCCCACCGGTAGTCGGCCCACCGGTACCAGCCGATGCCGGGCACGTAGCGGAAGTCCTCGCCGTACAGCCGTTGGAACAGCGCGGCGTTGCCCCGGTCGGTCAGGGACCGCGGGATCAGCAGTTCCGGTTCCGCCGCGCTGGGCCCGGACGCGGGCGGCGCCGCCGTCGGTGTGTCGGGGCCGGGCGCGCGGCTGGCCGGCACGGTGGGTGCGGTCTCCCCGGCCGCGGCCGCATCGGTGGTCGTCATCGTTCGTCTCTCGGGTGCAGGGCCTGCCGCGTGCCCGCGGCCAGACCGGATCGGATGATGCCCAAGGCCGCGGCCTGCTTGGCCGGCCGGGCGCGAAGGGCGGCGTCGAGCAGCGCCGTGCGCGCCGCCTCCTCGGTTATGTGGCCGCCGGCGACCAGGCCGCCGAGGGTGAACGCGGCCCGGTTGAGAACGCCGGACCAGCCCGCGCCCTCGGGGACGCGGCCGCAGTCGGCGACGGCGTCCAGCACGGTAGCGGCCGTCCGCTCCGCCCACCGCCCCGGCTCCGCTGACCCGCCGCCACTTCCCCGCCGGGCCGCGAGCGCCGCCGCCCGGGCCCGGTTGGGCACCGCAGGTTCTGCCCGCTCGCCGGCCGTGCCGGGCAGGAGGTGACCGGTGTGGGTCAGCTCACCGGCGAGCCAGCTCGGCAGCAGCACCGGCTCCCGGCGCTCCCCCACCACACGGTACGTGCCAGCCGCGGTGCGCGTTCCCGGTGCCACGATGTAGCCGCCGCGGGCCCGTACGTCCAACTGCCAGCCCAGCACCGGGCCGTGGTGATCGCCGCCGGCCGACCCGCGCCACGCGGTGCGGGCCGGGGCCCGGAACCACAGGTGCAGTCCCCCGCTCGGGGTGCGCACCGTCATGGTCAGCTCGCCCGTGCTCGGGTCGGGCTGGTTCCTGCTCTGGGCGAGCAGGCGGAGCACGTCGACCCCGTCCTTCACCTGAGCGACCTGGGCGGGTGTCAGGTCGACTCCGGGCAGCAGCTGGACGGCCTGCTGCGGGGGGGTGCTGTTGTGGCGGTCGACGTCGACGATGACGAGGTTCGCGGGGCCGGTCGCCACCGCGACGCCGCGGTCGCCCACCGTCCACCAGTGCTCGATCAAGTCGGGGTCCAGAGTGGCGGCGTAGAAGCCGTGGCACAAACCGCCCCGCGCCAGGCACGCGCACTCCTGTGCCGGGTGCGGAACGTACTCGGCGCTGTGCTGGCTGCACCGGCGACAGCCCCGGATCGGCGTCTTCCGGCCCGGCGCCAGCGGGAAGACCGGATACCCGCGCCCCGCGAACCACCGCGCGACTCGCACCGGTTCGACCTCGCCCGTACTCACCTCGCCCACCTTCCCCGGCACCCGCCGACCGCGGGACCGCTGCGAAACACCGCGGCCCTCCATGCACCGTTCACCCAACACCACCGACCCTCGTCGAGTCCCAGAACAGGGACTTCCGGCGCCCGCGTTCCAAACCGAAGCACGGCCCAGCACCTGGCTCACGCCGCGCTCACCGCCTTCCGGCTCTCGCTGGCGTACTGCGGCAACATCCCGGTCTCACCAACGAGGGGACGCTGCGCCAACGCGACCAGCCGCTCCTGCCAGCCACCGATCGGCTCCGGGTTCGGCGCCTGGACGGCGGTGCGCACGTGACCGAGCTGCTGCGTCAGCAGCGCCTCCGCGCACCGCCGACGGGCTACCTCTCCGGCGGCCACAGCCTGCTGCTCGTCACGCCGCCGGGCCCGCTCGATCGCCCTCACCCGCTCGGCCTCCGCCTGCGCCTCCGCCGAGACCGCCAGGACGGCGAGGGCGCGTTCGCGTTCCTCGCGCAGCAACGCCTCGGCCCGCTCTCGGACTTCCCAGGCCACTGCAGCCTCCGGCATCCCCAGCTCGTGCGCCCGCTGCTCCGCCCGGTGGGCCGCCTCCTCGAGCCGGGAGCGGCAGTCGGCCAGCCGACCAGCCACCTCACCCAGGTCGTGAACGGGGCCACCGACCGCGGCCGCGATCTCGGCGGCGCGCTCCAGGGCCTGACGGGCCGTACGCACCTGTGAGCACACCAGGCACAGCCCGCCGGCCTCCGGCACCCCGCACACCTCGCACGGGCGCGCTGCCAACACCGCCTTGGCCTCTTCCAGCTCGTCACGGTGGCGGGCCCACGCCTCCTCGCGCCGCGCCCGCTCCACCACGGCCCGCTCCCGACGGACGGCAGTCTCAGCCGCTTGCCGCGCGACCTCCTGGCTCAGCCGCGATTCCACCTTCGCCCGGAACTCCTCGGGCGACAGATGGGGCTCTGCCTCGGTGATGGCGCGCGCGACCTGGTGGCGCAAGGCCCTCCGGTCGCCGATCAGCAGCTCGCAGCTGGAACACACCAGCCCGGTGTCCATCCGCACGCCGTCGTCGCACGAGGTCGCGTAGCACTCGGCCCGCTGCGGCAGCCCTCGGCCCAGGAACCAGCCGACCGGATCCCGCACCGGCTGACCCTGCTGGGCAAACAGCCTCCTCTCGAGCCGCTCGGCCAGCACCACCGCGGCCCGCTCCGGCCCGACGACCCCGCCGACGCGACGCAACTCGGCTGCTACCGCCGCCCGGACACGGGACCGTCCGCCGGAACGCCCGATGCGGGCCCACTCGAAGTGCACCGGCGCCAGCACCCGCTCCAGCCCCCGCGGCAACGACCACCGCAACGGCGCTCCCCGGCCAGCCGCCGGAGGCACTACTCCCTGACCGGTCTGGCCGCCGACCTTCTGGTGCTGTTCCCCGCGCAGCGGGCTACCGGACCCACCGCATGCATCAGCCGCGTCGACGACCGTGTCCGGCTGGTCCTCGCGCTCGCCCGCGCGTCCCGGCAACGTTGAGGACCCCGATGCGGCTTCGCCGGAAAAGCGAGATGAAGCCGCACCAGAACCACCCTGAGCAACCACCGGAGCGTGGTCGGCGTGGTGTAGTGCACCGCCAAGCTCGTCTTCCGATGCCGCCAAGGTCTCACGTTTCCGCAGGTCAACCGCAACCTCGGGCTCAAATTCCGAGCCCTCGGCGCTCTCCTGACCCCTGAGTGCACCAGTCTCCTCAAGCTGACCGCCGTCCAGGACCTCGAAGAACCTCTCCTGGACCCACCCCTCCCCCGGCTCCCCGGGATCCGGCTCGTCGACAAGTTCCGTGCAGTGCACGCAGCACCGCACCTCACCGGGGAATACCTCGTCCTCCGGCGTCTCCCCGCCTGAATTGCCACCGGGCACCGCCCGCACCGTCTTCGCAGGCTCGCGCCCGTACGCGGCCGCGACCGCCGGGACCACCAACTTCACCCGAGCCCCAGGCACCCCCCGGCCAGGAACCTCCAGCAGTCCCTGGTGAACCATCCCGTCCACCACCTGAGCCGCCTCCGCCAGCGAACACCCCAGCAACCGGGCAACCGTCGCATCAGCACGGTCGAACCCTCTCGCCACAGCCCCGCCAACAAGCCGCACCCGGCCGTTAGGCCGCGCCGCCAGCACAAGCCGCAACAGAGCCAGCCGCTCACGCGCCGCACCCCGACCCCGCCGCTCGCCGAGGAGACCAGCCGGCGTCGCGGGCTTGCCCACCGGCGCCCATCCCGGCGCGAACAGCGCCTCGCACAACGACAGCAGAACGGCCAACTCACGCTTCTCCAGCCCCAGCGGATGACCCCGACGAGAGTGCGCGGCCGTCAGCGGCAACAGTTCCCAACGCAGGCCAGCCACTCGCCGTACCCGGTCCACGGTTCTTGTCACCACTTCGGTCGATACCGCGCCGGAATGACGCAGGCCCGGCAAGACCCGGTGATCAACTAGCGACTCCGACACGCCTAGCCACCGGGCCAGCTCACCCGCCGACAGCTCCAGCCGCGACCCCCCCGCTGGTGACTTCGCCAACAGCACTACAGCTGCCAGGGCCTCAGCCGCAGGACGTCGGTGAAGCGACTGGTCTGAGAGCAAGCTCGCAACGGCGGCCGAGAGTCGCTGCCGCATGCTGTCTCGGAGCAGCAGCGGTTGGCGAAGCGCAGGTGCCGCAGATTCGCTGGACAAGGTCACCGGCCAGCGATCAGCGGGCGTGCCTCGATCAGGCTCGTGCGGCCTTTTTGGTGTGGTTTGGGCGTAGTCCGGCGGAGACTCGCATGAGTCTCTTTTTGGCAATACGGGACTAGCCCTGCGGCTGGCGGCTATGATCTGCTCCAGAACAACACAGGGATGAAGGCACAAAACGACCGACCGCTCGGCCTAGGACATCAAATTGCCTGGTCAGCGGGGGTGAGGTTTGTAACCGTCATGGACGGCTGGGTCAGGTCAAGTCGTTAGTGTTTCCTCCCCTCGCCGAACACGGGTGGCTCCGTGGATCGGCAAGTCGGGCCGACAACGTCGGGCTGATGTGATGGACATGTGGAGACTCGGGGTGGCACCCCGAGCAGTGGCGATGGGCGACTTGGCTGAGTCGCCCCACGAGGCGACCTGCGGGTCGCCTTTTTCGCGCTCTCGTTGGGTGACCCTGGCTGGGATCTCCCTCTTGGTGCTGTGAAGGCGTGGCTGCGCTTCCACAAGTCGAGAGGCGTGTGACACCGGGCCAGATGGAGAGGGCATGGCAGCCAGCGCGGAAGCCGCGCCGACTGCACCGTCCTCTAGCATCAAACCAAACATCACGGGCACAGACTATCCTTAAATGGATCGGCCCGAGGTTGAACCTTTGGAGCGTGTCTGGTGGCAAGGTTTACGGAGCGGCGCTGGCAATCACAGCCTGGCCTCGCCCCTGGCGTCAGCGAACAGCAACCCCGTGCTTACGCTGCGTATACACCTGACTACCTCCGCGGGCGGCAGGTCCGTCTCTCGGCGGAACTCGCGGCAGAAATCTCTGAGGTCGACCAGCTGGTTCGAGAGTTCAACGACTCAGCGCCCACCAGCCCCCACCTCGAGTCTCTCGCGCGGTTCCTTCTGCGGTCTGAGGCAGTTGCCTCATCGCGGATCGAAGGCGTTGTCGCATCGGCCAGGGCGATCGCACACCTTGAGCTGATGCTCGCGACCAAGGCCGGCGATGAACCGCGGGCCGGAATCGGCGATAGTGCGCGGGAGGTCGTGAACAACGTCCTTGCTCTGCGTAAGGCCGTCACAGCACTGACCAGCACCCCATGCGTGACTGTTGATGACATCAACGGTTTGCAGGCCGCCCTCATGGTAGAGACCGAACAGCACGACCTGGCCGGCAAGCTCCGTGAGGTTCAGAACTGGGTTGGGGGCAACGCGTACGGCCCTCATGGGGCGGAGTACGTTCCGCCCGCCCCGGAACTGGTAGGCCCACTCATGGAGGACCTCGCGGCGTTCATCTCGGAGGATCAGCCGCTGCCCCTAGTTCAAGCTGCGCTCGTGCATGCTCAATTCGAGACCATTCACCCGTACACGGACGGTAACGGGAGGACGGGGCGTGCCTTGATCCACACCGTGCTTGCACGTCAGGGTTTGGCTGTAGGGCACGTGCTGCCAATCTCGATGTCTCTCCTCGCGCATGCTCGTGAGTACATTGCCGGCCTGGAGGCGTACCGATACAACGGGAGCGCAGACAGCGCTGCAGCGATGGACGGAACGGAGGCTTGGATCCGAGTGTTCTTGGCGGCCACGCGTGACGCCGTCGCTGAGGCGCGACGCTTCACAGATGAGCTTGGCCAAATGAGGGACCTGTGGCAGGCCCGCCTTGCGAACTATCGAGAGAGCTGTGGACTGAGGCCTCACCCGCGGAAGGGTGCGGCAGTGGTGCGGCTGATGGAACAGCTTCCGGGTGTCCCGGTCCTCACGGCTCGCGCGGCCGGATCGTTGCTCAAGACATCGTTTGTCTCCGCGTCCAAGGCGTTGGAGGAGCTGGCAGGTGCTGGCATCGTCCAGGTGAAAGACGCCGAACGGGGCACGCGAGCCTTCCTGGCCAGTGATGTACTCGACCTCATCAACGGGGCCGAGAGGCGCCTTACATACACGAAGTGGTCTTTTCCGGACCTCGGGGTCGAATCTGCCGATCGACCATGAAGGGCTGTGGGCCCCCTTCGGGGCGCTTTCCTTTAACGCGATTGGCACCTGATTAAAGGAAAGCGTCACTTAACGTAACAGAGCCGCTGCGTGCCGCTCTGACCATAGTAATTGGGTAACTGCACGGCTGCTGCTTCTGCCCTGCTGCAAGCCACAGCGTGTTGCACGTCGCGCTTAGCGGGCGTACATGGCGGCTGGCCAGGCCCTCAAGAGGCAAGTCTCGGCAGGCCGCGCGGCCACCATCGACACTGGCCCGCGCCGGGGCTTGTGAACCAAGCCAGTCGGCGCCGCTCTGAAGCCACAGGTGCTGCCATTGGCAGGCCGCCCCTCGCACTCACCCACAGCCGCCGTGCAACGCCGACGGCTCCACCTACCTCGCGCCGAGGCCCGGCCTCCCTCACAGAGAAGGGGCCGGGCCCCGGCTAGCGATCAAACCCACGGCGGTTACGAGGGCGCCACAACCTTTCGCGCCCGGATGCCCACGTCGGCTACTGGATACTCGTTGCCACGCTGCGCGCGAGGAATCCTTCGAAGGCGTCCTGCTCCTGGGCCATGCCGTCAAGGAGGTCCGAGACCGCCACACTCACGATCTCGAAGGGCTGGACCTTCACAGACGGCATGGTCCGCAGCAGCGTCATCAGCCGTGTCAGGAGCGCGTCCCCAGACTCGGTCAGGGGACAGATGGTTCGGCTGTGCCGCAGCTGGGACGCGTACTCGTCATCGGCAATGTAGTTCCGATAGGCGATGGCCCGGTCCGCCAACGCGAAGACGACATCCTTCTCGTCCTCGATGCGTTCCGCGTCAGCCTCTGCGGGATTGAGCGCGGAGAGCGCCCCCTGAAGCGCAGTGTCCACATAGTGTCCCGCGATGAGCCGGGGCGTCGGCATACGCGGCGTGACTCGAGCCATGACCGCCGTATCGATGGCGATCTGAGTGGCGGTTCGCTCAAACGTAAGGCCGTACAGCTGAATGTTCCGCGGCTTCGAATCGTTCTTCTTCACCACCGCGTACGTATTCAGAAGGGATGCATAACGCGGAGCCTTCTCGAACAGTTCCCGCATGCTCTGTTCGCGATTCTCTTGCCGCTGGTCAGCCGTGAAGGGCTTAGAGCTGTTGCGACGCGGTCGTCGCGCCGGCAGACCGGTGGATGCACCCCAACTGGCAACGGCATGCGTCGACTCTCGACGCGCCACGGCGGCCGACGTCGGGATTGAATCGACGGGCGGAGCTGCTTCCGGAGCTGACCGGCTCGGGATGGGCTCGGCAACCGGAGGCTGGGTGGTTGGGCCAGCGCCCTCGGGCGTGCTTGCCTTCAGCTCGCTGCGAACATCAGCTTCCGCCGGAGCCGCGAGAAGGGTGTCGGCAGGGATCTCGGTGCTGGCCGGGGGGACAGCTGGTGCCTTGAGTTCCTGCTCAGCGGGAGTTTGGGGGGCAGACCCCGGCTCTTCGACGGGCTGGTGAGGTACCAGCGGAGGTTTCGACTCGACCGGGCTCTCGACAGCCGGTGAGGACGCTACAGGTGCCGCCCCGAAGACGTCTGCGGGCAGACCCGGTGTCAGCTCTTCGTCTTCGTCGACGTCACCGAAGCCGCCGAAGTCGAGGTCGGGCATCTTCAGGTTGGATGCTCCCTTGCCTTGCGTCGCGGAACCTCCTCGTGACCTCCCCGAGCCCTTCTTGGCCGAATCCTTGCTGGGCCCGCTGCTCATGCGGTGGCCTCCTTCAGCTGCTGGTTACGGGCACGGACCCTGGTGATTACCGCGCGAGCCATGGCTGCGTGGTCGTTTGCGAGCTCAATGGCCCGCTTGGCGTCAATGAGGCGTCCGTTCTCATCCCTGGGACGCTCCGCGACCTCTCCTGTTCGCGGGTCAATCCACTGACCAGCGGCCGCCCGAGCGAACTCGTGGGCGAGCATGCCGGAGTTGCGAGCCTCTTTAGCTAGTACGCGGCCTTCGCGAACATAGTCCTCGAGGATGACATCGGGTGAGACGTTGTACTGCTGGAGAGCCCTGCCGAGCTTCTGCCAGACGATGGTCAGGTCGCTGGTGGGCTTCCCCTGTACCTTCCTGAAGCCCAGGAAGCACATGGCCGCCACGCCGAGTTCAGGGTTGGTCTTACGGGTGCTCTTGGCCAACACAGCGAGGTTCGCAAGACCGCTGACAGACGCGTTATCTGAGTCCATCAACGGAGCAGTGAGGTGCGTCGCCGCGGCCAGGCCGAGTTGCTGCAGACTCCGATCGCCAGGCGAGAAGTCGATGACGATCCAGCGGTACAGATGGCTGATCTGAGCCAACAGGAGAGCGAGCAAGAGGTGGGCAGCCCGCCCGTGCGTGGCAACAAGTGCCCCTAGTGCATCAGTGATCCGCGCGTTGTTGGCGCCGGCAGGGACAACATGCAGGAACTGGCGATCAGTCTTGATGACGTGGAGGGGCCCGTCATTGGTGACAGCACTTGCGAGGGCCGCACCCCTGTCGTTGAACTTGGAGCGGGCAAGGCCGAAGTCGTGAGAGAGGCCGTCGCCTTGAAGGTCGAGCTCGAGATGCAGGATCGGCAGTGCCTTCTTTCCCTGCTCCGCAAGCTTCTCCTGCTCTGCAGCGAGCATGCCTGCCATGTTCGCAGAGAGGGTCGTCTTCCCCTGCCCTCCCTTGCCGATGGTGACCCCGATGACGTTCCGAAGGTAGGGGCGAATCTGGCGCACCACCTCGGCCAGCATCTCATCGTGCTCATCTTCGTAATGAGCCGGGAAGCGTCGCACTACCTCCAGACGACTCTTCAAGTCCGTGAAGCTCACGAGCTCCAGTAGGTCATCAAGCGTCCTCTGTACGGGTGCATCCAAGGACTCGTCCAAGGCTCCTCCACTGATCTCTGATGCGTCAGGGTGCACACGTCGGTGCTCGTGAAGAAAGCGTCCTCATCGTGCATGTACCCCTTCGGTTGCATCGGGCACGGTACACGGAGACGGTCACGCGTGTCACGCACCGTTAGAGGGGTGGCGGCGCAGGCTCCTTCGCTTCGAAGCTCCATGCTGGACTCCCCGGACCGCGCGGCCCCCCTCCTCGCCGACCTCCCCCTCTGCTGGTGGGTAGGTTCAAATGGTTCCTGCTGGGTGAATGTGTAAGTGAATAAAGATTGTGATTCTGTGAAAGTGCAGGTCAGGGCGGGTGTCGACTCAGACTCGAGTCTGTCGGGGCTCGGCTGGTGCGTCGTTCTCCATCCTGCAGTGGGCAGCGATGTGCCAGGATCCGCACTGCTGACCGCGCAACGGGGCCTTCACAAAGGCGCAATCTTTATTCACTTACACATTCACCGGCGCTCGAACATGCAGCTCTGCAAGGGATGACCGAGCAGCGGACGGGTGCGACACCCTCGAAGGTCGCCACCGGAGCACATCTCGCTGTCGTCTGCGGTGCACGCAGTCAGGGCGGCAGGGTGTGATGGTTGCCGAGCTGAACCAGCTCAGCAAATGCCGCCAGGCGCAGGCATCTGCAATCGCCTCCGCAATGCGGCCCGGCCGTCTACGGTTACGAAACATGACGGTCCTGATTGTCGGTGGCAGCGGGTTTCTCGGAGCTGAGTTGGTGCGCCAGGCGGCGGCAGGCGGTCGGACCGTCGCGGCCACCTACGCGACCAGGCCGGGTAGTTCCCCTGTCACATGGCACGCCCTGGACCTGCGCGACCCCGATCGTGCGGACGCTGTGGTCGCCGAGGCTGTGCCGAGCGTGATTATCAATGCGACCAGCGGAGGGGCGGATTGGGAGGTCACGGCCGAGGGGCCGGCGCGTCTGGCACTGGCAGCGGCGAGGTACGGCTGTCGGTTGGTTCACGTCAGTAGTGACGCAGTCTTCTCTGGCACTCGTGGTGGCCTCTACGACGAGATCTGCCATCCCGACCCGGTCAGCCCATACGGCGCCGCGAAGGCCGCGGCCGAGACCAGCGTCCGCTACCTGACGCCCGACGCGGTCATCGGGCGGACCTCGCTCATCATCGGGGGCATCGGCTCTGAGCACGTCCGCCTCGTTCACGACCTCGTGGCCGGCCGTCGGAGCGGCGTGCTCTTCACCGACGACTTTCGCTGTCCCGTCCACGTTGGCGATCTGGCGGCGGCCCTGCTGGAACTTGCCGCTTCCGACGAGCGTGGTGTGCATCATCTCGGGGGTGCGCACGCGGTCAGCCGGCACGACCTTGGGCTGCTCATCGCCCAGCGTGACGGGCTCGACGCCTCTCGGCTGGTTCCGGGCCTGCGGGCTGACACGGCGCTTCCCGGTGCTCTCGACGTTCGTCTCGACAGCCGTGCTACCCAGCGCAAGCTACGGATCCCGCTGCGCGGCGCTCGCGACTTCCTCGCCGCCAAGACCTGAGCGCCAGGGGGCCCTCTGGCCGGAGAGGCTTCGCGTGCCGGCTCGTCCCGCCCCATCACGGGCCGAACCGGTTCGGTGAAGCCCCGGCTGCCCTTGCCGTGCCGACGGTCAGCGGGCGTTTCGTCCCGCTGACCGTCGGCCGTGGAGCAGTGTGTGGGCTCGTTGGCCGGCCTCGTTGACGAGGAGGATCGCGGCTGCCGGGTTGAGGCCTTCAGGGCCAGGGAATCTGCGCCACTTCGTCGTCGTGGCGTGATGCGGCGGAGGTGGCGCAGGAAGGTGTGCCGGAGGCCCGGATCGGGTGTAGACGGCGTGCGCGTCGACGACCGGCGCAGCGGGGGAGCGTGAGCTGCAGGGCGGCGTGTTGGCGGAGTCGAAGAAGGCTGTGGGTTCCAGGCCGCGGAGCAGGAGGAGGTTCAAGGGCTCGGTGTCGAGGCAGTGGGCGTAGTGGTGGAGCACGGCGGCGGTGTGCTTGCACAGGGCGTGGGTGTGGCGGCAGGGGCAGTGGGCGTTGACTGCGCCGGCGGAGGGGTACAGGTGGATGCCGCCGTTCCGGGCGGCGGCGTTGAGGTCGTGGAGGACCTGTTGGGCGGTCTGGGCCGGGTAGAGGTGGGCCCGGTCGTCGGATAGGGCGCGCAGGGTGGTCCAGGCGGTGGGGGCGAGGGGGGTGATGTGGATGGTGACGATGCGCTCCAGGGCCCCGTCTTGGAGGGCGGCTGCGATGTCGCCGGGGCGGACGGTGAGGTGGCGGACGGCGCCTTGGCGGGCGTGGGCGCGGCCGCGGGTGAGGCGGGCCCGGGCCGCGGGGGTGTCGGCGAGTTCTTCGACGGCGGCGGCCCAGGCGTGGCCGGCGGGGGAGTGGGGGCCTTGCGGGTCGAGGGGCGTGCTGGTGCGGAAGACGTGGGCAGGACCGTAGAAGGGGGTCATCGGAGCTTCACGAGGTCGGCGAGTTCGGTGTCGGACAGTTCGGTCAGGGCGGCTGGTCCGTGGGCGAGGACCGTCTCGGCGAGGGCTCGTTTGGCGTGGAGCATGGTGTGGATCGACTCCTCGAGGGTGCCTTCGGCGGTGAGCCGGTGGATCTGGACGGGACGGGTCTGGCCGATGCGGTGGGCGCGGTCGCTGGCCTGGTCTTCGACGGCGGGGTTCCACCAGCGGTCGAAGTGGATGACGTGCTCGGCGCGGGTCAGGGTGAGGCCGGTGCCGGCGGCCTTGAGGGAGAGCAGGAAGACCGGGACGTCACCGGACTGGAAGTCGGTGACCATGGCGTCGCGTTGGTGCACCGGGGTGGCGCCATGGAGGAAGAGGGCGGGGACGCCGCGGCGGGCCAGGTGGTGCTGGAGCAGGCGGGCCATAGCTGCGTACTGGCTGAAGACGAGGACGGACTGCTCCTCGGCGAGGATGACATCCAACAGGTCGTCGAGAAGGGCGAGTTTGCCCGAGCGGCCCGGGAGGCGGGCGGATCCGGGGTCTTCCTTGCCGTAGTGGGCGGGGTGGTTGCAGATCTGCTTGAGGGCGGTCAGCAGGGAGAGGATCAGACTCCGGCGCTTGACGCCCTTGCTGTCGCTGATCTTGTCGAGGGTCTCGCGGACGACCGCCTCATACAGGCCGGCCTGCTCCCGGGTGAGCGCCACAGTGTGATCGCTGACGGTCTTCGGCGGGAGCTCGGGAGCGACGCCCGGATCGCTCTTACGCCGCCGCAGCAGGAAAGGACGTACGACGGCGGCCAGCCGCTCGGCGGCGCGGGGATCGCTGCCCGACTCGATCGGGCGTCCGTAGCGGCTGCGGAAGCGTTTGAGTGGACCGAACAGGCCGGGCACGGCCCAGTCGAGGATGGACCACAGCTCGGAGAGGTTGTTCTCGACGGGCGTCCCGGTCAGCGCGACGCGGGCTCGGGCGCCGATGGCGGACAGCGCCTTGGTGGTGGAGGAGTAGGGGTTCTTCATGTGCTGGGCCTCGTCCGCGGCCATCAGCGACCAGCCGACAGCGGCGAGGAGTTCGCGGTCCTGACGCAAGGTGGCGTAGGTGGTGACGACGATCGCGTCGCGTTGGAGGAGTTCGAGGCTGCGCCCGGGACCGTGATAGCGGCGGACGGGCGTATCCGGGGCGAACTTCGCGGCCTCCCCGGCCCACGTGCCCAACAACGTGGCCGGTGCGACGACCAGGGTCGGGCCGGCCAGGTGCGGCTGCTCCTGCCGGCGCAGATGCAGCGCAATGAGGGTGATCGTCTTGCCCAGGCCCATGTCGTCGGCCAGGCAGGCCCCGATGCCCGCCGACGTGAGCCGTTCCAGCCAGGCCAGACCCGTCCGCTGGTAGGGGCGCAGCGTGGCCTTCAGAGCCGCGGGCACGATCACGTCGTCCGGACCCGGATGGGGAGCGGTGAGCAGGGAGTGCGCGTCCGCGAGCCAGCCGTGCACGGTGACAGGAACGTCGTGGCCGTCGAGGTCGACGCTGCCGGTCAGCGCAGCGGCCAGGGCCTCGTCACCGGTCAGCGGGCCCAGCTCCCGGCGGCGCAGACGCCGCAGCATCGACGCGTCCAGCAGGACCCACTGATCCCGAAGGCGCACCAACGGACGCTGCGCACGGGCGAGCTGGTCCATTTCCTGCTCGGACAGGTCTTTGCCGCCCAGGCAGAGCTGGTACCGGAAGGACAGCAGCTGGCCCAGGCTCAGCAGCGGCCCCCGGGCCGTGGAGGGCCGCGGGCGGGGTGCGAGCGCGGCCCGGGAGGTGAGTTCGCTGATGACGGCCTTGGGCCAGTGCACCGCGATGCCCGCGTCCGCCAGCAGCGGGACGGCGTCGCCCATCAGCGCCCGCAGTTCCTCCGCGTCGCACAGCAGCTTGTCGGGCACTCGCCCGCGGGCCAGCCGGCGCAGCGGAGGCCAGGCGCGGGCTCCGCGCTCAAGGACCTCGCGGACCTCGGCCCGGGCCGCCTCCACACCCCTGCCCCACGGCACCGACGGCGGCGCAGAACGCCACAGCTGGTCCGCGTCGCGGACCACGGTCGGATCGTCTGGGTCGTGGACCTGCAGCACCACCGGCACCCCGGCCAGGCCGAACTCGTCGAGACCGTCACCACCCTCGAGGTTGCAGCCGTCCACGGCCGGGCCAGAATCGATGTCGTTGCCGTCGCCCGGCCAGTCCAGGTCGACCCGCAGCGACAGCGGAGTTCTCCCTTCGCGGGCCGCGGCCACGTCCCGGGTCCACACCGCCAGATGCGGCACATGATGGACGGCGGTGTCGGTGTACGGGCCGGGGACGAGCGGCGCGGAAACGGGGGAGCGCACCATCGCGTCGGCGACCGCGTCCAGGAACGACCGCACGGTGTGCGCCGGCTCCAGCAGACCAAGCCCGCTGGCGGCCGGCGCCGGTGTATACGCGGTAGCAGGCATCGCCTGCACCAAGGCCTGGAGCACCGCCTCGTCCTCGGCCGACAACGGCCCCGCCACCCAGGCGTCGAAGCCGCCCGGCGACAGCCCGGGCAGCAGCCGGCCGCGCGCCACCAGATCCAGTGCGAACATCGCCGCCGCACCCCAGAACACCGTCGACTCGTGCCCCCGCTCACGGCGCCGCGCACTGACCAGCACCGGCAGCGCGTCCAGCACCGGCAGCGTCCACCCCCGCACGCTGCCGCGGCACAAGGACCCCCGCATCCGGATCACCGGGACCTGCTCCTGCAACAGCGCGGTGTGCGGGACCTTCAGGTCCTCGGGCCTGCCCATCGACGAGTGCGGCCGCCAGAACGACACCGTGGCGCCGCGCGGCGGATCAGACGGCCAGAACGCCGTGCCGTAGTCCGCCAGTTCACGCTGGACCGCCACCGGCCCTCCTCGCTCGCACACCCGGCCGGGCCAGTATCGACCCCGAAACCGCGAAACCTGACGAAACCAGGGAAAGTCCACCTGAAGGAGTCAGGCCCGTGGTAGCGCCCTGACGTGCGACGACCGGACCCATGCTTCGGCCCGGCCAGCCTCAACAACCGGCCGCGATACGCCCCGCGTGACCCCCCGCGCACCAGCGTGATCTGTCCAGTCCCTGACGGCCCCGCCCATCGGGCATACCCGGAGCGGAGCCGCCGTCGTCCGAGGCCGCATCTACCGCATCGCCGCGTAGTCCTTCGGTGCCTTGCGGAGGATCTCGAGCATCTGGGCCTCGGTCAGTTCCCGGTCCCGGAAGGCCACTGCGGACGAGCTCGCGATCTTCTGGAACAGGATTTCAGCAGGGATCGGCGGAAGGCCGGCGAACAGAGGGTGATGCTCCGGCCCGGCGCCTTCGCTGAACTCGCGGTGCAGCAACCACACCGCCTCGGCGAACATGGGGTACGCGGTCTCGCGCTTGCTCCACAGGCACCGCAGCGCGTCGCCGCCGAAGTCCCGCTTGATGAAGCCCCAGACGTACGACATCTCGGCCGTCTTGTCCGGGTGCCTGTCGTCGTTCAGGTACAGGACCCACTCGTTCAGAATCTCCCAGCGCAGCGCGCTGACGATCACGCTGGTCGGCGCCTCGCTCGGTCGTAAGTTGGCGGCAGGCTCATCATCAAAGGTCATCCGCTGACGGTAGCGAGAAGGACCCCCGCCCCGCCACGGCGCCCGCTCGTCACCACGAACCATCGACTCCGCACCGGCAGGAGGCGGCGCAGACACCTGTTCGCCTCTGTTCCCCTACACAGCCCATGAACGGTCGTCGCGCCCGTGCCACGGAAAAGTCAGTGCTGGTGCCCCGCGCTCACTCCAGGACCACCGGACGTTCCGGCACGCCGTGTTCGAGGAACTTCTCGACCACAGCGGCGAGGCCACGGGGATAGACCGTTTCACAGGTGGCACGCAGTTCGTCCAGCGGCCACCAGCGGTGATCTCGGATGTTGTCCCGCTGCGTGGCGCGGTCCGGGTTGATGTCGCCGGCCGTCAGACGAGCAGGGAAGTAGCGCTCGACCTGGCGGACCGTGCGGCCGCCGACCATGTGCTCCCGGCTGCGCTGCGCGAGCTGCGCCTCCACGGTGACGGCCTCCTTGGCGACGCCGAGCTCTTCGCCGAGCTCGCGTACCGCGGCAGCCGCATAGGTCTCGCCTCTCGTCACAGCGCCGCCAGGAGTTGCCCAAAAACCACCATTCTCGTCATACCGCAGCAGCAGCACACGCTGGTCGTCATCGAGAACGATGACCCGAGCAGCTTCTCGAACAGGAACGGCAGTCATGCTGTCCACACTGGCAGCCCCGCTCGACCGGGCCGCCCCCGGCTGCACGATGTCCAGGCCCGCGGCGATCTTCCCTCGTCCCGTCCCGGGCCGGCGGAGACCCGGCCTGTGTGAGCGTTCGGCTCGTACACGACGCGAAGCAGGACCACGGCAACAACGTCACCTGTACGGCTCATCGTCTTCTTCGGGCACGACAAGCCCCAGCTCGGGGTCCACCGGCAGGGGAGAGACGATGAAGCCCTTCTCCACTCGCCAGCCGACGCGCTCGACGGTCCGTACTGGCGCGGGAAGGAGCTCCCCGATCAACCTCTCCAGCGACGGGTCATCGCCGAGGTCACCAGGATCGGCGACGACCACCACGTTGTGGCATCCCTCGAACCCGACATGCCAGGGCTTCAGATCGCGGTGCATTGCCCGGGGCGCGCTGGACAGGTCGACGTACATGTCCACTTCCCCGGCCAGAGTCGAGGCGATGACGTCGCGCGGACTGATCTCCACTGCTGCAGCTCCATCAGATCGGACGAGGAGAAGCGCGGGACTGCGGGACTGTCACCGCCCTGCCCATCCTTGCGCACCGGAGAGGCATCCGGAGCCCGATCTGACAGGAGCACCACCCGGCGGCCGAGAGTGCGGAATCCTCCCTCACCCCACAACACATGCACGCTCGCACAGCAGAGACCAGGATCGCCTTATGCGATGGACGAGGCCTCCTGCTGGCACCGGCAGGGTGTACGCGCTGGTGGACCCGAGGACCGACGAGACGCGGTACATCGGCCAGAGCGTCCAGCCCCTGGGAGTACGCCTTGGCGGCCATCGCAAGCACCCCTCCCCACGGATACGGAAGTGGCTGGACGAACTCCGCATTGAAGGGCTGGACCCTCAGATCGTGGTCGTCCGTGACCACGTTCCGTATGCCGATCTGGACCATGCAGAACAAGAGGCGATCGCGGCTGCTGGACTTGAGGGCAAACGGCTGCTCAACATCATGTTCGCGGGGGGAACCAGGCTCCTCCCCGAGACGGAGTGAGGGACAGCCCCGCTGCCGAGCTGAAGGAGTCCGGCCCGCCCGACGCCCGCGCCCGCGGACCTCGCTGCGTGAACGCCCTCGGCGGCGGCATCGACAAGGCTGCGCTCCTCTGCGCACTCGGCCGCATCCCGGCACCCGGCGGACGGCTGGTGATCACCGCCGCTGCGGCCCGGCACCACGCCACCCCGGCAGGACCAGGCGAAAGACGGGGCCGGTGACGCTCCGGCACCTCGGACCGCGCGCCTCGGATCAGGGGAGCGGCCGGGTCAGACCTCCAGCATGGCCTCGGGCGCCGCGGCGAGTGCGCGGCAGCGGGCGGCCACGGCCTGCGGACCGAGCGCCGCCAGCGCCCACAGGACGCTGACCCGCCGGCCGGTGGACCAGATACCGGTCGCCGGCGGCCGGAACGGGAGGACGGCGATGTCCTGTGCCTCGAACGGCGCGGGGTCGAGGTAGGTCATGCCGCCCGTCCCGCACAGGTACGTGCGGGCACCGGTCGCGGCGGCCAGGTCGGCGAGCCGCTGGGAGCGGCCCGGCCGGGCGGGCAGGTCGCTGCTGGTCAGGACCTGCCCGCGCCAGCCGAGCAGGTCAAGCAGGAGACGGGTGGACGTCTCGGCGACGACCGCGGTCCGTTCGGTGGCGAAGGCGCCCCGCACCGGAGCCAGAGCCTGGGCGAGGACCGGCCAGTGGGGGCTGTTCCCGTAGTGCTGGCGCAGCATGCCTTCGGTCCTGCGGCGTGCGAGAACTGGATCGTCGATCAGCGCGTCCCGGATGAGGGTGGAGCGACCGCTGGGCAGGCGGGTGGGAATGGTCAGCCACCGCTGGCGGGCCGGGTCGTCGAGGTCGGCGAGACGGGCCCGGTGCTGGTAGTCGCGGCGGGTGAACTGGACGTCATCCAGGACGATCCAGGTATCCGCCGCGAACAGCTTGGCCACCGTGCTCAGCCGGGGAAAGATGTTCGGCTGATGGATCGCGCACAGCCCGCCCAGCGCGGGCAGCTCACGCGATGAGGCGGCTGGTGAAGCCGTCGCGGATGAGGGACTCGTACGCGGCATGCACGTCCTCCGGGACCTCCTGGGCGATGGCGAAGCCGAGCTTCGGATACTCGATGACCCGCTGGAGGTCGCCGACGAGCATGTCCAGCACGAGCTTCTCGTCGCCGATGGACTTCAGGTAGTCGTCGAACTCCAGCGGCTCCGACGCGCACCGGATGTCGACGTCGGGCCACAGCTTGCGGGCGGTCGCGAACGACCGCCGTTCCATGTAGGGCTTGGAGACCAGCAGCACCGTCGCGGGGCGGATGCCGGCGGCGGCGAGGACCTCGCGGGAGAGGGTGATGTTCTGCCCGGTGTTCGCCGCGTTCGGCTCGAGCAGGATCGCCTCGGCGGGGACGCCGAGCTCGATGGCGTGCTCGCGGAAGTGGACGGCCTCACCCCGGGGGAACACCTTGGCGGTGGTGGGGCTGTTGCCGCCGGTGAACACCAGGGTGGGGAAGAAACCGGCGCGGTACAGCTCGGCGGAGTGCGTGGCGACGCCGAGGTCGTGGCTGCCCAGTCCGATCGCCGCATCGACGGGCCGCAACTCGTGGTGCATCTGGTGGTAGTCCCAGATCAGCTTGGCCCGGCGCCACTGGTCCTCGGTGATGGCCTGCTGGTCGTTGCTCACGCGTGTGTTCTCCCTGGTCACCGTTGCCGGGGGCCGGTCGGCCCCTCGCTCATGGCCCTGATGCCCTCGATGCTGCGCAGTTGGTGCACGAGTCCGTACTGCGCGGCCTGCCTGGCGGCCTGATCGAGGACGAGGTGTCCATCATCCCGGGTCGCCGGATCGGAGAGCAGGATGTGGCCCTGGGCGGTGTCCAGTCGCACGCGTTGCATCGGTGACTCGGTGGTTCCGCTGCTGCGGGCGATGTCGATGAAGTGCAGGGCCTGGGTGAGGTCGCCGGCGCCGCGGCGGGCCAGGGCGAGTTTCTGGTGGGCGACCGACCAGTCGTCGGGTTCGGTCAGGTCTTCGAAGTCGCGGGTGGCGGCCTGCATGACGCGGGTCGCGTAGTCGTGCTGGCCGTCCTTGCTCAGTGAGGTGCCCACCCACAGCCTCGCGCGGGCGCGGTCGCGGCGGGAGAGCCGGTCGTCGACGGCGAGGGTTTCGTAGTGGCGGGCGGCGAGCTCCAGCTTGCCGGACATCTCGGTGACGACCGCGAGGGACAGGTCGAGCTGGGCGACGCGGCGGGGGATGTCGAGCTGGGTGAAGATGGCGCGGGCGTCGGCGTAGGAGCGGCGGGCGGAGAGCGGGCCGAGGACGGCGCCCTGGTCGCGTTTGAGGTCGCCGAGCAGAGCGGTGGACCGGGCGAAGAGATACAGGCCCTTCTCGTCCAGCTCGGACGCCTGGAACCGGGTGAGCCACCGGTTCAGGAGGCTGTCGGCGAAGGTGAAGTTCTGCCTGGACAGGGCGACCACGACGCGGTCGAGGTCGTCGGCCCAGCTCTCGTACTCCCAGGCTCTGGGACCAGAAGCGGTGACGCGAGGCCGGTCGGCGCTCGGCCCGGTGCTGGTCATCTCGGACAGGATCGTCTCGAAGCGCAGGTGGACGGCGGCGTCCGCGCGGCTGAGGGCGGTGTCCAAGATGGCCTGGGTGTCGGGACGGGGCGCGGTGTCGGTGAGCTTGCTCTCCCACTTGGACACGGTCGCGACGGCCAGGCCGAGCTGCTGGGCGAAGGCCCGCACGCTCAGGCGCAGAGCGCCCCGCAGGGCCTTGGCCTCCAGGCCGGTCCAGTGGTGCACCGTCGCCACGCGTCGTCACTCCCTTCCACCCGTCATCGAAGCACGGTCCGTGCAGCCGGCGGGACGGAAGTGGAACGGAAGTAGAACGACGGGTGGTTGGCGACAAGTTGGACAGCGGCCACGCTCAGAGCGTCACTTCTCTGTCGAGCCTTCTGGATGGTCCCCAGCATGGAACCCCTCACCGAGCAGCGCCAGGTCAACGGCCCGGTCGTGTACGGCCTTCTGCGGCTGGTGCGGGTCTCCCCGGCGCGGCAGGAGGCGCTGGTCGGCTCGCTCGCCGAGTACTGCCGCAGTCACGAACTGCAGCTGTCGGGCGTTTTCACCGACCGGGACACGGCGGCGGGCGCCGCGTCGGCGGCGTTCACCGGGCTGCTGGACGTGCTCGCGCTGCCGGACGTCTACGGCGTGATCGCCCCGGCCATGTCGCACCTGGGACCGAAGGCCATAGCCGCCGAACGCAGGCGGCGGATCGAGGCGGCCGGCTCACGGCTGCTGCTGGTCCGCAAGCCTCGGACCACGCACCACGCCGCCGCCCGCACCGGTCCCGTCCGCCACCGCCACCCCGGCACCGCCCGCGTCCTGGACGCCGAGTCATGAGGACCACGATGGCCCTGACGACCCAACAGTTCTTCGAGGCCCGCCCCGAGTCGATCAGCCAGGCAAGATCCTTCACCTCCGAGGCCCTGACCGACTGGGGTCTGCCGGACCGTGTCGAAGACATCCGGCTCTGCGTCTCCGAACTCGCCACCAACGCCATGGTCCACGGCACCGTTCCCGGACACGGCTTCCTGGTCAAGCTCGACGCCCAGGAGGAAACCGTGCGCATGGAAGTGCACGACAGCCGCCGCCGGCACCCCAAGGCCCGGCAGGCCGCCGACACCGACACCTCCGGACGCGGCCTGATCCTCGTGGCCGCGCTCGCCGACGGCTGGGGAGTCCAGGACCGCACCCCGACCGGAAAGATCGTCTGGTGCTGCTTCAAGGCCGCGGGAGGCACGACAGCATGACAGTCCTGCTCACGCCGCCAACCCCTGATCTGCGACTGCTGGTGTCCCTTGCCACCTGGACCTGGGCCGACACCCGCCCGGACGGGCATGAGGCCGCGCACATCCTGATCACCCGCGCTCCCGCCCTGACCGGCTCGGGCACCGCCGAGACGGCCGAGGCCGGGATGCGGCGGTTGTCCGCCAGCTTGGGAGGCCTGACCGGCGCCCGGGAGGTCATTCCGGAGCTGGAGCGCTGCCTGCAGATCGTCGGCGACCAGGTGCTGCTGCACGTGCCCGGGGTCTCTCGCCGGCTCCGGCTGCCCACCCGCCGGCCCTGGACCGAACTGGTCGCACGCAACGCAGAGGCGGTCCTGCTTCTGGGGCTGGATCCGCTGCCGCAGACCGCCGACGCCGCGCGGATCGACGCCTACCTGGATGCCACGCTCGCCACCGACCGGCTGCTCTTCGGCCGAGCCCGAACCCGCTGAACCCGTCAGCTCGACCGCCCGGCCGCAAGCACCCCGGCCGGGGCGACGCAGCGGGCGAATGCTCCAGGCCAGATCTTCTTACGCGGAGCAGCGCCGGTCACCTTCCGACCGCTCGACAACCCGCGGCGCCGACCCGGCAGTCCTCGTCGCCTCACGACCGGAACCCGGCCGGCGGGCTTACCCGCTCACGGGCCAGCCGGCGCACCTGCGCACGAGCGCCCGCCGGGGGAGTGCGGCCCTCCCAGTACGGATGCGCGTCCAGGCGCGCGGACAGCGTGACCAGCCGGCGCCGCAGCGCGGCGTAGGACCCTTCGCCGTGCGCGAGCGCCTGATACGCGCACATCCACTCCACCTGAGTACGTACAAGATCATCAGGGATCGGCTGGTTGCGCATGCCCCTAGTGGATCAGGTGTTCGATTTCGGGGCCAAATCTCGCGCGGGGCGTGTCACAGGAGGTCGGGGCGGACTCGGCGCACCGTCACCGTCGGATGCCGTGTGGCGCCCGCCTCCACTTCAGCGGCAAGTTCCGCGCACCCGCTGTAGGGCACCCCGTCGAGGACCCGGCGGCCGCGCGCCCCGCCCGTCCGCCGGACGTGCGCGGCGACCTCGGCCGACAGCGCCGCCGTCAGCGGCCGCGAGAACCGCACCGCGCCGCTCGGCAGCCGCAGTGCGACCGTCCGCGGCCGTGTCACCGGCCCCGCATACCCGACGATCACCGCGTCCGCCGGCACTGAGGCCCGGACCTTGACCCAGATCCGGCCCGGCCGGTACGGCGATCCCACCCGCTTACACACCACGCCCTCGATGCCGCGTGGCTGCAGCGCGGTGATCCACTCCCGCGCCGTGGACGCGTCCTCGGTCACCGGCACGGCCTGGATCGGCGGCCCGTCCAGCTCCGCCACCAGATCCACCAGCAGCGCCCGCCGCTCCCGCCACGGCCGTCCCCGCACGTCCCCGAGCTCCGGATGCATCAGGACGTCCCAGACCGGCAGCGACGCCGGCAGCCGCTCGGCCAGCTCGGCCGCCCGCGCAGGCGAGGACGACGCCCGCGAGCGCACCGCACCGAAATCCACCCGGCCGCCCCGCCAGATCACACACTCGCCGTCCAGCACCGTGCCCGGCCGCAGAGCCATCCCGGCCGCCGCCAGATCCGGCCACGCCGCCGTCACATCCCGCCCGCTGCGCGACTGCAACCGCACCCCTGAAGTTCCGCGCCACAAGACCACCCGGTCACCGTCGAACTTCCACTCGAACGCCCAGCCCGCCCCGGCGGGCAGCTCGCTCGCCATCCCCGCCTCAGCCACCTGCACCGGAAAGTCCACAGCCTCAGCACAGCCGACCCTCGGCTGCCCCGCACGGGCACGCGCCCGCCCGGCGGATCCCCGGACCGAGCCGGCCGCGCACACGGCAAGACCTACTCCGCAGCCGCCAGGGCGAGCGGGTCGAGCCCGGCGAAGTGGTAGTTGAGGAAGGAGATCAGAATGGAGAAGACCGCCGCCCGCCGGGCGGGATGCTGCTGCTCGAGTTGGGCCCATGCACGCTCCGGCTCCCCGCGCATGCCCATCCGGATGACGTCGCACGCCAGCGTCATCATCGGATCACCGGCGGCACTTCCGACGGGTACGACCTGACCATCAGGCCGGGCATCACCGGCCAGCATCCGGCCGGCCACCTCGAATGCGGCCCGCATGTCCGCCTCACCGCCCCGCACGAGCTTCAGCAGCGACGCGGTGTTCTCCTTCCGCCCGGTCACCGGGTCCACGGAGGCCATCCGGCACACCACCGGAATCACCGCCTGCTGGGACGGGAGCACGGCCGCGGCCGCGGCAGCCGCCCTCAGCTCACTCGTCTGCTGTTCGGTCAGGTCGGGCATGCAAGGCACCCTACGGTCAGACGTCGCCTGCCCGCGCCGTGGTGCCACAAGCATCACCCGAACGAACAGACCCCCTGGCGCCGGACCGCGCCAACGTGCGGCCACCGCACGCGGGACAGCTCTGCCGGAGCCAGCCCACGTACCGGGCTCCGACCGCCTACGTCGCGCCCGTACCGGAGAGGAGGACTGCGCAGCATATGCGCCGCCCGGTGCCACGTGGCTCAAAAGACGGAGGACACGGCAGCGTCAGTCGTCGTCCACGCTGATGTTGCTGACGGACAAGTTGCCCTCCATCAAGACATCCGTCTCCAGGTCCAGCCGCATCGTCACTCCGTCCGGGGACGTCTGCGCAGCGACCACGCGCGCGGGGATGCTCACCACCTGGCCTTCGACGAGGGTTGCCTTGAGAGGCCACCGTGTGCCGACCAGAGCGGCTGCCGCTTCAGGAGCCCACTCGCCGTCGATCGAGGGGACCGGGAGGTCCACGCTGAAGCGAGTCATCCGCTCATCCTAGGAACCGGCCTCCGGCTGACAGCCGCGACCTGGCAGAAAGCCACCACCAGTGTCAGCGGCGTACGGCACAGTGGCGGGGCGGCGCAGTTGTCGGCGTCGCCCCGCCACGAGCACGAGGGCAGTGATGGATCGCGACACCTACGCCAAGAACTTCGCCAAGCGCCGAGACGGCGAACTGGCCGAACAGTTCCGATGGGTGCCCAAAATGTACCGGGCCGCCGCATCACGGCTGGAAAAGCTCGAGAGGCAGGCCGAGCGACAGTTCCCCGGCGTCTTCGACCGCCTGGACCAGGCGCGCGACACCGCCGGTGACACCATCCCGACCTGGTGCTGGCTCCCTGTGACCCACGTTCAGCAGGTCCTTACCGACCACTACCCCCACCGCACCACTCGAGCCCCCGGCGCCACCGGACCGGGACTCGCCGCTCTGGCAGCAGGCGATGCAGCCAGACTGCAAGCGATCGGAGCATGGCGAGCCGCAGGACGCCACATGGTCAACATTCATGACGCCACGGTCCTCGAGCTGAGGAAGGCGGGCGACCGGATGCCCGCAGATCTGCCCCAGCGCTGGCCCCTCCACGGCCTCTACGTCGTCTCCGAGGCACCCAACGGCGCCTTGGGCGCCTTCCTCCACCTGGAGTGGGACGAACGAGAGCAGCGCGCCGAATTGCGCATCGCCCCGGACGTCGCCCCCACCGCCGCCCTCGACCGAATCCCCGTCCAGCCCCTGCATCTGGAAGGCGGCACCGTGACGGAGGCCGCCCGACGAACCGTGCTGTCTGTCCAGGCAGGGATCGACACGGTCCTCGGCACGGAGACGCTCCCGGACATTTCACCGGGCAGTGCCGTCGACGAGGCGGCTCGGTTGGTCGCGCAGAAGAACGCCTTCTGGGTGGCGGCGGCCGACTGGTTGGCCTCCGGTCGCACGACACCGTTCGACGCGGCCGTCGTGGCCGGAGCGGAGCCCGCGGCCGACTGGCCGCCCGCAAAGGCCCAGGACACCGGCCGCGCCCCGGTGCTGTGGCTGGCCGGCCCAGCCAGCTGATTCGACGGACGGTTCCGCCACAACCCTTGGCAGACCAGGCCGAGGCTTCCTCTCTACAGCAGATCCACCTCGGCGTCGACGTACCCGAACGCGTGGGCCATGTGCACCAGTGCCTCCCGCAGCAGACGCTGCCGCTCGGCGCGGTCCATGGCCGGCGCCGCGGTGATGGCGACGGCCAGCTGCGACCTGGAGTCGCCGTCGTTCGGACCGAGCGGCTTCAGGTCGACGAGCGTGTCCAGGGCTGGCCGGACGCCGTTGTCATCGGGCTGTTCGCACGTGATCCGCAGCTCGGTCGTGGGAGGGGCGGCCCACGACAGCGCGGCCGGGTCGCCCACGGCCTCGGGCAGCAGCTCGGCGGCCGTCTCCCATGCGGCGAGCAGCACGGCCTGGATCTCGTCGAGACCCAACTGCGTGTCCCATCCGGGTCCGATGGCGGCCGCCCACGCCTCCGCGCTCTCGATCAGGACGTCCGCGCAGGCGACGACGGTGGACTCCATCGTGGTGGGCAGCGCGAGCATGACGGAGGCCTTCACAGCCGCGCCGCCGTCGGGCCCGGCGATCGAGCACGTGTATCCGGCCGACCGGCCCGAGTTACCGAAAGGCCCCCGCTCCCAGAGAGCGGCGGGCAGCTCGGCGCCCCGACGGCGGGACAGCAGGGTCACCGCACCCGCCAGCGCACTGTGCGGAAGCATCTGCTCCAGCTGCGTACGCCGGGACTTGCTGATCTCCAGCGTGCTCACCTCGGCCCAGGGCAGGTTCACCAGCGCCCGCAGGCGTAGCGCCGGCGTCTGGCCGGCAGTGCCGATGTCGGCAGAGCGGCCCTGGTTCAGGCTGAAGCGGGGGAGTGGCTGCCACCGCCACACGCCACGCCCCGAGCACGCCAAGAGGCCCGGACCCCACGCTCCGCCGTCGAGGTCCACGCGCAGGGCGTCGGCCGGGATCACCCACGGAGCGTTCGTGCCCGCGGGAGCGCGGGGGAAGCCGACGGCCGCAAGCGGATCCTGACCGCCGGGAGCCCGCCGGCCGGTTTCGACGATCGCCTGCCAGACCGGCTCGGCGACGGCGACCGGGGGACGCCCCGGCACCAGGCACAGCACCCAGCCTGGCTCGCCGTCGACCTTGTACCGCAGATCCTGCAGCGCGGCCGCGCCCTGCGCCCACGCCTCCCCGGTCGGCTCCCCCAGCCCCGCGTCGGCGAGCTGCTCGTAGGCCGCCCTCATCTCCCGCTCACGGTCGGGCAGCCCTTGGCCGACGCGCAGCCCAGCACCGGGTCCGGCTTCGGAAACGGCCTGCCGTACAAGCTCGGTGAGGGCTTGGGCGGTGGGCATGCCTGAGGCGCGGATGCCGGCGGAGAGCAGCTGCTGAATCTCGGCCCGGGGCAGCCAGTGCGTGCTGTCGCCGTCCCGCATCGGCACCGCGACGGTGTCCTGGCGCGGTGCACCGGGTTTTCCCACCGGGGCCGGCAGGACGAAGAGCGTGTCGGCAGCCTGCGCGGGGACCTCGATGAACAGCACCCGCTCGCCGTCGGCACCAGACCATCCGACGCGCACGCCGCGGGGAGCGGGGGTGATCCGCTGGCGGATCAGCTTGCGGATCTGGTCCACGTTCACCGCGGTCGGGTCGAGGCCGACGATGTGATCCAGGACCTCTTCGTCGTGCTCGAGGCGGGTGGCGATGCCGACGATGATGACCCCGCCGCCCCCGTTGGCGAACGCCGAGACGTCCTTCGTGAGCTCCTCGACCGCCCTGGGGTCCGCCAGCTGGTACGGGCCGCTCTTCGCGTCGAGCCACTGCGTCTCGCGCAGGCCGAGCAGAGAGCCAGGTCGGTGGGCCTCCAGCGCGGCCAGGGCGCTCTTCAGATCGTTCAGCACCCCGGCAGTATCCATCGCAGCACCAGGCTCTGCGGCCGGGTTGCACATGCTCACGAGCGCTGTCCGCGCACATGCCCGCGAGCACGCGCCGCGGTGTAGTGGGCGTGCTGACTGCCAGAGGGCGCTCGTTCTCCCACCGGACCTCGTCTGTGGCCCGCGCTCGGCGTAGGTGACCGCATGTTCGCTCGTCAGGCGGGCATGGACGAGCGCCTCCGCCACGGTCGCGGGGACGGCAGTGGCGAATCGCGGGTCCCGCAAATCCGCGGTCGCCACCGCGGCCGGGAACACCACCTCAGGCCGGATGTCGCGCATCTCCCATTCGACATGCCCGCTCCCGCCCGCCGGGGACGCGTCAGCGGCGGGCTTCCGCGGCTGCCTTGAGCTTGACTTCGACCTCGGGCGGGAGTGGGAGGACGGGCGTGGTGCCCGGGTTGGTCGGCCCCTCGTCGTGGACGCCGTCGGGCCCGGCGATGGCCGTCCAGCGGCTGATCTCACGGACCTGGTGGGCGGAGACCTCCCACAGGGAGTGCCCCGCTGCCATCGAGTCCGCGCCGCCCATGTCGAACCAGTTGATGCGCATGTACCCGCCGTACAGGGCCAGCGCCGTCGACATCCATGTCACCGAGACCGGGTCGATGTTGCAGGCCCACCCGTTGTGGTGCGGGTGCGTCCGGTACTCGAAGTAGCCGAATCCGTCGTGCCGGGCGAACGCGGGCAGCGGGCCGGACGTCGGCACACTGTCGCTGCCGTCGCTCGTCAGGTACATCTCGCGCGCCGCGCACCCGGGATCGTCACAGGGCACCTCGGTGTCGGACAGCCGCAGCCACAACGCGACCTGCGCGTCGTTCCCGTTCTCGGTGGGCAGCGACCACACCCGCTCGCGGCACTGCGACGCCTCGTGATCGCGTAGCCGCCACTGCTCGGGGAGCTCATGCGACAGCCGGTGCAGGTAGTGGCCGACCAGGCGCCACGCCTCCTCGGCCGACGGATTGATGGTGTGGGCGGTCTCGGCGTTCATGCCCGGATTCTAGGGCCGCTGAAAGCACCTTCTGCGTGCGTAGGCCGAGAAAGGGCAGAGCCCTGCACCGTGGATTCCGCAAAGCACGGTACAGCGCAAAACCGGCTCTGCCAGCATGAAAACGTGACACGAACGAGGGCCCACCAACTGCTCGATGGCGTAGAGATCGGACTGCGGTTCGAGGAAGGGCGACCGGCACAGTGGATGCCCGTCACCGACGTCGACGTCCACGACCTGGTCCGGGCACAACCCTGGCGGCGCCACCTCACCTACCGTGGCGAGCAACTCGACCTCGGGATCTATGCCGCGATCAGCACCGGCCAGAATCCGGTGGCCACGGACGGGATCTGGGAACGCATGGAACTGGCGGACTTCGACCCCACCGTGCGGTCCATGATCGGCCAGCCGTTCAAACTCCGCGCCGCACAAGGCCCCGGCAGAGCGGGCTACATTCCCGACCTGATGCTGATCAGCAGCGACGGCACGATCACCCTCATCGACAGCTCTCCGACGGCCGGCGAGCTGTGCCCCTCGGAGCGGGTGCTGGACTGGGCCGAGGAAGTCGTCAACGCCCGGGGATGGACCTACGAGTGGTGGACGGGCCCCAAGGACGCACAGCACTACACCAACATCAAGGCCCTGGGGGGCTTCTGCCGGCCCATGCACCCGGTCCAGCAGGCTTTGATCGAACCCATCCTCGGCCTGTGCGCCGACGCGGAATTGCCCATCCACGCAGTCGAGAAGAGCCTCACCCACGAGAAGATGCCCCAGCCCATGGTGCGGGCCGTGATCCAGCACCTGCTGTGGTGGGGCGACCTGACCACCGACCTTCACCGCCCGATCACCACCGGCACCCGCCTGCGTACCGACGCGGCGGCCCGCCGGCCCGCACCGGACCAGTGGGACGTCGGGACCCGTCTGGTCCTCGGACACGACCGCGGCACCATCGTCCGCTGCGAGGGCGACGATCTTGTCGTCGGTCTGGACCCCTCCGGGTTCGGGCAAGGCGAACGCAGCTTCAGCCGCCACGATCTCGCCGAGAAGGCCACCGCCCTTCCCACCGCCTACCAGCGCCCGCTTCTTCCGGCCCAGCCGTTCACGGTGCCCAGCTGACCGGCGGCCCGGTCGCACGGCACCGGCTGGAAATCCCGAACGATGTACAGGATTTCCAGTTCGCCGAGCCCGACCCCGCAGTGGTGCTCACGGCAAGACCGCCGAGGCTGCCCTGAAAGCAACCTCGCCGCGCCGCCCGCGAATTGCGCTCAGCGCAACAGGCAACCTGACCAACGAGATCAACGAGTCGCGTACGCACGACTCCAGCAGCGAGAGGAAATCATGAGCGCGGTGACCGAAGGCGACATCTCTCCGTGGGCCACGGCCATCCACCGGCTCGTTCAATGGGTCGGCAACGGACGCACTCTGACCATCACCGGCCAGCTCCGCGTGGCTGACGGCGTCGAACTCGTGAAACTGCTCGGAACCGGCGACGACCTACATGGGGGTGCCGGCCAGCGTCGCCTCTCCTCCTCACGCAACCTCCCCGGCGTTCAGAGCCTGCTGACCGGGGCCGTGGACGCCGGGCTGCTGCGCACCCAGCGGGGCCGCCTGATCCCGGTCAAAAAGTACGCTCAGCACGCAGCTACTGCGGAAGGTGTCCGCCGCCTCCTCGTAGCGAACGCCCACCACTCCGCTCAAGCATCGCTAGCCCCTGAAGCCGAACACCCCGATCTCGGACGTGTTCGCCTCGCCGCCCTGTGGACAGAACTGTCCCGCAACCGGCAGACGTCCCTCGTCGTCTCCGAACTGGCCGGCATGCTCTGGAACACGACCACACCTGGCACCAGCGCCATCGAGCAGACCCAGGGCAGCGGGGAGCGCGCCGATGAGCGAATCGAATTCGACGAGGTGGTCTCGTGGGTCCTGCTGGACTATGCCTACCTAGGACTCCTGGCCATGAATCCAGACCGGACCCTCGTGCAGCTCACCCCGACGGGCAGCCGAGAATACGACGAACGCCCCGCCCTTAGTGGGCGGTTCGTAAGGCGGTGTCCGTTTCTGGCTGAGGTTGAAGCAAGGCCGCTGGTGGAGGTTCCGTCGGTTATTGCTTCCTGGTGAAGTGGCCGGTGTCGGCCTCGGTGAGGATCCCGAGTTTGACCAGGCGTTTCAGCTTGGCGCGGGTGCCTTCGACGTTCTTCGGCAGCAGTTCGTGGCCGAGGGCTTCGCAGACGTCCTTGGCCCGTAATGGTCCGGTCGCGTGGTTGAAGGCGTCGAGGATGCGGGGGTAGTCCGGGTGCTCGGGCAGGTCCGGCGGGCCGGCGGGGAGCCGGTCGGCGAGGCCGGCGACGGTCGTGCGGGTGATCGCGAGGTGTTCGAGGTGGGTCTCGGCCTCCCGCAGCCGGGTCTGCAGGTCGTCGATCTGTGCGCGGAGGTCGTCGGCCAGGGCCCGGGCGGCGTCTTCCTGGAGGTCCAGGGCGTCGAGCAGGGGCTGGATGTTCATGCTGCCGCCGTCTGCGTCTCGCGCCAGGTGGGGGCGTTCGCGCCGGTCAGGCGTCGGGTCATGACGTGGGTCATCGCCCAGTAGACGCGGGAGGCGGAGGAGGAGGGGTGGTGCTCGTAGTCGCGGACCAGGCGCCGGTGCAGTATCAGGATCCCGTAGGTCTGCTCGACCCTCCACCGTTTCGGCTGCGGCACGAACCCCTTGACCTGCGGGTTGCGTGCGACGATCTCGACGTCGATGCCCAGGCCGGCGCCGTGGTCGACGACCTGGTTCTTGAAGCCCTGGTCGACCAGCGCTTTGCGGACGGTTCCGCCGGCGTGCTCGGCGACCTGGTCCAGCATGACGATGCCCGCGGCGTTGTCGTGGGTGTTCGCGGCGAGGACGACGACTGCGATGACCAGGCCGAGGACATCCACGGCCAGTCCGCGCTTGCGGCCGGGCACGCGCTTGGCCGGGTCGTGGCCGCTCGTGGTGGCGGGGACCCCGGCGGCGACGTGGACACTCTGGGTGTCCAGGACCACCAGGGTCGGGTCCTCTAATCGGCGGGCGCGTTCGCGGACCTGGCAGCGCAGGAGTTCGTGGATGACCTGATCGGTTCCGTCATCCCGCCAGGCGGCGAAGTAGTAGTAGGTCGCGCTCTTGGGCGGCAGGTCGTGCGGGAGGTAGGCCCACTGGCAGCCGGTCCGCCCCTGGTAGAGGATCGCGTTCACGATCTCCCGCATGTCATAGGCGCCCTGATGGCCGCTGACCGAGCGGTGCCGGTCCTTCCACGCGGTGATCACCGGCTCGATCAACGACCACTGCTCGTCCGACAAGTCACTCGGATACGGCTTGCGTTCACTCACCCGGTCACATCACCAGATCAGCACCCGTGGACCGGCGGATTCCGCCCCGCCGCCACACCATCAGGCGACAGCAGAACCGCTCAAAGGCTCACGAACCGCCCACTTAGAGCAGAGGCGAGTCCTTCCTGATCCTCCTGTGGCGCGCCTTGGCCGCGGGCACAATGAGGGCGCAGGGCCCACCGTCGACCGGCACTCCACCGGCGAGTACACCCGAACGGGTGAATGGCCGCCAGGCAGACTAGGCGAATACCGGGCGGACCATGGCGAAGGGACTGGGGCATTACGGCCAGGGTTCCCCGTCCCGTTTCACGCTGCCGTCGACAACTCACTCACCTCCGGCTGTGCCGCCGCAGCGCCGCAGACCCCGGTGGCTCGGTGGCGACGGTCCCCACGGGCGTCACGACCCGGGGGCCGAGGCGGTGCGCGATCTGGTGCACGCGGCGCTCGTACGCCCACTCCTCCGCAGTCATCGGCGACTCAGCAGATCCCGTCTGTACGGGCGCGGCCTCCTCGAAGCGCGTGCAGTCCGGGCACTGCTCGACGGGCCCGGGGTCCGTGTCGTGCGCGTCGATCTGGTGCTCGCACCAGTTGACCAAGGCGACCAGCATGGCGGCATAAGCCGCCTGAACGTCCTGGTCGCGCCCGGCCTGTTCCGCGGCGTCGTAGCGGGCCCGCGCACGCTCGTACGCCGCCCCCACGACCAGGCCCAGCGGACAGCACCACAAGGGCTCGGGCTGGTGAACAACCATCCTTCGAGACTAGTGAGACGTGACCCGTACTGTCCGGCCCTTTGGCGTCTTACTCGCGCGGCACCGGTGAGGGGCAGGCGGCTTGAGGGGCTACTCGGGCGGCCGGCCGGAGACCCCCACATACCAGTCGTCGGCCTCGGTCATCCCGTCCATGCTCGGAAAGTACGGCTTGACGACGTCGTCGACGTCCTTGAAGTACACGGTGGCGCAGAGCGGGTACTGGACCCCGGTCGGGGCCGTGACCGTGGCCCGGGGTTGTACCCACACGAATTTGCCCGCCTGCGTCCACTTGGCGCGGGCGAACGTCAAGGTGGGGTCCGCCGTTCCCCGCCGCAGCAGGTCCGACCAGGTCATATATGTCACCTCGTGAGCGTAGAGCGCCGACTGCCGCAAGAAAAAGAGGAGTTGACAGCACCGGAGGCCGCGGGCTAAGCGGCTCGGGCACACGCCCCGTACGGCGACTCCTCGACCGGGGCGAACCCCGCGGCGCGTCGTACGGCCGCGGGCGCCAGAAGTGATGCAACGCGACGGTGCGAATTGCGCCGAACGCAACTCGTTCCCCTCAGGACTGCGGCAGTGCGTGCGTCAGCGCGGTGATCAGGCCGCGATGGGCCGCCTCGACTCCCCCCGGAGCGCAGGCTGTGCAGAAGGTGTGGCCGCCGCGGGTGACGACCAACCCCCAGGCCTGTGCCGCGTGGATGTTGTCTCCGTGACTCTCCGGCGCGTGCACGATGACGCCTTCGACCGGCCGGGAGAAGGCGGCGCCCGCGATCCGGTCGGCCATCTGGGCCGAAGAAGCGAACTGCCAGTCGTTTCCGCCGTCATACGGGCTGCCGAGGCCCTGGCGCGGCAGCCGCTCCAGCAGCGCTGCCGTGCCGGAGAAGTCCTCCAGCGTGAGCGTGATCGCCCACAGCGGTGCCGCGTCCTGCTCCGCAGGCAACCACAGCGGGTCGAACATGTCGCGGTCGTCGTCCAGGTCGTGCTCGACCTGGTAGCGCACGGCGGCAGACTCCACGAGCCGCCCGTTCTGCTCGACAATCAGAGCCTGCTGTTCCGACCGGGCCCTCTTCCGCGTCATGTAATCCAGCTGCTGTGGGCGCAGCAGGACGACGGCTTCTACCGGTTCCTCCTCCACGCCACCGGCGTTGTCGCAGTGGCGCCCCCATGCGGCCTCCCGCTCGACGATGCCGGTCGCAAGGTCGGCCAGCACCGCACGCTCCGCCTCGTCTGCGCCGAAAGGCGGCGGGTCTTCGCGGGCAGGAAGCCCGCCGTCCAGGACATCGACCACCCAATCAGGAGGTGATGGTGGCCCCGGCACGAGATCGGTGAACGGCGTGAACCAGGCCTCGGGGCGAAGGTCATCGCGGCCGTGAATGCCATCGGTGGAGGGCTCCAGGCTGTAGGTCATCTCCGGGTCGTAGGCGATCAACGCCGGACTGTTCCAGGCGATCGCCCTCAGCGCCCTACCGATCTGCAGGTCCGCACTCCGAGGTGACCAGCCTTCGCCAAGCCCTACGGACTCCGCAGCCTCGGAGTCGACCATGTCGTCCATGTCGTCCATCAGCTCGGGAGCCGCGGACACCGCGAGAGCGAGCGCCACCGTAGAGGCATGGCAGACCGGGACGAATTCGGTGCCGGCTCGAAGCTGCCGGGCCACCTGCTCAAGAATCCCGGCGAACCGCAGCCGCCAGCTGGCATCCATCCCGTCGCACACCCGCGGCAGCCGCAGAAGCACACCGTCCCGCTCGTCGGCGTAGTAGGCGTAGGGCTGGTCTCCGAGGCGCACAGCGTCCGTGTACAGATCCCACGCCATCTGCTGAGCCGCCACCGACGCCAGTGCCCGCAGGTCCGCGACGATCGCCGGTCCCAGTTCAGGGCCCTCCGCCGGCCTCTGCGGGTGGGCGCAATCGCGTGCCCGGCGATCGTCCCTCGCCCAGCCGCCGACCTTCGCCAAGACGTCCAGCACCAGCTCCCGCACAGGGCGAGCGGCATTCACCTCACGGACCAGATTCGCCGCCAGCCCCCGCACCGCGTCCTCATCAAGGTAGGAACGCAGGGCCCACGATTCGCTGATGTGCAGTGCGGCAGCCACCACCCGGGCCTGATGGCGCAGCACATGACCGGCCTGTCCGGGAACAAGGTCAACCCCACGTCGGCGGCACTCGTCTTCCAAGAATCCAGCCAGGCGCTGGATACGGGACACGTTGGGAGTCACGTCGGCACTCTACGGGGCGCTTGGCACGCACCCCGATGCGGAAGCCGGTGTGGCCCGGCGCGAGCGCCGTAACCGCCGCGCCGGCCACCGCCCTGTGCCGCAAGCTGCTAACTGCTGTTCGAGCTGCTGCCTGTCGCATCACCGCGCTGGGCCGGCGCGAGTAGACCGCTCGAAAGCCTGCTGGTCGCATACCAGGCTGGTCGGCCCGGGAGAAGTACGGGACCATCCCGCGATCCGCAGCATCGTCCTCGAGCTCGTCGACCGCCACCCGCGTGTCAGCGGGGTAGGGGAACCTTATGCTGCGGTGGGCGCGCTCGGCGCAGCTTCCACCCACCGAGGCACGGCGGGGATGGCGAGTGCGGCAGCTCCGAGACTCGTCAGGTTCCACCGCCAACCGCGGCCGCCCCACGGGGAATCAGTTGTCTCGGCGTCACTCACGACCCAGCCTCGGGCGTGCAACCGCTTCATCACGGCGGTCACCTTCCGACCATAGTCTCCGCCGGGGCTCCGGCTCTGCTCGCTGGTGTCCCGTATCTCGCGCCCCTGGGAGTGCTCGACGGTGAACACGGCTCCGGCCTCGACTCTCTCAAGCTCCTGGCGCTCCTTCTTGGTCGGTGGTTCGGGCCCGTCGGCGGGTCGGGCCACCGCTGCGGCGTGGACGCAGCGGTGGCACGTCGCGTGGGCGTCGACGGGTTCGCTCAGGGCCATGAGGTTCGTGTGGGTGATGCCTTCGCAGAGCGCCCGCCCGGCCGGGTGCTGTCGGCGGGCGCCGGTGAGCAGGTCGATGGCTGCTGCGGCGTGCCGAAGGGGGGCGTCCAGCTTGGAGTGGGTGTCCGTCCGCACAGTCAGGTCGAACGGCGTCGCGGCGGTGATCCGCTCCCACAGCTCCCGTTCCCTCTCCTTCCGGCGGCGCTGCTCCTCGACAAGTTCCTGCTCGTAGCGTGCGAGCGCTTCACGCTGGTCGATCTGCAGCACTGGTTGCCTCCCCGGAAATGTGATTGCCGACGAGCATGCAGGTGCGGCCCCCGGGCGGCCAGCGAGTCGCGGAATCCCGGAACAATAGATCCGGAGTCGACAGTGCCGGCCGGCCCGTGGGACACCGCGGGGGAAGGCCGACCGCGGCGAGTGCCTCCTCGAAGAGATCCCCCTCACCTCCGAAGCCCTCGCTGCCGTGATCCTGCTGCCCGAGTAGGTCTCGGTCCCGGACGCGGCGAGCGCTCAATGAGGAGCCGACCGACTAGTCACGGCTGGCCCCGCCCATCCCCGCACAGGCTCGACGGGGCGCACATGGCCGACTCGTGCGCCCTTCTCGGACCGTCTCTCTGGCCGTAGCGTCATGACGACGCCGCGGTCGGCCATCGACGGCGACAAAGGACGAGAGGGGTCCGGTGTGAAGCGACGGAGCATGCTGGCAGCGGGAGTCGCCCTGGGGACCGGCTTCTTCACCGCCCCGGTGTCGGCAGTGGCAGCTCCGGCGCCGCGGCTGTCCGCCGCCGACGTCGCCGCGGCCCGCCGACTGTTCACCGCCAGCGCCTATACACGGCTTGACGAGACGCTGCCGTCGCTCCTGGCCGCCGCCGAGCCCAGCATCGAGCAGAGCACAGCCGGTGCCGTCCGGGCCGCCGACGTGTGGGTGCTTGCCTCCCAGCTCGCCGTCAAGCAGGGCCGCACCGCGACCGCCGGTGTCTATGCGAAACAAGCCGGCACGGCCGCCCGCCGCTCCGGCAACCCGGTGGTGCTCGCCGCCGCCGCCCGTGCGGCTGCGACCCCGCTGCGCCGCACCGGCCGCACCGACGAAGCCTTGCTCCTGCTTCACGAGGCGCACACCCACCTGACGTCCGCCCTCCGTCCCACAGTCGTCGAGCTGGAGGCGGCAGGCATGACGGCGCTCACCGCCGCCTATACCGCCGCCCAGGCTCAGCGGGCTGCCACCGCCTGCGACTTCGCTGCCCAGGCGGAGCAGATCGCCCACCGTCTCGACCGCCGCCCGCACACCGCCGACCGCCTCCGGGAGCTGACCGCTGGCCAGTGCACCCTGTACCGCATTGGGATCCACCGCCACCTTGGCGACCTCGACACCGCTCTGGCCCACAGCCGCCTACTGCGCCCCGACCGTCTGCCCACCGCCGAGCGCCGCGCCCGCGCTGCCACCGACACCGCCCGCGCCCTGCTCGACGTCGGCGACACGGCGGGCGCCTTCGCTCAACTGCGCCTCGTCGAACTTGCCGCTCCGCTGGAGGCCCGCCGGCCCTCGGTGCGCGAGCTGACCGGCCGGGTCGCCGAGCTGCGCCCCGATTTGCCGGGCCTGCGCGATTACGCGCAGCGCACGATGGTGTCCCCCATCTGACCCCGTACCTCCCGACACGCACTCCTTGGCCGGGCATCTGCCGCTGGGTACTTGGCGGATTCTGGACGGAAGAGAGCACATGCTCGGGCCGGCGGATACCGCTTCGCCACCTCCATCGCCGGCAGCCGGCGCGGTGCTTTTCGCGGGTCGTACTCCTCGCCGCGGCCTCGCGGCCGCCTCTACAGCCAAGCCGCCTTGCTTCGTCCAGCTCGTCGTTCGGGCTGCGGCAGCAGTCCCGGGGCCGCGGCGACAAGTGCGATCAGCAGCCAGACCCCGATACCCATCGTCACGGTTGCGGCCACCGGGAACTGCCCCGTGAGTACAACCAGCACCGCCGCGTTGGCCATGCCCGCCGTGACGCCGGCTTCCACCTGCGCCCGCTGGCCGGCGATCAACCTGGAGATCAGCCTGCCGATCAGCGTGCACCCGCCGAGCAGCACCGGGCCCGCGACCACCATGACGGTCAGCGCGACCCACCACGGCGCCCGCGACCAGAACGCCAGGTACACGCTCAGCACGCCGTCTGCCGCCAGAGCCATCAGCACGGTTCCGCCCGAGGCGGCCTCCTCCTCGGCATGCGGCCCGCACAGCGCCCACAGAGTCACGCCCACTACCGCGGCCAGAGCCGCCGCCACCCACCCGGGCATCCCGGTGAACAGCGACAACTGCCCCCACAGCCCGGCCGCTCCCGAAAGCGCCGACCACCCTCCGCCCATCCCGCGCGCAGGCCCGGCAGGCCGCAGTGGTGCGGCGGCTGAAGAGGCTGGACCCGGCGAGGGGGCAGCAGGCCGGGGCAAGGGGACGGCGGGCGGTGCCGCGGCGCTCCCGCGGCGCGGCGCCGTCTGCGTCACCATCTCCCACATGGCGGTCTCCGTCACCGCCGCGACCTGAGGAACCGGCTCCAGGGCCGCGGCCAGGCGATGCTCGACGGTCACCGCATCCGGACGCCGGGCAGGATCTACGCGCAGCAGGTCCAGCACCAACTCCTCGAGCGCGGACGGCACCCCCGGCCGCACTCGCCGCAACGGCACAGGCTCCGAACCCTCGGCCCGCACCCTGCACCGCCCGAACGGCGGCTGCCCGGTGAGTAGTTCATACAGCAGGCACCCCAGTGCATACAGGTCGCACCGGCCATCGATCGCATCACCCCGCAGCTGCTCGGGCGCCATGTACGCGGGCGTGCCCATCACCGTGACCGTCTGCATGCCAGCGTCGAGCCGGGCAATCCCGAAGTCGACAAGCACGACCGTGCCCTCGGGCGACAGCATCACGTTGGCCGGCTTTACGTCCCGGTGCACGACCCCGGCAGCATGGGCGTCGCGCAGTCCTCGGCACAGCTGCAGTCCCCACCCCACCACGTCCTGCACCGCCGGCAGGCCGCCGGCCAGCACGGTGCTCAGAGGCACGCCCGGGAGCAGGTCCAGTACCAGGAAACCGATCCGGTGTCCGCCGACGAGGTCCTCGCCGACATCGTGCACGGCTACTACGTGCGCGCTGCGCAGCCGCCCCATCGCCCGAGCCTCTCGCTCGAAGCGGAGCCGCTGGGCCGCGGGTGCCGCGGACAGAGCAACGACCTTGACGGCGACCTCGCGCTCCAGCCGCTCGTCGACGGCCCGGTACACCGTGCCCATCCCACCAGCGCCGAGAACCTCGCGCAGCACATACCGGCCGGCGAGCCGCTCGCCCTGAAACATCACACTCAACCTTCCCGGCGACAGGGGCCCCGCGGCCTGGCCGGCGCGGCGACGCAAGCTGCCGTGGGTGTGCCTGCACCGTGGCGGCAACTCCCGGCCTGCCACCGCGGCGCCCCTCCTTCCCGGGCACCGACACAAGGCCGGACTGTCTCCGCCGCGCTAGTGTTCCATATCGCCCAAACCGCCCTATCTCGCGCGACCGTTCACCACGGGCAGCCGTAGCTGGCACAGATTCCGGCAGCCACCGGATAGTTGCCTGGAGCTGGAACGATTCTCCCGGCGGTCCACGGATGCGCGGGCGTGGCTGTATGCGCGGCGTGTGGAGGCCGTGGGCCGCGGACTCGGTCGAGCCGGAGCCGGTCGGGCGTTGAGGGACGGGGCCTGTGGGGCGACCCCGTCGCGAGCGGTGGGGCTCGGAGCGGGCCGGTGTCGGCTCAGGTCCGCCAGGTGGCGGTGGCGGCGGTGGCGGCGAAGCCCGGGCCGACACCGAGGAGCAGGCCGCGGGCGCCGTCAGCAGGAGGGTCGTCGTGGGTGCGGCAGAGCACGGACAGGACGCCTACGCCGCCGAGGTTCCCGTCCTCGCGCATCGTGGACCAGGTGTGGCGGGTCACCTTGGCCTTGTCCTCCAGGCCTGGCTCCTGATCGATGCCGAGGCCTCGCTCGGCGTCTTCGATGATCCTCGGGCCTCCTGGATGCAGCACGGTGAACTCGACCTGTTCCAGCCGCTGTTCGGACAGGTGGCCGTGCAGGGCCGGCATGATGTCGCTGACGGCCTCGGTGGCCGACCGCTCGGAGTCGAAGTGCAGCCCGTGCGCGTCCAAGCGGCCCGAGTAGCGCTGCCGGCTGCCCGGCAGGACGTACTCCCACACGCTGTCGATGCGCAGGCCCGGCCCCAGGGGCTCGCTCGTGACCAGGCACGCGCCACCGGAGTCGCCGAAGAGCGTTTTGTAGATCATGGACTCGGTGCTGGTGTCCTGATGGGAGTAGACGGTGCTCAGCATCTCGGCGACGACGACGAGGACCGTGTTCCCGGGGTGGGCCGCGACGTGTTCGGCGGCACGGGCCAGGGCGTGGGCGCCGCCGACGCAGCCCAGCGTGCTCATCGGGATCCGGCGCACGTCGGGGCGCAGTCCCAGCTCTTCGATGAGATGGACGTCCAGCCCCGGCACCGTCCAGGAGGTGGTGTGCGAGGTGACCACGCAGTCGACGTCAGCCGCAGTGAGACGGGCGGCCTGCAGAGACTGGCAGGCTGCCTGAACGGCGAGGCCGGCCGCGTCGGTGAACGCGATCTCGTTGCGTTCGGCGATGGGGGCGTTGCCCGAGATCGCCCGGTGGGCGAGGGGACGGGTGAAGCGGCGGGTGGCGACCTGGGTGCGGCGGGCGTAGCGCAGCATGACGCCGAGACGGGGGAGGGTCGGATGGGCGCGCTGGATGTCTTCGCAGATCTCGTCGGTGGTGACCTGATGCGGCGGCAGCGCGATGGTCGGGCGGCTGACGTACGCGGGTGGCATGAAAGCTCCGGGAAGGATAAGGGGGCGGGCGCAGGTCAGGTGCGCGAGCCGAAGTCGGTGAGCAGGGTGTGACGCTCGGGAATGGAGGTCGGGACGCATCCCGGAGCCAGACGTACCGCCGTGCTGAGCATGTCGACGAGCGGGAACGGGGCCGTCGCCTGGTCGAGGTGGCGGTACTCCGTGATGGCGAGCACGGCCAGCCGCTCGGTCAGGCCCAGGTCCGCCCGCCGGTGCTCGCGCAGAAGCACCTGGGCGGTCTCCTGTACCGGGAGTCCCCTGGCATGCAGCGAGTGGATGCGGTCGCGCACCTCACCGACGAACTCCATGTAGCTGCGGACTTCGGCCGGGCCGATGAGGGGACCGTGCCCGGGGACAACGACCTGCGGGGCGAGGTCGAGGATCTGCTGGCAGGCGTCCAGAACACCGCCGAGCGGACCCGCCCAGTGAACCGGAACGTCCCCGACGAAGACCACATCGCCGGCGCACACCACGCCGCTGTCCGGGATGTGCACGATCAGGTCGCCGACCGTGTGCGCGGGCCCGACCTCGATCAGTTCGACGGAAGTGGAACCGACCTGGAGAGTGAGCCTTTCGCTGAAGGTGCGGGTGGGCGGGGTCAGGCGCAGCCCGCGGTAGTCGTAGCGTCCGAAGTGGGCCAGCAGGTAACGCTGGAACGGATCGTCCGCCTGGCACCGGTCCAGCAGCGTCTGCATCTGCTCGGGCGCCGGCTCGGCGCACAGGTGCTCGAGGTTGGCGGCGGTCGAGACGATTTCCGCGTCGGGGAACAGACTGTTGCCGTAGCTGTGGTCGCCGTTGGCGTGCGTGTTGACGACCGTCGATATCGCAGCAGACGGCGGCAGCACGCGATGTGCTGCCGCCGTCAGGGTTCTCGTTAGTTCTGCCGTATAGGGCGTGTCAACAAGCAGCGCCCCCTCGTCGGAGGCAACGAGAACACAGTTCGCCATTCCCCACGTTCCGGGGAATTCAGGGAGCCACGCGGAGACACAAGGATCGATCTCAGCAAGGTCAGTTGGGATATGCATGTGCGCATTGTGATCAGTGCGGGTCCGCGAATCGCTGCGTTGTGAAGAAGAGCACACGCCACCGGGGGTGGTCTAGCCGGTGTGACCTATTTGGCCTGTTATTGAGGCATTCGCTCTTTCGTCGTCAGGATGGAAGATCACGATGATCGCCCTCGCGTGCGGGGAGGCGTACGGCGCCGAGGCGACCATCTTCGCGATGCCCGGCCCGTACAAGGGGTGGTTCAGTCGGCGCACCACGCCGTCAGGCGCTATCGACGGGCTGCCCGGCGCGGTGTAGATCGGGCCCGCAACGGGGTCGGCCCGCACGTCCGCGTCGATGGCGCGCAGGTCCTCACTGTGAGCGTTCTCGGCAAGCGCGGCCTGCAACTGGGACGACAGTGACGGAGCCCAGCTGGTCTCCCAGTCCATCAGCGTGGTGCGCGCCTCCTCGGTCAGGAGCATCCAACGGGCCGTGTTCTGCGGCGCCTTGCCGCCCACGAACATGGCCGCGAAGGCGGGGTTGTGCGCGATCACATTCCAGGCGAGGTCCGTGACGTACATCATGTGGCGTTGCCCGTCGCACGCCTCCTGCCACAGTTCGGCCGCTCGCACGCCGGCCTCCGGATAGAGAGGATGGGCGGGCCGGTGCCCGCGGGTGTGCAGCCACAGCAGGTGGTACTCGTCCGGCGTGAGCTTCAGCAGCCGGCCGACTGCGACGAGATACTCCTCCGGAGGGTTGGGCCAGCGACCGCTCTCGAGCCGGTTGTACGTCCGGTCCGCACGGTTGAGCAGGATGTCCATGTGGGCTTGCGTGAGCCCTTCGGCCTTGGGGCCCGGACGGCCCTTGGCCCGCTTGGGAAGCCCCACCGATTCCGGAGTTATCAAGCGCCGCTTCGGCGCCAGCAGCAGTCCCAGAGGATGTTCACGCTTCCTCGTCTTCTTCGCCACATGTCCTCCCTGAGGATGCCGGCAACGCGCCCGGGTCTGCGAGGGACATGAATTTGTGCAAAAAAAATGCCGTAGATCAGCCCTTGCCGGTCCGCAAAGATCGGTAGAGCGGCAAGGGCCCTCCTTCCGCGAACGGGGCAGGGGGTACGACGTCCTCATGGACGCACGGTTGGAGAGCGAAGAGCGCGGCAGATCGGTCGCCCGCAACGGCTGGACGCCATGTGCCATCGCCAGACTCCCTTCTCTCCGGACCGGATCGGCATGCCTGTACTCCGCAGGGGGCTGCAGACGGGCCGCCACCGGGGTCCCTCTCCCGGGGCGTATCCGGTGACCTGCAGCAAGACCCGCTACGCGCCAGTAACCATACAAGTGGCTGGCTGACAGCATCACGTTCATTAGTTCGAGATCTGCCGAGTGATCGGCCCAGGGGCGGGCCGACAGACCAACTCGGGCACGGGGAAGTGGGACGATATGAGCCGTTCGGTACTTATCACCGGTGGCAACCGCGGCATCGGGCTGGCCATAGCCCGCCGATTCGCCGAGCAGAACGACCGGGTGGCCATCACCCACCGCACCGGTGAGGCACCCGACGGCGTTCTCGCCGTGCAGTGTGACGTGACCGACACCGCACAGGTCGACCGGGCCTTCAAGGAGGTCGAAGAGGCGCACGGCCCCGTCGAGGTACTCGTCGCCAACGCCGGCATCACGCGGGACGGGCTCCTGATGCGCATGGACGACGCCGACCTCACCTCGGTCGTCGACACGAATCTGCTGGGACCGGCCCGCGCCGCGCGGCGCGCCCTGAAGGGCATGCTGCGCAACAAGGGCGGCCGCATCATCCTCATCGCCTCCGCCGTCGCCCTGCGCGGCGAGGCAGGACAGAGCAACTACGCCGCCTCCAAGGCCGGACTGATCGGCCTCGCCCGGTCCCTTGCCCGCGAGTACGGCTCGCGGGGCATCACCGTCAACGTCGTCGCCCCGGGCCTCACCGACACCGACATGGTGCGCCAGCTCGACGAGGGCAAGCGTGCCGCCCTTGTCGAGCAGATCCCGCTGGGCCGCATGGCCGCGCCCGAAGAGATCGCCGCCACCGTCGCCTTCCTGGCCTCGCCCGGCGCCTCCTACATCACCGGTGCCGTCATCCCCGTCGACGGTGGTGCGGGCATGGGGCACTGACCCGCGCCCGGCTCACTCCTGGACGCCGCACCCGAAGGACCCGATCACTTCCCACTTCCTGTCAGGGCCGGCCCGCCGACGGGCCCGCAACGAGGAGAGCACATGCCGACCCTTGGCTCGTTGCCCACACAGCACCCCGACCTCGAACTCACGTTCGTTTGGCCGCGGAACACCGTGCCCCACCACGGCGAGCGCGTCACCGGGCTGACCATCCTGCGCCTGGACGAACTGCTGGAAAACGGGGCGCCCCGCCGCCTGGACGCGGGCGCCTTGATCTTCGTGGCCGGCGCGATGCCGTTCCGGATCCGGGGCCGCATCGCGGTCGCGATCGAAGAGGTGCTCCGGCAGATGTCCCTCGACGGATGTGTCGGGCTCGTCGTCACCGTGGCCGAAGGCGTGTCCCAGCCCTTCCCTCAGTCCCTGCGCGACATGTCGGACCTGCTCGAGATCCCGCTGCTGATGACTACCGCCTCAGCGGACCGCTGGGCGGACGTGCACACCTCGATCCAGCAGGCGCGCCTCGCCATCGCCGAGCGGCGGGCCAGCCAACTCAACGCCCTGGTCCAGCAGTTGCCTGCGCAACTTGCCGATCCGAAGGCCATGCAGCGCATCGCGTCGTGGCTCGCACGTGCCCTCGACGTCCAGGTCCTCGTCAGCGAGCCGGACCGAGTCCTGGCTGCCTCGCCCCCCACCGCGGCCGAGCATCTCGCCCAGGCGATCATCCGTCAGTCCGTCGAAGGCGGCGCCCCCGAAAGCCCCTCGGCCCCGCACACCCAGCTCATCTCACTGGCCCCGACCTCGGGCGCGGACACCGTCCTCGCCGTCGCACGCCGCACCCCGTTCGACGAGGCCGAGATCCGCCTGCTGCGGCACGCCGCCAAGCTCCTCGGGCTCGTCGACCAGGCCCGCCGCGAGTACCACGTGGCGGCCGACGCCTCTCGTGCCGTCCGTACCGCCGCCGTCCAGCTGCTCCTGGACGGCGAGGTCGACAAGGCACGCCGGGTCATGGAGCAAATGGCACCAGGCCTGCTCGACACCGAGACCGCCCGTCTGTTCGTCGTCACGACCGAACCTGCCCACCGGGACACCGCTGTGCGCCTGTGCGAGACCGCCACCGCCGGCCGCGCCCTGGCCGTCGCAGACCCGCGCGAGCGCAACCGAGTCGTCGTCATCCAGCCCGTCCGTGAAAGCGAGCCCGACGAGAACGTGCCGGGGGAACTCGTCCGCCTGGTCTCCGCACCCGGACCGGTCTCCTCACTGGGCGGCAGCGGCGTCTACTCCATGTCCCTGCTCGGCGAGGCCCTCAACGAGGCAGGAACCGCCCAGCGGTTCGCCCTCCACCAGCCCGACTCCGTAGCCCTGTCCGTACAGCACACCGACCTGGTCAGCCTGCTGTGCCAGCACGACGCACAGCGCTGGGCCCGTCAACTTCTGCACCCCCTGATGGAGTCCGACGTCCAGTGGGAGCAGATGCGCGAGACTCTGCCCACCGCTCTGGCCTACCCCTACACCGTCGCAGCCCGGCGCCTGGACCTGCACCGCAACACCGTCACCCGCCGGGTCGCCCGGGCCGCGCAGCTGCTCGACATGGACTTCACCACCATCGGGGACCGGATCGCGGTCGGCCTGGCGCTCGAGCTCGTCACCCACCGGGAACCTCCCGAGACAGCCCTGCGCGGCGGCCAAGTCCCCACACTGCACCAGTTGCTTGCCGCGCCCCAGATCCGGGCCTGGGCCGAGACGCTGCTGAGCGCCGCCCGCGAAGACCGCCGCAACCTGCTCGCCACAGCCGCGGCCTGGCTCACCTTCGACGCTCACCTGGAACCGACTGCGCGCGCACTGGGCCTGTCCGAGGTCACTGTCCGCACTCACCTCAGGGCTCTGGAAACGCACATGGCCCGCGACCTGTCATCACTGAACGGCATGCGTGACCTGCAGTTCGCCCTGAACATCGTGACAGGCGAGCCCAACATCCGCGACATCGGACGGCAGCTGTGCGCGGCCGCCTGACGAGGTCGCTCCCGGCCGCCTCGGCCCGGCCATGACGGCTCTCTCCATGAAGGCCCCGCAGCGCGGGCCCAGCGCAGAGCGGTGCACGCCGCCGGCCTTCGCGACGGTGAGCAGCTCCCGCCGCGGTGTGCAATACCGCACCGTCCTCCGTCCCTGCTCCAGCAAGAGCCGCAGTAATACTTCGAGGCCGGCAGGTGCCTCGGTGCACGCGGTTGGTGCTGCCGCGCTTCACGGCCACCCCGGCCGAAGGCCCCACGCATCGCCTACCCGGCCCCGGCCATCGGGGCGAGGCGGAACTGGACAGATCCCGCCCGGAGAGATGTCCTGGTGCCCTGGCGACGCTCTCCGGCGATCCTCCACGCAGCGCCGCTCGCTGCCGCCGTGCAGCGTCAACTTCCGTGCTGTGTACCGCAGTAGCCGCCCCGTACGCCCCGAGGTGCCAAAGTCCGAATCGTCAATTAATGCATCTAATAAGGGGGTTGGGACTCTTTGGTGCTCTCTGCATGTCAAGAGCCTCTTCTCGCCACTGGTGCGACCGGTGTGCATGCCCGATAGGGGATCGCTATGGAATGTGCACCTCAAGGCCGTGATCGCCCGATGTGGTGCACAACCTATAGGACATGCCGGTCAGTTTGTGCATGTGCGTAATGGTGGTGCATTCGGCATATGCATAACGTTGCCCGTGCAAGCCCAGCCAGACCCAGCTTCCGGGGTAGGGCACGGCAGTAGCCGGGCACGACGGCGCATACCAGGCCGGACGCTCTCGCCCATGGGAGCGCCGCCGGGTGGCGGATTCGGAAGACGGGGAAGGCAGAACGCCTGCGGCGAGCAGGCGCGGTGCGAACGGGGCAACAGCCGTCGCGACCACCAGGAGGCGGGCGCCGGGGGAGTGGGTGGAGCCACCCCGCCGGACACCCGCACTCGCCAGTGCACTACCAGGCCCGAGCACCGGGCCTGTGCAAAACGACTCTTCGGCAGAGTCACCACCAGCAGATCTGAGGAACCACTGGGGTCTTTCGCCGACGTGTTAGCGCACGTCAGCGGAGCTCAGGATAGACCAGCACGGCCCGCTGCAACAGCGCGTCCACTGGCTTTCGTCCTGGCATCAAGGCCCCCTGAGTCATCGGGGCGAACAGCATGATCATCAGGTATCTGACGAACCGGCCGACACCGCGCACCGCGGTGACGGCTCCCCGCGGCCGCCTCTCCCAGACGGAGTCGGACCGCATCCAGGACCTCGGCGCAGCCGGGCCCGGCGCTTAGCACCCGCCGACGCCCGACGGCGCGTCCGAGCCAGCCACGGATTACCAGATCCGCGGCCGGCCCCCGCCCGGGGAAGAAGGATCCACTTCCCCCGAGCGAAGTGGCGCGCGGCAGGAGCTAGGCGGCCTCCCAGCAGCTGCTCCTGCCGCGCCGCACATACCTCGACGCTCGCCGCTCGGCGCCCGTTACCCCCGCGCCTCCTTGGCCGCGCGCATCACGCTCCGCCCCGGCGGCTTCATCCCCGTCTCCGCGGCCCCCGCGCGTGCCCGATGCCGCCCACGGCTCCCGCAGTCCCGCCGCGCCGGACACCCATGCCTGCTCTGGGCACATCCGCCGCCGGCACCGACCTGCCCAATTCCTTGACGTAAGGACTTCCATGCGACTCCGCGCTCCCGCACGTCTGACCGCCTCCGCCGCCCTCGCCCTCGCCGTGACCGGAGGGCTCGCCGTCACCGCCGCCCCCGCCGCCCACGCCGTCGGCGAGCACTCCAAGTGCACCGTGAACTGGTCCCACGGCGAAACCGGCACGATCTCGAAGAACGGCTGGAACCTGCGCACCGGCCCGTCCACCGGCTACGCCAGCCGGGGCCTCCTCTACCGCGGGGACACCGTCAAGCTGCTGTGCAGCCGAGGCAACTGGGACTACACCGAGCTCTCCAAGCGGTCGAAGTCCGGGCTCTCCAAGGGCACCCGCGGATGGGTGCGCAGCGACGGCCTCTACCAGCTGGGCGGCTGACCCGCGACCGCTGTCCGCCCTGTCACCGGCCTGGCCCCCGCGCGGCCCGGCGTCCTCTCCCGATCCGAAGGAAACATCCGCATGCCCGCGTTCAAGCGCACCGCTGTCACCCTGCTCGCCGCCGGCGCCGTCGTCGGCACCACACTCGCCACCGCCACCACGGCCTCGGCGGCGGCGAGCTACCACTGCAAGACCAGCAGCAGCCCCACGTTCGACGACCCGTCGTACAACGGCCCCGACTCCGACAACTGGTCGTTCGACGTCAAGCTGTGCGCCAAGCGATCCGGCGGCTACATCTACACCACGGCCACCGTCTACTGGGACGGCCCCTACTCCTCCGGCACGAACAACCACTTCACCTTCAACAAGGCCAGGTTCCACCTCCAGACCAAGAAGAGCGTCCGCGGCACCGACCCGGTCGTGGCGTACGCCAACTACACCGGTCTCGAGCGCGCGCTCGAGAACAGCAGCGCCACGGGCAACGGCTCGTACCAGACGGGGACGATCAAGACCAAGGCCACCGCCGCCAGCTACCTCGCCGACGGCTACATCCAGCTCGACTGGTCGGGCGACGGCAAGGACTACAAGGCCCCGATCCACTTCACCGCCTCCCCGACCGTGTAACCGGCCGCCCCCATGGGCCGGAGCGCCTTGTTCGCCCCCGGCCGGCACCTGAAGCAGCCCCGTTCCCTGGCCTTCACCAGCGGCAACTTCCCGCTCACACCTGCACGGAGGAATGCACCGTCATGCCCAGCTCCAAGCGGACCATGGCAGCCACGCTGATCACCGCGGCCGTCATATCCGGCACGACGCTCGCCACCGCCACCACGGCATCCGCCGCGGACTACCGCTGCAAGACGAGCAGCGCCTCGGTCGACAATCCGGCCTATTCCGGACCGTGGGCCGACAACTACAACTTCGACGTCAAGCTCTGCGCCAAGCGCTCCGGCGGCTACATCTACGCCTACGCCAAGGTGAACTTCGAAGGGCCCGTCTCCTACGTCAACCAGACCGACGTACTCGACGCCGCTCGCTTTCACCTCCAGATCAAGAAGTCCGTCTCCGGACCCGACCCGGTCGTGAAGTGGGCGAACTACACCGGTCTCGAGTACAAGCTCGAGCACGGCAACACCGCCGGCAACGGCAGCTACACCACCGGGACGATCAAGTACAAGGCCGGCTCGGGCCGGTACCTGGCCGACGGCTTCATCCAGCTGGACTGGAACAACGACGGCAAGGGCTACCGCAACACCTACTTCAGCGCCTCCCCGACGGTGTAACCGCACAGAACAGCCCGGCCGAACGGGACTGCTCCCGACGGTCCGGCATCAGGCGCAGCCCGGCCCCTCGCTCCCATCCCCCTGGGGCGACACCCCGTGCCCTTCCGGCACCGGCACGGGCCGGCTGCCCGCGGGGGCGTCGTCCGCCCACGGCGACGCCCCCGCCCGCCCCACCCTCCCGTCCGGCGCCCGAACCAGCTGACGCCGGCCGCCCCACCAGGAACGTCTCGCCCCAGCCCTGCCCCGGAGCGTCTGTGTCAGCCACCACCCTGCCCATCACCACCACCAAGGACCCCGAACCGTCCGGACCGCGGCACTGGCCGCCGGCGATCTGGGCGCTGCTCGTCATCACCTTGGTCGCGCGCGGCTTCGGCTTCGCGTATCCCTTCCTCAGCTACCACCTCAAGGACCTGGGCTACAGCACCCAGGCCGTCGGCCAGGCCCTCGCGGTCTTCGGCATCGGCTGGCTCGTCGGCCAGCTGCTCACCGGCTGGGCCGCCGACCGGCTCGGCCGGCGCCGCACCCTCGTGGCGGCCATGCTCACGGCCGCCGTCTGCCTGCCCGTGATGGCCCAGGCGCATGCGTTCGCCGCCGTGTGCGCCGGAGCCCTGATCGCCGGCATCGTGTACGACTCGCCGAGGCCGGTCGTCTCCGCCGCCATCGCGGACCTCATCACCGACGACGGGCAGCGCGCCGCGGTCAACGGTTGGCGCCACGGGGCGGTGAACATCGGCGCGGCGATCACGGGCGCAGCCGGGGGCCTCCTGGCCGGGCAGCTCGGCTTCCCGGCGCTGTTCTGGTTCAACGCAGCCGCATGCGCTGCCTGCGCATTGCTCGCCCGCCACTACCTCGACGACGACAGCCCAACCGCCGCTGTCCCCGGCACCTCCGCCGATCGGAGTCCGCTGCAGTCGGCCGTCCGTGACACACGCCTGTGGCTGTTGTGGCTGGCCAGCGTGGCCGCCCTGACCTGCGCCGCAGGCATGTTCACCGCGCTGCCGCTGCTGATGGAGGACGACGGGCTCTCCGCCGACGCCTACGGATGGACACAGGTCGCCAACGCCGCTGCCGTCGTCGTGCTCACCCCACTGCTCAACCCGTGGCTGCGCCGCCGCTGCGACGGACCTCAGCCGACCACCGGCCTGCTCGCCGTCAGCTCCCTCCTGCTGGGCGCCGGCATGGGCGGCGCAGGCCTCGCCGACACCACCGCGGGCTACAGCATCGCCGTGGCGGCCGCTGTCCCCGGCGAGATCGTCTTCTTCATCGCCGCCAACGACATCGTCACCAAGATCTCACCCCCCGAGGCCCGCGGCCTGTACGCCGGCATCTGGGGCTCCACGCTCGCCGTCGCCGTGATCATCGCCCCCGTCCTCGCAGCGGCCTCCCTCACCTCGGGCGGCGACAGCCTCGCCGCCCTGACCACCCTCGCCGCCGGAGCGCTCGGAGCCGCCATCGGTCTGCCGCTCATCGGCCTCACCCGCCGCCCGGCCCTCGGCACACCCCGCATCCCCGCGCCCGCCGCGTCCTGAACCGCCCGGAGAACCCTCATGACCCTGACCGCCCTGCGCCCCAACGCCCGCACCGTGAAAAGCTCCTGGCACTCCTCGGTGGCCGCCCTTCCCGCCGTGCACCGCGCCGCCACTCCCTTCCACAGCCGAGAATGGGCCGCTGCCTGGCAGACGGTGCGCACCGAACTCGTCCGCGGCCGTCACCACCTCTTCCTCCAGGACGGCACGCGCCAGCACCGCATGTCCTTCTACCAGGTCAGCGACAGCCCGCTGTGGCGCGCCATGGAGGGTGACGCCGGCGTCACCCGCCCCACCTTCGAGGCCGACGTCCTGTACGGACCCTCGATCTACGGCGAATACGGGGGACTGCCCGGCGCGCCCGTGCCCGTGCTCGCCGAAACCGTCGACCGAGGCCGCCACCTCGCCCGGGAACTGGGGACCGAGGCCCTGGTCATGGCGAACATCCCGCCCGCCGAGCGCAGCCTGTGGCGCGAGGCCCGCACCCCCGATGCCGAGGTCGTCCTGTCCTGGGCCCACCGCGCCCGCGTCGGCTCCTCGGTCGAGGAGTTCATCGCGAACTTCCCCTCGTCGAGCGAGGCCGGCCGAGAATTCCGCCGACAGCACCAACGGGGCACCGACGCAGGCCTCACCCTCAAGGTCGCCCGTGGCACCGAGCTCCTGCCGTATCTGCCGCAGTTCACCGCCCAGGCCCGCGCGACCAGCGAACGCCACGGGCCGGCCCTGTACGGCACCGACATGCTCACCCCGCTCACCCGCGTCCCCGGCGCCGTGGGACTGCTCGCCGAGCACGCCGACGGCACCCTCGCGGGCGGCTTCTTCGCCTTCCGTTACGGCTCGGCGCTCTACCTGTGGGCCCCCGCCATCCACCAGGCCCGCGAGAGCGACCTGCACACCTACGGCTGGCTGATGTACGAGAGCGTCCAGTACGCCATCGCCACCGGGGCGAGCGTTCTCGACGCCGGCCGCGGCAACTACGCCTACAAGGCACGCCTCGGGATGCTCCCGGTCGCCCTGACCTCCGCGGTCTACCTCACACGACCCAACCCCCACCTCATCAGCCGCCTCGGCGCCCTGCACACCGGCCTCAACCAGCACGTGCTCCGCGCCTGGAACAAGGCCTGACCACCCCGCCGGCGCGCCCTCCCGCACGACTCAGGACGACCACCACCGGTTCTCCGTCTGAACCGTGAAGGTCGGCACCCGGCCCCCGACTGCAGCCCGAGCTGCCGCGTCTTCAACGACCACTACCCGGCCCGCTGCCGGCCGGCCACCGAGTCCGGCCACTGCCCCCCGTCTCCACCCACCACGTCAGGACACCCCCGTGCCCGTCACACCACACTCCTCACGATCACCGCTGCTCGTCGTCCTGGGCGCCGGCAACCGCACCTTCCGCGGCTACGGACTGAAGCACATCGCCGCCCACCACCCCGTCGCGCTCATCGACAACCAGCCGCCCGCCTGGGCCGAGGAGCACGTCGACGTCTCCATCACCGCCGACCTGTCCAACGGCGAAGCCGTCACCAAGGCCGTAGCCGACCTCGATGTCGATCGCGGCGTCGCCGGAGTGCTCACCTACACGGAAAACCACGTCGTGCTCGCGGCGCGCCTCGCCCAGCACTTCGCACTTCCCGGCAACACCCCGGCCGCCGTGGAGGCCTGCCGGGACAAGTACCTCACCCGCTCCCTGCTCGCGGCCGCCCACGTCCCCTCCGCCCGTTCCTACCTCGTGGCCGACGCCGAGACCGCCGTCGAGTACGCCGTACTGCTCGGCGGGCCGGTCGTGCTCAAGCCGCGCTCCATGGGCGGCAGTGCCGGCGTCCACCGCGCGGATACCCCCGAACAGGTCCGCGCCGCCTTCCACCGCGCCAAATCAGCCAGCCTGTTCGGCCTGGAGCACGCCGGAACCTCCGGCGTGCTCATCGAGGAGTACCTGGACGGCCCCGAGATCAGCGTCGAGTGCATCGCCCTGGGCCACGGCAACGTGCACATCGCGGCGATCACCCGCAAGTTCCTCGGTGACGAGCCCGCCTTCCTGGAGACCGGCCACCTCGTCGACGCCACCGATCCTCTCCTGGCCGACTCCCGGATCCGGGAAGTCGCCCTGGACGCCCTCACCACCGTCGGCATCTCCAACGGCGTGCTCCACGTCGAAATGCGCCTTACCCGGCAGGGGCCGCGCATCGTCGAGATCAACGCCCGCCTCGGCGGCGATCTCATCCCGCACCTGGTCCACCTGGCCACCGGCCTCAACCTGCCGCAGATCGCCGCCGACCTCGCCGTCGGCGCCGACCCCGAACTGCTCCCCAGCCAGAGTCAAAGCGCTGCCGTCCGCTTCCTCTACCCGGCCGTCACCGGCCACGTCACGGCCGTGCACACCGGACTCTTCGCCTCCTGGCTCGACCGCTTCGAGTGGACCGCCGCACCCGGCAGCTACGTCACTGCCCCGCCCCGCGCCACCGTGCGCGACCGGACCGCCCTCGCAGTCGTCACCGGCCCTGATCCCGACACCTGCCTTCGCCGACTCCAGACGGCCGAAGACCGAAGCGGCATCCACATCCAGGCCGACACCGCCACCACCGCCTGCGTCGCCTGACCCGCCCGCCCCGACCCATCTCAGGAGCCCCGCATCATGGCCCTCGCCGCCCCTCTTCCCGCGGCGGCCCCGCCCGCACTCAGAAGCGGCACGGCCGCCATCATCGCCCCGGCCGGCCCCGGCGACCGGTACCTGCCCGTGCTGGCCCGGCACGGCTGGGCCTCCGTCGCAGTCACCACGCCCGCCGCCACTTCGCCGGGCGACGGCTACCTCCGGCACATCACGCACCGCGGCAGCCTGCGCCGCACCGCGGCGCAGCTGCAGCAGCTCGGCGTCCAGGCCGTCATCGCCGGATCAGCCGCCGGCACCGAACTCGCCGACCGCCTCGCCGACCGCCTCCACCTGCCCGGCAACGCCCCCGACACCGCGGACATCCGGCGCGACATCGCCTTCACCAGCGCCGCACTCCTCGACGCCGGCATCACCGCCCCGCGCAGCATCCGCACCCCGCGCCTGTCCGACGCCCTCACCTGGGCTGCCTTCACCCAGATCAACGACCTCGTCGTCCAGCACCCCGACCCCTCGCACCCGCACCCCGCCTACCTCTGCCGCACCGCCGACGACATCCGCCACGCCTGGGCCCGCCTCCAGACCACCACCGGCCAACCCCTCGTGCTTCGCGAAGGCCTCGCCGGCACGCAGTACCGCATCCACACCCTGACCGGACCCGGAGCCGACGGCACTCCCGACCACACCATCACCGCGATCTGGTCCGAGATCCGCACCGCCGACCAACTGGTCTGCCGATCCGATCTGCTGAGCCGCCACGGGCTGCTGGCCCGCGCCCTCGCCCTGTACACGATGCGGGCCCTCACCGCCCTGGGCGTGCGCTACGGCTCCGCCCACGCCACGGTCACCTACATCCCCGACCGCGGACCGGCCCTGCTGTCCCTGCGCACCGACCCCTACGACGACTTCGCCTCCGACGTACTGCGCCGGGCCACCGACCACGACCCCATCCGCGACACCGCCCTGCTGCTGGCCACCGGCCGACGCCACGAAACCCTCCAGCCCCGGCGCACCCATGTCACCAAGGTCGCCCTGCTGCCCCGGCACGACGGCTTCCTGGACGAAGCACTGCTGCGCACCATCACCACCCTGCCGACCGTGGCAGCCACCAGCGAGCTCACCGCCACCGCACCCGTACACGCGGGCCGGATCGCCGGATGGCTCCTCCTCGTGGCTGACGACAGCCGCGCCATCAACCAAGACCACCAAGTGATCCGCGCCGCCGAAAACCTCGGCCTGTACGGGAGCCCCGCATGACGCCACCACCCCTTCTCCCCGCACCGGCCGCGCCCGGCACGCCGGTCCAGTCCGCCTGCCACGGCCTGGGCCTGCCCTTCCCCCTGGTGGTCCTCGACCCCATGCCGCTGTGGGCCAACGCGGCCGAGGAACAGATGCCCCCCGAGCGCACCGGCGACGGCGTACTCGCCGTGCGCTGGTGCGGTGCCGGCCTGGGCCTCGACGAGCAGGCACAGGCCGCCCTCCACGCCGCCGCCGCCCGAGCCCCGCACCCGCCGGCGTCCGCCGACGACCTCGCCCAGTTCCACGCCACGCTCGGCGACGACCTGCGCATGGTGGCCCTGCCGGCCAGCGCCATCCACGGCCCCTGGGCCCATCCGTCCCTCCACCGCTCGGCGGGTAGCCGGTGACGAGCACCCTGACCGCACCCGCCACCGCAGCGGCGGCCACGACCGTGTCCTGGTCGTCCGTGCTGCGCCTGCCGCACTGCTCACGGCTGCTCACCGCGACCCTGACCGGGCGGCTTCCGCACGGCATGGCGCCCGTCGCCATCCTGCTCGCTGCCCGAGCCGACGGGCTGGGCTACAGCACCGGCGCCGCCCTGGCCGCCCTGTACGGGGCCGGTGTCGCGATCGGCCAGCCGCTGCTGGGACGACTCGCCGACCGGACGGGACAGACCCGCCCCCTCGTCGCAAGCACCCTGGTCAGCACCACGTTTCTGCTCGTCCTCGCCGTGACTGGGACCGGCCACCTTCCCCTCGCCGCCGCAGTCACGGCCGCCGCCGGACTGACCTCGCCGCCCCTGGAAGCCGGACTCAGAGCCCTGTGGCCCCGCATCGTGCCCACGCCCGCGCACCTGCGCGCCGCCTACGCGCTCGACAGCGGAAGCCAGGAACTCGTCTACGTGGCCGGCCCGCTGCTGGCCACGCTGACCGCCACGCTCGCTCATCCCCGCATCGCCCTCGCCGTCACTGCGGCCGCCGGGCTCGCCGGAGCACTGCTGGTCGCGCACTCCGCGCCGTCGAAGACCTGGCGGCCCGCTGGAGTACGGACCCCGGGTGCGCCAGGAGCCCTGCGCCCGTCCGGCATCCGTCTCCTGCTGCTGTCGATGACCGCGGTCGGCGCCGCACTCGGCGCCCTGAACGTCGCCGCCCTGGCGTCGGCCGAACACCATCGAGCTGCGTGGCTGAGCGGCGCCGTCCCGGCTGCCCTCTCCCTCGGCGCGCTCGCCGGCAGTGCCCTGTTCAGCCGACACGCCTGGTCCGCCCCACTGTCCACCCAACTCACCGTGTTCACCACCGCGTTCACCCTCGCCTGGCTGCCCCTCCAACTGCCCGCACCACCGCCTGCCCTGCTGCTGGCCGCCACGCTCCCCGGCCTGGCCTTCGGACCGCTGCTGACCACCGCCTACTGCTGCATCGACGTCCTCGCCGCCCCCGGGACCGTCACCGAGTCCTTCGGCTGGCTGGTCAGCGCCTTCGGCATCGGAACCGCCGCCGGGACCGCCCTCGCCGGAGCGGTCGACGGTTCCTGGCTCGTCCCAGCCGCCGCCGCGGCCTGCGCCCTGCTGCTCGCCGCCGCCCTGCGCCCGCACCTCACCCCGGCCGCCTCGCCGAGGACACCGGCGCCATGACCCATCCACCGCGACCCCGAGGCCCTCCGGCCAGCGCCCGCCCCACCCACCCAGCACCGATGGAAAGGCTGACATGACCCCCCTGCGACACCTCGGCCGCATCGCGGCGGCCGGCGCCGTCGGCGCCGCTCTGCTCGGCACCAGCGTGGCCATCGCCCCGGCCGCCCAGGCCGCCGACTCCAGCCGCGGAAAGATCAGCTGCAAGGCCGCCAAGGTCCGGCAGAAGCCGGCGAAGAACTCCACCGCCAACGGCATCGCCTACCGCGGCGACAAGATCGTCTACGACCAGTTCGCGTACAAGAAGAGCGAACGCGCCTGGTACACGCGCGGCACCGTCACCCGCAAGAGCGACGGCGCCAAGATCCGCGGCTACGTGCCCTACGGCTGTGCCAACCCCTACGGCACGAACCCGGCGCCGACCCCGCCCATCCCCAAGTAGCGGGCCCGGCCCGCACCCGGCACCGGCCCGGTGCCGTGACCTTCCAAGATCCGCCCGGTTCTGGGGCGCCGCACGCCCCGGAACCGGCCCTACCCGCCCATGACCCAAGACGAAGGCAGCTCATCAGATGATGAAGAACAAGATCCGCAGTGCCGTCGCGGCAGCGGCGGTCACCATCGCCGCCCTGGGAGGGGCCGCGGCCACCGCTCCGGAAGCGGCGGCGGCCTCGTGCAACTCCTGGACGCAGAACGGCAAGACGACGGCCGCCGTGAAACTCCGGTCGAACCACTCCACCAGCTCGACGGCCCTCGGGGTCCTCGGCAAGGGCACCCGTGTCACGTCCAAGTGCCTCTGGTGGGACGGCAAGTCCCGGTACCAGTGGTACCAGGTCAAGGTCACCAGCGGCCCCAACACCGGCCGGACCGGCTGGATGTACGGCGCCTACTTCTGGGGCTTCGCGTAACCGCCAGCGCTCTCCGCGCCAACAACCACCGCGCCTCTACAGACGCACCCACCGCACGGCGCTGATCGCGTGGCCGGGCAGACCCCCCGCCCGGCCACGCGGCCCCAGCCGCTTCACACCACGCACCACTCGCCGTACGCCGCCACAGCAACGGACACCACCATGACCCTCACGCCAGGCCCCGCCGCGTTCGACCGGGCCTTCCGCACCGCCCGCGCCGCGCGGCGAGCCGCATTCGCGGCGTACTACCCCGTCGGCTTCCCCACCGTCGAGCAGAGCCTCGTCAACCTCCAAGCCTTGGCGCAGCACGCCGACGTCGTCGAAGTGGGCCTGCCGTTCAGCGACCCGGTCCTCGACGGCCCGACCATCCAGCAGGCCACCCGCCAGGCCCTGGACGCCGGATTCCGTATGAAGGACCTGTTCACCGCCGTGCGCGCCATCCGGACAGCCACCAGGGCAGCCGTGCTCGTGATGACGTACTGGCAGCCCGTCGCCGACCAGGCCGACCGGTTCGCCGCCGAACTGGCCGAAGCTGGCGCAGCCGGCGCGCTCATCCCGGACCTCCCCCTCGAAGAAGCCGGTCCCTGGCTCGCCGCCGCCCGCCGTCACGGCCTGCACGCAGTTCCCCTTGCCCCGCCCACCGCCAGCGATGAACGCCTCGGCCGGATCTGCGCCGCAGCAAGCGGCATGATCTATGCCCCCGCCACCTCCGGAGTCACCGGCCACACCGGCCCCCTCGCCCCAGACCTTCCCGCCTTCGTCGACCGGCTGCGCGCATACACGCGGCTCCCGATCAGCGTCGGCATCGGCATCTCCAATGCCGAACAGGCACACCAGGCCGCTGAGTACGCCGATGGCGTCGTGGTCGGCTCGGCCCTGCTCCGCCACATCCAGGCCAACCCGGGACCCGACGGCATCCGCGCCGCCCTCACCCTTGCCCGAGACCTGGCCCTCGGCGTGCGCCGCCTGCCCGGTGCTGCCTAGACCGACATCCGCCTGAACAGCCCGCCCCGGAACACGCAGTGGGCGCACACCGCCCACCCGCACCACCCGTGGAAGGAACCCCGGCCATGGTCCACATCCTGCCGAAGCACCGCCGATCCCAGCGCACCACCCTGCTGCTCGCCGCGGCAGCCGCGACAGCAGCAGCACTGAGCGCCTGCGGCCCCAGCGCCCACAACGGCCCGACCGGCACACCCGCCACCACGGCGGCACCCCGAGGCGCAGTGACCCGCGCCGAGGCCGACCAGATCCTCGACCACTACCAAGAGGTCAACAACAAGGCGAACAAGACCCGCGACGCGGGCCTCCTCGCCACGGTGGAGGCCGGCCAGCTCTACGCCCGCAGCAAGGCCGACTACGAGCAGTTCGACACCCTGAGCGCGAAGGAGAAGAAGGAATACAGCACCCCCTTCTACTTCACCCGGCGCACCTTCTACATCCCGCCCACCGGCAACTGGTTCGCGGCCGCGGCCTCCACCAACGGCACGAATCACACATTCATGATCTTCGAGAAGTCCGCCGACACCGGCGGCACCTGGAAGAAGGTCATCTCCCTGTTCCCGCAGCAACCGCTTCCAGCTCCGCAGATCAAGGGTGGACTGGCCGTCCCCGCCGACCAGGACACCCCGGTCGGCAACCTCGCACCCAGCGGCGTCACCAACGCCATCGAAGACCTCTTCACCACCGGCGGCACCAAGGACGGCAGCAAACTCTCCCATGCCAACGACAACGCCAAGGCCATCCTCAAGACGTACAAGGAACGCCGCGACCACCTCGGGTCCAAGGCCACGGTGAACTTCTTCCCGATCACGCCGACCCACAACAAGACGTACACCCTGACCACCTCCTCCGGGGTCCTGGCGATCACTGCTCTCGCCCACAAGGAGGAGTCCCTCGTCACGAACGCCGGCCTGCAGATCTCCCCCGGCAAGCGGGAGTCGGTCTACAACAAGACGCCGCGTTCCCTGGTGGTGGACAGCTTCCAAGGTGAAGCCGTCGTCCACCTGCCCCGCCAGGGCAAGCCGGAGATCCTCGACTACCGCTACGCCCTGGTCGACTCCCGCTGACGGCCCACGCCCCGCCAGCCCCCTACCGAGGAAGCCACACCATGCTCCTGGGCCCGTCACCCACCACCGACATCCACGAGACCCTCATCGTCCTGCCCCGCGGCGGCATCCATGCCCAAGGGCTCCTGCACGACGGCCCGCCCGACCAGCTCGAGGCCCTCATCGAACGCGTACGCGGACCGCTGCGCGCCGCCGCCGCGCAGCACAACCGACCGATCCAGCTGTCCATCGGGCACCCCAACGGGCACGTCGAGCGTCAGCAGATCACCGAGGACGGCACGATCCACGCCGACCAGGACCCGCCCACCGGCGCCCATGTCGTCGACCCGCTCTGGAACCAGGGCATCCCCGAAGAAACCGGTCTGCTGGCAACCGTCCGAGCAGCCCAGCGCGCCGGGCAGTGGCGCGCCGCGCAGCAGGCCGCCCGCCGCGCCACCCAGCACCTCATCACCCAGCACGGCCGCGATCACCCGTACGTGGCGATGGGCACCGAACTGCAGGCGTACTTCGCAGCGATGGCCCGGGACAACGCTGCCGCGGCCTCTCTCTACGCGGAGGCCGCCGTCGCGACCCACCGGCTCGGCGGGCCTCAAGAACAGAGCCGTCGCACCCTGAACAACGCCGTCGCCGCCTGGCTCCACTCCGACCGCGACACCAGCCCCGGCGGAGCCGGCTTCGCCGCCGCCCACGCGTTGATCCGCATCACCCCCTACGACCACGCCCCCCTCGCAGGCCTGCTGCAACGACTGACCCGGGATCGCGCATGACGACCCTCTCCCCGCCGCGCCCCGCCGTCCAACCGCGGTACCGCAACCTCACCGGCCGCAGCCGCGCATACCAGGCGCGGCCTGCTCGCCAGGCCCCGCGCACCCCGTCCGACGCCTTGAAGCCGCGCTTCTCACACGCCGCCGCGCCACCGCCTCGCCTCGTTCTGCAGGCTCCCCGCCCCAGCTCCTCCCCGTTCACCGAGCCCGTCACCACTCCCGTGGCCGCGCTCACCCCCGCGGCGAGACCGACGGGCAGCGACTGGCTCAGCAGCCCCTTCCGCCCACCGGCCACCCGGCACAGGTGGACCGCCTCTGTCCCTTCCGAATTCCAGGAGACCGTCTGATGAGCACCCCGGCCGCGCAGCCGAACCCCCACGCCTCCGCCTACACGCCCCCGCCGTGGACGATGCCCGCCCCCGACGCAGCGCAGGCCTCCGGGTCATCCGCCCACCCCGCCTGGCACAGCGGTGTACTGGCCTGCCGCATCTGCGGCGCCCAGCCGGCCGCGGCCGTCACCGTGCGCGCGCACCAGGGTCTGCTGCTGATGATGCGCTTCCACAAGATCGACGGACCTTTCTGCCGGTCGTGCGGCACGGCGCTGGTCCGCGAGCTGACGACCAAGACCCTGTGGCAGGGCTGGTGGTCTCCGTTCTCGCTGGTGTTCTTCAGCCCGTTCACTCTGGTCTGGAACCTCCTGGCCAGCCGCAAGCTCGCCGCCCTGCCGACGCCCGGTCCGCCGGCCCACGGTGCCTCCCGCATCCAGGAGGGAAAGCCCGTCCACCAGCGGCCGATGGCGTACGTCGCGGTCCTGCCCCTGATCTGGGCGGTGTGGTTCGTCACCGGAATGATCACCCACGCATGAAGGGCGGGGCCCGCCGGACGGCCAGGCGCACCCGGCCTCTGCCGACGGTCATCGTGCGGAGGCCGGGTGCGCCCCGGCCCGCCGCTGCGGAAACAGGCGACAGCGGGCGGACGGTCAGACGAGCGCGCCCCCTCCTGCGGGGAGCACGGACGCATGCGCCGGCGAAGGCGTACGAGCGAAAGATCAGGGCCGTGACGAAGGCCGTGCCGCCGCCGGGCAAGGCGGCTGAACCGGTCGCCGATCCGCAACTGCCCGAGTCGGCCCGCCAGCTGCTGCGCGAGGCGGAGAAGCACCCGCACCGATACAGCGGCCGCCGGAGAAGCCCGTGGCGGGCGGCGGCGCCCGAGATCGTACGCGGGGGCGTCGTAGCGGCGGGTGCCGCACTGATGTGGCGGGCCACCGGCGCCGACCGGACGCAGAAGCCTCCAGACGACCTGCCGACGGCCAGCCTCTCCGACGCCCTCCACGAGACGGTGGGGAACACGCTCGAGGCGCTGCACGGCGGCATCGAGCGGCTCTGGCCGCTCGCGGTCACCGGGCTCGCGGTCCTCATCGTCTTCAGGGTGATGGAGACGGCCACCTACAACGCGGCGCTGCGGGAACTGGACGAGTCCCGAGCACGGTACGTACAGCCATCGCAGTTGACGGACGAGGCCCGATCGCTCCTGGCCCGTGCCCAGCAGGCGAGAAGGACCGTACTCGGCTCGTCCGTGCACTGCTGCGACCTGATCGACCGACAGCGCAACGAGGTGGCCCTTCCCCACCAGGAGTGGGAGATCGCCGAGGCCCTGCGCGAGTACAGCCGTCTGATGAAGGCAGAACCCGACAGGCCCCGGGGCAGCATGGTCGCCGCAGTGATCGACGTACGCCGCAAGTCCCTCGCCGCCAGTCTCCAAGGCATCCAACGCCGGGTCGTCGCCCTGGAGGCGTACGCCGACGAAGTCCGCCGGGCCGACGACCGTTTCCAGGAGCTGAAGCAGATCCGGCAGCTCACCGAGGGCAGCGCGGATGTTCTCGAACTCCTGGCCCGCACTGCTCGCCATGATCACGCTGTAGCGGAGATCGACGGCATGAACGCCCAGGCGGCGGCCGTCGCGGCCACGTTCACCGCCGCGCTGGAGTCCGCGAAGGAGGCCGCCGCCATCGCTCTGCCGCCCGCTATCGAGGGGGCCTGACGGCGCGGCAGCAGCCCTGCACGCTCCCCGTGGACAATGTGAACCGGGAGGAGACGGGGCCGCCGCGCGGCGCCCCATAGCGCCGGCAGGCCGGACTCAAGGCGAGGGATCGAAGCCCTCGGCCTCGTCGACGAGAGCCTGTCCGGGGGCAAGGCCCTCGTAGGCGAGCTGAACGGCGTCACGGTGACGGTCGACCAGGTACTCGCATGACCACCAGTCGCCGGTGCGCCCGCTGAGCAGGGTGTCGATCGCTTCCTGGTCTCCGTCGCCGACGGTGTGGGACTCCTCGATCTCCAGGGTTTCGGCGTCCCACCGGCCGATCAGGACTACGGACACGACAGATTCCTTCCTTCGGGGGGCCGGGCGGGCTGCCGCCCGGCGCCAGGGATGCGCGGAATGGTCACAGGCCGACGGATCGGAGATAGGCGTCGATCCGGGCCGCCTGGAGGGCCTCGAAGTCGGCGTCGCTGTCGGCCGGGACCTCGGCGAGCCAGCCGCTGACGTCATCGGCGCCGTCGCCGTCGTAGCACTCGGCCACGACGTCGGCGAAGGAGGCGTCGGGGTGGTCCAGAAGCGTCAGGATGGCGTTCACCGTCAGGTTGTCGATGTCGTCCGCGCACTGCTCGCGGATCGTTTCGGCGGCGGCGTCGACTCCCGCGTTCACGGCAGCCGAGACTTGCCCCCGGCTGTAGCGCATGCCTTCGTACAGGTCCGACGTGTCCTCGACCTCGTCGCCCCGGCCGGCGGCGGCCTGCGCGGCCGTGATCTCCAGGTGCCGGGCCTGTACGTCTGCCCATGGCGCCTCGGTGCTGTCGAGGTAGGTCAGGGCGGCTGCGGTGGCCCAGGTGAAGCGTTCGGAGGTGAGGGAACGGCCGGACTCGTCGGCGGCCATTTTCGTTCCGGCGTCGATCGCTGCCACGACGTCGGGATGGGTGAACGTGCTCGTGACGACTGCGGTGCTCACTTCGGAGGTTCCTCGGATCGGGTGGTGCGGTGGTGCGGTGTTGCTGTGTGGACGAGGGACCGGGTGGTGACGGACCGGCCCTGCTTGCGCGCGTGGGCGTGGCTCAGGTAATCGTGGGCAGCGCGGAAAGTACGAGGTCGACGCCGACGCCGATGATTCCGGCCGTGACCGGTGTCCTCGGTCCGACCGGCCCGTTCACGTCGCGCGGCATCACCCAGCCCTGGAGCGGCCCGCCGTCTGCGTCCGCGAACCGGACGAAGCCGTCTGCATCGCATTCGACGGCATGCGGGTACGCGGCCACGACGCGCCGGGCGACGCCGCCGCAGCCGCGCTGCACAGCGGCGCGGACACGGCCCGGCCCGGGATGTGGCGGGAGGAACGGGGCAAGGAACCGTTCCAGGGCTTCCAGTCCTCCGGCGAAGCTCACCGCCCCTGTGGCGCACGCGCCGCGCAGGGTGAAGCTCACGGTCGCGTCGTGGCACTGCCAGGCCAGCCCGGTGGTGTTGTCGGCGCGGTCGAACTGCTGGGACAGGGTGCCGAGTTCACGGAGCCGAGTATCGACTTCGGCGAGGTACGCGAGACGGTGCGGCTGCTTGGTCGGGGGCGCATCGACGGCACCGTCGATGCGGGGGAGCAGGGAACGCAGTGCCGCGCTCGCCACCGCAGCCGGAGCGCTGCCCGCGACGGTGAGCGACACCTCGGCCGTGTGCGGCGTTCCCGTGAGCAGCGTGGTACGACCACCGTCCGTCGCCAGGAGGAAGTGGCGGGGGCCGTCGCTCAGGCGCGCGGCCGGACAGGCGGCGACCGAGGCCGGGCTGACGGTCCAGCCGGTGTTGTGGCGCTGGGGGAGCAGTGCGGCGACCTCGGCGGCGAGTGACGTGACTTCCGCCGTATCGGGTGTGTGCATGGTTCTTCCTTGTTACGAGTCGGCGGCCGTTGTCGTGCGGGGGAGTTCCAGGCGGACGGTGTTGCCGCCCTGGTCTGCCCATTCGACTCGGCCGTGCTGCTCGATCTCTGCGGCTGCCGCCCAGAGGTCATCGGCGGTGACCACGATGATGGTCATGGGTGCGCTCACGAGATGCTCCTGGCTTCGGTGTGGGCCGGCTGATCAGCCGGATGAGTGCGGAGCGCGGGTCTGCGGTCACGTGAGGGAGATGAGGCGTCTCACGCCCGCTGCAAGGACAATGCTACCGCAATAAATCCAATTAAACAACGAGCGGGGCTGCGTTGTCCCGTTCCCGGGAGCGCGGCGGCCCCGCCCGGCGTCAGGCGGACAGAGAAGCGAAGGCGGCTTCGGCCTCTCGGGCGGCGGTGAGGCGTGCCTCTGCGGCCGCCTCGTGCCGACGGAGTTCGGCGACTGCCTGCGCAGGAGCCTGGCGCAGCTGGTCCACCCGGTTCTTCCCGGCGACCAGGCGCAGCACGTCCACGTCGTTGCGGTCGCGGTAAGCGACCGCGAGCGCCCGGATGACGCTGCTGATCCACGCGGCCGTGTGGGCGGGCAGCGGACGGTCGGGGCGGTCGGCCCGCCGGACACCCGGAATCGACTCGGGCAGCGCCAGCGTGAACGCCCCGGCGTCGGTGCAGTTCCACGAGCCTCGCAGCCGGATGCCGTTGACCACCGGCTCGCCCTCCCGGCCCGTTCCGTCGGGGAGCAGACCGGCTCCGAGCTGGACGCTCACCCCGCCGGGGAGAGGGTCGCGGCTGAGGCGCACCGGGCCGACCGTGAAGTCTCCGCGCACCCGTGTGCCCCCTGTCACGCTGTAAGTGATCGTCCCGTCGCAAGGGTTGAGCCGGGGGCGGGCCGAGAGGATGCCGGTGCTGCCGCTGATGGGGTCGAGGTAGTCGATGTGGAGGAGCGGCGGCAGAACCGGCAGCGCCGGGGTGTCGGCCTGAGCGACCGCCTCCAGCTCCTGGAGGACGGACCAGTGCTGCCTGATCTGGGCGCGGATGCTGTCCAGCTCCCGCTCCATCGCCTCCCGTGCCGCCTGGCGCGGGGTGTCGGGCTGCTGCTGGGCATGGCGCGCGGCGGCCCTGACAAGTCCGAGTCGGTTGGGCCGGGTGGCCCAGTGCGCGACCACGGCGCGCACGACTTCGGCCAGCGACCGCGCTGTGCTGCGCGGAACGGGTCGCAGTGTCCCGTCCGACCTGACCCACTGGCCGCGCGCGTCCAGCCGGGACGCATCAGGCAGCGCATCGACCGCGAGCGGCCCGCACTCGCCACGCACGCGGGTCCGGCGGATGCGGGGTTCGTCCACCCGCTCGCGCTGCGGCGTCTCGGGATGATCGCCGTAGATGACCCGAACGAGACAGGTGTCGCTTCCGGGGGCGGTCTCGGGGACGACGATGAACGTGCCGCGGATCTCGTCACCGGTGACCTGATAGCGGGCATGCCCGGTGAATCGGTCGAACATCCCGACGGCGGGCACGGTGACGTCCTGGCGGAGAACGAGCCGTAGCTCGGTAGGTGAGTGGAAGGACAAGGGGTTCTCCTGGATCGGCGGTTTCCCTCGGGCTGTGTAGGGCCGCAGCCGGCGTGGCGCGCCGTCCGCCCGAGCGATCTCAAGTCTACCGCAGTAAAACCAATTAAGCAATATCCGGTTTGAGGGTCTCGCCTGTCCCGTATAGTCAGGGGCACCGACGCGGGGTGGAGCAGCTCGGTAGCTCGCTGGGCTCATAACCCAGAGGTCGCAGGTTCAAATCCTGTCCCCGCTACTTCTCACTCAGGCCCCGGCGCGTCCGCCGGGGCCTGAGTCGTCCGTGGCGCAGAAAAGCCGGACGTCCATGTCACACGGACACCACATTTCACGCCTCTATAGGCACGTAGATACCCGACCGGGTTCCTCGATGCCACGGAGGCGACATGCCCGCTGCTTCATCACCCATCCCCTGCTCGGCTTCACCGTGCCGGCATCCCCGTGACGTTCTTCGGCGCAAGGCGGTCGCGAGGCCTGTCCCGACGTGCCCGCCGTGGCGACGTGGAGCACCACCTGCACATCACCGGCCCGCTGAACCAAGCGCGCACCAGCGGTGGCCTCCGACAGCAGTGAACACCGCAGTCCAGCAAGGGATCTGATCTGGAGCATCATGACCACTCTCTCCGCGCTCCCCTCCACCGCCCCTGTGTCGGTCCACCGACATTCCGAGTTCCTTCACCCGGGTTCCGTGTACCGCCTCGGGCAGATCACTCATCGCCTCCTCCAGGAGGCCGAGACACTCGATGCCAACAGTCCGATCTCCGACCTCGCCCGCTGGCGAGCGGCCGCCCTGGTTGTCATCCAGTCCCTCTGCCAGCCCGAGGACCCCGCATGGCAGATCCTTCGCCCCGATGCGCCGTGGACCATGCCGAGCACCGCCGACTGCGACGCACGGGAGGAGATGTTCGCCGAGGGATGGGCGATCACGTGCGGCGTGCTGGAAGGCCTGCTCCACACGCTGCCGCTGCCAGAACAGGACCGCCCGGAACCAGCAGAGCCTCCTGTCCCCGTCGAGCGGGAACAGGCCATCGACTGGGCCAGGCTGCCCTTCCCCCAGCCGTCGGCCGGCATCTACCTGATGTTGCTGGGGTCCCCCCAAGTGCACGGTGCCCGAGGCCGCGTCGAGACCAAGCGTCTCTCGCGGCTAACCGAGTACGCGATCTGGCTCCACCTGAACCCCGGCACCGACCGGCACGCCATGGATGCAGCCCTGTGGCCAGAACAAGTGACGCGCGCGGACAGCCGCAACACGGCCATGAGCCGACTGCGGGCCTGGCTCGGAGTCGACCACTTCCCCAAGTGGACCCCAGAGAGCGGATACGTCCTCGCCCCGTCAGTCACCAGCGACTGGAGCCAGTTCCGCGCACTTGCTGCCCTGGGCGAGAGCGATCGCTCGCCGACCGGCACACGATGCCTGCGCGCCGCCCTTCAGCTCGTCGAGGGCCCACCCTTCGCCGAAGCCATACGCCCGGACCGGTACGGATGGGCAGCCCCCTACCTCCGGGAGATGACCGAGGCCATCATGAGCGCGGCGCGGGAACTGGCCCACCGCTACCTCCAGGACGGCGACCTGCCGGGCTCGAGGTGGGCAGTCAAGCGCGGCTATCGGGCGCTTCCGGGCGGACTCCAGCAGTTCAAAAGCGCGGCCGAAGGAATCACCAATGCACATACCGAACCCGACGGGCTACGCCAGCTCGCCGACCAGATGACGTACACCCCCGTGCCCGACCCGCCGGCACACAAGCAGACGCTGCTTGGCTGAGCCAGTGGACTGTACAGATGCCGCCGCAGTGCACCGCCCTGCAGGCGGCGGGAGGGCTCGTGGCGGATGCAAGGATTGACCGACCCGTCGCGCCGCTACGCCGTGGTGCGATGTCACGAGATACGGAGATGCTGTATGAACCGAAGTGAGCTGATCGCCGCACTGTCTGACCGAGCCTCGGTGGCCCGCAAGGACGTCGATGCCGTGCTGACCGCTTTCGCCGAGACGGTCGGCGAGGTCGTCGCCAAGGGCGACGAGAAGGTCACCATCCCCGGCTTCCTGACCTTCGAGCGCACCCACCGCTCGGCGCGCACCGCGCGGAACCCGCAGACGGGCGAGCCGATCCAGATCCCGGCCGGCTACAGCGCGAAGGTCTCCGCCGGGTCCAAGCTCAAGGAAGCCGCCAAGGGGGCCTGAGCAGCTCCGGCCGGCCTTCCCGGCGCCGGAGCCGCACGGCAAACGCCATGAGGTTCCGGCCTACGGGCCATCCGACGATGTGTCGGCCGGCACCAGTCCGGCGGCACGCAGGTCCGCGGCCAACGTCTCCGCCTCCGTAGGGGAACGCTCCTCCGGTGGCGGGGACGGCTGCGGCTCGCCGGCCGCGCGGGCGCCGGACCGGGGCAGGTCCCGCAATTCGGCCGTGTGCTGCTCCCGCCTGAGCGCGAAGTCGAGAGCGTCCTCCTCGTCCTCGAACGCGTACTTGCTGACGACCTTCTCCAGGGCGTCGAACAGACCCGCGCGGCGCGTCATCGTCCGGAAGGCCCGCTCTACGCCCAGGAGTTCGCGGATCATCAGGAACTGCTGCTCGTCGTCCCCGCACACCTCGCGCAGGGTGTCGACCATCTCGGCACCGTTCACGGCCAGGGCGCTGTCCACCGGCGGGTCCGGATAGGGCTCACCGGTCGCAGACTGGTAGATGCCGGGAAGCGAGTCCTCGATCTCGTGCTTGACGTACACCCACTCGTGCCGGATGGCCCGCAGCTCCTCCAAGGTGATCAAGGTCAGGTCCCGGACGTACTGGGGCCCGTTCTCCCGGATCCACGTCTGCGCCTCCAGAAGCCGGCGCAGCCACTCCTCACGGGCCTGCTGCAGATAGGCGCCGTGCACCAGACGGCCCTTATACGGATGAAGCCGTCCGCTCATTCGCCGGAAGTCCCTCAGTTCCCGGTCATCGTCCACGTCCAGGGCGTTGCGCAGCTCCAGCAGCGGCAGCATCCACTCCTTCTCCGCGTCATTGCTGATCATGGCCTGCATCGACTTGTCCTCGGAGACCAGCGTGCAGGTCCAGCAGCCGAACCGGCTGTCGCCGCACGACGGCGTCGTGGAATCGACGACCAGCGGGCACTCGGCGTCCGGAGACGCCCCCTGGTACATGGTGAGCAAGTCCTTGTTGCTGTGCCCCCACGGGTTGGGATGCTGCATGAGCAGCTCCCACACCTCGTCGTTGCTGAGGTCCTCGATCGGCGAGTACACCAGGGAGTTGGGCAGCGAACCGTTCGGGCTGAGACGGTCGCGCACCCTGCGCTTCTCGTGGCGGGTCATGGTCCGCGCCCGCGCCCGCGACTCGGCCTTGCGGGTGCCCAGCACCAGGATGACCTCGCCGAACGCGGCCACCACAGCGCGGATGAACGCATTCGAAGGTTTAATCTTCAAACGTTCTGTGCACCACCGGAACTTCGGCCTCGGCGCGGCGTAACCGCGGCCGATGAGGCATACCCAGAACGAGTCCTCGACCGCCGGCGTCAGCCGGTGCGCCTCGATCGGCAGACCCTGCTCTGCGGCTGCCCGCCGCATCGAGTCGAGCGAGGCGTTCACCCAGGCGGCGACCACCGGGTTCTCGACACCGGTGTCGGTGCTGATGACGTGCACCACCTTGGTGCGCTCGGCCGGAGGCAGGCCGGCCAGCGCCATCCACACGAGCATGAGGCACAGCGTCGAGTCCTTGCCGCCGCTGTAGCCCACCACCCAGGGCACCTGATCAGCCCGGTACAGATCGCGGATCTCTTCGAGGATGCCGGTGAGCCACTGGCCCATGGTCTGCCCGGCGAACGGCACGGTGCGGGTGGGGGAGAGGTCCAGGAGCACAGGAGGACGCATACGGAAGCCTTCGCGCAGAAGCCGGCCCGAACGGACTGCGGTCGTCCGTGCTGCCGGAGGAGAGTGGACGTGGGGCCGGGGCGCGGACAGCTCCCCGGCCGGTGCAGATCAGCTGTCGTTGTGGAAGCGGCGCACGACGGCGCAGACGCAGGCACCGAGCACCTCCAGCTCGTCGGCGTCGGACACGTCGTTCAGGTAGGTACGGGACTCGTCGACGAGGTCGGCCGACACGTACAGGTGGCCCTCGGCGACAGCCAGGGTGTAGCCGGCGCCGGGGGTGTCCCGGTGCGCGATATGCGCGGCGACGCCCCACGGTGACGACGTTGCGCTCCAGCCGTCGCCGAGGAGCAGGGCGGCCGCCTCGCCGATGTCGCCGATGCTGAACCGCCGTGCCTTGCCCGCCGCGCTGTGCAGCACGGCGAACACGGTGTCCGCACCGCGCGCCCTGGTGATCTCGATGGAAGGGGAGGAGATGAGTCCTTCGTCGCTCGCCCACAGCACGGCGCGGCCTCCCTCCCAGCGGATGTCGGCCACACCGGGGCGCGAGCCGTAGGAGACGGTCGCCCCGGTGATCTCGGCGGCGAGGGGAGCGAAGTGCCGGATCGCCGCCTGCGTCCGGGCCGTGCGGGCCTCAAGCTCGGTGACCAACTCCTGCCAGGCGGGCATGATGTGGGAGCGGATCTCATCGGCGACCGGCCCCGGGGCCCCGATGACCCCTGATGCCTCTCCGCGGTAGTCCGAGCGCCTGCTCCAGACCAGATCTCCCCGCGGGCGGGTCGACACCGTCACCGGGGTGTGCGCCCGTACGGGTGCGGTGGTGCGGACGTCGAATTCGACACCGGGGCCTTCGAGTACGGCGAACGTCGACGAGTCGGCGCTCGCCGCGCGCCACTGCGGCCCCAGGAGGGAAGCGAGTTGGGCGGCGTACTGAAGGGCATAACGGGCGACGGGCACGAGAAGCTCCTGAAGAGGTGAGGCGGTGGAGGGGAGGGGCGCGAGGGCGGCTACTGGTTCTTGAACGGGTGCCAGTGCGCTGCCGCGCGGTGACGGAAGACGGCCGCCACGATCGCGGGCCAGTCCGTATCGAGGTGTTCGCGGGGCGCGACGGGGCGGGCGTCCCAGTTCTGGGCCCCGGTGTCGTCGGCCAGGAAGGCCTCGCGAAGGCATTCGCCGCACACGCCGTCCACTGGGGCGGGGTAGTGCGGGTCGCCCTCGGCTTCGAGGTCGGGGTGAAGCCGTAGGTGACGGGAAGCCGCCTCGAACAGCAGCCGGGGCCAGTTCACGGCCCCGGCCAGGCGCTGCACGATCGCTGCCGCGCCGTCGCGCATCTCGTGGTACGCGCTGGTGGGCATGGATTCGCATTCACGAGTCAGGCCGTTCCAGCGCTGGTTGCCGAGCGCGTCCTGAGTCAGGACACGCACGGCCGCTTCGTAGTTGGGCATGGGGTGGCTCTCGGAGGCGGTAGCAACGGCGAGGTCAGTAGCACAGCCCGGCGCCGTCGAACCAGGCGTGCTCGGGCACCTGGCTGCCGGGCAGGACACCGGAGATGACGGGCGCGGGCGCGAACGCCACGTCGGCCAGGCGGACGTCGGGGGACAGAGGCTTGAGCGCGGTGAGCATGTCGAGGAAGTCCTGCCCGATGAGGGGGTGCGGGCTGGGGAGATTCATCAGGAGCGCCGGGTGCGCCACGTAGCCCAGCCGCTCGTAGTAGGTCGCCAGCGACGGGGCGTGGATGAGCATGGACAGGCCCCAGCCGAGTGCTCGGTAGCGCTGCTCGGCCTGGCGGATCAGCGCCCGGCCGATTCCGCGTCCGCGATAGCGCGGCGCGACAGCCACCCCATGGATCATGGTGATCCGGTGCACCAGGTCCAGCAGCAGCGCGGAGTTCTGCAGCCCGGGATGCGCCACGAGCCACTCCGGCGGGCCGGCTACCAGCGCGCCGACGGCCTTGCCGCGCTGGTCCTCGGCGATGAGACAGAGGTCGAGCTGGTGGGACAGAGGCGGTTCCGGCGGGAGGCTCAAGGTGAGCCGGGCCGCGTGGAACGGCGAGGGGTGGTCGGGATCGGCGTGACGGATCAGGTCCATGAAGACCTCCACATCGCGCTGACCCGCGTCGCGGAGGCGGAACGGGGAACGGGAGCGTCGAGAAGACATTGCAGTGTCCTGAGAAGTGGCAGCGAAGCGGGCGCGGTGCGGCACCGGGAGAGACAGTGCGACCGATGCCGCAACCGATACCCCAACTCTACTGCGGTAAATCCAATTATGCAATCAACGAGTGACGGGCCATCGCGACCCGGTCCGCACATGACCGCTGCGGACCCACTTGGCCACCCGCCCGGCGAACTCCCCTCGCGCGAAGCCCTGCGCGTCGCGCACCACGAACCCCTCGTCCCGCTCGACGTCCGTGCGCTGGTCGAAGGCTTCGCGTAGACGCTGCGGCTCGTCCGGCCGCGGCCCGCGGGCCAGCAGCGGGACGGTGGGCAGACCGAGCATGCCTGCCCAGGCCACCGTCTCGTCCCACGGCAGGCAGACGTCGCCGTCCCACACCGAGAAGACCATGAACGGCGGGAGCTCCCGCTCGTAGACGATCGAATGCGCAACCGTCAGATCCTCACCGCACACCCGCACTCCCTGCGGGATCAGCGGACACACCGCTGCGGCGAAGGCCCGCATCCGGCTCTGCCACGGCCGGCTGCGCCCGGTGGGGGAGCGCCCGTACATCCCGCCCGCGTGCAACGTCGTGTTCGCCCCGTCCATCTTGAGCGTGGTGACGAGCTCGCGCCCCGGCTCGGGAACGAAACGGGGCCAGTCGCACCAGACGTCGTCGTCCGTCGCCCCCGGAGACCCCGGCAGATGAGGCGTACGCGGATACCTCGGCAGATCGGCGGTCACAGCGCGACCTCCCAGTCACCCGGGCAGCCTCGCTCACGGGCGAGGGAGTACAGCAGCGCGCGGTGAAAATCGGTGAGGTCGCCGGAGCGCCACAGCCCGCCGACGCGGCCCGCGCCGAGCACTACGACGGGCCCGCGCAGCGGCCGGGCCAGGGCCTGCCCGGTCGCGCGGCGAACGAAGGCGGTGGCCAGCTCGTTGGCCGGCAACGCCGTGCCGGAATCCGTGGCCGCCCGGCAGATCACTCGCAGAGCCGTGCCGTCGGCTGCCGCATACCGCGCGAAGTGCGGTTCACCGCCCAGTTCGTCGTGCAGCACCGCCCTCTTCAGGGCCCAGGGGCCGGGCACGGCAGTGTTCATAGTCGTGGAGTCGGCGTCGATGCGGACTCCGGACCGAGTGGTGGTCACGAGGGGTCTCCTTGAGGGTGATGGTGTTGTCGTAGCAGCGGTCAGACGGGGGCTGACCGCCGCGAGCGGGAGCGCCCAGGCTCTTCGGGCGAGCCGAAGCGACCCCATGGGCGGGGTTCTCGGGGTGCTGGTCTTACTGCGTGGAACGCAGCCGTTCGTCCCAGCAGCAGGCATCGCCGATCCAGCCGCCGGTGTGCCGGTGCGCGGTGGCCAGCAAGACGTTCTGCCGGCAGAACATGCAGCTCGCCACCTCGGCGTCGATGTCGTGCTCCGCGAGGGTGTCGGCGATCTGTTCGTCCGTGGGGTAGCTGTCGAAGGACTCGTCCTCGGTGAGCACAGTGTTGTCACTGACGCGCACCAGGTCGAATGACCGGCCGACGTCGCCGTTCCAGACCAGTTCCAGGACGGCGTACTGCTCCCCGAGCACGGTGAACGGTGCGTGGCCGATTTCACGGATCACGATGCTTCCGGGGCGCGAGGAGTTACCCATGGTGGCGACCTTCCGATTTCTTCCTGGCGGGGGATGGGGTGTGGCCGGGCGTGCCAGCCCAGGGGCTTCTGACCACGCGGCCGCGGGGTGTGAGCGTCCACACCTCGTCTGGTGCCTCGTCCTGCTGGGGAACGGGCTGCGCTGCCGTGCGTTTCCACACGAGCAGACAGGCACTGTGATCGGCGTCGGGGAAGTCCGCGGTGGGCCGGTCCGCCAGAGCGACGGTGCGGTTCACGCCGTCGTGGTACGTCGGGCCGTGCTGCCCGCGCACGCGCTGCTTGAGGGCCCACTCGGGGACGGCCTGGTTCGGGGCGAATTCCAAGGAACCGAGGCGCACCGGGCGCCTTTCGCGTGAGGGGATGAAGGTGAAGTAGACGGTCATGGGTCTGGATTCATCACAGGGTGCGGAATGCGGTGCGAGGGACGGGGCGGGCGGCTCAGAAGAGGATCTCCTGGCCCGCTGCCTCAAGGACTTCTGCTCGGGAGGGGGCCGGCGCCTCTGCGGGCGGTGCTGGTTCGAGGGCTCGGCGGGCCTGCAACTCGTCCGCGTTCGCCCGGCGGACCATCACCTCGTGTTCGTCGAGCCCTTCGAGGGCCTCCACCGTGTAGCCGACCGAGGGCTGTTCCAGGTGAGTCCGGAGCCTGACCAGTAGCGCGCTCCAATCCGGCCCGTATGCGCCGAGCACAGACACGACGACGCCGGACGGGTGCGCGGAGTCCCGGAGTGTGAAGCCCTCCGGCTGGGCGGAGGTAGGCAGATCCCTCACCTCGTACGCGGACAGCCGGTCGACGTCCAGAGCTGCCAGTGCCCGTGCGACCGTGTGACTGCGGGTGGGGCGCACAGCTACGCCCTGCGGCGTCGCTCCGGGCCTGCCGGGCGATCGGCCCGCGGTCGGCGAACTGCCAGGTTCTCGTGCCATGTGGATTCCTCCTGTTATTCGTGAGAGAGGTGGGGGGCGGAAGGTGCCGCCTCGTGGCGAGGTGCGGGCCGGTGCCGTATCACCGGGCCTGGGCCGCATCCATGCCAGCGGTCGGACGGGTGGAACCTGGGCAGCCTTCGTGTTCCGCCGTACAGGCGTGGACGCCCAGAATCGTGACGCCACCCTCCGCGGTGGCCAGGACGGCAAGGGCCTTGGCCAGCGCGACTCGGGCCGACTTCTGGTGGGTTCCACCGAACTGCAGATCGTCCCCGTGCTCCGCGATCATGTCGATGAGCTCTTCGCGTAGCGCATCGATCCGTCCCGCCGACATACGGCTCTGTTCCTGGATGGCGAGAGGGACAAGGAAGCACAGGAAGTCGGCCAGTCCGCTCCGCAGACGAGGGTTCGGCAGAAGGGCGCGGTACGCCTCGTCGGTCTCATCACCGACGCGGACTACCCGCCCGAAGGGTCCATGGGCCTTAGAGGACACGGTTGGCCTCTGCTCCGGCGGCGAGGACCTGGACGTCCAGGACGTCGAGCACTTCCGCCCGTCGGTGATGATCGATGGTGTCGGGCGTGCACGCGGCGTCGAGAACGCCCGGCCCAAGCTCCTCAAGGAGGCGCTGGGCCTCGGCGCGGCTCGGCGTGCGGTCGCCGGGCACTCGTACGGTGAGCGAGACGTCGTGTACGGCGACAACGACAGCTTTCGCCCGGACAGTGATGGTCTGGTGGGTCATGTGGCTCTGGTGTGAGTACGGGGCGCCGGGATCGCGGCACCGGAAGGCGGTTCGGGCAGGGGCTTCATGCCGCGACACGGGGGCGTGGCTGCATGGAGGGCGCGAGGCCGTTGGTCGGTGAGCGGTTGCCGCCGCATGCGGCGGCCTGGTTCAGGCGGGCAGGGGGGTGCCGTACGGACGCAGGAGTCGGGGGCCGAAGACGTCCTTGAGGTCCCACTGCTCCGGATGCGCGGAGTCCGACAAGAGCATGCACAGCACGTGCTCGGGATCGTTTCCGAGGACAGGGTGCCCGTACAGATGAAGCTGCTCGGGGTAGTCGTCGAACACGAGGCCCGCGGCGCGCATCGGCTGCATGAGGGCGGCCAGGTCTTGCCCGGTCCGCGGGAGTCGTGCATCCCGCCAGGCGTGGGCGATCTCGTGGTGACGGCCTGCGTCGGGGACGGGAAGCAGATCGTGGAAGGTGTGAAGGGCGGTGCCGTCGGCGGCGCGGACGGTGTGCAGTTCCAGGTCCCGGCCGGTCTCGGCGTCGTAGCTGTCGTTGACGTGAAACACCAGATAGCTGGCGCCGGGAATCTGGGCGCGCAGCGTGTCGGCGATCAGGAGGGCGAGCCCTTGTGCGTCGTCCTGCTGGTCCTTCTGGGCCTGGCGCCAGTCGATGGGGTCGACGTAGCCCCCGGTCCCTTCGGAGAGGGCATCGCGCAGACGGCGCACCGCGCGTACGGCCCGGCCCTGCAGCGCGCTCAGCGCGATGGGTGAGGCGTCGCGGTACGCGTCGAGGGAACCGTTCTCATCGAGGAGACCGAGGGCGGTTCGGACATCGTTCAGAAGGTGCTTCTGCGGGTTCGCTGGCATGGGGATGCTGTTCCGTTCGTGCGGTGACCCGTCGGTGACGGGCGGGGAGGGGCGGGGCTTGCAAGATCAGGCGTGGCCGGGCGGGCGTCGGCTCAGGAGTGCGGCGTGGGCACGTGCGTCCTCGACGGTGTAGCCGCTGTCGCAGTTCGGGCGGCAGTACGCACCGGGCGGGGCACCGCATCCTTCACAGGTGTCGTCGAACTCGGAGGCAAGGAAGGGCCGCTGAGGACTTCGTGGGTCGTCGCAAGTGCGCACTGTCTGATCCGTTCAGGTCCTGGAGGTATGGCGGCGCTGCGGAGGGCGCGGCCGTGACGAGCCGGCGCGCGAACCCATGCACCCGGCGTGCCGGCAGAAGCGGCTGGGGTCTGCGTCATCGGCCAGGGCCAGCGACTCGGTCTCCAGCCGTTGGGCGCGCCCGCATCCGGCCCAGGGAGCGGGGCCACTGCGGTAGACGACGGCGCGGTGCAGCTTGCCGCCGGGCGCGGCCTCGCCGACGACGGGACCCCGTCCGTCGATCAGGTACGCGGAACTCATTCCTCGATCTCCGTACGGTCCTCGCGGATCTCGGCAGCGGCCAGGCGCTCCTCGGCACGCTTGGCCATGCGGCGGGCGTTGCGGCGCTGGTTGCGCCGGTTCGCACCGCGACGTCGCGGGAAGGGCCGGGTCTCGTCGTGAGACCAGGGTCCGGTCCGGTAGTTGAGTACCGCCAAGGCTGCTCCAGTCCAGAGTCAAAGGGGGCCCGCCACCCCGCACCTTGAGGTCTCTGGGGTGGCGGTCATCGATCCGCGGGTGCGGGCCGGGTGTGCCGCGTCCCGCACCAGTAAGGGCGGGATCGGCGAGGAGCGCCGACTTGGTGCCGCGCCCCGATTGCTAGCTATACATTACATGATGAAATCCAATTAAGCAATATAGATTCGGTTGACCGGGCACCGCCGCAAGAAAACGGCCGCCACGTGTCACACGGACACCGCCCTTCACACCTCTATGGGCGACATCCGCTCCCTCCCCGGACGAAGGAGACTCGGTGCCCGACGACTTCACGGCTCCGCCCCGACGCGACGACCCGTTCGACTTCCCGGACTGGCCGCCGGGACCCTCCACCCTTGCGGCATGGCGGCAGTGGGTCACCCGCGAGCCCTACGACACGGCCCGACAGGAAATCTCCGACACCGGCCCGCTCATCCCCGAACCCACCACGCCCCAGACTCACGCCGAGGCCCGCATCCTGACCGCGCTCATCCGCGAGTACGGCATGCACCGGCCCGAGCTGACCGACGGCCCGTACGGGATCACCAGCATCACGCCCCGCACGGACGAGCTCACCATCCACATCGCCGACGGTGAACTCGAACGCTGGGCCCGTGCCCTCACAGCCGCAGGAATCGACATCCGCGCGGGAGCAGCCGCCCAGAACACCGGCACGGCGACCGCCGGCGTCACGCTCGCCATCAACGGCGCGCGCATCAACCTCGCCCCCGCCACGCCCTCGGCCTGGCACGACGCGGCCGACAGCGCAGCGCAGCGCCCGGCCCCGCCCGCCAGCCACGATCACACCACCCCCGAGTACGAGCTGGCGACGCTGCTCTCTGCCACGCTGCGGCGCATCGGCCTGCTCTGGGACGTGGCCCACCGGCACTCCAGCGTGCACCTGATGCTCACCGAGCACGCCGGCCAGACCCACCTTCTCGACGCCTCGGCAGGACGGCAGAGCCTGAGCGTCATCCCCCTGTGGCAGGCCCTCTCCATGCCCTTGCAGCTGTGGCCGGCCCGCCGCGCACCGCGCAGGGCGGACGCGGGAGGTGCCGTACTCGACGCCGTGAATGCCTTCAAGCCCCAGCCGACCGCCACCGACCCGGCAGAATCCCTGTGCCATCTCATGGACTTGGAGGCCACCGCGGTCACCCGGCGCGCGGCCACACACGCGCTGAAGATCGCGCAGGCCGTCCTCGACGATCCGGCCCATACCTCGATCTGGGACGCCGGGGGCTGGATCGGCACCTGCCGTCGCTCAACGGCCCGCGGCGAATACTCCACCCACGAGGACCGCCTGGTGCCACCCGGAACGGAGCGGCTGCTCGACGCTCCCGGTATCGACCTCCTCGAACTCGGGACTCTGGCGCTGCGTGCCCAGTTGTCCCAGAAGGAACTGGACGACCTCCGGGGTCTGGAGAAGTACCAAGTCCCCCTGTGGTGGGGCGTGGACACGCTGATCGAACTGCTGAACTGGGCGCTGGCCGCAGCGACCAGCCCGCCCCTTGCCGGTGCTCAAGAACACCCCGCCCCCCGCCGCACGCTCCAGAGGGCGGCGCAAGAGGCCGCATCGCACATGATCGCTGTGCACGAAGCCATCGAAGACGTCGGTGCGGCTGAACTCCGGCGCGAACACGACACGTGGCGCCTCTCGAAGCCGGATGCCATCGCCACCGACAGCGTTCCGACAATCACGGACCTGATCCTCGCCGCCCACGCGCACGACGTGCTGGACTTCCGCGGGCTCGTCCAGGCACTGACCTACTTCAGCTACCGCGTCCACTCCACCGCCGGCCTTCCCGATGGACACCGCAGCCTCGAAGACGACGGGGACTTCCCCAACAGCTTCACCGGACACATCAGTACTTGGTACGGCCAGCCCTGCACCCTCGTCGACGAAGAGGCCAACCACGCCGCCGTCGGCAGTGCCGCCTACCGCCGGCATCTGGCGGCACACCGCGCAGCCTTCGACCCCTTCGTCGAGTGCTACCTGGCCGCAGCCGACGAGATGCCGGGCGAGCACGACGTGGCCGAACGCCACCGCGCCGGGGCCCAGGCCCTTCGGACAGCAGATCTCGCCGCGCTGAGGGACCTCGATCCGCGGTGGCGACACGGCGGCAGCGACGAGTTCCTGAGCATCGTGGCGACCCTCCCACTGGAGGTGCACGAGGTCGAGTCCTGGGTCGACGACGTCTTCGGAGACGACGCCTGACCCGCACCGTGCCGGGGCGCCCAGGAGGGGCCCCGGCACGGCGGCGGACGCGAGTCGATGTCAGCGCCAGCGGTTACGGTCACCTCCATGACAGCCGCACCTCAAGGTCCTCGCGAAGGCTGGATACTGCGCATCTCCGCCCGATCCGCCCCGATCGATGACCAGGCCTTCGAGCAGCAGCGCCAACTCCTAAGCGCGGTAGCCGGATTCGATCCAGCCACCGCCCTGTGGACAGCCTTCATCGGCCAACTCGACGCCCGCGCACTGCAGATCCTGCAGAGCCTGTACGACGCGTCCAACAGATTCGGGACCGAGGTCCGCCTCGAACCCATCGACGCACCACCGGCATGGCAGGGCCCCACGTTCGCCGACGACAGTGACGTGGCGGCGATCATCACCGCGCGGTCCGACCAGGACCGTCCGCTGGGCCAGCTACCCACAGCCTGAAGGAAGCCGCCCTCGGGGCCGCGACTGCGAGCCCGAGGAGGCGGACGTTTCTCACACCACTGCACCCACCTAGGCTGACGGCATGTCGATGTACGACGGAGTCCCGCCCCACCGCCAAGAGCAGTTCGAACAGTTCATGGCGGCCTACGCCAACACCGCCACGGTGATGGACGCCGTGCGAACATGGATCGACGAGATGCCCACCCCCAAAGGGCTCGCGGCCAACGAGATCACGGCGCCCCCACACGCCTGGCTCAGTGAGCGCACCGGTCTGACCGACGGGATGCTGGCGACCACGCTGATCGCCCTCTTTGCCTCTGGCGGCATACAGCCACACCCCCACAAACGAGACGTGTGGCTCTTGGCCGGCGAAGGGGAACTGGACCCCGAACCGGCACGCGAGCGCCTGCTGACCGCTCTGGACATCATCACCGCGTCCGGTCATCACGTGACCCCTCTGCCGACGCAGCCACGCGGGAAGCGACGCCTGCTCGGACTGCTCACCCGCAAACGAAGCCATCGCAGACGCCCTTGAACGACGAAGTTGCGCCCCGCCGCGCTACGCGGACGGCACCCGACCTTTCCGGAGCAGCAGCCGGGAATCCCGAGCTGACGAAGTACCCCGCTCGCAGGGCCTGGGACCGTTATGAACGGTGTGGCGCGCTGAACCCGTCTCGGAGACCGGCCACACTCGCACCATGACCACTCCGGCACCACGGGCACGGGTGCTCCCCGCTGCTCACGTCGCCCTGAACGTTCTCCGTAAGTTGTTCGGTGGCCCGGGAGGGTCGGGTGTGGCTGAACGTTCTCTGCCTGCAGTGGCTCGCAAGGAGTGGCCGCCCGGCTCTCCGGGGCGCCCTGGTCGCTGATTGAAATCTGCGGATCGGTCGCTGTTTACGGAGATGACGACGGGGTGTTCCTCGGGCCGCCGGCAAGGCGAAACGGTTCGAGGAGAAGCATGTGACCGACCAACGGGCCCGCATCTGGGTGGGCATCGACGTAGGCAAGGCGCACCACTGGGCAGCTGCAGTAGACGAGACCGGTTCGACCTTATGGTCGAAGAAGATCGACAACGACGAGTCGGCGATCCTCGCCGCGCTCGGTGAGATCCTCGACCTGGCCGTAGAGGTCCGCTGGGCGGTAGACATCACCGGCACTTCCTCGGCGCTGCTGCTGGCTCTGCTGGCCGCTCACGGGCAGCAGGCCGTCTACGTGCCCGGCCGCACGGTCAACCGTATGTCCGGCGCCTACCGCGGTGAAGCCAAGACCGACGCTCGCGACGCGTACGTCATTGCCGAAGCAGCCCGCCACCGCCGGGACTTCGCCTCCATCGACGTGCCCGCCGAGCTGGCCGCCGGCCTTGCGTTGCTGACCTCGCATCGCTCCGATCTGATGGCCGATCGGGTTCGGATGCTCAACCGCCTCAAGGACGTGCTCACCGGCATGTTCCCAGCCCTGGAGCGGGCCTTCGACTACTCGGCCCACAAGGGCGCCCTGGTGCTGCTGACCGGCTATCAGACTCCCGCGGCGATTCGCCGTCGCGGCCGATCCCGGCTCACGGCTTGGCTGGCCAACCGCAACGTGCGCGGCGCGGACGCGGTCGCAGCTACCGCCATCGAGGCCGCTCAGGCCCAGCAGACAGCACTGCCCAACGAGACCGTCGCGGCTCAGATCATCGCCGATCTGGCCACACAGATCCTCGCTATGGAAGATCGTCTCAGGCAGATCGACCAGCAGATTCGGGAGGCTTTCCGCAGTCACCCCCAGGCCGACATCATCGAGTCCTTGCCGGGCATGGGGCCCCTCCTGGGTGCCGAGTTCGTCGTGGCTGCGGGCGCCATGTCGGCCTACGCAGACGCCGGCCATCTGGCCTCGGCGGCAGGACTGGTACCCGTTCCTCGAGATTCCGGACGACGCACCGGGAACCTGCATCGCCCCAAACGCTATAACCGCCGCCTGCGCAGGGTCTTCTACCTATCCGCGCAGGTGAGCATCATGCGTGAGGGCCCCAACCGCGACTTCTACCTCAAGAAGCGCAGCGAGGGCCTGAAACATGTCCAGGCCGTCATCGCGGTGGCCCGCCGGAGGATCGATGTCCTATGGGCGCTACTTCGAGACAACCGGCTGTTCACACCAGCCCCTCCGGTCCCGCAAACGGCTTGACTCGGTCATTCAAACTCCTTGCTGCCAGGCCTGCCTGGATACACGACATCATGGCGTCGACGCTCTCGGACTGGGCCGCTACCGATACGAGCTGGTTCCTCGTCCGAGATGACTTGGACGAGACGGTGTACCCCGCCGTGATCAGCGTGGAAGAAGAGCGGATCACGATCACTCACACCCGCGCGGTCGCTCGGCATCCGTACTTCGAACAAGAGGCCGGCGAGACAACCGTCCCCCTCACGCCCCGAGGCATCGAACACCTGCGGCATCTGCTGCCAGCCATCGAGACTGCCGGTCTCCCCTCGGTGCCCGCGGCCGCATAAGGATGTCCAGGGGCAGTTTCCGGTCCGCTCCCACAGATGTCCGCCGACCCCAGGGCCCTCCCGCGTCCGGAGGATAGGCAGGGTCCGGACTGGGGAGAGAGAAGACGGCGTAGCCACCAGGGGAGGGAGCACAGGATGGGCACGGTGCTGTTGGCGGCGTTAGCCGCAGTCGTACTCGCAGTCGTCGTCACGGGGCTCGTGCGTGCCGGGCGGCGCGAGGCACGGGCCGAGAAGCAGCGGCTCGCCGAGGACGCTCAGCTCCAAGCCCGGCGCTCCTTGGCGGCGGTGTGGGCGATGGACGACCGCGCCTTCGAGGAGTACGTGGCCGATCTGTGCCGCCGTGACGGCTGCACCCAGGTGCAGCGGGTGGGCGGCGCGGGCGATCTCGGCGCCGACGTGATCGGCTACCTCCCCGATGGCAGGAAGATCGTGGTGCAGTGCAAGAGGTACGCCAAGCACCGCTCGGTGGGAAGCCGTGACATCCAGACGTTCAACGGCACCGCGCGTGCCGAGCACGGCGCGGATGTACCGGTGTTCGTGGCGTCCTGCGTCTTCACCCGGCCGGCCCGGAACTTCGCCGCGCGGCACGGCCTGTGCCTCGTCGACGTCGACCTGCTCGGCTACTGGAACAGCGGCACCACCCTCAGCTCCCTGGTGGAACTCGATATCGGCCGGTCCGGAAGCCACCGCAAGCTCAGCCCCGACCACGACTGAGAGGGACCCCGCCGTGGAGAACACCGAGACCCGCATGCACGCGTGGCACATCGAGGAGCGCGAGTACCGGCGCCAGCAGGACCGCCGCGGCCGCCGCTTCGCCTTCCCGCGCCTCACGCCCGCCCGCACCGCACTGGTCGTCATCGACATGGTGCCGTTCTTCGTCGACGCCAACCCCTATGCCCGCGGTATCGCCCCCAACATCCAGCAGCTCGCCGACCGGCTGCGGACGGCCGGCGGGACAGTCGCCTGGGTGGTGCCCGCCCGTACCGAACGCACCCCGGTCGGAGACGAGTTCCACGGGCCCGACGCCGCCGAGATGTTCCGCAACTCCGGCGGCACCGGACCACTGCCCGGCCGGCTGTGGCCCGGATTCGTCACGGGCCCGGACGACATCTTCGTGGAGAAGAGCGCGCCGAGCGCCTTCTTTCCCGGCCGCTGCCTGCTCCCGGACCTGCTCCAGGAGCGCGGCATCGACACTGTGCTGATCACGGGCACGGTCACCCAGGTGTGCTGCGAGTCCTCGGCCCGCGACGCGTTCACCCGCGGCTACCGAGTGGTGATGGTCGCCGACGCCAACGCGACCGGCCGAGATCAGGACCACAACGCCACGCTCGCCACGATCTACCGATCCTTCGGCGACGTACGCCCCACCACAGAGGTCCTCGATCTGATCGACGCGGCCCGGGTGACCACCGTCAACATCCCGGACCTTGGCAGGGGTGAACACCTTGCGGGATGACAGACCAGATCCGACCTCGAGCTGTCCCCACCTGCACCGTCCCTGGGGCGACGTCGGAACCCGGATGCCCACCACCAGTGAATCCGTGTGTCGGCCAACGGCCACTGGTCGCCTTCCGTGAAACGACCGCACGGCGCCCCAGAGCACGCGCCGGCGCGATCCACAAAGCCCCCGCCTCAAGGCACTGAACCGATCCCCAGCTCGGCCCGATCACGCTTTCGCAGTGGCCGGCTTGCCCGTCATCCCGCAGATGGCCGGGCCAAGACGGCCGTACCGTCAGGGTGTTCGCCCGGGCGGGCGCCGTGCCTCAAGCCGGGAGCGGACAGGTGAGCGGAAGCACGCGCTCCGTCAGCTGCCCCGTGAGCTGGGTGTCGGTAAGGGCGGTCTCGGCGAGCCAGTCTGCTGTGGTCAGCTGGTCGACCAGGTGCTGCAGTTCGCCCGATTCGATCGGGACCCAAGCAGTGAGAGCGTGCAAGGCGATGCCCTGGCCACCGGGACCGAGGCGTCCCGCGGCGTCGGTCTGGGTGGCCAGCGTCAGCGCGAGGAGCCGCGTGCCGGCGGTGGCCTTGGCCTTGCGGAGCTTCTTGTCCGAGATGACCTTCTGGGCCCAGCCGGAGAGCTTGGGCCGCATCTTCTTGCCGAACGTGAACGGGCCGGCTTCGCCGTCGCGGGGGACCAGGGAGGGGATGGTGATCGGGGTGGGGTTCTCGGGCCGGGAGGCGAGCAGGTCGCCGGCGGTGCCGGGCAGGGTGAGCCAGCCGCAGCCGGTCAGCTTCTCGACCAGGTCCTCCGGGTCGGTCAGGCCCAGCGCGTTGAGGTCCTGGCCGACGAGGTTGCCGGTGCCCTTGTGCGCAGTGCGCAGAGTCAGCATCAGCGTGAGCAGCCGTGCCTCGGAGCCGGGCAGCGGGCTGTGGTCGGCCACGTACGCGAGGACAGAGCGCGCGTGATCCCCCTGTGTCGGTGCGGTCAACAGGCGCGATACGGCCGGCCCATCGCTGTCCGCGATGCCGCCGGTGCGCTGCTGGTGCTGGAAGCGGGCGGCGGTGGCGGCCTGCTCGGCGCGCCGGGCCTCCATCCGCAGGCTCGTGATGCCGCTGACGTCGGCCCAGGTGGTGAAGGCCTGTGCCTTGCGCTCGTGGAGGTCGGCGAGGAGCTTCAGGTCGGGCTCGGTGCGCTGCTGGTAGGCGCGGAAGAGGTCACCGAGTTCGACGAGCTCGTCCCGCAGGGCGACGGGCCGCAGATCGTGGGGGATGACACGCTGGGCGATCTTCGCTTGTGGCGGGCGGCGGCGTACCGGGGCGGAGCGGGGAGCAGGCACCCCTGTCCTGGCTACGGCCTGGCGGTCGGAGAACTGCGGCGTGCCCGCCCCCGGGGCTACGGGGGTCGGGGGTTCGTCCCCGGTCTGGCGTCTGGGGGCTTGGGAGGTGGCTGCCGTCTTCGCGCCGGGTGTGGCGGCTGCGCACCGCGAGCAGCACTCCATGGCCTTCCACCAGCGTCCTTCCCGGTCGGTGATCACGGCCAGGACGACCGGCCCGCCGCATCGCCAGGGTTCGGCACGGGCATGCCGGCCCGTGTCCGGCAGATGGGTGTGGCAGCCGTCGGCTCTGCATGCGCAGTACGCGCCGGGCCTGGGGGCTGGGGCAGCGCGCAGATGCGCCTTGAGGTGGGCGACCGCCGCCGCACGGCCGTCGGCCGCGGACGGCAGACGCTGCTCGGGGCAGGCGGGGCGGCTGCACGAGATGCGTACCGCCGTACTGCCCCGACCGGCGGCATCCAGACGCACAGTCCACCGGCGCCCCGGCACCCGCTCGTCCAGCTCGCTCACCGCGGCCTGCGTCATCCTGCTCTTCCTCCCGTTCGCGTTCCCGACATCCCGCACGCCGATGGTGCGGGGCGGCGGGCCCACCGTACGCGGAATGAGCTCGGAGAGCGGTGAACTCGCCCTGTGCGCCTGCGATGCCTTGCAGACGCAGACCCCGACCACCGTGCCCAGGGTCGGCCCGGTCGACCTGGCACGACAGCGCGCCGACCTCGTCCATCGACAACTCCCGTGGCTCGGGCATCCTCCTGCGCCCAATGCACGCTGCCTTGACCGGCCGTGTGACGGCGCGCCCGCATCAGCGCCCGTACGCCTCCGCCACCGGGCTGCGGGCCGACTCCTCTTGGGATGTCACACGCAGGCCCGGTCGCACACCTCTATGGACACGCACACGAGCGCTACGGATTGAGGATGTGTAATGGCAGTGACCACTGACACAAGGCGCGGACGCGGAACTTCGGACGAGAGGAACGCGAGGCCGCTCCGCCGGCTGGTGACCCGCAGCAACACCCGCCATGCCTGGGAGAAGGCGCGCGTGCGCAAGCCGCTCGCGGAACGCAAGGCGACGGGGGCGACAGAGCACGACACCGGGCTGAAGAAGCAGGACCTCGTGTTCTCCGCCGTTTACCGGGAGACGGAGGCCTGCAGTCACCTGGCGAAGATATTCGGAGTCTCGCCTGGAACCGCATTGGTCGAGCGAAGCTATCGCACGCAGCACGTCGACGAGCGGCACACACTCGGCATCGTCCGCTCGTACCTCGTGCGCGAAGACATCGCCCAGAACCAGGAGCTCCTCGACAGCCGAAACGAACCGTGGCCCGGCGGAACCCAATCGCAGCTCGCAACCGTGGGAATCGAATTCGGAAAGGTCACCGAGCACGTCACTGCACGGTCTGCGACGCCGGCCGAGGCCGTGGAACTCGGAATCGGGACGTCTGACCCGGTACTGCACATCGAAAAGGTCGCGCAGGACCCCACCGGCCGAGTGGTGGAGGTGGCCCACATTGCCCTGGCCGGGGACCGCACCCGGCTCGAGTTCACCACCCCGCTGGACCGATGACGAGAAAGGGTCATGACGCGGCAGCCCTCGTACCCGCGAGGCCGGAAGGCACGTGCCGTAGCGCGCGGCGGCGCCGGGCAACGCCGCCACCGGCGCGGTGGCTTCCAACACTGAGACGGACGGAGCGGACGACCGGCATCAGGCCCAGGCGGCACCGTGCCGCGGATCCCGCGCCGTTCGTGTCGGCCCCTCACGGATTGGCCGTACCGCTTCTGACCTGGCGCTGCGTAAGGTTGCAGTCACATGCCAGAACGGGGAGAGGACGGCACCGGGGTGAGAACGGACGGACACTGGAGTGATCACGCGGCCTGCCGGGCCGCCGACCCCGAGGAACTGTTCGCCGACGGGGCGGGACAGAACAGGTCGAAGGTGATCTGCTTCGGATGCCCCGTGCGCACGGAATGCCTCGCCCACGCCCTCGACAACCGCGTCGAGCATGGCGTGTGGGGCGGCATGACCGAGCGCGAGCGGCGCGCCCTGCTGCGCCGTCGCCCGACAGTCACGTCCTGGCGGCGGCTACTGGACACCGCGCGCCAGGAACACCGAGCCCACATCGGGCGCGTTGCGGACTCCGGCGCGCGGTTGCCCGAGGCCAGTTGAGGGATCGCCCGGACGTCCCGGCCACAGCGCGATCAAGTCGTGGCTGACCAAGAAGCTGCACCGGCGGCCTGAGCCGGTGCAGCGGGCACTGCGCCGCGGGGGCTCGTGGCCTCCGCGGCGCCCTCGGCGGTGTTACGCGTGCGACTCCGTCCGTGCGGCACGGATCTGTGTGAGCAGGCCGTCTGCCGCGTTCGCCTTGGCAGTTGCCTTCTTCGTCGCAGAAGCGGTGGCGGACAGGCTCTGACCGCCCATATCGGCGCGTGCCGTGCACGAGAAGACCATCTGATGGCCGGGGCCGTCGCTGGACATTCCGTACGTCAGGCCGGTGATGACCCGGGTCTGCTCGAGTTCGTTGAGTACCGACACCGGGGAACGGTCCTCAGCGGGCGGGAGGGCCTTCGAGGCGGGTGCGGCCCCGGTGCGACCCCAGGATGCAAGATCACGCGAGGGGTCGGGCAGGTCGGCCAGGCGGGCGAGCAGGCTCAGAGCGGCCTGGTGACGGGCTCCCTTCTTCGTGGAGGCCGAGCGCTCGGCGCCGGTGACCTGGTCGTCGCCGGAGGTCCAGGAGGCCTGGGCACGGAAGACGGCGTCGTGCCCCTGGCCCCGGGCCTCGACGGTGAACTCGGGCAGCTCGCACCCGTTGACCTGGGCGTGTACCGAGAGGACGGACACGGCCGTCTCCGGCGACGCCGCGATGGCTTGCAGGCACGCGACGCGGGCCGGCTGCCATCCGGCCCCGCCCGCGACGAGCAAGACGAGCTGCTGCTCCAGGGAGGTGAGATTCTGGTCGGCGGCGCGTCGGGCGGCCTCGTCGACGAGCGAGGGCCCGGCGATCTGCTCCTTGCAGCCTCGTTTGAGGATGGCGTGGAAGGCCGCGCTGTCGAGCCTGGAGTAGTCGGCTGAGTCATCGGCCGCGGCACGCCGTGTGCGGGAGTGCGTGACGGACTTCCTCGACTCGCTCTCGGCTTCTCGGTCCTGGCGCGCGCCGTCGTTCAGGGCCTGCGCGACGGCGTGGAGCTCGTCGGCGGAGTAGGGGCTGGCGGTCTTGTCGAGGTGGCTGAGGATGATCCGTTGCACCACCAGGTCGGCATAGCGCCGCAGAGGCGAGGTGCCGTGGAGGTAGCCGGGAAGGTTCAGGCCCCAGTGTCCGCGCATGAACGGCGCGTACTCGGCGGCCCTGAGGGTCATGAGAGTGCGTTGCTGCAGCGCCGCCAGCCGGGCGTCGGAGCGGGCGGTGAAGGCAAGGTCAAGGTCGTGGAGCAGGACGTCCCGGGGCGGGGCGACCTTGGAGGCGGAGTGGTTGCGGAAGAGCACCGGAAGGTCGCGTTCGGCAGCCCACCCGGCCAGCGCCGTGTTTGCGGCGATCATGCACTCCTGAACGATCACATAGGCGATGTTCCGTTCGAAGGATGCCAGCCGCACCACGGTGCCGTCCTCGTCGGTGGCCCAGCCGGACAGCAGGTCGTACAGGGCGAGTGCCCCGTGCTCCCGCCGGCGCGCGAGGAGAACTTCGCTCACCGCGGCGGCCTGGCGCAGACCGGCGTGCAGGGGGTGGTCGGAGTTGCGGACCGCGGCGGCGACCTCGGCGTGGTCCATGGCCAGGGCGCCGCGCACCGTGGCCCGCTCGACCTCGACGTGATTCACGGATCCGTCCCGGCCGACCTTCATCTGCACCGCCAACGCCGGGCATGCGCGCCCGGGTGCCAGTGTCAGTCGATCTTCCACGGGCCGTGGAAGCATCTTGGCCCGGCCACGCCAGCCGCCGTAGGCCGACTCGCGTCGCCGCAGGGCTTTGCGGTCGGCGTCGCTGCCCAGGGCGACTCCGGAGGCGACGTCGGCGACATAGACCGTCAGCCGCCATCCGTCACTCGTCGGGTGGACCGCGATGGCGTCGTCGCGGTCGACGGTCTCCTTGCTGTCGATCATGACCGGGTCGGTAAGGGCACCGACGGGCGAGCCGGCGGTGAACTGAACGCGGGACAAAAGAGGAGTTCCTTCCTGGGCCACACAGTGTCGTCGGGCGCCGGTGCAAGGCGGGCGCACCAACGAGGTACTTCGCATGATGCCGAACGGCGGGCGCAGTTGGCCGGGCATCGGCAGAAGCGCGCCAACCAGCGATCCTGAAGAGGGACATCAACTGCGGCTGAACTTGGGGTTTTGGGTAGGTAGGTGCTGTCTACGGGGGCCGTACGAGCCCCCGGCGTCGGGGGTTTACGCGGCTTCGGCGGTGTCGTACAGCTTGGTGACGTATGTGCGGGTCTGTTCCTCCCAGTGTAGGTTCAGAATGCGGCCGATCACGGCCGCTGCGGTCATCGGGCACACCACGTCGGCGGCCTGCTGGGCTCGGGTCCTGATGCCTTCGCCGCGCCCGATGTGGGTCCACGGGTAGTCGCTGCGGAAGCCGACCAGACGGCCGATGTCGTTCTGGTGGATGCGCTGTCCGCTGTCCTCGTCCTTCCAGCCGTAGGCCGTGGCCGTCACACAGTTCGAGGGCTGGTCTGCGGAGAAGCCCCCGCCGCCCTTGGGTCGGCCGGTGCGCGGGTCGATCCCGCGCTGTCCCCGGGTGTTGACCCGGCGTCCCGGCCCCCAGCCGACGCACTGGGCGAACGTCGTTACAGGGAAGGGTGTTTCGGGGTGAACGCTGATGACAGGCGTCTGGTTGCGGTAGGCGGTCAGGAAGCGCCGCTTGCGGTGCGAGGGCGACCCGTGCTCCACGGAGTCCAGGGTCATGGCCTCCGTGGTGCGCCATCCGGCCTGCTCGAACTCGAAGAAGATCGCTTCCTCGATCTCGGCCGGAAGGGCGCTGGACTGCTCGACGGCGACCCACTCGACCGATCCGTTGCTGCACAGCATGGCCAGCGGCCAGATGGCCGCCTCGGCCATCAGCCCGGCCCGCTCGTCCTCGAGGCCGGCGAGCTGGGCTCGGACCTCGGGCCACGTCTCTCCCGAGCGCGGGGCGCACCCGGCATGGGACCCGTCGGCGTGCACGGTCTGCAGGTAGCCGGCCGCGCCTCCCACGGATCGGATCACCGAGCAGACCAGCTCGATCGCCGCGACCTCGTGCCCCCGGCGGCGCCCTGCGGGACTGAAGGCCTGGCACGGCGGGGAGAGGATGACACCGACGACCCACTGCAGCGCTGGGTGTTCAGGGTCCAGGGCGGCGACGTCGGCGACGATGCACACGTGTCCGGCGGCATTCGCGGTAGCGGCCGCGCCGGGGTCCAGGTCGACGCCGATCATGTCGACGTCCGCCCCCAGCACACGGCAGATCCCCTCGCTCCAGCCGCCCGGTCCGTGGAACAGGTTCACGATCCGCGGCCGGAGCGCCACCCCGTGCGCATCTGTCTCGGGAGGCCACAGCCAGCGAACCGGCCACGGCGCCGCGTACCAGGTGAGGAGCGCGAGCGTGTCCGCGTCCAACGCCGCCAGCCGCTCGGCCGTCATGGGACCGGCCTCGTCAAGCAGGCCCAGCGTCAGCGCGGCGAGCTCGCCGCGGGCAGCGTCGGCCAGGCCCTGGAGCTCGTCCTGTCCGGCCCCCTCGTCAATCCGGTACGTGCACTCGGCGACCCGCTCCTGCGCCACGAAGGCCCACTCCGCCGCCTCGGGCCCGGGGTGCTCAGCGGCGTACGCGGTCAAAGCCGCTGCCGTGGCCCGGCACGCGGCGAGCGCCGGGTTCCCCTCGGCGCGGACGAAGGAGTGGGCGCCATCTGGCATCTCACCGGCCGCAGCCGGGACGAATCCATGAGCCTCGCGCCGGACAGGCTGTGCTGGCTTGCGGCTCGGACGGGCGCCGGAGCGAGACGGCCCGCCTGGCCGGGGCCGAGCCCCTGGCCGGGCTGATGGTGCGTGCGTGGCCCTGCGGCCGGCGCGTAGTGCCTGGCCCATCGCCTAGGACCGCGGGGTGTTGTCGGTGTAGCAGCCGCGGTTGAACCGCTTCCGGCCCTCACGCCAGCCGTGCTCGTACGCCTCGTGCTGGTCACGGTGGTAGCTCGGCACGGCGGGGCGGCGGCGGTCGTGCTCCGTGCCGTACGCCCTGACGAAGGCGGCGTGGTCCCAGCCGTGCTCGACCCCCGACTGCCACGCCCGTCCGGCGGACGAGAACGCCTGCCCGTACGCGACCGGCACGGCACGCATGGAGCGCAGCACGAAACCCTCCAGCAGCCCCAGCACGTCATCCGCGCGCCCCTCATGGGCGACGTCGTACCCGGCGGCCCGCAAGGCCCCCTCGCACGCGCCGCGCACCGCGCGGGCCTCTCTGGCGAGCGTGGTGATGAGCTTGTGCTCGGCACGACGCCGGGCCTTGCTGCCCAGCTCATGCCGGTCGACGGCGGCGCGCTCCTCGGAGGTCACGTGGCGCGGCGCGAATGTGATCAGCACGCCTTCCTCCGGAACGGCCGTGACGGTGGCGCGCCCGCGGTGCGCGGCCGGGATCGAGACGAGTACGTGCGTGGTGGCGTCGTGGACGGAGGCGGTCATGGAAGCGGTGCTTTCTGCACAGGCGTGCGGCTGACGTTGGCGTTCCTCAGAGGAGGAGCGTCGTTCGTGGTCCCGCCGGGCCGGAAGATCCGGCCCGGCGGGACCACGACATGGGCTGGGCGTTACGCGCTCTTGGGACTCTTGCGCGCGGCGCTGCGTCCGGCCTCGGGGACGGGGCGCTCGCCGCGCGCCATCGCGGTGAACGCGGCGCCCGGGCGGAACACGATCCGCCTGCCTGCGGGGACCAGGACTCGTTCACCGGTCTGCGGATTGCGTGCGCGGCGCGCGGGGGTGTGGACCGCCTGGAGCTTGCCGAACCCGGTCACGGAGACGGCGTCGCCGTCCAGGACGCGCCGGACCAGCGTGTCCAGCACCAGTTCCAGGGCCTCAGCGGCCCGGGCGGTGGAGATGCTGCCGTTGGCCGCGATCTCCTTGATCAGCTGCTGCTTGTTCAAGGTACTTCTCGTTTCTGCTCATGAAGTCGGCGTGCTCGAAGAGGCGCTCGTGGCGCCACCGCTCGCCCAACTCCCCTAAGATTACTGCAATAAATCCAATTAAGCAACTCCGAGGGATGGGGTGAGCCCACGGAAGAGCGCGGTGGCGGGGAGAGAAGCCCGGCCTCCCGCCCCGCCACCGCGTCAGATCAGCCGAGGTAGTCCATGACCAGTGCGGCGAAGGCGTCCGGCGAGAGCACCTCCACACCCAGCTGCTGGGCCCTGACCGCCTTCGTGCTCAGCTTGCCGCCGGCCGCCGGAGCAGCGACGAGGTAGTCCGTGTTGGCGGTGACGCTGCTGCCCGCCTGGCCGCCGGCCTTCTGGATCAGCGCGGTCATGTCGCTGCGCCCGAGGCCTTCGAGGAAGCCGGTCATCCTTCCGGTGACGACCACCACCTTGCCGGTCAGCGGCCCCTGACCCGTGCTGGCGGCCTCGGGCTCCGTCAGGGTGACGCCCGCGGCCACGAGCTTGTCGATGACCGGCCCCTGGTCGGCGAGCTGCTGGACGATGACGGGCGCCTTCTCCGCGCCGATGCCGTCCACCTCGCGCAGGGCCGCCGCGTCCGCGCGGCGGATGGCCTCCATGGTTCCGAAGTGGGCAGCGATCCGGCGGGACATGCTGCGCCCGGTGCCAACGATGCCGAGAGCGCAGAGGATGCGGTTGAGCGGCAGTGACTTGGCCTGCTGGATCTGTTCGGCCAGCTTGGCTCCGCGCCTGGCGCTGCCGGAGGCCTCGGTGAGCTGTTCGGTGCTGAGGGTGAAGAGGTCGGCGACATCCCGGACGGCTCCGGCGTCAACGAGGGCCTTGACGTACCGGGCGCCCAGGCCGTCGATGTCGAGCTGGTCGCGCCCGGCGGCGTACTCGATCAGGGCGGGCAGACGGCACGCGGTGCCCTTGACGCAGCGCCACCGCTCCTGGCTCTTGTCGATCTCTCCACCGCAGTTCGGGCACCGCTCCGGCAGCGGCACCGGCACGGCGTCCTTGGGCCTGCGGGCCACCACCGCGGCCTCGACCCTGGGAATCACATCGCCGGCCTTGTGCACGGTCACCGTGTCGCCCAGGTGGAGATCCCTGCGTCGGATGTCGCCGGGGTTGTGCAGCGTGGCACGCGACACCATGCTTCCTTCCACCTCGACGGGCTCCAGCTCGGCGGTCGGCGCGATGATGCCGGTCCGGCCCGTCTCCCAGCTGACAGCGGTGAGCACGGTCATGCGCTCCACGGCCGGCAGCTTGTGGGCGACCGCCCAGTACGGGAACCGGCTCCCGGCCCCCAGTGCGGCCTGCTCAGCCGCACTGACGGCCTTGACGACGACACCGTCGATGTCGAACGGCAGCGAGCCGCGTTGTTCCCTGATCTCCTCGACGCGCCGTGCAGCCTCGGCCAGCGTGTCCACCACGACGCTGCCGGTCGGCGTGTCGCTGATCGTCTGGACCCCCGCATCGCCGACTGCCTTCAGGACTTCCAGGTGCGTGGCTCCCCCGGGTACGAACGTCTCTCCCGGAAGGTCGACCGCGCCGAACGCGAAGAACGTCATCGGCAGCGTGTAGTCGCGGTCCCTGGCCCGCAGCGTGCCGGAGGCCCCAGCGCGCGGGTTGGCGAACGGCTTCGCACCGTGTGCGGCACGCACCTCGTTCGCGCGCTGGAACTGGTCACGGGTAAACAGGGCCTCGCCGCGCACTTCGAACGTCAGCGGCTCCGTCAGCCGGACGGGCAGTCCGACGATCGTGCCGGCCACGTGGCTGATGTCCTCACCGTGGCTGCCGCTTCCCCGGGTGAGAACCTGGGTCAGGCGGCCGCGGACGTAGCGGGCGGCGATGGCGTTGCCGTCGAGCTTGGCCTCCACTGCCCAGCCACCGGCGAGAGGGCGGCCCAGCCTCCGGTCCGCCGAGGCTCCCCAGTCGAGCAGTTGCTCGCGGTTGAAGACGTTGTCCAGCGACAGCATCACCTTCGTGTGGGGGACATCGCCCGTCGGTGCCGCGCCCGCCCCGACCTTGCCGGTCGGAGAGTCCGCGGCAACGTCCTGCGGGTGGTCCTTTTCCCAGGCCGCGATGGCTCGGATGAGCCGGTCATAGGTCACGTCGTCGAGCGGGCTGTCCCCGTCGCCGAAGTAGGCCTTGGCGGCCTCGACCGCCTGGCGGACCGCTGCCAGGTAGTCGTCGCGGCTGGACAGCACCGGTTCTGAGGCAAGGGTGGTCATGAAGAATCCCGATTCATATGAGATGTGGTGATGTGGCGGCGCATCAACGTGCCGCCGCGGGACGGCCCGCCGGGCGGCGGGCCGTAGAAGGAGGGCGCAGAGCCGAGGTGTCAGGACCGGCTGCCGACAGCGACGGCCGCGGCGATGTGCGCCAGCTTGGTGCGCAGAGTGAGGGCCATGGAGGCGTACGCGGGCACCATGTCGGGGTGCTGCGTGTCGAGCAGCCACTCCTCAACGAGCGCCAGCCGGGCCCGCAGCCGGGCATCCTGTTCAGCGAGCTGTGGGGAGGCCGCGCCGACAGGGACAGGCAACTCGGGAGCTTGGCCCGTGACGGGCGCAAGGACGGCCGCGGTGAATCCCAGGGGCAGGCCGGCCCCCGGAGACCGGGAGGCAAGGATCTCCGCGTCCTGGAGCGCGAGGACTGCGTCCGCTGGAGCCGCGACGGCGTCCGCGTCCGGCTCAGCGTCGACGAAGGCGATGACCACCGTGTCGAGCAGTTCCGCGATGCGCTCCAGAGCCCCGCGGTCGGGGTGCTGCCTGGCATCGCTGCGGATGACGTCCGCGAGCGCACTGGCGATCAGCGCGGCGTGCTGGGAGGGCGTTGTGATCAAGGAAGCGTCCTTCCGGGAGTCGACGGGCCTGACTGCGGGAGGCGGTCGGCGACGCGGTGAGCGGCCGGGCCGGGGTCGGGCGGATCAAAGGACAAGGCGGCCGTGGCGGTAGCGGGCGGACGGCGGCACCGCACACCCGGGAAGCAGACCGGTGACGACCCTTGCTGGAGCCCCCGGCACTTCAGTGAGCCCGACCCCGGGGACGAGGGGCTTCACAGCACTCTGGTGCCCGGGCATCTTGCGCACCTGCATGCCGTTGGGCAGTGCGACGAGCAGACGCTCCTGCCCCGCCGTGTAGCCGTGCCGGGTGTAGAAGCCGGCGAGCCCGGGCGGATGCTCCAGCACGAGCAGGCGAAGCCCCGCGAGGCGGCTGTGATGCTCGGCCGCGCGCAGCAGTTCGCTGGCGATGCCCTGGCCCCGGAAGTCGGGCGCGACCGCAACACCCCCGATGTACAGGACGCTGCGTACCAGTTCGATGCGTAGGGGGTGGGTCTCGGTCCAGTGAGGCGGGCTGGCCATCAGCACGCCGACGATGCGGTCGCCGCGTCGGGCCGTCAGGCACAGGCAGTCTCCGTGCGTGAGCCGTCCCGGCTGCAAGGAGAGGGCCACCGGGACTGTGCGCGGGACCGGCTCTCCAGGGCTGACCAGCGACAGCAGATCGCAGACCGCGTCCAGGTCGCGGAAGCGGGCGCGTCCGATACGTACAGGGGGTGTGGGTTCAGGAGAAGCGTCGTGCTGCATGGGTTCCGTCCAGATGGCGGGAGACCGCCGGGTGATTCATCGGTGCCGGGCCCACGTGGGCTTCCGGGAAACGGCCTGTGAGGAGGCCGGCGTGTGAAGGAGAGCAATCAGCTCTCGAACATGTGCACACGCTACATGAGTAAATCCAATTATGCAACGCTCTCGGTTCGGTTCGCCACCCATTCCGGCCCGGTCAGCCGGGTGGGTGCAACCGGGACGGCGAGGTAGAACTCGAGGACCGCCAGGTATCGAGCCACCGGATCGCCGAAGGCGAACCTCGCGCGCCGCAGCTCGCCCCCGGCCGTCATGCCTACGATCCGGTCCTCCATCAGCGTGTACGTCTGGGCAAGGGCGACTTCGATGCGGTCGCCGGCGGCATGCAGTCGCGGGCACACCTGCAACGCATACGCCGCACAGTCCTGATGGAGCGGCGGCTCCAGGTAGTACCCGGCGTCCGTCTCGCCGACGAACGCCAGCTGTTCCATGGTGGCGATCCCCTTCGTGCATAGACCGCACAGTCGCTGGACCATGAACTCGCGCTGCCGAACCGGGCATTGCTCGCCGAACGCGGGAGTTCCGCGCCCCGGCGTGCATGAGCAGGTGATGTGACCTCCCAGCTCGTCGTTCGACGTTACGAGGATCGAACCGTCGTCATCCGCCTCGTACCAGGAGATGTTGCCGGGGACTGGGCGTCCCGCAGTGTTGCGGGGCAGCTGGGCGACGTGCTGCGGCATGGGCACACTGCGCCAAGAACCGTTCACTGAATTACTCCGTTTCGCACTGCTCGGTGTCGGCGTGGTCGCCAAAGGTGACTTCTTCGATCTGGACTCCCAGCTTGTGAAGGGCGACGAGGTCGTATGTCCCGTCGCTGAGCTGCATGGCCAGTTCCCACGCCTCTGCGCTGGTGGTGGCGGTCAGGCGGAAGCGCACGGCCGTTGGGAGGGAGGTGAAGCTGAAGTGAGGCATGGTCTCTCGTGTCGATGAAGCGTCGCGAGTGGGCGCGAGCGGAGCCCGCTCCGCGGACACCGAAAGACTACTGGCGTAATTCCAATTATGCAATCGATCGGAGCTCCTGCTCGTGATCACGCGGCCAGTGGGATGCTCCGCAGCACGGCCCAATGACGGCCGCCGCCTGGCAGGCTGGCGCCATGACTTCCGTCGACGAGGCCCTGAGGCTCGTGTGGCCTGCCGAACTGCGTACCGACCGTCTCCGCTTGCGCCCGGTCACCACGGATGACGCTTCCCTCGTACGCCAGTTGCTGACTGATGCCACAGTCCGCGCCCACCTCGGCGGCCCGGCCTCGGAGGAGCGCGTCGCCGCGCGGCAGGCCACGTACCCGGCGACAGCAGGCGCCTGGACCGTCGTCCGGGCAGCCGACGACCAGCCGGTCGGCCTGGTAACCATCGGCCCCGACCACCGGTGCGAAGGCGCCGCCGAGATCTCCTACCAGCTGCTCCCCTCTGCCTGGGGTAAAGGGCTGGGACGGGAAGCGGTGGCCGCGGCCGTCAGCTGGTGGACGGAGGCCGTACCCAAGGGCGGCCCCATGGTCGCGGTCACCCAGGCGGCGAACGCAGGGTCGCGCCGCTTGCTGGAGTCGATCGGGATGACGCTCGTCGACGAGTTCGAGGAGCACGGGCAGCCTCAGTGCCTCTACACCCCCGCCGGAGACCAAGAGGACACCGATCTGCGCTGGGCCCGCCTGATCGCCGAGCGCGTGGACACCGCCGAGAGGCGCCGCGGAGCACAGGCTCGCGCGACCGCGATGGGCCAAGAGCTTCCGGACAACTTGACAGCACTGTCTGACGGCGACCTGGCCCAACTCTGCCCTGATCGGCATGGTGCCTACGGCCGTATCTGTGCCCGCACCGCCGGCCACCTGCCGGACCTTCACCTGGGCCGAGCCCCTGACGGCGCGTGGATCGCCTGGCTGACGAGCGATGGGCTCGAAGACACCTGATCCGGTGATCAGCGCTTTGGCGCTCCTCGACATGGTCGGAGAGCGTCGGGCGTGCGAGTCGGGCACGCAGCTGCATCCCGGTTCGGCGCTGCCCGCGGGACTGGGAGTCTAAGGGCTGGTCACCTCGTGCGAGTGGTCATTGACCGTTCACCCCTCGCCGGCCTGTTTCGACGTGCAGGCTCGTCCGTGAAACGACGTCAGGCAGGGGAGGCCCGCGGTGCTCGACACGGAGCTGCACGAAGACCTGGAGGAGATCGTCACCATGAGGGCGATCATGTGCGTGGAAGGGCCGGAAGCACTCCAGTACACCGGGGCCGTCACCCGGGCGGTGGTACAGCTGTCCGAAGAGGCGCCGGAAGTCGCGTGGATCGATGCCAAGGCTCCGCGGGACCGCGCTGCGGCGGTGGATGCCCTGTACACCGCGCTGCACCTGGACAGTGCCCATGGCCCGCGGCCACGTCGCCTGGCGGATGCCGAGAACCTGATCGTTGCCGAACTCACGCGTACCCCACGCCTGGTCGTGGTGCTCGGCGCCCACGAACTGCGCACCGTCGCGTTGGAGATGCTGTACGGCATGTGGGCACATCTGGTGCCCGGGAAGTTCGCGTGGGTACTGACCGGCCGGAGCGGAGAGCTGGAGAACGTCCTGGCGCACCCGGCCCTGGCAAGCCTGCAGTCCTGCGTCTTCCTGCGGCACCGGGTCCCCGAGCCGGCATGACGTTCCAGCCCCCCGGCGCTCCTGATGAATACGCCCGGGTCGCTCCGACCTCGCTGACCGGGAGGCGGCGCTACGCCTCCCGCGTCGCGGCTTGACGCCGCGCCGCTTCCTCGGGCGTCTCCACAATCGGCTGTGACGCGCCAGGCCTCGACCGGGTGAGCGTGCTCGGCGGCCTGCGGCGCGCTTCAGGCCCCGTCTTCCGGGTTCCGCGGCGCCGGTCCGTCAGATGTAGAGGTGTTGTCGGTGGCTTGCGTGGCGCTCGGGCTCGGTCGCGACGGTCGGACCCCCGTGCTCGCGGGCGCGGTTGTTGGCGGCGGTCACGCAGTCTGAGCAGACAAGCCGCGGGACCGAGGTCGGTGTGCGGCCAAGAGTCGGCTGCCCGGTTGCGGGATCGATCTCCACTGCGGTGGCGCACCGGGCGCACATGGTCGTGAGGGCGGCACAGGACCAGCACAGGCCGGTCACGGTCAGTTCGTCGGGGGTCATGGGGAAGCTCCTCCTGGAGTCACGGGTTTTCGGTAGCGGGAAGGGCGCGGACATCGGCGAGCACATCCGCGACGAGCCGGTGCTCGAACAAGGCGAGTGCCAGGAGCAGTTCGCAGATGCGGGCGGCGTAGTCGCGGAAGCGGGTGCTGGTGAGGGACTTCACGTACCCCGGCCACACGAGGTGGGGCTTGTACTCCGGGAGGGCCGTGAGATGCGGAGGGAGGGGCTCGTGGTCGGGACGTGTCCATATCTGTCCGCCGGGCGGCTCCGTCTCTGCCTTCGTCCAGCCCTTGCTCGCGAGGTAGGTCTCTACCTGAGCAGGTGTCAGGGCCTGTACGGCGTCGATGTCCAGGAATACGTACTGCTGGACGAGCATCATGCCTCCGTGGATCAAGGTCACCGTCGATACCTCGACCCTACATCAATAAATCCATTTAAGCAATACTGACTGCGGGATGGCGGCCCGGCCCGCGCGCGGCGGTCGGCGGCGGGCCGGGGCGGCCGTTACGAGCGAGTGCCTGAGCGGTGGGGGACGATTCGCACTACTCGGCGGGGGTCGACGTCGCGGCCCCTGGGGCCGTTGACGTGCGCCTGGACGGGAACGCGGATGGGCTTGCACTCGCCGCCGGCCTCGATGATGGCGCGGTGCTGGCGGGGGTTGGGGCAGCGGTTCTGGTACCTCGCGCTGACTTCCCAGCGGAGCGTGTCGTCTTTCCACTTGGGGCCGGAGTCATCGGTGGCCTCTCGGGCCGGGTCGCTGGAGGCCTGCGCATGGACGGGTTCGCGGATGATGCGGATGCGGCGCTTGCGGACGGTCCGGTTGCTGCGCTTGTTCTTGCGGCTGCGGCTGGTTGGCTTGGCGCCGGTGCTGTCGTTCTGGGGGACGCTCACGACGTCCTCGTCGGGGGTGGTGAGGGCGTCCGGCGCGTCGGCGGGACGGCGCAGATCCCAGAAGGCGAGGAGGATCGCGAGACTGCTGGCCGGGTCCGGCGCTCCGAAGAGGCGGTAGTTGCTGTAGCCGCCGAGCATCCCCTCGTGGAGGGTGATCACGCCGTTGGGGCAGTACGGGCCACGGGGCAGTTCGGCGGAGGCGGCGAGCCGGGGCGGAAGGCGGGTGGGGATCAGGCGGGTGGCGGTGATGGTCTCGACGTCGAGGACGAGCTCATCGCCGGTGCCTTCCATGTGCCAGGCCATGCCGTAGAGCGGGTGTAGGTCGTCGAGGCTGATCGGGGTGGGGAAGTAGACGAGCCCGTCGCGGGCGGGGGCGGCGTCTTCGAGGTTCCCGGCGACGACGCTGTCGTTGTTCACGAAGGGGTGCGTGGTGATGCCCTCGCTCATGCTGTGAGGGGCGACCCATACGTCGCTGGTGCGGTAGGCGGCGGCGAAGTTGGCGCACTGGGCGAGATAGGCGCTGAGAGCGTCGGTGGTCGGGTCCTCGCCGGTCATGGTGATGTACATGGCCTGGAAAAGGTCCATGCCGAGCGGCACTCCGCGGACGGGCTTGCCCCAGAAGTCGGCAAGCCGTGCACGCATTCGCTCGGCGTGGCGGGCGAGTCCGGTGACGGTGGGAGGTGCGGCGGGGATCGGGGCGAAGGGGGTCGTCTTGGTCACGAGGGCTCCTGTGGGGCGGCCTGCGGCTCGGCAGAGCGGCCGCCGGGGCAAGTGGTGGGAGCTGCGGGGCAGGCGCCAGTGGGCCGCACCGGGCCCTCGGCGGCTCTGTCTCACCCGAGGCTCTCCCTCGATATTACAGCAGTAAATCCAATTAGGCAATACAGAGTCGGTGGTGATCCCTCAGCGGCATATCGTGCAGATCGACGCGCCCGTGCCGCGCGACCCTCAGGCGACAGACCGACCACCGACCACCGAAGGATGTTCACCGATGCCCGTTGACCTGCAGACCGGCGTACGTACCTACCAGTTCGTGGTCGACCGGCTCGAGGAACGGCGTGGTGAGCAGTACCCCGCCGGGCGCGAGGAGTACGAAGCCGCTTGGACCGCCGCCCATGATCTGGAAAAGACCTTCGCCGAGGCCGTAAACGCCAACGACCTCGCTACAGCCGAAAGTCTTCTCCAGGAGCTCACGAATTTGGCCGAACCGTGGCGGGACCACCCTGACCACCCGGATAACCACGACGAGCGCCAGCCCCACGACGCTGTACTGGGCAACCAGGAATAAGGCGGCATCGGGTAATTCCATGAGCCTTGGATATCCCGGTGATCGAGTAAGCGTTCCGGACTTAATCGGGCAGGCGGCCGCTCAGTGGTACATCAGCCAAGGCCGGTGAGCAGGGACAGCGTCACGCCAAGCTCATGCTCCGGCTCGGCGTGCGGGACACCGTCCGCGCCCAGGAACAGGTAGAAGTACGCCGTCGTCAGCTGCCTCGGAGCCGAGCTCCCGCCCACGGTGCTCAAGTTGCCGGCAGAGTAGACATGCGGCAGCCAGCCCGGGCCCACGATCGCTTCCACCCAGGCCCGCGCCTCCGCCGGGTCAACGGCCTGGCGCGTGCCGAGCTGCTTGTGCTTCGCTGCGACCGACAGCGTCAGCACACTCCCCTCCCGGCCCGGCCGCTCCAGGAGTACGGCCTGGTCCGTGATATCCCCGACGATGGTCAGGACGGCATGCCGGTCAGTCACTGAACGCACCGGTCCGAAACTGTGCGGCACCGTCTTTCCCTCCGCCCGCATCTGCTCCAGCACGGTTGCGGGCACTACGGCGGCCAGGCCGCTGTCGGCCGGGTCCGTGGAGAAGAGGCCCCGGCGAAAACGCCGCAGCTCCTCCTCCTGTTTACGCAGGACAGTACGAATATCCACACACATGCCGTCAACGTTACAAGCCGTCTCCGCCCAGGTCAGGGCGGGTGCTCACCCCTCTGCCCGGAGCAGGGCGATCGCGGTGGCGTCGTCGCGGTATCCGCTCTCGTCCTCCGCGGCCGCCGCGACCAAGGCCGTCGCGAGCAACTGTGGGTCGTCCGCGTGCTCGCGGCACAGCCGGGCCAGCATTTCCGAGGGCACCTGGTCGGAGACCCCGTCGGACATCAGCAGCACCAATGAGACCTCCGAGGGGACCTGCACCTGCCGGCACGTCGCCGCCCCGGCCTGGGCCAGCCCGAGCCTCGACCAGTTGTCATGCTTGACGGCGTCGAGTTCCACGGCGGCGCCCCCATTCCACCGGAGCCAGTTCCCCATCGTCTGGTCGGTCGACCACTGCCTGAGCATGATCCCGTCCCACCCGTAGGCCCTGCAGTCCCCGATCCAGTGGACGCTGGTCGGCTGTCCCGGCTGCGCGCAGGCGAGGACCGCGGACGCGTGCGGGGGCCGGTCGTAGGCCGCGGCCATCTGCCCGGCCGTCATCAGGCCGGCCAGGCCGCCCACCGCGATCCCGATGTGGGTGATGACCGCCGGGGTAATCGCCGCATACCGGACCACCGCCGGATGATGGCCGGCCCCGTCGACCACCGCGGCGCACACGACGTCACCGCGGCGCTGCACGTTGGCTCCGTCCGCGCAGGGCGGTTCCGTCCCAGGCCGCTGTGCTAGCCCCACCAGGATCTTCTCGACGGCCACCGCGCGGGCGCTGTGCTCTTCCATCGTCCATGCCTCCGTTCTAGGGGCCGGTGTGGCCCTCTCGCCCTACAGGCCGCTCGAGGCAGAGGAGTGGACTTTTTGACGAAGTTGAGGCGGGTGTGACGTGTGTGGCGGATCCTCCGTCGACGGAGTCGTACGGGCGGCTGCGAGGGGAGCGGGGGATCCGGAAACCGAGGGTGCGCGGTCAGACCGGCTGAGATCATGGCAGGAGGGTCAGCTGATGACCATGGCACAGCAGTGGGGGCGGCGATGGACGAGACGAACACGGTGCGCGCGGTCGCGATCGACTACAAGGCGGTCCTGCGCTCGCCCGGGCGCGCCCACGACGGGATCGCCGACTTCCTGCAGTGGCTCGGCGAACGCGGCATCTCCTTCGTGCTGCTCACGACCGACTCCCTCGACGCCGAGGCCGCCATGAGGGCCGCTGGCCTGCCCGCGCCCGCCCTCCACCTGTGCCGTGACGACATCCCCGGCCAGCCGGCTCGCGGCGGCGCGGCCTGGCTGCTGACGGTCGCCGACCGCCTCAAGCTGCGCGCAAATCAGCTCGTCATCGTGGGGACCTCCGAGCTGGACTGGCGCACCGGCATCAACGCCGGCGTCGTCCACATCTTCGCCCGCTGGGCCAACCACGTGCGGAACGCGAAGGGCATGATCACTCTGTCGGCGGACCAGCCGACCGATGTCGGTGAGCTCCTGGAGCACTTCCTCCTGGACGAGCCTTGCTGGGCCTTCAGTCACGATGATGACGCCCGCTCCTTCAAGATCCGCTCGCTGCTGCCCCCCAACGTGCGCTTCCCTCAGGCCTCTGCCCGGACCTTCGAGCTCCAGGACGTCTTCACCCGCGGCCGCAGCATCACCGTCGGCACCCAAGACGCCCGTGACATCCTGATGCTGCGGCTGCTCTCCTCCGCCTACCTCGACGGCACCCTGCCCCACCGCAGCCTCTTCTGCGTCTACCCCAGCAGCTCCCCGGGCCAGGTAAGCCAGCAGCTCGCCGGTTTCCTCACCAAGGCCAAGGCCATGGTCGGCTCCTACTACCGCGAAGACCTCCTCGAGCGCACCGGCCAGGCCCCCGACACCAGCCTGGAGCGGTGGAGGAGGAGCCGCGGCGAGGCGAGCACGGCGGACATCTCGATCGGCGCCCAGGCCCGCACCGTCCGGATCAACCCCAAGTACAAGGGCAAGCTCAAGGGCAAAAGCGTGATCGTCTTCGACGACTTCACCACCGAAGGCAAGTCCATCGAATGGGCCCGCACCCTCCTGACCAGTGCCGAGGTGGAGCAGGTCATCGCCCTGACCATCGGCAAGTACGGCGCCTCCCGCCACACCGCCTACCAGCTGCGACCCGGCACGACGATCGACCCCTTCCAGGTCAGCTACCACCTGGCCGCCACGAACTTCGTGACGACGCCCGTCACCGGAGCCGCAGGCCCGGGCCCCGATGATGCTCTGAAGGCTACGATGTCCCACTTCATCGCCGCCGGGCAGAGCACCGAATGATCTTGTCCTCTGTCCGGCCGCCGGAGCCGGCGCGGCCCGGGCGGCCGGTACCGAGGATCGAGTCGACCGTGCCCTTGTCTCCCGTACGCGGACCGCGTACGCCATGATGGGAAGTGGCCCGAGTACCTCGCTTCATCCTTCGAACATCCCGGGGCCACGAGTAGAAGGACACCCCTGATGGACCTCGATATCACCGCTGAGCAGCACGATCTGCTGACCCTGTGCGCGCTGCGCACCGGCGACGCCACCCTCGACTGGAGCCTGATCGCCCGCGGCGCCCACAGCCCCGAGGGCCTTGCCGCGCTCATGGACGGACAGCTGTACGAGGACTCACGTGCCGCAACCAAGAACCGCCCCCTGCTGCAGCAGGCCCTGACCGTCGGCCTCGACGACGCGCGCGCCCGCGTCGACGACGAGCTGGCCGCGGCCGGCAAGGCCGGCGCACGCTTGGTCACGGTCCTCGACAAGGACTACCCGGCGAACCTGCGCGTGATCGGCAACCTGCCGCCGTTCCTCTTCTACCGCGGCGAGCTCGACCAGCGCGACGCCCGCTCCATCGCGATCGTCGGCACCCGCCAGGCCTCCGAGGCCGGGCTGCGCCGGGCGGCCCGGATGGCCCGCGAGCTCGTCGACCACGACGTCGTGATCGCCAGCGGACTCGCCAAGGGCATCGACGCAGCCGCCCACCAGGCCACGCTCGCTGCCGGAGGCCGCACATTCGCGGTCATGGGCACCGGCATCGCCGCCCCGATCTACCCGGCGGAGAATCGTCCGCTCGCCAAGGCCATCCTGGACGCGGGAGGGGCTCTGCTGAGCCAGTTCTGGCCCACGAGCCCTCCGGCGAAGTACACCTTCCCCCGACGCAACGTCGTCACGTCCGGCACCACCCTGGGCAGCGTCGTCATCGAGGCCTCCAGCACCTCGGGCGCCAAGATGCAGGCCCGCCTGGCCGCCGAGCACGGCAAGCTCGTCTTCCTGATCCGCTCCCTCGCCGACACCCAGCCCTGGGCCAAGAAGATGCTCGACGAGGGCCGGGCGATCCTGGTCACCGCCTCCAGCGACATCACCGACCGCCTCGGCCAGGCCGCGGACATCCAGGCCGCCGGACAGCAGCGCCAGCAGCTCGCCCTGGCCGGCCTGTGACGGCAGGTCTCCCGGATCCGGCAGGCTTCCCCGACTGCCCGGTGTGCGCCTACCGCATCACCGGCACCGCCCGCCTGTGCTCCGACTGCGCCGGCCGCACCCTCCAGCCCGTCGCGGAGCCCCATTGCCCTGTCTGCTCCCAGGGCCTCGCACCCGGAAGGCCGTGCAGCAACGCGGTGTGCTCGCTGCCGGAGGCCGAGCGGGGGTTCTCGCGCGTCGACGCGGTGGCCATGTACTCCGGAGCCCTTCGCGACAAGATCCACAAACTGAAGTACGAGGGGAAGACGGGCTGGGCGATGATCTTCGGCCGCCTGCTCGTCGGCTGGATGGAAAGCCACCCCGAGGCCATGCGGGGTGTCGACTATGTCGTCGGCAATCCGACCCACAAGGGGCGTCAGCCCATCCAGCACATCGAGGCGATCATGGACGCCGCTTACACGGAGGACGTCACACGGGCGTACCCGCTCAGCCCGCCAGGCGGCCACCGGCTGGTGAAGCAGACCGAGACAGCCCGGTCCGCGAGCCGCACCCTTGACGAGAAGCGAGCGGCCGCCGCTGCGCATGCTGCCGCTCTGACCTGGACCGGAGACACCGGCGACATCAAAGGGGCCACCGTCCTCCTTGTCGACGACGTCCTCACCAGCGGATCGCAGCTCCAGCACGTAGCGCGCCGGCTCCGGGCGACCGGAGCCGCCGACGTCCGGGGACTCGTTCTCGCACGCGTCCCCTGGAGCGGATGACCTCACCGTCGCGAGCGGGCTGGCTTGGCCTGCAGTCACGTCGGGCTGATCGGTGCACCAGTCGCGGACAGAGCCCGGCGCCTTGTACCCGGCGTACGGAACTCATCCGCCGCACGACGGGCCGACACCCAGAACGGCAGCATCACGCCGTAGCCGACCGGAGGACCGGCCGCCGCGGCCGCCATGAGACCCATGGGCACGATGCCGAGGCGAAGGGGACGCGACCGGCAGGCGCCGGGACGGTCGCGTCTGCCCGACTACGGTGATCACCATGACACTGGGGGACAATCTGCAACGCCACGCCGCGCAGGCCGTGGTGTCGACGGCGATCATCAGCGAGGCCGTCATGACGCACCTGCGCGGGCCGGCAGCCGGGATCGCGGTCGCCGTCGCGGTGGCCGCGGGCGGGCTGTGGGCGATTCAAGGGCGCGCCCGTCAGCAGTCGGCGGTCGCCTTGGGGCCGACAGCCCAGGCTCTGACCTGGCAGGTTCACGCAGACCGCAAGCCTCGCCCCTCCGACAGCGACACGCACAAACGCATCGCTGCCAGGATGCGGCAGACCACCGAGCACGTACGCCGCACCACCGCCGAGCGTGGACTGGAGAAGGTCACCCTGGGCACCTCCGACGAGACCGGCAGCTGGGCCGATGCCCGCTCCACCGGCCACGGCGGCCGGGGACACGTCTGGCTCGGCATGCGGTGGCTCCACCCCCGTCACACCGCCCACCTCCCCGCGGTCCTGGAGCATGAGCTCGCCCACCTCCAGCGCCGCGACACCGGCAAGCGCCTCGCCGCCGAGTCCCTCGCCGTTGCGGTAGTCGGCCTGCTCGCCGGCCTCCTGTCCTTGCCTGCCTTCCTCCTTGCCGCAACGGCCGCCTGGATGCTGACCGTCCTGTTCTTCTGGTGGGGCGAACTCGCCTGTGACCTCGCGGCCGTCCGCTTCTGCGGCCGGGCCGCTGTGGCCGACATGTGGCGCGAGGACCTTGAGCGCGACCAAGCACGCTCGCTCCCGCCCCGGGTTTGGGCGACGACCCGCAGCCTGTGCACCCATCCACCGACGCGCCTTCGAATCCTCTTCGCCGAGCACGCCCCGACGCCCAGCCAACCGGCCGTCCTGCCCCAGCACCCTCTGCACGTGCCGGCAACCAGCTGACCCTCGCAAGCCTGCTGATCAGGCTGTCCGACGGACTGTCGGGGCTCTGCCGGGTCACCGGCAGAGCGAACGACCGTCTCGTCTCGCATGCCCGCCCGAGGAGTCCTGGCCCGTCGCGCTGTCCGGCCTCACGTTGCTGCTGGACGTGCAGCCTCCGGTGCTGGTAGGAAGCGGACCGGAACGCCGGGAGAGCCCCGGCAGGGGAGGGAAGCATGCCGAGTGATGCAGACAGCGGGGGCGTCCTGGCGGACGTGACGACGGTCCGCGACGTCGTCGGCGCTGCTGCCCCTGCCCGCCGGGCGTCCCCCTCCGAGCAAGTGCTTCTGGACTGGCTGGAATTGCACCTTGCGCTGGAGGGCCGGCTGGACCACGACGGCACCGCCAGCTGGAAGCATCGTTCGGTGTACGAGCTCGTCGCCGCGCACGGCCGCTGGTTCACCCCCGCCGCCCTCCCGGCCGAGGTCCAGGCCCTCCCGGAGCGGCAGTGCTTCGCCAACGCGGCGGCGACCGAGCAGGAACACCCGCACCTGGCCTACACCGAGGGTTTCGCCGTCGCGGACGGCAGCCCCGTACCGACGGCCCACGCCTGGTGTACGGACGCGAACGGCTATGTGATCGATCCGACCTGGTCGGACCTCGGGGGCAGTGCGTACCTGGGAATCGTTCTGCCCCCGCCCCTGCGCCCGTGCGCGCCCCGCAACTGGGGCGTCTTGGAGGCACCTGACTCCTTGTACCGGCTGCTGCGCGACGGCCTGTGAGCCGGCCGGGGCCCTGATGGGCGCCCGGCCAAGAAGGAGCGCGGTGTTCTGCCCAGCGGATCCGTCGGCAGCTCCTCTCCGCAGTTGCGTCAGGGGCAGGCGACACACCGGAGCTCGGTGCGCTCTCCCTCGCTGCGGCTCGTGACCGTCGCACGCCGTTCTGACGTCATGCCCACCGCCCGCCCGGACCCGGGTCGCCGCGTTACGCCGACCCCGCGGGTGTAGGGGTTAGTCGTTGCCGATCCGTGAGGCCCAGTCGGAGAGGGCGGCGAAGTCGTGGTGCTGCAGCCCCTTGCGTGGGTCGACGCGGTGAAGGAGCGCGGGGCCACTGTGATGTCGAGCGACGTAGTCGCGGTCGACATCCTCGATCTGATCGTCGACCCACGCGAAGGGACGACCTGCCGCATATTGGACGACCGTCCATGTTTTCACGTAGGTACCGTCAGGGCGAATAGTGAATTGGTCGTCAAACTCGATGACGGGAAAGTCGTGTTCACGTGGCAGACCGATACGCCAACCGATCCACTCGTTCGCGTCGTGCTCCCAGGTGGTGGCCCAGACCAAATCGAAAGGTAGCGCCATCAGGGCCGAGCCGTGTGCGGGGTTGAGCCATACACGAAGGGGCCTGATTCGATTCTCAGGCACCCCCGGGTGCTGGGAAATCCAGTTATCTGGCTTGAGGCGGTGTGTTTGATAGCCGGGCGGTCGTCGGTGTGGCTTTGCGTCGAATGGGTTCAGTGGCCCGTCGACGTCGAGCATCAGCAAAGGCCGGGGACGAGGCAATTTAGCGATTCCTTCTGAGCTGCGTAAGGCGTTTACGGTCGAATGGCAACGTAGAGGCGCTCCTGGCGGGACTCGAACCCGCGCCGAGTAGGTGGGCTTGGACAACGCGCTTCCCTGCCGGGGGTTCGAAACAGCTCGCGCGGTTTCTCGTTGAGGTTCCCCAACCCTGGAGCTTTTGGCTGGCCAGGGCCCGGTCCCGGTGCATCCGCAACCGTCCCACCGTGTCGTCGTTCCGTTTTACGACCGCTCTTCCTTCTGAGCTACAGGAGCCTGACTGCAATCGTCACACTACAGGATTAAATCCAATTATGCAACTTGCGGGGCGGGTGTCCTCCGTTGTCGCCGCCCGCGATGGGGGCGTCAGGAGGTGGACATGGACTTCGCAGCCGCAGGCGACGACGTCAGATCCCCCAGGAGTGACCGGAGGCCCTCGACGGTGCCGCAGCATTCGGCGAGGAACTGCACCTGGGCCGTTGCCCCCTGATTGTTCACGCTGCTCGCCCGCGCGTCGGCCGCCTCATGAACTTGCTCGTAAGCGTCCGCGTCGCTCGACTCCGGGTGCGCGCCGCCGTTGTACTCGTCGGCCCCGTCCTCGTTGGCCGCGTCGTACACGGCTTCGTCGAGGTCGCCCTCCCCGATGCCGAACTCGGCCACCAGGGCTTCGGCTTCCTCCTCGGAGATGACGGACAGAGGGTCGTCCTCGGCCGGTGGTGTCACGTCCATCCGAAGGGCGCGCCGCGTAGCGGTCCGGCGGCTCTCCACCCGCCACACGTTCCAGCCGGCGGCCTGGAACACCGAGGCGACGCCGTCAAGGGCCTCGTTACGGGCGGCCCGCACGCTCCGGGTGTCCCGCGTCCTCATGCCCCGCTCGTCCTGCGCCCCATTGATGAACCAGACCACTTCCAGCGTCCGGCCCGCCCCCGGCCACACGAACGCGCCCTGTGGCCCCTGCGCGCTGTGCCACTCCCGGTAGAGCATCTTCCGGCCCGGCACCGTCGCCAGCGTCACACCGCCCGCCCGTAGCACCCCCAGCGCTGCGACGACCGCCGGCTCCTGCGCATACTCGGGCAGCGTGCCCACCGCGTCCGGCTCCGCTCCGCTGCTCGGACCCTCCGCCATGGGGGACGTCGTACTACACATCAAGTGGTCCTCTCTCAACAGGATGACGGCGAGCTCGTGCCCGTCGCCGTTCGATGGTCTGGTGCTCAAGGTTGGCCTGGGTCCGGCAATGAAGCAGTGGCCCAGGTGCAGCTAGGACGGCTGGCGTCGCGGGGCTTGGCGAGCTCCACGCCATGCCCCTGACCGCGCCACCCCGTCTCCGGCCGATTGATCAGTTGCCTCGCTGCGACGTGTAGTGGAAGTGGGCGTAGGTGATCGCGTCGGGCCAGAGGCCGAGCGCGCGCAGGTACTTTCGGAGGGCATCGTCCTTGGTGCGCCCGGTGACGCGGATCGGCTTGCGGCCGTCGTGGCCGCACGCGTCGTCCACGTACCAGCCGGTGGCTCGGCCCGCAGCGTTGCGGGTGCGTCCCAGAGTGCCCTGGGGTTGCTTGGGGGAGCGGGTGCCCTGGGGGACGGTCACGACACCGATGCCCGGCTTGGTCAGGGTGACCTCGACTACGGCGAGACGGCCTGTGGCTTTCAGGTGCAGTCGCATCACCTGGTCGACGGCGACAGCCGGGACGGCGCTGCCCCAGTGGTTGGCTCGGCCGTCTGGGAGATCCTTCAAGTGCGCCTCGTACAAGGCAAGTCCTGTGTCGGTCACGTGCAGGTCGTACGGGCTGCTCCTCGTCGCGAGCAGGCCACAGGCGACGGCGTCGTCGAGGTGAACCCCCAAGCCCATCGGGGTGATGTGCTTGATCGGGTCGCCTTCAGCGGCTCCCTTGACCAGGGCAAGAATGTGCGTCGGGCTGGCGACGAACTGGGTCACGTTCAGTCTTCCTTCTCAAGGGCGTGGCGCCAGGCTTGCTTCTCGGCCGCTCGCGCCTGACGCCGTTCGATGGCCTGGTGCCAGCCGCGTGGAGGGGCGGAGAAGTAGTAGCAGGTGCAGCCGCGACGGCCGGCGTAGCGGCAAGGGTGGCCGGCGTGGCGGCGTGCGGACTTGGCGAGCATGCGTGCCACCGGGGGTACTCCTCTCGGGTCTCTGCCGGGGCTGCCGGATACCGCGATGCCGCAAACCCTACCGTAATAAATCCAATTAAGCAAGTTTTATCTGTCCGGGGCACGCCCGTGCATGCCTCCGTCCCCGGCGGCGGCTCCCCGGCGCGCGAACCGCTCATGCCTGCCGCCGCCTGCGCCGCCCCGTTCGGCGGCCCGGCTGTCGCACGCCGGTGCCGCCCTGGGGTGTTCGGGGTTGTTCGCTGAACAGAGCCGTCCGAGGGCCATGCTCGGAGCCCCCTGGCCCGCTGCCGGCCGTGCCACCGAGCCCTCCGGGCCGCGTGTCACCGGGTCCTCTGTTGCGGTCCGGCCGCGTGTTCGGACCGGCAGCGCCCCGCCGCAGCCCTTCACCCGGCCGCGTGGCTGTCTGGGGAGCTCGCGCTTGTGGCGGTCCGGCCGCGCCGCGCGTCGCCGTCCGTCCGGGGCCTGGGCGTGCTCTGTTGTTTGCCTGTACCTAGTTGGGTTCTGCGGTCTGGTGGAGAGCGTCGAGGCGCCAGGTGCGGGTTTCGAGGCGCTTGATCTTCCGCCGGTGGGCGCGGCGGCTGTTGCGGCGGCGCTCCCCGCGGGGCCGGGGCCCGACGAGGTGGTCCATCTCGTCGCGGCGGTGACTGAAGGGCCTGTAGTCCAGGACTGCCATAGAGGCGCCGCCTTTCACGTTGAAGTCGGGTTGTGTCAGAGGGCGAAGGCGGACACTGCGGCGGCTTCGCCGGGCTGGGCGAATCGGGTCTTGGTCATGCGGATTCTTCCTCCTCGGCGAGTTCGGCCAGCTGGGCCGCCAGCTCGTTGACGTGGATGTAGATCAGCTCCTCGCTCTTGCCGTGGGGGTTCAGGTAGGGCTTCCCGTCGACCTGGAAGTGTTCCAGGGCCTCGTGGACGGCCTCGTTGATCACCATGGAGAGGAAGTGGCCAAGCCAGTGCTGCTCGGTCGGATCCTCAAGCGCCTGGCCGTTCACGCAGAACTCGGGGGTCTGCTGCCATTCGCCCGCCTGTACCGCGCCGTCCTTGAAGGCGTCGGGGATGGCCGGGCCCAGGAGTTCGGTTGCGAGGAACCCGCGCGGCTCGGTGGTCTTGCTGAAAGTCAACCGGTGCGAGACTCGGGCCCTGGCCTTCCTGAAGACGGCCTCCTGTGCGGGACTGAGGTCCATGGCTTTCTCCCCCTCGATGTGAGAGGTACTCAACCTCTCCGGCCCAACAACGCCAACACTACCATAATAAATCCAATTACGCAATCAAAGGGTGTTGGGAGACCCCCCGGCGCAGGACAAGAGGTCCGTGACGGCGTTGCCCGTGCCCCGCACCTCCTGGGTGTCGCACCGCGACCGGGCCCACGCCCGCCGCCGGGTCCTCGACGGCCTCCGTCGCTCGCTCGGCCCTGGGCCACGGGCCTGTCGGTCGCCCTGCTGCTCGCCACCGCTGCTTCTGCCGCGCCACCGTCCGCCCGCCGCCTGACCCCAGCCCCTTGCGATAGCGTGGTGGCTGCGGACGGCCGAGGCATCGCCTTCCGCCTGGACCCTGGCAACAGGGGATGCGGCTCGGGACGGCCTCGCGACCCAAGGTCGGCTGTTCCCGCGTGCGCGGGTACGGAACACGCCCGTACCGTCACGAAGGGAACTGCCATGCCCGTTGCGCAGCACCGCGCCCACCTGACCTGGGTCGAGGGCCCGCACATGCACCTCACCGTCCACGCCGACGACGAGGAAGGCGGCCTCGACCTCGACGCCGATCCCGACCTGGACCAGGACCTGGACGTCCCGTCCGGGCCGGGCAGGCTCGACGAGGCGAAGGAGGCAGCGGCCGCAGTGCTCCTCGCCGCCGGCTGGCACCTGCATGGCGACTGGGCGGACGAGCCGAACGAGACGACCGCGCCCGTCGGCCGGGTCCCGGCCGCCTACGACGAGACCGACCCCATGACCGGCGTTCCGCACCCGCCGGTCCCGGCCGTCGTGGAGTCTGCCCGCCCGTCGTGGCGCGACCGCCCCTACACCGGGCCGAAGCGCACCGCCGAGGAGCGCGCGGCGTACCTGCGCGAGCACGGCATCGGGTAGCGACCTATCTTCAGGTCCGCCCGCTGCCCCCCGTCCCTCCTCCGCGCGTCCGCCGGGTGTCCGCCGGGTGTCCGCCCCTCCTCTGCCTCGTCCCGCCTGCCGTCCTGCCTGTGGCCTGTGGCCTGGGGTTGGGGTGTGTCGTGCCGTGCCGTGCCGTTCGTGGGGTGCTTGTGGGTTGTTCGGGGTTGTTCGGCGTTGTTCGGTGAGCATCGCCGAACATTGCTGAACAGCGTCGAGCTGCTCCCGCCGCCGGCCGGTGCCTGCGGCCTGGCCGGCGGTCTTGCTGGCCTTCTGCGGGCGGACGGCGGGCGCCCGTCCGCCCGCGTCCCGTCTTCGCCGGTCGCCTCCGCGCGGGCCGCCCGCGCCGCTCTCCGCCGGCCGCCCGCGTGGCCCGTGCCGCGCCCGCCGCTCCGTCCCTGGCCCGTGCGGTCCCCTGCGCGCCGCGCCGCTCCCGTCGGTCGGTGCCCGCCGTCCGCCGTCCGCCGTCCGCCGCCCGCCGCTCCCGCGTCCGCTCCCCGCCGCCCCCGCGCCTGCGGCCCGGCCGGGCCGGCCGCGTCCCGGCGCTGTCCGGCTGCGCCCGGCTGCGCTGCGTCGGGTTGTGTCGGGCTGGGAGCTCGGGCTCCTCCTGGTGGTGGTGTGACTGCGCGCGCTGCTCCGCCATCGCCGCCCGTCGGCCCCGTGCGCCGTCCGCGGCCGTCCGCGGCCGTCCGCCGGGCGCTCCCCGCCGGACCCCTGCGCCGTCGGTGTGCCTGCGGCCCAGCCGCGCCGCGCCGCGCCGTGCTGCTCCCCGCTTCGCCCGCGTCGCCGTCCGTCGGGTCTCGCCTCGCCGCCCCCGGCTCCCCGCCCCCGGCTCCCCGCCCCGGCCCTCTGCGCGCCGCTCTGCCGCCCGCCGGCGTCCGCCGCCGCGCTCGCCTCCTGCCGCGGCGCCCGCGGCCGTGCCCGCGGGCGTGCCCGTGGGCGTGGGCTGGTCGGCGTCTCCGCGCCTGTGTGCCGTCGTCTGCGAGCCGGGCCGGGTGCCACCCTGCACGGTGCCCGTGTGTTCGTGGTCCTGGTGGTGTGGCTCCTCGCCGTATTCCTGGCTCGGTCTGCCGTCGCGCCGATCGCCGCCGTGCCGCCGGGTCGTCGTCCAGCGTGTTCGTCCCGTGCCGTCGAACCCGGCTCGGAGGTCCCGCTCGCCCGTCGGCCCGTGTGGTGCCGGGCCGGCCCCGTTCGTTCGCAGGCCACCAGCTGCGTCTTCTGGCCGCCGCCCGCCGCCCGGGCTGCGCCGCCTTCCGCCGCCGGCCGTCGGCCTCCAGCTCGAGCCGCCGGCCGTCGGCCTCGCCGCGCTCGCGCCCTGCGGCCCCGACCGCGCGCTCGCAGGGCCGCCAGGGGCCCCGGGCGCCTGGCCCGTCCGCGTCCCGGTCCGCCATGCCGCCCCCGGCCGTCTGCCCCTCGCCGTGCCGCACCCCCGTCGTCAGCCTCGTGGTCCGGCCGTCGCCCGGCCCTGGGCCCGGTCTGCGGCCGCTGGTGGTGTCCGGCCCGGCCCCCGGTCCCGGCTGGCGTGCTCGCGTGCGCGTCCTCCCGCCCGCCCCTCGACCGTCGCCGCCGGCTCCGGGCTGCCGGGCTAAGGCGTAATTCGCCTTTCCCGTCCGGGTGTTACGTGTTGAAATCTCGGGGGATTACGTAACAGGTTTTCGGGCCGAGTTTGTTACGCTTTATGGAGCGGCTTCTGACGGAGAATAAGCAGCGGCGCACACCGCATTGTTGCTGCTTTCTCTGATTTCCTGTCAGATTTCATCCCGGCAAGGCTCTGTAACCTCGTTTCAAGTGCCACCAACCCGTTTCTATTACTCTAGTGGTGTAGACCAGTTGCCAGCCGTCGCCGAGTATGGTTATGATGAACCGTCAGAAAGCAGCGGACACCGACCCGCTTGCCACCCCCTCTTGTTGCTGCCATACTGTAACCACAAGAGAGCGGGCCCAAGGAGCCCGGAGGGCGACGCGGGGCCCACCGAAATACAACTACACAAGCCACTGACCAGCCAAAACACCCCACCAGCGGCACACAGCCCACTCAGCCGGCACCCCCACCGAACCACCAGCCACCCCCGCCGGCCCCCACGAAAATCACAAAGAGTAGCGGCACCCGCCCCACCCTCTTCCTCTAGCGTTGCGGAGCAACGCAACAGCATTCCGTCGCGAAGTGACGGCGCGTCATGTTGCCGGAGGCAACGGCGCGC
>NZ_JBEXOM010000014.1:0-207744 GCF_040611555.1 Streptomyces sp. NPDC006624 | reverse complement strand
GTCCGCTCCCGTTCGGTCCGGACGACCTCGCGGGCCGCCGGGCGTGCCGGGCCGGGCCGGGCCACGGCGGCCGGCGCGGCGGCGGGCCACAGCGGCTCGGTGCCGTCCTGGTCGGGCGCCTCGGCCCGTACCGCCTCGATCCGCTCGAACGGGCCGGCCAGCCGGGGCCGTACGCGCACCACGCCCGGGCGCCGCCCGGCGGGTGCCGCGTGCCGGGCGAGCAGCCGGTCGAGGAAGTCGGGCCCGGGCCCGTCGTCCGCGGTGGTGTCAGACATCGGCACACAGCTCCAGGTAGTAGCGGCGCCGCAGCGGGCTGAGCGCCAGGATCTCCGGCTCGCTCCAGCCGTAGGCGGTGGCGAGCAGATGGACGTCGAGGAGGAGGTCCCGGGCCCAGGCGTCCAGTTCGGTCCACAGGTAGGAGGCGATGTCCAGCTCGGCCCGGGTGGCCTGCCCGCAGTCGGGGCAGGCCACGTTGAGCGTGACGTCGCCGCCCGGGTCGGCGTCCTGGGCGGCCTCGGCGATCCGGCGCTGCACGGCGGCGGGCAGCGCGTCCGCCGGGACGGACCGCCCGTCGCGTACGGCGGTGACGACACAGCGGGCGAGCAGGGCCCGGCGCGGGTCGGGTTCCCGGGCCGCCGCCGTCAGGTCGGCGACGGCGGGCACCCGGAACTCGACCTCCCAGCCGTCCTCGGCGACCCGCACCAGCGGCTCGCCCCGGTCGGACAGGGTGCGGGCGAACTCCCCGGCGTCCAGCTCGAACTCCATGTCCGCGCCGCACGCCCGGCATTCCAGGCGGACCTGCATCCGCTCGCCGAACAGGGCCCGGCGCAGGGCGAACAGGTCCGCCTCGCGCTCGCCCACCGGCAGGGCCAGCAGGGCCTGCCGGTCGCCGCCCAGGTCCGGGCGGGCCGCGCCGTGCAGCAGCAGGGCGCGCCCGGCGGGCGTCTCGGCCAGCCCGCTCTCCCAGGTGGCCAGGACGTCGGCCGCCCGCGTGATCCCCATGTGTCCCCCCTTTCCTGTGTCCGGGCGGCGGGCCCCGCCGGCCGCGGGGAACCGCGTGGCCTCACGCGTCGGGCCCGCGGCCGGACCACGGCCCCGCCGCAGCGCTCCCCGGCTGTGCCGCTACGCCGGGTTCAGGAACGAGGGCTCCTGGGGCTCGGGCACCTCGTAGTCCCGCTCCCAGCCCTCGCACTCGAGCTTCAGCGACTGGATGGCCACGGCGTTGGCGTTGGCGTCGAGCTCGCCGAGGACCTGGTACTCGCTGGGCCAGGTCCGGTACAGCTTGTGCGAGACGGCGACCTGGCCGGCCTCGTTGAGGACCTGGATCACGATGTCCTTGCGGAAGTCCGCGAGGGACACCTCCGAGCCGAGGCCCGCGCCGACCTGCCAGACCTTGTTGGCCCAGCGGTCGAACTCGGGGTCGTGGGTGACGCCGCGTTCCAGGGTGACGCCCTCGAACTCGGAGCGGCCCGGCGACTTGCGCGGGGACGACGGGTCGCCGCCGTGGCGGTGCTTGACGACCTCGGTGGTCCGCTTCAGCGGACTGATCTTGCTGATGCCGGCGACCGTCCGACCGTCCCACAAGACCAGGAACTTGAAGTTCTTGTACGGGTCGAAGCGATGGGCGTTGACCGTGAACTCTGCCATCGAAATGTCCTCAGGGATTCCTTGGAGCGTTCTCAGAGCGGGAACTGCCCGGACGTCTGCTGGATCTTGACGATCACGAACTCGGCCGGGCGGACCGGCGCGATGCCGACCAGGACGTTGACGACGCCGTTCTCGATGTCCTCGGTGGTCGTGGTGTCGCTGTCGCACTTGACGAAGTACGCCTCGCGGGGCGTGCCGCCCTTGAAGGCGCCCTGCCGGAAGAGCGTGTGCAGGTACGAGGAGGCGGCGAGCCGGATCTGCTGCCACAGGTTCTCGTCGTTGGGCTCGAACACCACCCACTGCAGGCCGCGCTGGAGGCTCTCCTCGACGTGCAGCGCGAGCCGCCGCACGGGGACGTACTTCCACTCGCTGTCGAGGGCGTCGGAGCCCTCCAGGGTGCGGGCGCCCCAGACGACGGGTCCGGTGACCGGGAAGGTCCGCAGGCAGTTGACGCCGAGCGGGTTGAGCAGGCCGGCCTCGCGGTCGGTCAGGTCGACCGTGAGCGAGTGCACGCCGGCGAGCCGGGCCTCGGTGCCGGCCGGGGCCTTCCACACGCCGCGCTCGGAGTCGGTCCGGGCGATGACGCCCGCGACCGCGCCGGACGGCGGGAAGGCGCGCAGCCGGCCGGTGAGCGGGTCGGTGAGCCGCAGGTGCGGGAAGTACAGGCCGGCGTGGTTGCCGCGCACGGCGTCGAAGGCGGCCAGTCCGGCACGGGCGGTGTCGACGTCGACCCAGGTGCCCGGCGCGTCGACGAGCAGGAAGACGCGCCGTTCCCGGCACAGCCGCTGCGCGGCGGAGACGACGGTGACGACGTCCTCGGTCTTCTCGTACGCCGCGAGTTCGGGCAGCACGAGCAGGTTGACGTCGGCGACGCCGCGCAGGGCCTGGATGCCGGACTTGCCGGCCTCGGAGCCGATCAGGTCGCGCGGGCCGGGCGCCTCGCCGTCCTCGCCGCCGTGCAGCGGGAAGACGGGCGGGTTGACGGAGGCCTCCAGGCCGAGGTCGTTGGCGCACTCGCCGAGGAAGCGGACGACGTCGTCGGGGTCGGTGGATCCGGCGACCACCTGGACGCGGCGGCCGAAGGCGGTGACCTCGGCCCCCGCGAAGGCGTGCTTGCCGGGCGCGTCGGGCAGGGCGCGCAGCTTGCGCTCCAGCAGCAGCGCCAGCCCGGCGACGGAGGACGGGGCCTCCCCGTCGCAGTCGGGGTCGTAGAGGGTGAACTCCCGCTCGACGTCGCCGATCTTGACGGTGAGGTCGACGGCGAGGTCGGGCAGCTCGTGCCCGAACGGCTTGGAGACGGTGCCGGACGGGTCGGGGCGGCCCTCGCCGACGACCTCGACGCGGATCAGCCGGGAACCGGCGTTGACGACGGTCTGCACGTACCGTCCGCTGGACGGGTCGGCGGACAGGCCGGTGAAGCTCTCGCGGGCCTCGCCCCGGGCGTCGTGGACGCGCAGGTTGAAGGTCTCGTCGGGGCAGGGCGTGTCGTGGTCGACGGCCACGCGCAGGCCGTTGCCCCACACGCCGGGCTCCTTGGCGTGCACCTCGAGGACGTCGCACGCGCTGTGGCCCTCGGTGGACTCCAGGGTGACGCCGGCGGCCTTGCCGCTGCCGGCCTTGGCGACGCGGACGATCACGGCGACGGTGCCGCCGTTGCCGAAGAACTGGTGGACGGCGTAGCCGACGGCGCTGCGGCTGCTCAGCCCGCCGAAGCGGCGCTCGAACTCGGTGAAGCTGGTGACGCGCACCGGCTCGTTCAGCGGGCCGCGGCGGGTGTGGCCCACGAAGGCGGTCACCGAAGTGGTCAGGGTCGAGATGGTGCGGGTGCTGCTGGGAAGCTCCTCGACGTAGACACCGGGATACGTCGGCTTGGCGGCGCTCATCGCACTCATCGGCATTCCCCCTCCTATCCCTGTCTCGGGCACCGGATGAAGGCACCAAGAGACGGTGAGGGAGAGGGTCGGGTGGTGCGCGAGGAGACTGCCGCCGTCTGCCGGCCGGCGCGCGCACCGTCATCAGTTTCCCCCGTCGTCGCCTGTGCGGTTCGGTCGCACGGGCCAAGCAGCGCGCTTGTGACTCCTGATGCTCAAGTGCTCAACCCACCTTGCTCCGTTCGGAGTTGGCGGTACAAGACGGGTTCTGGCCAGCACGCAGGAAGGTTCTGTGAAGGCGAACTTCCCGTATTCCCACAACGCGCCCGCGCGCCTGGTTGGACTGGTGCGCCCCGCACGCACCGCGACGGCGGGGACAGCGCGGAGGGCATGCCTCACCCGCCCCGCTCCCCGAGTTCTCCCGGAGTCGTCCACAACTTCCGGTGGCCGGTTTCAGCGGGGCGGCAGGAACGCGCGCGCAGGGTGATCGAGGGCTTACCGGACGGACCTTCGAGTGCCCGCTTTCGACCGGGCCATGCCCGGCGTAAACGCCAGGCCGCGCCACCCCTTCCTGAGCGTAGAAATATCTACGAGCATGGCTACGGCCGGGCGTGCACGCGAACCGAGCGGGTCGCCGGCCCGTGTGCCGCGTGCGCCGTCGCGGCGCGCCGACTGTGCCTGGGGGTGGCCATGCAGAGCGTGATGTGGAAGCAAGCCGTCGAGTGGCTCGCCGCGGCCGCCACGGACCCCCAGCAGTGCAAGCGGGAGTGGGACCACGGCACCGGTACGGCACTGGTGGAGGCGGGGCGCTACTGGGACGTGCTCAGCGTCCCCGACCGGCTGGGGCTGCTCGCCCTGGACCTGCTGTGGCGCGACCCGCTGAAGGTGCCCGGCCCCACGCTGGTGGACTGCGCGGCGCGCAGAGTGGGCTTCTTCCTGCCGCCGGATCCGGGCAGCGAGTGGGTGGGGTCCGGCGTACGGCACGTCGGCCGGGGCTCCTGGGTGGCCGTGCCCCCGCCCTACCGGCCCGCCGGGCGCCTGGAGTGGCTCGTCCCACCGGACGGCACCGGCGCCCTGCACGCCCCCGGCACCCTGGAGACGGCCCTGCGGGAAGCCACGGGCACGCTCGCCGTCCTCGCACCGGTCAGCGCGGAGCCGGTCCTGTCGGACGGCTGGTGACAGGGGCGCCGGGTTTCAGCGGAACAGGCGCCGAACAGGCGCCGCCCCGGGGACCGGCCCAGGCCCCGGCTCACCCACCGGACATGCCCTGGCCCCTGGCCCGCCTTCGCCGCCCCGGTGGCTTGCACGGGGAACCCGCGCTCACGGGCGGCCGAAGAGACGCGCGGCCACGCCCGTGCCCCGCTCGGCCGCCCGGGGAGCGGCGGCCGCGGTGACCGGGCCCGGGTGCGGACCGGACGTCCAGGAGGTCACCGCGTTCCAGGTCTCGCTCTCCCCGGGCGCGGCGAAGGAGACCCACTGGCCGTCGCGGTGCTCCGGGACGGCGTGGCCGCGCGCCTCCCACTCGGCGACCAGGGCCGCGTAGATCGGCGGATGACCCGCGTAGGCGCTGGTGAGCTCGGCGTAGGCGCGGGGCGCCACCCGGTTCCCGGGCAGGCGCCGCGCCGTGTCGGTGCTGTCCATGCCGGGGCCAACGCGGCGCCGCGCGCCGGTGGTACGCGGACCGGCCCGCGTCCGTCGGGTCGAGTGAACCCGTCACCCTTACGGCGGCACGCGGGCACCGGACGGGCATCCGCCCGGGCGGTCGCCCGTTCACGGCCGCCCGGGCGCGGTCGGGCGGCCGTACTTCCCTCGAACGCGCTTCTCGCCCCGGAGACCGGAATCCGGTAACACTGACCTCAGGCCGGCGAACGTGCCGGGCCCGGGCAGCCCCGGCGGAACCATCCGGGCTCAAGGGCCCGGCGCCGGCCGTCCCGGTACGACAGCAGGGGAGGCCATGTCACAGCGCCCCGACCTCCGGCAGCGCAGGGCCGTGCTGGAGCACGAATGGTCCCGATGGGTGCCGCGGCTCGGCGTACCGGGCACGCGGCCGGGCGGCAGCGTGGCGCTGCGCCACGAGGTGACCGAGTCCTGGGCGCGCTCGCTGAGCAGCGTCGATCCGCGCCGGGACAGCGCGCCGGTCACCGACGGGGGCCTGGTGCACCAGCGCTGGACCTCCTCACCGCTGTACCGCCCGGTGTCCGCGCTGGCCGGCGAGCTGCACAGCATCGCCGAGGACGCCGGGTTCGTCACGGCGGTCACCGACGAGTCCGGCACCATCCTGTGGACCTGCGGCGGGGCGACCATGCGCCGCCGCGCCGAGCGCGTCAACTTCGCGCCGGGCGGCCGCTGGGACGAGCAGGCCATGGGCACCAACGCGCTGTCGCTCGCCCTGCGCACCGGCCGCCCCAGCTCGGTCTTCTCGGCCGAGCACCTGGTGTCGGCCCTGCACGGCTGGGTCTGCTACTGCGCCCCCGTGCACGGCCCCGACGGCCGGGTCCTCGGCGTACTGGACCTGTCCACCACCTGGGACCGCTCGCACCCGCTGGCCATGTCCACCGTCCGGTCGCTGGTGACGACCATCGAGGCCCGCCTCGCCACGGAGCCGCAGCCGCCCCGGTCGGCCCGGCTGCACCTCACCTGCCTGGGAGCCGAGCAGGCCGAGCGGGAGGGCCGGCCCCTGTCCCTGCGTCCGCGCCAGCTGGAGATCCTCACCCTGCTCGCCCTGGAACCCGACGGCTTCTCTCCGGAGCGGCTGCGCGCCGCCCTGTACGGGGACCGGCCGGTGACCGCGTCCACGTTCAAGGCGGAGGTCTCCCACCTGCGCCGCGCGCTCGGCGGCGGCATCTCGCCGCGCCGCTACGCCCTCACCACCCCGGTGTCCTGCGACGCGGCCGACGTGCTGCGCGCCCTGGAGCAGGGCGACACCGACACCGCCCTGCTCCGCTACGGCGGCCCGCTGCTCCCCCGCTCCGAGGCACCGGGCATCGAGGAGTGGCGCACGCGCCTCGAAGTGGCGGTACGGGAGGCGGTCCTGGCGAGCGGCCGCCCGGAACACGCCCTGCGCTACGGGGAACGGGCCCCGTACGACGCGGAGGTCCACGAGCACGCGCTGCGCCTGCTCGCCCCGGACGACACGCGCCGGGCACTCGCGGCGGGCCGGCTCAGCGCGGCGCTGCAGGACTGACGGCCGGGACGCTGCACGACCGATGGCCGGAGCGCTGCACGACTGACGGCCGGAGCGCTGCACGACCGATGGCCGGAGCGCTGCACGACCGATGGCCGGAGCGCTGCACGACTGACGGCCGGAGCGCTGCACGACCGATGGCCGGGGAGCGGCCGGGCCGACGACGGCCGCGGCGCCAACCTCACGCCAACCTGCCGGGCGCACAGTGTCGGCGTCACGACGGCGCGGGGGTCACCCGCCCCCGTCCCCCCATCACTTCCCTGCACCCCCCATCGCTTCCCTTCACCTCCCGTCACCTCCCTGCACCGAGGAGAGCCGCCATGGTGTACGCGCAGCCCGGAACGGACGGCAGCATCGTCAACTTCGCCCGCCGCTACGAAAACTTCATCGGCGGCGACTGGGTCGCCCCCGTCGAGGGCCGCTACTTCGAGAACCCGACCCCCGTGACCGGCAAGACCTTCTGCGAGGTCGCCCGCTCCTCCGCGGCCGACGTGGAGCTGGCCCTGGACGCCGCGCACCGGGCGGCCGACAGGTGGGGCCGCACCTCCACCGCGGAGCGCGCGGGCGTCCTGAACCGGATCGCGGACCGCATCGAGGAGAACCTGGAGAGGATCGCGGTCGCCGAGACCTGGGAGAACGGCAAGCCGGTCCGCGAGACGCTGGCCGCCGACATCCCGCTGGCCGTGGACCACTTCCGGTACTTCGCCGGGGTCGTCCGCGCGCAGGAGGGCAGCATCGCGGAGATCGACGAGGACACGGTCGCGTACCACTTCCACGAGCCGCTGGGCGTGGTCGGCCAGATCATCCCCTGGAACTTCCCGATCCTGATGGCCGCCTGGAAGCTGGCCCCGGCGCTGGCCGCGGGCAACTGCGTGGTCATCAAGCCGGCCGAGCAGACCCCGGTCAGCCTGCTCTACGTCATCGACCTGATCGCCGACCTGCTGCCGCCCGGTGTGCTGAACGTCGTCAACGGCTTCGGGGTGGAGGCGGGCAAGCCGCTGGCGTCCAGCCCGCGGGTGGCGAAGGTGGCGTTCACCGGCGAGACGACGACCGGCCGCCTGATCATGCAGTACGCGAGCGAGAACATCATCCCCGTCACGCTGGAACTGGGCGGCAAGAGCCCGAACATCTTCCTGCCCGACGTGACGGCCGCCGACGACGACTTCCTGGACAAGGCCGTCGAGGGCTTCGTGATGTTCGCCCTCAACCAGGGCGAGGTCTGCACCTGCCCGTCCCGCGCCCTGATCCCCTCGTCGATCTACGACGACTTCATGGCCCGCTGCGTCGAACGCACCAAGGCCATCGTCAGCGGCGACCCCCTGGACCCGGCCACCATGATCGGCGCGCAGGCCAGCAACGACCAGTACGAGAAGATCCTGTCCTACCTCGACATCGGCAGGCAGGAGGGCGCCGAACTGGTCACGGGCGGCAACCCGCGCCCGGTCCCCGGCCTGGAGGGCGGCTACTACATCGAGCCGACCATCTTCCGCGGCACCAACGACATGCGGATCTTCCAGGAGGAGATCTTCGGCCCGGTCGTCTCGGTGACGACGTACGACTCGGTCGACGAGGCCCTGAAGATCGCCAACGACACGCTGTACGGCCTCGGCGCGGGCGTCTGGACCCGCGACGGCAACACGGCGTACCGCCTGGGCCGCGAGATCAAGGCGGGCCGGGTGTGGACCAACTGCTACCACGCCTACCCGGCGCACGCGGCGTTCGGCGGGTACAAGAAGTCGGGCATCGGCCGCGAGACGCACAAGATGATGCTCGACCACTACCAGCAGACGAAGAATCTTCTGGTGTCGTACTCGGCGAAGAAGCTGGGCTTCTTCTAGACGCCGGCGAAAAGGCGCCTGACCTGGGTTCTCACCCGTCAGGCGCCCTTCGCTGAGCCCGCTCTCGCCCGAGCCCGGCTCGCGCCCCGACCGATCAACCACCGGGTCCTCGCCGTGCAGGTCGACGGCGAAGGCGGAAAGACGCGGACGAGGACGGGGAGCAGTTCGTCGAGCACCTCCTCGTCGAGGCCGATCAGGCGGGCCTGCTCCAGCATCAGCTGGGCGTGCACCGAGTCCCCGGCGTGCTCCCGGGCTACGCGTCCCGCTCGGCGACGAAGACGCAGAACGGGTGGCCCTCGGGGTCCCGGTAGACGCGGAAGCGTTCCTCGTCGTCGGGATCCGGCTGGTCCCGGTCGCTGAGCAGGCTGCCGCCGAGGGTGAGCACGCGCTCGTGCTGGTTCCGCAGCTCCGCCAGCGAGGCGACGCTCAGATCGAGGTGCATCTGCTGAGGTACCGGGCCGTCCGGCCAGTCCGGTTCGCGCAGCCGCTCCACCTGCTGGAAGGCGAGCTGCGGTCCGCCGCCGGGAGTGCGCAGGACGAGCCAGTCCCTGCCGTGCTCGTCCTGCTGACCGGCGGGAGGCGGCTCGTCCCCCTCCGCGTACTCGAGCCCCAGCAGGGACCGGTAGAACTCGGCGAGTTTCCGTGCGTCGGTGCTGTCGATCACGGTCTGCACCAGTTGGATGCGGCGTGCGGCGTCGGTCATGGACTCCAGGTGCCCGGCTCGGCCCCGCCCGAACGACCCACTCGGGGGAAGGTCCGCAGGCGGGCAACGGTCCTCTCCCGATGTCGTTTCCGTCCAAGACGTCCCTCCCGGCCGCGGCCTAGCCTGCTCCCAGGAGCTCAGCCCGTGATGAGGAGACACCGATGCGCAAGTTGGTCTACACCGGATTCATGTCGCTCGACGGCGTCCTGGACTCGCCCGGTGGGCCCGAGGAGGGGCACCGCAGCGGTGGCTGGGTGGTGAAGGACCTGGAGTTCGTCCCGGAGGCCTGGTCGCTGAAGGCCGAGGAGCTTGCCGACACGACGGCGCTGATGTTCGGCCGCCGCAGCTACGAGGCCTTCGCGGCGGTCTGGCCCGCCTCGGAGGACCACGCCTCCTACAAGGAGCTGCCCAAGTACGTGGTGTCGAGCACGCTCTCGGACGACGCCCTGGTCGACGGGTGGGGCCCGTCGACCATCCTGCGCACGACACGGGACGTCGCCGAGCTCAAGGAGACCGAGGGCGGCTCCGTCTACGTCCACGGGAGCGCCGAACTGGCACGGCGACTGTCGGAGGCCGGCCTGATCGACCAGTACAACCTGCTCGTCTTCCCCGTCCTGCTCGGCGCCGGCAAGAGCCTGTTCCACCGGGCCGACCTCGACAAGCAGATGCTGTCGCTGCGGGAGTCGGAGAGCTACTCCAACGGGATCCTGAAGCTGGTCTACGACGTCAGGCGCTGACCCAGGTCGAGTGCGATCGCGCCGCCCGTGCCGTCGCGCAGTTCACCGGCGGTGCGGCCCACGTAGGTGCGCAGCGCCCGGGCGAGGTGCGGCTCGTCGAAGTAGTCGAGCTTGGCGACGACGTCGGCGGCCGTGTCACCGGACGCCAGCAGTTCGGCCGCCGTACGGGCCCGCTCGATCTGCCGTACCGCACCCCGTGTCAGACCGGTGGCGGCCCGGAATCGGCGCTCCACGGTCCGTCCCGACACCGCCGGTTCGTGGCCTCGCAGAACCTCGGCGACGAGCGGGTCGCGCATCACGGTCCCGGCTGTGACCAGCCGCTCCACCAGGGCCTCGGCGTCATCGGCATCCGGGGTCCGCCAGTGGGTGCCGTCCAGTCGGAACGTCCGGCGTGTGGTGTCGGGGAGCTCCACACCGCCGTCGACGAGCTGCGGTGTGGGCAGGGTCCGCAGCGAGGTGCCCACGGCGAACTCGATGCCGGTGAAGGCAGCGCCTTCCGGGACGGGTGCCGTGCTCGTCCGCGTCTCCGGTCCGGTGACGGCCGCGTAGGACCGGCCGTCCTGCTCCCAGAACACCAGGCCCCAGCGCACACCCGCGACGGACGTCATCGTCGTGACCCGCTCGCTGGTGCAGGTCCATACGCTGTCGACCCACGGTGAGTCCGACCGGCGTACATCGAAGCGCAGCTCCACACCTCGCAGGATAGGACGACGGGCGAGGCCGCGGGCGCCCGTGGAGAGCGGGCCCCACGCGGCCTCGCGCGTGCCGGTGCCGATCCGGTCCGGTGCCGGTCCGGTGCCAGTGCCGGTCCGCTCCGCTCCGGTCCGGTCCGGTCCGGTCCGGTCCGGTCGTGATCATGCCCGGCGGGCACCGGCGTAGGGTGCTCAGGGGCGGGCGCCGGGCTTGTCGACGACGCCCCAGGCGTCGCGGGCGCTGACCATCACCCCGTCCTGCCGGGTCTCCCCGAGGTAGGCGTAGCTCTCGGGATCGAAGAAGAACTCCTGCTTGCCCTGCCAGCCGGCGGGCGTCTTCTCGGCATAGGTCACGCTCACACTGATCGCCGCACGGCCGAGCGGGTCCCGCACGCCGGTCGTCACCCGGGCACCGGGGATCTTCGCGAGCGCCCGGAACAGGCCCGCCTGGACCTTCGGCGGGATCAGCACCGACCGGTACAGGACGCTGATCTCCCGCCAGTCGCGCTGTGCGCGTGTCTCCCCCTTGATGTCATCGATGGCGTGCTCCTCGCGGATGCGCTTCATCATGCGGTCCGGGTCGCCCGGCAGGGTGGCGAGGAAGCGGTAGAACTGCCGCTGGGAGCGGTCGTCGTAGCCCTCCCTCTTCCACCTCTCCTCCTGGTTGGGGCCGTACCAGACCTGAAGCTCGTCCGGGTCGAAGTCCGAGATGTCACCGGCCGGGGGGATGCCGGGCAGATTGGCGTGGCCGGTGCCGTCCCAGCGGGTCCACTCCTCTCTGGTCCGCGGCTTGCCCTGGCCGAAGACGGTGCTCTTCTCGTACACCCACTGCTTCGGGCCGGGTTCGGTGCCGCCGTGCTTCGCGACGGTCGCGGCGGCCAGTTCGAGGGCGTCGGCGGAGGCGCCTGCCGACAGCACCCGCGGGCCCTTCGGCGTGGCGGCGCGGGTGCCGTCCTCGGGCAGGGTCACGACGATCCCGGCCGTCACGGCCAGGACCCCCGCCGTGGCGGCGCCGGCCAGGATCATCCGGCGCCCGGGAAGAGCGGCGCGCTCAGGTCGGGTCTGCTGCCGGAACGCCGCCGTGAGCCGGGCTCGCGGCGCGGTGAGCCGCCCGGCGTCGGGCAGGGGCGCGTCGGCGCGCAGGTCGCGGAGATCGGAGAACTCGTTCATGCGGGGTCACCTTCGTGGATGCGCGCTTCGATGAGGGGGCCGTCGGCCGCGCCGGTCGCGCCAGTCGCGCCGGTCGCGCCGGTCGCGCCGCGCAGCTTGCGGCGGGCGCGGTTGAGGCGGGAGCGGACGGTGCCGACGGGAATGTCGAGGGCCTCGGCGATCTCCTGGTAGCCGAGGTCGGCCCAGGCGAAGAGCAGCAGGACGTGCCGGTCGCCCGCGGACAGGCGGGCCAGCGCCCCGGCCAGCCGGCGGGCGGCCGCCTCGGCGGCGAGACGGTCGTCGGCGGCGTCGGTCCAGCTGTCGGCGACCGGGTCGTGGCCGGTGCGGGCCAGCAGCTTCAGCGCCTGCACCTCCTCCCGGCGGTGCCGGCCGATCTGCTTGGCAGCGATCCCGTACAGCCAGGGCCGCACACCCGCGCGGGCCGGGTCGAACCGGGCCCGTATCCGAAAGGCCGTCAAGAACGTCTCGGCGGTGACGTCGTCGGCCGCGTCCCGGCCGAGCCGTCGGGTGACGTACCGGTGGATCGCCGGGGCGTGACGGTCGAAGAGCGCCGCGAATCTCTCGGGTTCCTCGAGTGAGGCCGTGATGAGCTCGGCGTCGCCGCCGGCCAGGTCGGTCATGGACAGTCCGTCCGTCGGTGGGGTCGGTGGTCGTCAGGGTGGTGTGGGGTGGTCACACCCTGTACTTGCCGAGCCGCGGCCAACGGGTTCGCGCTGCCGCCTCCGCGCGGGATGTCTCCGCGGCCTCCCGCAGCGCAGCCGGCACCCTTCCCACCGCACCCCTCCTCCTCCGCCACCCTGCAACGCCCGCCACGACGTTGGCCGGGGGGAGCGGGTCGCTGGAGGTCCCCGTGTCACCACGAAGATCATGGATCTGGTGCGGTGATGTCTCCCCGGTACCGCGGGGCTCCTGACATCCGTCAGGACCGTACGCAGCGCACGCCTGCCTACTCTGAGGCGGGCGAGAGGGCGACGGGAAGCACGGGGGATCACCTCATGAGCTGCATGCGCGCCGCGCCGGTGAGGCCGGGCGCCGCCGACCGGCCGGCGGCACCCGCCACCCGAGCCGCGTCTCGAGGGCAGGGCTGGGACCAGGTGCGGAGACGGGGACGGGGGCGGGGAGGGGGGCGGGTGCCGCCGTCCCCGCCCGCCGCCGCAGGCTGTCGGTCCGTGTGCAGGGCGGGGTCAGCAGGGGCGGGCGTACCAGATGGGGGCGTAGTCCCACGACGGGGTGGCCGTGCCCGGGGAGATGGAGAGGTTCACGCTCCAGTTCTGGTTGTAGAGGGTGCCGACGGCCCCTCCGGTCTGGTTGTTGGCGACGGAGCCGAAGCCGTTCCAGTTGTAGAGGCTGTAGGAGCCGCACTTGTAGAGCGGGTACATCGTTCCGCTGTAGTCCCTGCCGGTGTACAGGCACAGGTTGCCGCTCGGGCAGTCGCTCGGGTCGCCGGTGGCCGGGACGCCTCGTACCCCGCCGACGGAAGCGCTGTCGTTGTTCGCGGACGCGGCACCGGCGGGTGCGCCGGCCATGGCGAGTCCGACGGTGGTCAGCGCCGTCACGGTGGCGGCCGTCAGGGCCCTCTTGATGCCTCGGCTGTTCATGGGTCTTCCTCCCCGTTGGATGAGCGCGCACTCCCGCGGACTGGACGGCGCGGGTCTGCGCGTTCGGTCGACGTGATGACCCGATACTGCAGTCGCCTGCGGCCTCGCGGCAGCGGAACGACCGTGCCAAGGAGGGCAGGAACGATGAGGTGTTGTGCATGAGTGCCGGTCAGCGCGTCGCGGGCGCCGTCGGCACTCGCATCGAGGTCCCGGCGGCCTCGCGCCGCGACCCCACCACGCACCTGCTGCGGCTGTTCCTGACGGTCGCCGACGAACTGCACTTCGGCCGGGCCGCCGCGCGGCTGTACATCACACAGTCGGCACTGAGCCGGCAGATTCGCACACTTGAGCAGCACCTCGGTGTCGCCCTGCTCGAACGGGACAGCCGTACCGTGTCCTTGACCCCGGCCGGCCAGGACCTCCTGCCGCGCTGCCGGGCCGCTCTGGACGCGATGTCGCAGTTGCAGCGGGCGGCGGCGTCGCACCGCCGCAGGGTCGGCGGGCACCTGGTGCTCGGGTTCATCGGCGCCGAGGCGTCGATGCCGTACGCCCATGCCGTCCTCACGGAACTGCGCGGCCGGCACCCCGACATCACGCTCACGGTACGCAGCCTCGGCCTCGGCGAGCAGTTCCGCGCCCTCGGCCGCGGAGAGGTGGACGCGGCGTTCCTGTGGCCGCCGTTGCCGGCCGGACTCCAGAGCCTCGGGCTGTCGACAGAGCCGCGCGTGGTGTGCCTGTCCGCCGACGACCCGCTCGCCTGCCCGTCGCGCCGGTCCCCGCTCCGGCTCGCCCGGCTGGCCCGGTATCCCGTGGTGGACGTCCCGGAGGGCGTGCCGCGTGTGTGGCGGGACCACTGGGCCGTGAACCCCCGCCCGGACGGCACGGCGGTGCGCTTCGGACCGGTCGTCGACGACATCGAGGCGACGCTGCACGCCGTGGCCCGGGGCCAGGCCATCGCCTTCGTCCCGGCGGCGTTCCGCCGGCTCTACCCGCGACCCGGCGTCAGCTACGCGGACGTGGCCGACCTTCCGCCGTCCACCACGGCGCTGGTCTGGTCGCCCGCACGCCGCGACCTGCCCGTGGTCACGGCCCTGCGCCGAGTGGCGCACGATGTCGCCCGCGCACAGGTGCCTGCCTCGGCCGGCGCGCCCACGCGCTCTTCGGCCACGACCGTCTGAGCCTGCGAGGGCGCACCGCCGTGAGGTCCGGACCGCGGCAGGGCTGGTGGCCGGTATGCGGGCGGGTGGTCCGCCGCAGGCCCGACCAGGCACGGGACAGCCCTTCGGCACCTGCGAGAAGGCGCCTGGCCGGATCTCCCCGGTCAGGCGCCCACCGCCCGGCTCGTTCTCCTCGTCAGGCGCGGGTCCAGCGCTGGTTGCCGGCGCCGGAGCAGGAGGAGAGCTGGATCAGGGTGCCGTTGGCGGTGCCGCCCCCGACGGTGTCGAGGCAGAGCCCTGACTGGACGCCGACGACGGAACCGTCGGAGTTGAGGCGCCACTTCTGGTTGTCGCCGCCCCAGCAGCCGTAGATCTGGACCCTGGTGCCCTGGCCGGTGCCGCCGGCGTCCAGGCACTTGTTGCCGTAGACCCTGAGTTCACCGTCGGCGGTGTACGTCCACTGCTGGTTGGTCCCGCTGTGGCAGTCCCACAGCTGGAGCTGGGTGCCGTCGGTGGTGCTGGCGCCCGGCACGTCCAGGCAGCGGCCCGAGCCGACGCCCTTGATCGGTCCGCCGGTCGGAGCGGGCGTGGAGGAGCCGCCGTTGAGGGCGTTGAGGACGGCGGTGTAAGCGGGCTTCTTGCTGCCGTCGCCGTTGAACAGCAGCGGCGTGTGCTCCGGTCGCCAGGAGTCCGTGTCGCGCACGCCCCAGACGGTGATGCCGAGGCAGCGCTGGACGGCGAGGCAGTCGTTGACCACGCTGGCGTAGGTCGTGGCCGAAGCGCCCTGGATGTCGAGTTCGGTGATGGCCACGTCGACGCCGAGGGCGGCGAAGTTCTGCAGGGTGGTGCGGAAGTTGCTGTTGTAGGGGCTGCCGCTGTTGAAGTGCGACTGGAAACCGACGCAGTCGATCGGCACACCGCGCTGCTTGAAGTCCCGGACCATGGCGTACATGGCCTGGGTCTTGGCCCAGGTCCAGTTCTCGACGTTGTAGTCGTTGTAGCAGAGCTTGGCGGCCGGGTCGGCGGCGCGCGCGGTGCGGAAGGCGACCTCGATCCAGTCGTTGCCGGTGCGCTGCAGGTTGGAGTCGCGGCGGGCTCCCGAACTGCCGTCGGCGAAGGCCTCGTTCACGACGTCCCACTGGGCGATCTTGCCCTTGTAGTGGGCCATCACGCCCTTGATGTGGTCGATCATCGCCTGGCGCAGCGTGCTGCCGCTGAGGCTCTGCATCCAGCCGGGCTGCTGGGAGTGCCAGGCCAGGGTGTGGCCGCGCACCTGCTTGCCGTTCTGCACCGCCCAGTTGTAGACGCGGTCGGCGGCGGTGAAGTTGAACTGGCCCCGCTGCGGTTCGGTGGCGTCGATCTTCATCTCGTTCTCGGCCGTCACCGAGTTGAACTCACGGTTCGCGATCGTCGTGTACGTCGCGTCGCCCAGCCTGCCCGAGGCGATGGCGGTGCCGAAGTAGCGGCCGCTCTGCGCCGCCGCGGCGCCGAGCGTGCTCTCGGCGGCGTGTGCGGTCGGGGGCGCGACCAGTGCGGTGACCACACCGAGGGTGCTGACGACCAGCGCCAGCAGCAGGGCGCGGATCTTGCGGCGGACAGCGAATCTGGGAAGGGCGTACGAGCCCATGGCTGTGCCTCCAAGGTAGAGATCACGGAAGGACGTGGAGCGCAGGGGAAAGCGTCGTCCGCTGCTGCTCGGCAGGCGGACGGGACGGGCCGGAAACGCGGGGCGGTTCGAAATGTCGAACTATGGTCGGCTCTCGGGAGGGATGATTGAGGGATTGACGGCGGATCGTCAATACTCCCCGCAGAGAAACTTTCTACCCTGGCTTCGAAAGTTTCGACCCCGTTCGACGAACTGCAACCCTTGCCCCCTGGGCGCTCCCAGGTTGTTTGCAGACAGATCCGCGACAGACCTTGACCGCAGGGCCCCGCATTCCTAGCTTGTGGCGTCAAAGAATCCGGGAATTCCTCGAATGTTTCGAGACGGCCGCTGCTCCCGCGCGGCCGCTCCGCGGTTCACAGGCGACACCCCACTCCGCCCCCAAGGAGGCTCCCCGATGCGGCTTCGACTCCCGTCACCGGTCCGCCCCAGACGATTACTCGCCGTTCTCGCGCCCCTGCTGCTCGTGGCCACCTTCCTCGGTGCGCAGCCCGCCGGCGCGGCGACCGTCGACCCCGACGGCTGGTACGTGCTGGTCAACCGCAACAGCGGCAAAGCCCTGGACGTCTACAACCTGGCGACCAACGACGGCGCCCGCACCACCCAGTGGACCAGGAACGACCAGAACCAGCAGCAGTGGCAGTTCGTCGACTCCGGGGGCGGCTACTACCGGATCAAGTCCCGCCACTCGGGCAAGGTGCTGGACGTCCACAACTGGTCCACCGCGAACGGCGGTTCGATCGTCCAATGGTCGGACCTGAACGCCGCCAACCAGCAGTGGCGGCTGGCCGACAGCCCGGACGGCCACGTGCGGCTCATCTCGCGCCACAGCAACAAGGCCCTGGAAGTGCAGGGCGCCTCGACCGCCGACAACGCGAACATCGTCCAGTACGACGACTGGGGCGGCACCAACCAGCAGTGGCAGCTCGTCAAGGTCGGGGCGGACGGCCCCGGCGGCCCGTGCGACCTTCCGTCGGCCTACCGCTGGACGTCGACGGGCGCGCTGGCGCAGCCCAAGGCGGGGTGGGTCTCGCTCAAGGACTTCACCGTCGCCCCGTACAACGGCAGGCAACTCGTCTACGCCACGACGCACGACACGGGGACGCGCTGGGGCTCCATGAACTTCGGCCTGTTCACCAACTGGTCGGAGATGGCCTCGGCCGGCCAGAACACGATGTCGTCGTCCACCGTCGCGCCCACGCTCTTCTACTTCGCGCCGAAGAACATCTGGGTGCTCGCCTACCAGTGGGGCCGGACCGCCTTCTCCTACCGCACGTCGAGCGACCCCACCAACCCGAACGGGTGGTCGTCCGAGCAGGTGCTGTTCTCCGGAAGCATCTCCGACTCGGGCACCGGGCCCATCGACCAGACGCTCATCGGCGACGGGACGAACATGTACCTGTTCTTCGCCGGTGACAACGGCAAGATCTACCGGGCCAGCATGCCGATCGGGAACTTCCCGGGGAGCTTCGGCTCGACCTCGACCGTGGTCATGAGCGACACCACGAACAACCTGTTCGAAGCCCCGCAGGTCTACAAGCTGCAGGGCCAGAACCGCTACCTCATGATCGTCGAGGCGATCGGTTCGCAGGGCCGCTACTTCCGCTCGTTCACGGCCACCAGCCTGAACGGCACATGGACCCCCCAGGCCGCGACGGAGGGCAATCCCTTCGCCGGCAAGGCCAACAGCGGCGCCACCTGGACCAACGACATCAGCCACGGCGAACTGATCCGCACCAGCGCTGATCAGACCATGACCGTCGACCCCTGCAACCTGCAGCTGCTCTACCAGGGGCGCAGCCCCAACTCAGGCGGTGACTACGGCCTCCTGCCCTACCGTCCGGGTCTGCTGACACTGCGGCGCTGACGGCACGGCACAGGTCCGGTTCCGTACGGAGCCGGTACGGCGGGCTCGGCATGAGGCCGGGCCCGCCCGGGTCCGGCGACAACGTCCTGCGGGCGGAAACCCGACAGCGGGACACGTCGGATCGGCAGCAAAGGGAGCACGCGCGTGAGCGGGAGAATCGCCTGGCGCCTCCCCGCCCCCGCCTGCGGCAGGTGCCTCCGGCAACCACCGGAAGCACCTGCCGGACAGCACGCCGGAACACCGGAAGCCCGCTCATGCCTGCGTGGAAGGGCCCCATTTCACGACTCCGCGCGGCGCGGGTGGCGCCCGGTGCGAAGGGGGCGCACACCCCGGGCGACCGGGATTCTGCACATGATCCGACCTTCCCTCACGCTCTTGCCACGGCCTCACGTTCCGCACCTAGCTATGTGCGGCGGCCGATTCCCGGTCCGGGCTCCGGAACGCCTGGACCATGGTCATGGGAATCGGCCCGGAACCCACTTGTGAGGAGTGGTCATGAAGAAGGCATACGAAGCGCCGACGCTCGTCCGGCTCGGCACCTTCCGCAAGGTGACCGGCCTGCTCGGAAACGCGGGCAACGACCGGCTGATCCTCAGCAAGAACTGACGCACGACGGCTGTCATCCGACACGATGAGTGAACTGCACGAAAGTGCGGGGACGGGCCCCGGCGACGCGCACTTCACGGTCTTCACGGACCGTGCGGACGCGGCCGCCGTGGCCCGCTCCTTCGCCCGCCCCGGAAGCCGGACCCTTGCGCACGCGTCGGGCCGGCCCTGGCTGGTCGGCCACTGGCACGACGACGAGCTCCTCGCCGTCCACACCGACGGCGCCTGTCTCGCCGTGGTCGGCTGCTGCCCCATCGACCCCGACGAACTGCGGCGCAGGGCCGCACGACTGCGCGACCTCGCGGAGCTGGACGCACTCGCCCGCTCCCTGCCCGGCAGCTTCCACCTCGTGGGCGCCCTCGACGGACGGGTCAGGGTGCAGGGCACCGCCTCCGGACTGCGGCTCGTCTTCCACACGGAGATCGACGGCGTGCGCGTGGCCGCCACCCGGGCCGACACGCTCGCCACCGCCCTGGGCCTCGAGCCCGACGTGCGGGAGCTGGCCGTCAGGCTGCTCTGGCCGGCCCCGTACCCGCTTTTCGAGACGTCGATGTGGCGCGACGTGACCGCCGTCCCCCCGCAGGACGCCGTGGTCATCGGCGCCGACGGGCGCACCGCACGGCACACCCGGTGGTGGACACCGCCGGAGCCGGTCCGCCCGCTCGCCCGGGCCGCACCCCTCATCCGGACGGCTCTGGAGGAAGCCGTCGGCGCACGAACCCGTCAGGGCGGTGTGGTGAGCTGCGACCTGTCGGGCGGACTGGACTCGACCTCCGTCTGCTTCCTGGCCGACCGCTCCCCCGCCCGCGTCGTGGCCGGCACCTGGCCGGGGCGCGACCCTGCCGACACCGACCTGCACTGGGCGGAGCGGGCGATCGGGCACCTCCCGGACGTCGAGCACGTCGTCTGGGACGCCGACGCCTCGCCGCTGGTCTACGAGGACCTGCTCGGCATCGACGACCTCCTCGACGAACCCACCATCGGCGTGATGGACCGCTCCCGGGTCCTGCACCATCTGCCCGGCCTCGCCGCCCGCGGCAGCCGGCTGCATCTGACCGGCATCGGCGGCGACCACGTCGCGTGGTGCTCCGAGGCGTACTACCACCGGATGCTGCGCAGGCAGCCGTTGCTCGCCCTGCGCCAGTTGCGCGGGTTCCGGGCGCTGTGGCAGTGGCCGCTCGGCGGCACGGTCCGCACCCTCGCCGACTCGCGGCCCTACGGGAGGTGGCTCGCCGACTCCGCCCGGCACCTGCGCGCGCCCGCGCCCTCGTCCGTCGCGTCGGAGCTCGGCTGGGGCATGGCCCCGCGCCTGTTCGACTGGATGACCCCGGAGGCCGAACGGATGGCCCGCCGGGCCCTGCTCGACGCCGCGGCGACGGTCTCGCCGCTCCATCCGGACCGCGGACTGCACTCGGACCTGGAACAGATCCGCTCCTGCACCCGCGTCATCCGCCAGTGGGACCGGATGGCGGCCCGCGCCGGCCTGCCGATGGCCTCCCCCTTCTTCGACGACCGTGTCATCGAGGCGTGCCTCGCCGTGCGCCCCGCCGAACGCGTCTCCCCCTGGCGCTACAAACCCGTCCTGAGCGCGGCGATGCGCGGCATCGTGCCCGAGGAGTGCCTGCGCCGGAGCAACAAGGCCACGGCCGCCATGGACGCCGCCAACGGGCTGCGCGAGCACCGCGGCGAGCTGCTGGCCCTGTGGGACGGCTCCCGGCTGGCGGAGCTGGGCCTGGTGGACGGCGCCAAGCTCCGCCACCTCGCCCGGCGTCCCGCCTCCCGGGGACTGAGCGAGGCCGTCCTCTACTCCACGATCGCCGCCGAGGTGTGGCTGCGCGGGCTGGCCCGCGGCCGTACCCGTGTCCCACAGCCCTGAGTACAGAAAGGCCCACACATGCCCCTGCGGTTCGGCGCCGACGTCTCCACGGCCGAGACCGGCTACGGCACGGTCCTGCTCGACGAACAGGCCGGTGCCTACTGGGAGTTGAACCCGACGGCCACCTTGGTGGTGCGGACGCTGCTGGACGGGGGCGAGGAGGCCGACGCGGCCGCCGCCCTGGTCCGGGAGTTCGACATCGACCAGGGACAGGCCCAGCGCGACGTCGAGACGCTGGTGCGGGAGCTGCGCGGCGCGGGGCTCGTCTCATGACGACCCCGAGCGCGCTGGAGCGGCCCGGCGGCGTGCCCCTGCCGCGGCGGCTGGCCGCCCTCCTCGTCCTGCTCCCCGCCGTCGCCCTCGCGCTGCTGCCGCCCCGCCGCATCCGCGCCGTGCTCGGCGTGCTGCGGCGGGGCGCCGCGCCCGCCACCGCGGTGCAGGCCCAGCGGGCGCGCGACGCGATGTGCGCCGCGAGTCTGCGCTGCGCCGGCCCGAAGGGCTGCCTGCCGCGTTCCCTGGGCGCGGCCCTGCTGTGCCGGCTCGGCGGCACGTGGCCGACCTGGTGCACCGGGGTGCGCGTCGTCCCGCCCTTCACCGCGCACGCCTGGATCGAGGCCGAAGGCCGTCTGGTCGGGGAGGACGCGCCCGAGGGCTACTTCGCCCGGCTGGTGACCGTCGGCCCGCTGTCACGGTCCACGGACCGGTGACCGGCGCGACCGTGCCCCTGGACGGCCGGAGCGGTGGCGCCGGTGGCGGCACGTCGGTCCGGGCGGCGGTGGCCACGATGTACCGGCTCACCGCCGGGCACCGGGGCGCCATCGCCGTCGCCACCGTCCTGACCCTGCTGGCCTCCGCGCTGGGCCTGGCCCAGCCGCTCGTGGCGAAGCACGTCGTGGACGCGACCGGCCGGGGCCAGGTCGTCTGGCCGCTGCTGGTGGTCCTCGGCGCGCTGTTCCTCGTCGAGGCGGCGACGGCGGCCACCGGGCGCTTCCTGCTGGAGCGGATGGGCGAAGGGGTCGTACGGCAGCTGCGTCACGGCCTGGTGGGCCGGCTGCTGCGGCTGGAGATGAGGGAGTACGACCGGCACCGGGGCGGCGACCTCATCTCCCGGGTGACGGCCGACACCACCGTGGTCCGGGAGGTGGTGTCGCAGGCCCTGGTGGACCTGGTGACGGGAAGCCTGGTCGCCGCGGGCGCCATCGCCCTCATGGCCTGGCTCGACCCCCTGCTGCTGCTCCTGGTCGCCGGCACCGTGGCCACGGCGGCCGTGGTCGTCGCCTCACTGCTCACGGACATCAGATGCGCGTCCGAGCACATGCAGAACTCGGTCGGTGCCATCGCCGCCGACCTGGAACGCGCGCTGACGTCCCTGCCGATGGTCCGGGTGCACCGCGCCGAGGAACGCGAGGCGGCCGGCATCGGCGCCCGCGTCGACGCCGCCTACGGCGCGGGGGTGCGCACCGCCAGGCTCGCCTCGTTCATGAGTTCCGCCGTCGAACTCGCCGTCCAGGGCTCGTTCCTCATCGTCCTCGTCGTCGGCGGCCTGCGGGTCAGCGGGGACGCCGGCTCCCTCGGCGACCTCGTGGCCTTCCTGCTGTACGCCTCGTACCTCGTTCTGCCGCTGTCCTCCGTCTTCCGCGCCGTGGGGCTGATCCAGCGCGGGATGGGCGCCTACCGGCGCATCGACGAGGCGCTGCGCCTGACGGTCGAGCCCGTCACCGCGCCCCGGCCCCCGTCCGGCCGCGCCTGGCCGGGGAGACCGGCCGGACGGCCGGGCACCGGCGAGCCGCCCGCCCTCGCCCTGCGCGACGTCCACTTCTCCTACGACCCGCGGCGGCCGGTGCTGCGCGGGGTCACCTTCACCGTCCCGCACCGGCGGTTCGTGGCGCTGGTGGGCCCCTCCGGAGCCGGCAAGAGCACGGTGTTCGCCCTCGTGGCGCGGTTCTACGAGCCGGACGCGGGCGCGGTGTTGCTCGACGGGCGGCCCGCCGCCGGTCTCACCCGCGAGGAGTGCCGCCGGGGCATCGCCATCGTCGACCAGAACACGCACGTCATCCACGGCACCCTGCGCGACAACATCGCCTACGCGGTCCCCGGCGCCTCGGAGGCGGACATCCGCCGCGTCGTCGAGCGGGCCAGGCTGGAGGAGGTCGTCGACCGGCTGCCCGGCGGCCTGAACGCCGTCATCGGCGAGCACGGCGGCACCCTCTCCGGCGGCGAGCGCCAGCGCGTGGCCCTCGCCCGGGCGTTGCTGGCCCGCCCCTCGCTGCTGCTGCTGGACGAGCCGACCTCCCATCTCGACGCGATCAACGAATCGGCGCTCACCACCGTCATGAAGGACATCGCCCAGGAGTGCGCCCTGCTGGTGATCGCCCACCGGCTGTCCACCGTGCAGCACGCGGACGACATCGTGGTGCTGCAGAATGGCCGCACCACCGCCCACGGACGGCACGACGAGTTGCTCTCCCGCAGCGCGCTCTACCGCGAACTGGCCGCCGGCCAGATGCTCCGGCCCGGTGGGGAGCCGCGGAGCGACTTCGGGTGGACCAACGCCTGAGACGTGCCGCCCCGGCCGTCAGTGCCGGGTGACGGCGTGGGAGACCGGCACCATGTGGTCGGTGAACCAGTCGCGGGCCAGCTCGGTGACCTTCTCCAGGGTCCCGGGTTCCTCGAAGAGGTGGGTGGCGTGCGGGACTTCCACGAGCCGGTTCTCACAGCGCAGCCGGGCCTGTGCCTCGCGGTTGAGGTCGAGCACCAGGTGATCGTGCCCGCCGACGATCAGCAGCGTGGGCGCCGTCACCGCCGGCAGCCGCGGTCCGGCCAGGTCGGGCCTGCCGCCCCGGGAGACGACCGCGGCGATCCGCGTGTCCGGCTCGGCGGCCGCCCACAGCGCGGCGGCCGCGCCGGTGCTCGCACCGAAGTACCCGAGCGCTGTGCCCTGGCCCTCGGGCTGCCCGCGCAGCCACCGGGTGGTGTCCGCGAGCCGCCGAGCCAGCAGCGCCGTGTCGAACACGTTGGCCCGGTCGGTCTCCTCCTCCTCGGTGAGCAGGTCGAACAGCAGGGTGCCGAGGCCGGCCCGGTTCAGCCCGGCCGCGACGAACCGGTTGCGCGGGCTGTGCCGGCTGCTGCCGCTGCCGTGGGCGAACAGCACCACGCCCACCGCGCCGTCGGGCACGGTCAGCTGCCCGCGCAGCACCACCGCTCCGGCCCGCACCTCCACCTCCCGGTCCTCGGGCGCGCCGGGTCCGGACTCGCCGCGGGGGCTGGCTGCCTGGCCGGCCTGCGCCTCGTCCAGGCAGGCGACGACCTCGTCGTCACCGGTCTGGGAGAAGTCGGCGTAGAACTGCCCGATCGCGTAGAACTCCCAGGGGGTGCCGACGCAGACGAGTTCGTCGGCGTCCTGGCCCAGCCGCGCCGTCCAGTCCGCCGGCGCCACGGGGACCGCCAGCACGATCCGTGAGGCCCCGCGGGCACGGGCGATCCGGCAGGCGGCGCGTGCCGTGGACCCGGTGGCCACGCCGTCGTCGACCACCAGCACCGTGCGGCCCTCCAGTACGACCGGCGCCCGTCCGCTGCGGTAGTGCCGGCCGCGGCGCTCCAGCACCTCCCGTTCGCGGGCCTCGACCTCGGCCAGCTCCTGCGGGGTGACCCGCGCCGTGCGCACGACCTCGTCGTTGATCACGCGCACGCCGCCCTCGCCGATCGCGCCCATCCCCAGCTCCGGCTGGTAGGGCACGCCCAGTTTCCGTACCAGGCAGACGTCCAGCGGCGCGCCGAGCGCCTCGGCCACCTCCGCCGCGACCGGGACCCCGCCCCGGGGCAGTCCCAGCACCACCACGTCGGCCTGCCCGAGATGCTCCAGCCGGGCGGCCAGCTGTCGGCCGGCGTCACGACGATCCTTGAACAACACGATCCGACCTCCTCGTCCGGAGGAACACGGCGGGCCGCACCCGCGGCGCCGTACCTCCATCCTCGCCCCGGCCGCGCGGGTACGCAGCGCCGTGCGGCCCGCGCACCGCGCGGCGCCGCCCGGGCGGGGGTCAGGGACGTCCGCGCCGTCCCTCGGCGTTCATCAGCCAGGTCACCGTGCGGCTGACGTCCGACAGCGACAGGATCCCGACGAGCCTGCCCTGCTCCACGACCAGGACCCGGTGCTCGGCGCCCGGTTCCATGCGCGGCAGCAGATCCGCCAGCGGGCTGTCCGGCTCGGCCACGGTGGTCTGCGGCAGCGGCACCATGACGTCGCGCACCGTCACGGAACCGGCGTCGGCCCCCGGCACCTTGCGGGCGCTGTCGAGCGTCACCAGCCCGAGCGGGGTGCCGTCCTCGGTCACCGGGAACGCCGAGTGGCGGTAGCGGTAGCGGACGTCGGAGAGGAGGTCCGCGACCGTGGCGTCCGCGGGGACCGTGAGGGGCTGCGGTGTCATGGCGTCCCGTACGGGCACCCCGGCGAGCGCGCCGCGCAGCTGGGCCTGCCGTCCCTCGGCGGTGGCGGCCGTGATGAGGAACCAGCCGATCAGGGCCAGCCACAGACCGCCGAACGCGCCGCTGCGCATGAACAGCACCAGGCCGAGGGCCACCAGCACCCACCCGAAGACCCGGCCGGCCGCGGTGGCGCCGACGGTGGCCCGCAGCCGGTCCCCGGTGCGCCACCACAGGTACGCGCGCAGCAGCCTGCCGCCGTCGAGCGGGGCCGCGGGCAGCACGTTGAAGACGGCGAGCAGCACGTTGATGCCCGCGAGCCAGGCCACCATCTCCACCACGATCCCGGGGGCGGAGGCCAGGTCGAGCAGCCAGGCGGCGAGGGCGAACAGCCCGCCCAGCAGCAGGCTGACGAGCGGGCCGACACCGGCGATCCGCAGCTCCGCGCCGGGGCCGGCCGCCTCGGACTTGAGCCGGGCCGCCCCGCCCAGCAGCCACAGCACGATGTCGTCCACCTCGACGCCGTTGCGCCGGGCCACGACGCCGTGCGCCACCTCGTGCGCGAGGAGGGACGCGAAGAAGACCACGGCGGTGCACAGACCGGCGCTCCAGTACACCGCCCAGGCATGCCCCGGGTACGTCTCCGGCAGCCGCCCCTCGGAGAGGCCGAACGCGATGAGGCCGAAGATGAACAGCACGCTCCAGTGCACGCCGATCCGGATACCGGCGATGCGTCCCAGGACGAACGTCGCCCGCACAGCGTTCTCCGCTCCCTCGGGCCCCGCCGAGCCGATCGTGCGGTCCCTGCCGATCCCCCGTACCTCCCAGTACACCCTCGCGGCGACGGGCCCGCGCGCCGGCGGGGCGCCGGGCTGGCAGGCCGCTCCGCCCGGTTCCTAGACTTGAGAGGTGGTCCGGCCCAACGAGGAGGTCGAGGCGCTCCTGCAGGAGTACGCGGACCTCATCGCCATCACCGGAGGCGAGGCGTTCAAGGCGCGCGCCTACGAGAAGGCCGCCCGTGCGATCGGCGGCTTCCCCGCCGACGTCTCCCATCTGGACGCCGCGGGCCTGAAGGAGATCCCGGGCGTGGGCCGGTCGATCGCCGACAAGGTCGTCGAGTACCTGCGCACCGGCCGTGTCACGGCGGTCGAGGAGCGGCGGGCCCGGATCCCCGCCGGGGTCAGACAGCTCATCACGATCCCCACCCTCGGCCCCAGGAAGGCGCTGGCCCTCTACGAGGAGCTGCACATCTCCTCGGTGGACGAGCTGGCCGACGCCATCAAGGCGGAGAAGCTGCGCGATCTGAAGGGCTTCGGGGAGAAGACGGAGGAGAACATCCTGCACGGCATCGCCCTGATGCGGCGGGCCGGCGGGCGGATCCTGCTGAGCACCGCGACGGAGACCGCCGAGGACATCGTCGCCGGGCTGTCCGGGATCACCGGCTGCGAGAGGTGCGCGTACGCCGGTTCGCTGCGGCGGCTGAGGGAGACCGTCGGCGACATCGACGTGCTGGTCGCGGCCGCCCGTCCCGCGCCCTTCATGGACGCCCTGACCGAACTGCCCGCCACTGCCGAGGTCGTCGCCCACGGCCGGAAGAAGACCTCGATCCGTACGGTCACGGGCGTCCAGGTCGATCTGCGGGTGGTGCCGCCGGACGCGTGGGGCGGCGGGATGCAGTACTTCACCGGCTCCAAGGCGCACAACATCCGCACCCGCACGATCGCCGTCCACCTGGGCCTGAAGCTGTCCGAGTACGGCCTGTTCGAGACGGAGGGCGGCAAACGGGTCGCCTCCCGGTCCGAGGAGGAGGTGTACGCCCGGCTGGGCCTGCCGTGGATCCCGCCCACGCTGCGCGAGGACCGGGGGGAGATCGAAGCGGGCCTGCGCGGCGAGCTGCCCCGGGTGGTGACCGAGCGGGACGTCCGCGGTGACCTGCACACGCACACCGACCTCACCGACGGGCTGACACCGCTGGCGGAGATGGTGGCTGCGGCCGCGGAGCGGGGCTACGCGTACTACGCGGTCACCGACCACGCGCCGAACCTGTACATGCAGCGCATGACCGACGAGAAGGTCCTCGCCCAGCGCGAGCAGGTGCGCTCACTGGACGGCAGGCACCGCGGGATGCGGCTGCTGCACGGCACCGAGCTCAACATCGGCCCCGAGGGGGACGTGGACTGGCCCGGGGACTTCCTGCGGGGCTTCGACCTGTGCGTGGCGTCCGTGCACTCCCACTTCAACCTGTCCCGGGAGGCGATGACCCGGCGGCTCGTCCGCGCCTGCGAGAACCCCCACGTCAACGTCATCGGCCATCCCACCACCCGGCTGCTCGGCAAGCGGCCCGGCATCGACGCCGACCTGGACGAGGTGTTCGCCGCCTGCGCCCGTACGGGGACGGCCCTGGAGGTCAACGCCCAGCCCGACCGCCTCGACCTGGGCGACGAGGACATCCTCCGCGCCAAGGGCCACGGGGCGAAGTTCGCCGTCGACACCGACGCGCACTCGATCCCCCAGCTCGCCTACCTGCGCTACGGCATCGGCACGGCGCAGCGCGGCTGGCTCACCCCTGACGACGTGATCAACACCTGGCCGCTGGGGCGACTGCGCCGGTTCCTGCGCAAGCCCGGGGCGGACTGAGCGGTCCGGGGCGCCGGCGGCTGCGTCGCGCCTAGGCGTCCTCGCGCCACATCCTGGAGTCGCCGCCGCGCCACTCGACCAGGTCGGAGTCGTCGATTCCCTCGTGGGCCTCCGGCAGGCCGGCCCGGCGCAGGAACTCCAGGACGTCGAGCAGGTGGTAGGCGGTCCCCACCGGGCGGCCGTGGATCGTCACGTGCCGTCCGCCGTCCGGTCCGGGGGGATGTACCACCGCTGGTGCGTAGTGCGTCACGGTCCCAGCGTCACCCCGGCGAGGGCGCGCCGCAATCCCCGGCGGCCGGCGGGGGTTCCCTCGCTGGGCGCCCTTGAGCGTCCCCGGTCAGGCGCGGGGGACGACCGCCACGGGGCAGTGGGCGTGCTGCAGCACGGCGTGGGTGACCCGGCCCAGCCCGCGGCCCAGGTGGTGCGCGGTCCGGCGCGCGCCCACCACGACGAGTTCGGCGCGCAGCGAGGCGGCGACCAGTTCGCCGGCGGGTGAGGGGACCCGCACCACCTCCTCGGTCACCTCCAGGTCCGGGAACTCCTCGCGGACGGAGCCGAGCAGGCGGGTGCTCGCCGCCGCCTCCGCCTCCACGGCGACCCGCACCACGTCGGCCAGGGGCGCCATGGTCCCGACGTACTGGAGGTAGGTCCATGTGCTCAGCAGGCGCAGCGCCGCCTTGCGCCGCCTGGCGGTCTCCGCGGCGAAGCGCACCGCGCCGAGGTCCTCCTCATCCCTGACCCCCACCACGACCCCGCTCGCGGGAAGTTCCGTCCCGCGGACGACGACCACGGGGCATCCGGCCTGCCCGGCCACGGCCAGCCCGGTCGAGCCCGTCAGCAGCGTGGCGAACCCACCCAGCCCGCGCGAGCCCAGGACGACCGTGGGCTCGGCCGTGGTGACGCCCGGTGCCCGCGCGGCCGTGGCCGCGGCGGCCCGCAGCAGGGCGTCGGCCGCCGGTTCCCGGCCCACCTCCGTGGAGACCGCCAGGCCGGGTGCCCGCGCGGACGCGGCGGACGCCGCCTCGGCCAGCAGGGACCGGGCCGCCTCACGGACCCGCCGCGCGGTGTCGGCGCCCAGGCGCTCCGCCAGGTCGAGGTCGGCGGCGCACACGATGTGCAGGGGCTGGTGCCTGAGTGCTGCCTCCTGCGCCGCCCACAGCACCGCACGGGCCGCTCCGGACGAGCCGTCCGTGCCCACCACCACGGGCCCCTCGGCCATGTCCCACCAGCTCCTCCCGGCGCACGGCGGTCCTCCTCGGCTCTTCCAGTGAACCTCCCGGTCACCGACCTCGCGCGCCGGGGAACCGGGACCGGCCCCGCCCGCGTTTCCCGCCGGATCGGCGGCCGCTTCCCGCCTGGTTCCCGCGTGGTTCCCGCCGCCGTGACTCGGCCGGGTGAGCCCGCGGTAATCCGGCCGCGGCGGGGTAAAGGGACGACGTTCACCCCCGTTGAGAAGGAGCCGAGGATGACCGACGACGCGTATCTGTTCCTGGTCGACGACCCGTCCGCGCCGCTCGGCGTGGTCCCCGCCGCCGTCGGTGCGCTCGCGTGCATGGAGACTCCCGCGGTCCTCGCGTGGCTGGACGCGCAGGGCAGCGCCCCGACCTCGCCGCACCTGCGCCTGCTGCCGCCGGAGGAGACCGCGGCGGTGCCCGAGGACGCCGAACGGCTGCCCGTCCCGCTGAGCGACGAGGAACTGAGCCGGGTGCGCCACCACATGGTGCCGGAGCCGCTCGCCCGCCTGGAGGAGGAGCTGCTCGCCTACCGCGACAGCACGGACGGCCGTGACGGCCTGATCGGACGCGCCCTGGCCGCCGGGGTGCCGCCGCACCGCATCGTCGAACTGACGGGTGTGGACCCCGCCACGGTGACGGCCGCGGCGCGCTGACGCGGCATCAGCCGCCGTCCGGCCTCACGCGCCCGGTCCCGGGTCGGGCCGGACGGCCGACTCGATGCCGGCCCGGGCCGCCTCCAGCTGGGCGGCGAAGGCGATGCCGAGGAACAGCGCGACGGCGGTGAGGTTCGCCCACAGCAGCAGCGCGACGAAGGCGGTGAGCGGCCCGTAGAAGGCGCCGAAGGAGCCGCTCTCCTCGACGTACAGCGCGAGCAGCCAGGTGGCCGCCACCCACAGCAGGAGGTGCACCGCCGAACCGAAGGCCAGCCAGGTGTAGCCGGGCTGCACGCGGCGGGGCGACCAGCGGAAGATCACGGCGGAGGCCACCCAGGCCAGGGCGAGTCCCAAGGGGATCCGAAGCCCGTCCCACCACGGCTGGCCGGCGCCCTCCCAGCCGGCGGTGTCCGCCACCGCGTCCCCCACGGCCTCCCCGGCGACGAGGACGACGAAGCCCAGCACCAGGGGCAGGCCCGCGGCCAGCGCGAGCACGATCGCCCGGCCGTACTTGCGCGGGAAGGGGCGGTCGCGCTCGATGCCGTAGATGCGGTTGGCGCCGCGCTCGATCTGCCCCATGGCGGAGGCCAGGTTCAGCAGCGCGAAACCGAGTCCGAGCCACAGGGCGAGGGTGCTCCAGACGTCGCCGTGCGCGGTGCGCCGCGTCCCCTCCAGGGCCTCCTCGACGATGTCCGCGCTGGCACCCGGGACGATCCGGCCGAGCGTGAGCTCGATGACCTGGCCCACGCTCTCGGTGTGCACCGACGTCGCCAGCCCGACGAGCGCGACGGTGCACGGCACCAGCCCGAGCACCACCTGGAAGGCGAGGGCCCGCGCGTTGGTGAAGCCGTCGGCGTAGCGGAACCGGGAGAAGGAGTCGGTCAGCAGCCGCAGCCCTCCGTAGTGGCGCAGGGCGGCGAACGCCTCGTCACCGGAGAGCTCCTCCCCGATCATGTCCCGGGTCTGCGGGACGTGGACGGCAGTGCCCATGGCGGCTGCGCTCCTTGTCGTGTGGGCGGGTCAGCTCTCGGGGACGCGCAGGGCCAGCAGGGCGACGTCGTCGTCGTTGTTGTCGGCGGGGCGGACCCGGCGCAGCAGCTGGTCCGTGAACGAGGTGAGGGGGCGGTGGGCGAGGGCGGCGGCGTGCCGGCGCAGCTGCCGCAGGCCGGTGTCGAGGCTGTGGCCCGGCCCCTCGATGAGCCCGTCGGTGTACAGCACCAGCGTGGAACCGGGCGCCAGCAGCGCGGTGGCGTCGGGGCGCGGGGTGTCCACGTGGGCGCCCAGCAGGATGCCGTGCCCGTCGGTGAGGTAGCTCGCCAGGCCGTCCTTGCTGATCAGCAGGGGCGGCGGGTGGCCGGCGTTGGTCCAGGACAGCCGCCAGTGGCCTGCGTCGGCCGCCTCGATCCTGGCGAAGATCATGGTGGCCATGGTGACGTCGGTGATGTGCTGGATCGCCTCGTCGAGCCGTTCGACGATCCGGCTCGGGGGTTCGTGCTGGGACCAGGCGTAGGCGCGCAGCATGTTGCGGACCTGGGCCATGCCGGCGGCCGCCTCCAGGTCGTGGCCGACGACGTCCCCGATGGCCAGGGCGGTGGACGCGTCGGCGAGCGGGAAGGCGTCGTACCAGTCGCCGCCGACCTGAGAGGCGTCGGGCGCCGGCAGGTAGCGCACCGTCATCTCCAGGCCCGGGACGCCCGGCATCTGGGGCAGCAGGTGGTTCTGCATGGTCTCGGCCACCTTGCGCTGCCGCTGGTAGAGGCGGGCGTTGTCCAGGGCGAATCCGGCGCGGCGTGCCATGTCCTCGATCAGCGGGAGGTCGTCCGGGGCGAAGGGCGCCGGGTTCTCCCCGCGGCCCAGGGTCAGCGCGCCCAGGACCGCGCGGGTGCTGCGGATCGGCGCGATGGCCGCGGAGTGCATGCCGGTGGCGTCGAACAGCCGGCGCTGCTCCACCGCGATGCCCGAGTCGGGTGTGCCGCGGTAGGTGCGCGGGCCGGTCAGGGTGGAGGCGACGCCGCGCAGCGCCCGGGACAGGGGCATCGGGGACTCCTCGGGGACGGGCGGCATCGGCCCTTGCAGGTCCTCGTGGGGGACGAGTTCGCCGCCCTCGGCGTGGACGACCACGGCACGCCACACCTCGTCGCGTTCGGTGATCAGGTCGACGACCGCCCAGTCCGCCAGCCGGGGCACCACCAGCCCCACCAGCCGCCGCAGCGCCTCGTCCACGTCGAGGGTGGAAGTCAGTTGCGCGGTGGTCTCGGCGAGCAGGGCCAGCCGCTGCAGCTCCGACAGCGGCCGGGCCGTCTGCTCGGGCGGCGGGCCGGCGTCCCACCGGGGCTCCGGGGTGTGGAAGACGACGAGCGTGCCGGGCTGGGCGTCGCCGGTGCCGTAGGGGGTGATCATCCAGGAGATGGGCAGCAGGGAGCCGTCGGCGTGGGCGAAGTAGTCCTCGTCGGCCTGGGCCGGGCGTCCGGCGTGGAACGCCCGCCGCATGGCGCACTGCGTCCTCGGCAGTGTCTCCCCCTGCGGGGAGCGGTGCAGCAGGTCGTGGGCGTCGTGCCCGATGAGTTCCCCGGCGGGGCGGCCCAGCAGTTGTTCGGCGCGGGCGTTGACGGCGACGATGCAGCCCTTCTCGTCCACGAGGTAGGCGCCGGCGCCGATCGCCTCCAGGGCCGCGGCCGGCACGGCGGAGGCGGCGGGCACGGACGTCCCGTCGACGGTTCCGCCGTCCTCACGCCCCGCCATCCTGCCCTCCTCGCTGTCGTCCGGACCGGCGTCCGGCTCTCCGCCGGCCGCCCGTCCGCCTCTGATCCTGCGTGCTCGCCCTCCCCGTATGCCCATGCGGAGGAGAATTCCACGTCGGGCGGCGGTGCGGGTGACGGCCGCTGCTTACCGTGGGGCGCGTGGTCGCCCCGTGCCGAGGCCGCACCGGGCGCGTCGGACCGGGCGGTACTGCCCTCGGACCGGGCGGGACCCGGTCGTACCTGCGGCGATGTTCGGCCCGTGCTTTGTGGGGGACTCGGCACGTGGGTTAGCCTGCGGCGTATTTCTCATCGCGCAGATCCGTGATCGCGGAAATGCGGGCACGACAGCCGGGCCGTCCTTTCGGTCCTAGGGGAGTTCCGAGTTCCCGGTCCGGGGGCTCTTGGGGAGCGGAACGAGGGTGCGCATGACCAGTGACAGCACTGGGGTCGTCGACGCGGTTCCGGGCGATCAGGAGTTGCGACGACTCCTGGCCGGCCTGACGGCGGTACGGGACGGGGACTTCGGTACCCGGCTGCCGGACGACGCCGACGGACTCATGGGTGACATCGCCAAGGTCTTCAACGGCATGGTGGACCAGCTGTCCGTCTTCACGTCCGAGGTCACCCGGGTCGCCCGGGAGGTCGGCACCGAGGGGACGCTCGGCGGGCAGGCGGAGGTGCCGGGGGTGTCGGGCACCTGGGCCGATCTGACCGACTCGGTCAACGCCATGGCGGGCAATCTGACGACGCAGGTCCGCGACATCGCCCAGGTGGCGACGGCGGTGGCCAAGGGCGACCTTTCGCAGAAGATCGACGTGCCCGCGCGCGGCGAGATCCTGCAGCTGAAGGAGACCGTCAACACGATGGTCGACCAGCTCTCGGCCTTCGCCGACGAGGTCACCCGCGTCGCGCGCGAGGTCGGCAGCGAGGGACGCCTCGGCGGCCAGGCCCAGGTGCCGGGCGTGGCCGGGGTGTGGCGTGATCTCACCGACTCCGTGAACCACATGGCGGGCAACCTCACCAGCCAGGTCCGCTCCATCGCCCAGGTCACCACGGCGGTGGCGGAGGGCGACCTCTCCCAGAAGATCACCGTGGACGCCCGCGGCGAGATCCTGGAGCTGAAGTCCACCATCAACACGATGGTCGACCAGCTCTCCGCCTTCGCCGACGAGGTCACCCGCGTCGCCCGCGAGGTCGGCACCGAGGGCCGCCTCGGCGGCCAGGCGGACGTCAAGGGCGTCAAGGGCACCTGGCGCGACCTGACCGACTCCGTGAACTTCATGGCGGGCAACCTCACCGGCCAGGTCCGCAACATCGCGCTCGTCGCCACCGCCGTCGCCAAGGGCGACCTCTCCCAGAAGATCACCGTGGACGCCCGCGGCGAGATCCTGGAGCTGAAGTCCACCATCAACACGATGGTCGACCAGCTCTCCGCCTTCGCCGACGAAGTGACGCGCGTCGCCCGCGAGGTCGGCACCGAGGGCCGTCTCGGCGGCCAGGCCCAGGTGCGCGGGGTGTCGGGCACCTGGAAGGACCTCACCGACAACGTCAACGTGATGGCGTCGAACCTGACCGGCCAGGTCCGCTCCATCGCCCAGGTCGCCACGGCCGTCGCGCGCGGCGACCTGTCGCAGCGGATCACGGTCGAGGCGGCGGGCGAGGTCGCGGCGCTGGCCGAGGTCATCAACACGATGGTCGACACGCTGTCGGCGTTCGCCGACGAGGTCACCCGCGTCGCCCGCGAGGTCGGCACCGAAGGACGCCTCGGCGGCCAGGCGCACGTGCCGAACGTCGCCGGCACCTGGAAGGACCTCACCGACAACGTCAACTCGATGGCCAACAACCTCACCGGCCAGGTGCGCAACATCGCGCTGGTGACGACCGCCGTGGCCAAGGGCGACCTGTCGAAGAAGATCGACGTGGACGCCCGCGGGGAGATCCTCGAACTCAAGACGACGATCAACACGATGGTCGACCAGCTCTCCGCCTTCGCCGACGAGGTCACCCGCGTCGCCCGCGAGGTCGGCACCGAGGGCCGTCTCGGCGGCCAGGCCGAGGTCGAGGGCGTCTCGGGCACCTGGAAGCGCCTGACGGAGAACGTCAACGAGCTGGCGGGCAACCTGACCCGGCAGGTGCGGGCGATCGCCGAGGTGACCAGCGCGGTCGCCGAGGGTGATCTGACCCGTTCGATCAACGTGGAGGCGTCCGGCGAGGTCGCCGAGCTCAAGGACAACATCAACTCGATGGTGGAGTCCCTGCGCGAGACCACCCGCGCCAACCAGGAGCAGGACTGGCTCAAGACCAACCTCGCCCGCATCTCCAGCCTGATGCAGGGCCACCGCGATCTGCCCGTGGTCGCCGAGCTGATCATGGACGAGCTGGTTCCGCTGGTGTCCGCCCAGTACGGCGCCTTCTACCTCGCCGAGGACGGCGACGACGGGCCCGAGCTGCGGCTCGTCGGCTCCTACGGCTACCCCGAGGACAGCAGCCGCCCCACCCGCATCGCCTTCGGCCGCACCCTGGTCGGGCAGGCCGCGCGCAGCCGGCGCACCATCGTCGTGGACGAGCTGCCGGCCGGCTACGTGACGATCTCCTCGGGGCTCGGCGAGGTGGTGCCGACCGCGCTGGTGCTGCTGCCCATCGTGGTGGAGGGCCAGGTCCTCGGCGTGATCGAGCTGGCGTCGGTGACCCCCTTCACCCAGACCCACCAGGACTTCCTGGCGCAGCTGATGGAGACCATCGGCGTCAACGTCAACACCATCGTGGCGAACGCCCGCACCGACGAGCTGCTGGTGGAGTCGCAGCGTCTGACGGTCGAACTCCAGGCGCGTTCCACGGAGTTGCAGGTGCAGCAGGAGGAACTGCAGCGTTCCAACGCGGAGCTGGAGGAGAAGGCCTCCCTGCTGGCCGCCCAGAACCGGGACATCGAGGCGAAGAACCTGCAGATCGAGCAGGCGCGGCAGGAGCTGGAGACGCGCGCCCAGCAGCTGTCGCTGGCGTCGAAGTACAAGTCGGAGTTCCTGGCGAACATGAGCCACGAGCTGCGCACCCCGCTCAACAGCCTGCTCATCCTGGCCCAGTTGCTGGCGCAGAACCCGTCCCGCAACCTCACGCCCAAGCAGGTCGAGTACGCGCAGATCATCCACTCCGCCGGTTCGGACCTGCTGCAGCTGATCAACGACATCCTCGACCTGTCCAAGGTGGAGGCCGGGAAGATGGACGTCGCGCCCGAGCGGGTGGCGCTGCGCCAGCTCATCGAGTACGTCGAGGCCACCTTCCGGCCGATGACGACGCAGAAGAGCCTGGACTTCACGGTGACGACCGCTCCCGGCGCGCCCGTGGACGTGCTCACGGACGACTCCCGGCTGCGCCAGGTGCTGCGCAACCTGCTGTCGAACGCCGTGAAGTTCACCGAGCAGGGCGGTGTGGAGCTGAGCATCGAGCCCGCCGCGGACGACGAGGTGCCCCAGGGCGTGGTCCGGGGCGGCGCCGTGGTGGCCTTCCGGGTGAAGGACACCGGTATCGGCATCCCTGAGCAGCACCTGGAGACGATCTTCGGCGCGTTCCAGCAGGCGGACGGCACCACGAGCCGCAAGTACGGCGGCACGGGTCTCGGCCTGTCCATCACGCGGGAGATCGCCCAGTTGCTCGGCGGTGCCGTGACGGTGCACAGCACGCCCGGCCAGGGCAGCACCTTCACGCTGTTCCTGCCCGTGGCCCGGCCCGACTTCGAGGAGGTGCTCCGCCACGGCAGAGCCCCGGAGCGGGCGGCGGCCGAGGCCCTGCCCGGGCAGGAGCCCGAAGCGCTGCCGGCGCCGCAGGCCGGGCCGGGGCCGCGGCCGCGGCGGCTGCTGGTCGTCGAGGAGCGGTCGCGCGGTCTGCTGACCCTGGTCGCCGAGAGCGTGGTCGCCGACCTGTCGCACAGCCGCGCGGACGGCGGGCAGCGGCCCGCGGTGGAGGTCATCACCGCCGTCGGCGCGCAGGAGGCGGCCGGTGCCCTGGCCGCCGAGCCGTGCCACTGCGTCGTGCTGGAACTCGGCATGCGGGACGACGAGGCGTCGCGCTTCCTCCAGGCCCTGGAGGGCGACTCCGCGCTGACGAGCGTCCCGGTGCTGGTGCACAGCAGCCATCCCACGGACGCCGCCATGGACGAGACGCTGCGGGCCCGCTCCGCGGGCGGTGCCCTGGAGCTGCTGTCCAGCCTCGACGAACTGCGTGAGCGCATCGCCCTGCACCTGTCCGCCGAGGAACCCGGGGACGTGCTGTCCCTGGTCCGCCCGGAGGGGCCGCAGCAGGTGGCGCCGCCGTCCGTCGACGACACGTCGGCGGGCCGTACGGTCCTCGTGGTCGACGACGACGCCCGCAACCTCTTCGCGCTCAGCGGGATCCTGGAGCTGCACGGCTTCCGGGTGCTGCACGCCGAGAACGGGCGCAGGGGCATCGAGACGCTGGTCAACAACCCGGACGTCGCGATCGTGCTGATGGACGTGATGATGCCCGAGATGGACGGCTACACGGCGACGGCGGAGATCCGCAAGATGCCGCAGTACGCGCAGCTGCCCATCATCGCCGTCACGGCCAAGGCGATGCCCGGCGACCGGGACAAGAGCCTCGCCTCGGGTGCCAGCGACTACGTCACCAAGCCCGTCGACACGCGCGACCTCATCGCCTGCGTACGCCGCTGGCTGCCGGCATGAGGTCCCCGCAGCGCCCGTCGTCCCGCGCCCCAGGGCACTCCAGCCGAGGAGCATCCACACCGTGAGCATGTCCGAGCAGCCGCGCGATCCGGGCGAGGACGGCGAGCCGCAGCGCGACTCCGCCACCGGGCCGGGATCCTCGCTTCCGCAGATGCCGTCCGGCGGGTTCACCGTGACGCCCGACGGCATGTCCCTGCCCGAGTTGCCCGAGGGGGTGTCGCTGTCCGCCGACGGGCTGTCCCTGTCACTCGACGGGCCGCTGCTGTCCGCCGGGGTCATGGGAGGAGAGCAGCAGGTCCCGGACGAGCGGTCCGCCTCCGGTGAGGGGCCCGGGGAGCCGGCCGCGGATCTGCAGGGCCTCTCCCCCGACTCGCCGGTCGGCAGGCTCGCCGCCACCGTCGAACGGCTCAGCCGCGAGGTGCGGATCGCGCAGGCGGAGGCCGAGGGGCGTGCGCTGGTCGAACTCGCCAAGGGTGTGCTGGTCGAGCGGCTGAAGTGCGGGCCGGCCCAGGCCGCGAGGCAGCTCGCCGAGCTCGCCGAGCAGGCCCAGGTCAGTCCCCTGGAACTCGCCGTCGACGTCATCAACCAGGCCGCCCGGGACCGGATGTCGGAGGTGACGGAGGCGTTCGTCGCCGCCACCCGTGCCGCCGAGGCGGCGGAGGCCGAGTCCGCCGCGGTGCGGCTGCGCGCCGCCGAGAGCGGCGTGCTGGCGGCGGACGACACCCAGGCCGTCGCGGACGCCCTGCTGGCGCAGGCGCTGAGCCCGCTGGGCGCGGTGGCGGTGGCCATATGGGCCGCGGGCGCGGACGGTTCGTTCACCCTGGCGGGCAGCGCCGGTTTCTCACCGGCGGAGGCGGCGCGCTGGCGGTACGTCCCGCCGGACGTGGTGACGGTGGCGCGACGGGCCCTCATCGAGCGCGACGGGCAGTGGATCACCTCGCTCGGCCGGACGGGTCTGCCGAGCATCGGCCTGCACCAGCATCCGGAGGGCGGCCGGGTCGCCCTGCCCGCGGGCACGGGCGGCCGGATCCACGGAGTGCTGGAGATCGCCTGGCCGGCCGCTCTGGAGCCGCAGCCGCCGCAGATCGTCCGCCAGGTGGAGGCGCTGGCCGAGCTGTGCGCGCACACCCTGGAGACGTACACGCCGCCGCAGGGCGGGGCGCAGGAGCCGCGCGTGCTGCCGGACGCGGCGGAGCTGATGGACCTGGCCGACGGGCTGCACGACCCCTCGCTGGTCCTGGTGCCGCACCTGGACGGCGACGGGCAGCTGGTGGACTTCCGCATCCAGCACGTCAACAACCGCTTCCTGGACCCGGCGGGCCGGCCGCGGGCGGTCGTGAACGGCGCGCTGCTGCTGGAGGCCTATCCGATGGCCGCCGGGGACAGCGAGCTGTTCCAGCGGGTCGAGCGGGTCTACGCCACCGGTGAGCCGTTCCGGGCGCGCCGGATGAACCTCACCGCCCTCGTCGACCAGGTTCCCCTCTCGGCGGTCGCGGACATCAGCATCAGCCGGCACGGCAGCGCCGTCCTGCTCATCTGGCGCATCGAGGACGAGACGGCGCGCCTGGCGAGCCTGCTCCAGCACGCCCAGCGCCTGGGCCGCATCGGCGGGTTCGAGGAGAACGTGCTGACGGGTGAGATCACCTGGAACGGGCAACTGTTCGACCTGTACGGGCGCGCGGAGTCGAGCGGCCCGGTGCCGCTGGAGGAGCTGCCGGCCCACGCGCACCCGGACGACGGTGTCTCCATCCGCCGTTTCCTGCGCACGCTGCTGCACCACCAGCGGCCGGCGGCCGCGGCGTTCCGGCTGCAGCGGCCGGACGGGGTGACGCGGCACATCCGGATCGTCGCCGAGCCGGTGCTCGACACGGACGAGCGGCTGCTGCTGATCCGGGGCGCCTACCAGGACATCTCGTCGCAGCACTGGACGGAGGTGGCGCTCGCCGCCACGCGCGACCAACTGGCGCACACCGAGCAGCAGGCCCATGAACGCGCCCGCCTGACCCTGCAGTTGCAGCACGCGATCATGCCGCCGACGCAGGCGCCGCTGCAGGTCTCCGGTCTCCAGGTGGCCGTCCGCTACCGGCCCGCGGAGACGGAGCAGCTGGTGGGCGGCGACTGGTACGACACCGTCGTGCTGCCGTCGCGGCTGGTGCTGCTGTGCGTGGGGGACGTGGCCGGGCACGGCATCGAGGCCGCCACCAGCATGGTCGTCCTGCGCAACGCGCTGCGCGGCCTGGCGGTGACCGGCGCCGGGCCGGCCCAGCTGCTGTCGTGGCTGAACATCGTGGCGCACCACCTGACGGGAGCGGTCACCGCGACCGCCGTGTGCGGGCTCTACGACCCCGAGCGGCGGACGCTGCGCTGGGCCAGGGCCGGCCATCTGCCGCCGGTGCTCGTCCGTGACGCCGAGGCCACTCCCCTGCCGCTGGTCAAGGGGCTGCTGCTCGGGGCGGTGCCGGAGGCCACGTACGAGGAGACCGAGATCCAGCTGGCCCCGGAGGACACCCTGCTGATGTACACGGACGGCCTGGTCGAGCGCCGTGACCGTCCGGTGGAGGAGTCCCTGTCCCACCTGCTGTCCACGGTCGGCGCGGCGCCCACCACGCTCGACCAGCAGCTGGACCGTCTGCTGACGTACAGCAGGTCGGACACCGACGACGACACCTGCCTCGTCGGCATCCGGGTCGGCTGAGGAACACGACGGCTCCCGGCCGGAGGCGCCCGCCGTGGGCGCCGGTGTGCCGGCCGGTCAGCCGTCCGGCCCGCTCGTCGCCGCGTCGAGGAGCGGGCCGAGCTCCCGGGCCACGGTCGTCAGGGCACGGACGTCCCGTTCGGCCCGGGCGATGAGGATCGCCCCCTCCAGGCTGCTGATCATGAGCGTGGCGAGGGCGTCCGCCCGCTGCCCGGGCACGCCCATCCCGGCCAGGGCCCCGGCCACAGCACCGGTCCAGCCGGCGAAGGCGGCGGACGCGGCCCGCCGCGTGGAGGGGACCGACTCCGCGCAGTCGACGGTGGCGGCCGCGACCGGGCAGCCGCCCGTGAAGCCCGCGTCCTGGTACTCGTCGGTCCACTGGCGCACCATCGCGGCGAACAGCCCGCTCGGCGTCGGCTCGGGCAGCGCGGCCAGGAACCGGTCGACACGGCGCGCCGCGTACCCGCCGGCCCAGCCCACCGCCTCGTCCACCAGCTGGGTCTTGCCCCCGGGGAAGTAGTGCTGGAGGGACCCGCGGGGCGCGGCGGCCGCGGCGGCGACCTCGCGCATGCCGGTGGCGGCGACGCCGTCGCGCCGGATCAGCTGGGCCGCGCTGAACACCATCCGCTCGCGCGGCCCCCGTTCGGCCCTCGCCATGGTCGCCCTCCTGGTGCGTGTGCCTGCCCGTGCACTCTATGACGGCCGTCATAAACGCGGCTACTATGACCGCTGTCATAGCGGAGGCCGCCCGAGTGCCGGGGCCGGCTCCGCGTCCGCTCGGCTCGGCTCGGCTCGGAGAAGGCGGTGCGTCATGGTCGTCGGTTTCATCGGCCTGGGGGTCATGGGGCAGCCCATGGCCCTCAACCTGGCCCGCGCCGGGACTCCCCTCGTGGTCTGGAACCGCACGACGGACCGGTGTGCGCCGCTGCGGGCGGCGGGCGCCGAGGTCGCGGCGAGCGCCGACGAGGTCTTCGACCGGGCCCGCACGGTGTTCCTGATGCTCGCCGACGAGGCCGCGGTCGACGCGGTGCTGGGGCGCGGCGGCCCGCGGTTCGCCGCGCGGGTCGCCGGCCGCACGGTCGTCCACATGGGCACGACCTCGGCGGCGTACTCGTGCGGTCTGCGGGACGACGTCCGGGCGGCGGACGGGCGGTACGTCGAGGCCCCGGTCTCCGGGTCCCGTGTGCCCGCCGAGCGGGGCGAGCTGGTGGGGATGCTGGCGGGCGAGGAGGAGTCCGTGGCGGCGGTGCGGCCCCTGCTGGCGCCCCTGTGCCGGGAGACGTTCGGGTGCGGGGCGGTCCCGGGCGCGCTGCTGATGAAGTTCTCGGTGAACCTGTTCCTGATCACGGTGGTCACCGGCCTCGCCGAGGCGTTCCACTTCGCCGACCGGCACGGGCTCGACCAGCGGCTGCTGCGGGACGTCCTGGACGCGGGCCCGATGGCCAGCGCCGTCTCCCGGATGAAGGCGCCCAAGCTGCTGGAGCGGGACTTCACGGTCCAGGCGGCGGCCGCGGACGTCCTGAAGAACAACCGCCTGATCGCCGGGGCCGCCCGCGAGGCCGGTGTGGCCTCCCCGCTCCTCGACGCCTGCCACGCCCTCTACGACGAGACGGTCGCACGGGGCCACAGCGGCGAGGACATGGTGGCGGTCCTGCGCGCGCTGGAGGCCCGCACCGCCACCGGGACGGCGTAACACCCCTGCGAGCGGGGTCGGTTCACCTCGTCAGGGGCGCGGAGGGTTGCCGCGGGGCCTGATGACGGCGTTCGGCAGCGCCGGGGCGGGGAGCCGGTCACCGGGATACCCCTCGACCTCGCCGAACCGGCCGGAACCGACCTGCCAGTCCTCCCGGGCCCGCACGATGTCCTCGTGGCTGCGGCCGATGAAGTTCCACCACATGACGATCTCCTCGCCGAAGGGCGGGCCGCCGAGCAGGACCGTCCGGGCCGGCGCGTCCGAGTCGTTCGCGACCGTCAGGGTGCCGGTGCCGCAGGGCACGTAGCCGAGTTCGGCCGGCTTCAGCGCCGTGCCGGCGAGGCGGACGTCGCCGCTGTCCACGAGCAGGCCGTGCTCGAAGTCCGTGTCCACGGCGAGCGTGAGCGTCGCGCCCGGGGCGAGGGTGATCTCGGCGCCGAGCAGCGGCGTGAAGGTCCGCACCGGGGACGTGCTGCCGGCCAGCGACCCCAGGAAGACCCTGATCTCGGCGTCGCCGGTCCGCACCGGCTCGGGGACGTGGTGCTGGAAGTCGCGTGCGGCGTCGCGGTGTTCGGCGGGCAGGGCCACCCAGAGCTGGACGCCGTGCAGGACGGCCGTGCCGGGGGTGGAGACCTCCGAGTGGGCGATGCCGTGCCCGCCCGTCATGAGGTTCATCTCGCCGGGCCGGATCAGGGCACGGGTGCCGAGACTGTCGCGGTGCTCGATCTCCCCGCTGAACAGCCAGCTCACGGTCTGCAGGCCGGTGTGCGGGTGCGGCGGCACCGTCATGCCGGTCTCGGTCGCGTCGACCGGGCCGTAGTGGTCGGCGAAGCACCAGGCTCCGATGAGGGTCCGGGCCCGCTGCGGCAGCGTCCGGCGTACGAGCATCGCCCGCGGGCCGCCCAGGGGCACGTCCCGCGCGGACAGCACCTCGACGTGCGGCTCAGCGTCCGGCCCGCCCTCGGGGCCGGCGTCCACGGCCGCCCCGCACCTCAGCGCCGCCGGCGCGGTTTCCACGTTGCTCACCGGGACCACCCCTCGCCCACCATGGTTGTCACATCAACTACTATCGCACGCGGGCGGACGGCCCACCCTCGCCGCCGGGCCGGGACGGCTCCTCGTCCATCCGCCGCAGCACGCGCTCGGAGACGTCGGTCAGCACCCGCAGCTCAGCCGGTGTGACGTGGTCCAGGAACAGCGCGCGCAGCGCCTCGGCATGGCGGGGTGCCGCGTCCTCGACCGCCGCCCGCCCGGCGTCCGTGATCACCACGAACGCGCCGCGCCCGTCGTCCGGGCACTCCTCCCGTACGACCAGGCCCCGCCCGGCCATCCGCGCGATGTGGTGGGACGTCCGGCTCTTCTCCCACTCCAGTGCCCGGGCCAGCTCCAGGTGGCGCCGCCGGCCCTGCGGGGCGTCCGTGAGCCGCACCAGCACGGCGAGATCCGCGGCCGACAGGCCCGACTCCGCCTGCAGCATCCGGCCGAGCCGCCCCCCGAGCCGCTCGTGCAGCCGCACGAAACCCCACCAGGCCCGCTGCTCCCGGGGCGTCAGCGATCGCGCCGTCTCTCCCATGGGGGCGAGTGTAGGCATGGTTGACACGTCACCGAACGCCTCGAGCCGCCGGAGTCGCCGCTACTCGGTGTACCCCCACAGCTGGTTGAAGCGCTTCTTCTGGTCTTCCAGGTGCGTGGTGCGGGCGTTGAGCGTGGTCCAGGGGTTGCCCTGCCGGATGTCGGTGTGGACCTCGTAGCAGAGCGCCTCGTCGAAGATGACGACGTCGCGGATCTCCCCGCGGGCGTTGGGCGGCAGGTCCGAGAGGGCGACCACCCGGGCGTCGATGCCCAGCTCCCGCTGGCGTTCGCAGATCTGCGTCAGTTCGTCGACGACGTCCTCCGCCTTCTCCACGATGAACAGGCGTCTGACCTCCACCTCCCGCTCCCTGATCGCGTCGTCCTGGGCCCGCAGATAGCGGTCGGCGGGATCACTGAGCCAGAAGGCCAGGTCCACATAGCTGCTGGTGGCGTCGATCTTCCGCCGGGCGCACCGGGTGAGGTCCATGAGCCAGTCGTGGTTCTCCCCCGGGCACTCGGCGGTCATCGTGGTCAGGCTCTCCAGCAGCGACGCGAGTCGGCCGATCTCCGCCAGCGCGAAGTCGCGCAGGATGTCGGGGCCCAGAGCGCTCACGCGCGTGGCATGGCGCGCCAGCGGTGCCACGCCGTCGGAGCGCAGCCGCGAGCGCTCCACCTCCCCGAAGAGCTCGGTCGCGTCGCTGATGCGGGCGAAGCTCAGCTCCACCATGTGGCTCATGTCCTGGTGATGGCTGGTCAGGGCCTGCCGGACCTCGCGCAGTTGCTGGTCCTGGCCGGACTGCACCAGACCCAGCCGCCTCTCGAAGTCCACCAGGTACTGCACGATGAAGGCCGCACCGGCGATGACGATCGACACGGCGAGCTTCCACAGCTCGTCCTGGTCCTGGTCGATCAGGTTGGTGATCACATACGCGACGGTGGCCACCACCACGGTGACCAGTGTCTTCAACAGGAGCGGAGGGACCCGAAGGCCCCCCGCGGTACTGGGCGTCGGTGCTCCCGCTCCCGGCTCTCCGTCCATGTCCTGCCTCTCCCCGTCGGAATGGTTCCTCGGCCGGTCCGCTCAACGCGCGGTCAGAGCCTCATGCGGCAGCGGGATCGCCTGCAGCGCGAGCTGGTCCCGGATGCGCTGGACCTGCGTGCGCCACTGCCGGCTGAATCCGGGACGCCGTTCGAGCACCTCCCACACGGAGGCGAGGTCCGGATCGACCCGCGCTCCCGGCATCCACAGGTGCAGCAGATGGCTGACGGCCGGGCGCAGCGCGAGCACGGCGGCGGGTCCGTCCGGCGAACCGAGCCGGCTGCCGTCGAGCATCCGGACGAGCGTGGTCAGCAGCCAGTCGTGGAGCGCCAGGTCCTCGCAGAGACCGACGACGGCGGACGGTTCCACCGTCGCCGGGACGCGCAGCTCGACAGCGCGCAGATCCTCCTCCGCGAGCACGAAGCGCACCAGGGCGGCGCCTTCGCCCTCGGGCGCCCGCAGCGCCGCCCAGCGCAGCCGGGTGTGACGTGAGGTGAAGGGGACCTTCTGGTCGAGCAGGGGGTGCCGCAGCAGCCGGGTGATCAGGCCGTCGGCGATCAGGCCGAGGTCGAGCTCACCGTCGCCGGCGCCGGTCAGGACACCCTCGGCGACGGCCTGTGCGGGCATTCGCCCGAGCGGTTCCACGATCCCGGACCGCACGAGGTAGTGCCCCCAGGGCCGGCGCCGGTCCGGGCCGGCGGCCGGGGCCCGCATGTACGCGGTGGTCTGCAGGACGCGGCCTTCGGTGAGCGCCGCGCGGGCGGTGACGGTCCCGACCGCCCGGGTCTTCACACCGTTCGAGGTGGGCAGCCGGCAGTCCACGCCGGTGAGCGTCTCGGGCGAGAGGGCGTGGACGTTGGGGCGTTCGGAGGTGCGGACCCGTTCGTCGGGGCGCAGCCGCAGCAGGTGCGCGGCGGCGCGCAGGTCCAGGGGCTGCAGACAGGGCAGCAGGCAGGTGCGCACCTCACCGCAGGTCAGTACCGCGTCGGTCGTGCCGGCCGGGGCGCTCACGGGTTCACGGCTCCGTGTGGAAGGCGTAGGAGACACGGTCCGCGACGGCGTCGGGCACCGGGACGTGCTCGGCGGCGGACCGCCGGGCGATCTGGGTGAGGGCGCCGGTGTCCACCTCGGTCTGGTCGAGGATGACCCGTACGGCGTGTTCGACCGGCAGGAAGCGGTGCGGCAGCACCGAGCAGGTGCGGTAGGCGCTGAAGGGGGCGGCGGAGGCGTTGAGCCGGAGCAGCGGGGGCAGTTCGTCCCAGTCGTCCGGGAGGGAGGCCGTGTCGCCGGGGTGCGGTGTGAGGACGGGCTCGCCCTCGTTCCGCAGCAGGCCGAGCCGGGCCAGCTGCCATACCGCCGCGAGGAGGGGGCAGGACCAGGTGCGCCGCCCGTCCTTGCCTGTGCTCCACAGTTCGGCGTCCAGGAAGACGGAGTGCCGGCGGGCCGAGGTCTCACGGGGCGGGTGCCAGGCGTCGGCTCTCTTCATCGCCTGTGCCGCGCGGACGGCGGGGCTGCGCTGCCCGTTGGCGAGCCAGCCGGTCTCGCTCACGGGCGGACGCAGGCCCTGGCTGCCCGGTGGCGGGGATTCGACGAGGCGTGCGACGACGGACTCGGCGAGCGGGGCCTTGCCGGCGACGGCGCAGGCGGACTCCCGGGCCAGGTAGTCGATGACGAGTCCCGCCCGTCCGGCTTCCCGGATCAGGGCGGGGACGACTTCGGCTGGCGAGGAGAAGCGGGTGAAGTAGTCGTCGACGAGGAAGCACGTGCTGATCCGCGGGCGGGTCCCGCCCGCCCGGGCGGCGGTGTCGGCCCGGGCCGCGTCGGCCCAGGGTCGTACCCGTTCGAAGTGCCGGCGCAGCCGGCGGGGCCCCCCTTGGAAATCCTCCATGTACAAGTGGCCGATCTCCAGCGACAGATGGGAGAGCGGCACGGACTGGGTCCGGGGCTGCGCGGTGGTCTCCCGGAAGACGGGCTGCGTCACGGCTGCTCCCAGTGGGTGTCGTCGGTCAGCCTCCGGGCCAGCTCTTCCAGCGCTTCGAAGGTCTCCTTGTTGGCGATCTGGTTGGAGAGCACGTCCTCCTCGGTGATCAGCTGTTCCTGCCACTGGAGCACGGGTTCCAGGGGCACCGTGCCGAGCACCCTGCTCCCGCCGGCCCCGAGACGGGCGGCGAGCCTGTCCAGTTGGTTGTCGCACCAGTGCATCCAGGCGGCCTGGGAGGGCGTGACCTGTGACCAGAGTGCCGACTCCAGGTCGGGGACGGCGGTGCGGACGAAGCGGACGGACCGGCCCAGCACGTCCGGGTCGTGTCCCCTGGCCGCCCCGGTGTGCAGGATGCCGTACGGCTCGAAGACCAGGCCGTGCACGGCGGTCAGGTGCTGGCGGGTCCAGCGGTGGAAGACCAGCCAGCGGGCCCGGATGTGGCGCATGGCGTGCCGGGCGGTGGCGCCCAGCACCATGTCCGTGGCGTAGCTGCGTCCCGCGCTGAGGTCGACGATGACGAGGTCGAACTCGCCGTGCAGCCGGAGCAGGAGGTCGACGCAGCGGTCGGTGGTCTCCTCGTCCGTGGCGAACTCCCCGCCGCTCACGTCTCCCGGTAACAGCACGAGCCGGCCGGAGCCGTGGGGCCTGCTGAGCAGCACCGGGTGCTCGGTGCGCTGCCAGACGTCGAGACGCGGCGGCTCACCGGTGTCGCCCTGCAGGTAGGAGTGGAGGCCGCCGCCCGTTACGCCGTGCGCGGCCTCCGGCACGTCGAAGACGGTGGCCGAGGTCGAGGAGCCGAAGTCGAAGTCCACGTAGCACACGTCATCGCCCACCAGTGCGCGCTGGTAGGCGAGGTTCGCGCTGGTGACGGAGCGGCCGGTGCCTCCTTTGTCGGAGGCGGCGAAGACGAGCACGGTCACACCTCCCCGGGCCGGGTGGATTCAGGAGATACCCATATCGCGGTGACCGCACGCCACGATCATTCCCGTGTAGCCGGTGCGCACTTCGTTCGGGCGGCCGACACGACAGGTCTCGAGCTTTCCGGACAATCCCGCCATGCACTCGTACACCTGGGATTCACTGATGTCACATGCGGGGAACCGCTGCCCTCCCACCTCATAGCCCTGCGAATGCTCCATGAAAGCGGTCGCGAACGGCGCACCGGGGGTGAGCGCACGAAGAAAGCACTCCACGCCGTGCTGGAATCTCGCATAGGAGGTGGAAAGGGATTCGGCGACGAAGAACATCGTTCCCAAGGACCAGCGTTCCGGCCGGTGGGGCAGGTGGAAGAGATCGTATTGCTCGACGCGGACCACACGCCGGAACCTTTTCCTGCGGTCATGGCCGATGGCGGCGTATGCCGGGTCCCGGCCGAGGATCTCCCAGAACTGGTCCCAGGACGGGTCGTAGGCCGTCCGCTGCCTCGCGAGGAACCGGTAGTTGTTGCGGGACCGGTCGAGCAGGGTGATCGTGTCGCACCACGGCAGCATCGCGAGTGCGGGGTACAGATTCGCGCCGGCGCCGACATCGATGCCCTGCGCGGGGCCGTCGGGATTCCGGGAGAAATGATCGGCGAAATGATCGCGGATCATCGAAACGATCTCCGCGTCCGCGTCGGACACGCTCCGGTAGTTGTGCTCGAAATAGGCTCGGCTGTCGAAACGGTCCCAGGGCACGTCCGCGTTCAACTGCGGGGCCTCTCCTGGTGATCTCGATTCCATGCCCCAAGGTATCAACGGGGCCGGGCCCGCAGTCCTTTCTTCACACGATCGACCGCGCAGGCGGGGGCAGGCGGGGGCGCATTGCAGCAGTCGGCGGCACAGCCCGTTTCTCCTCTTGAAAGGCGAGGTCGCGCCAGGCGACGCTGATCGGATGCCGGCTCTCCCCGGAGGGTGCGGCGGTCAGGGCTGGCGGGCGTGCACGGGGCTGTGGGCGACGTCGTCGGGGCACGGGCGGTGCGGCTCCCCGGTGCGCCGGTCGCGGCGCCAGTCGTACGACGCGAGGGCGAGCGACGCCAGCATGCCGACGAGGGCGGCGCCGAGCGCGACGAAGAGGGCGCCGCGGTAGTCGTCGCTCCTGCTGAGCACCAGGTAGAAGAGCCCGGGCAGGGCGGCGGTGCCCACGGCGGCGCCGAGCCGCTGGCCGGTCTGGAGGGCGCCGCCCGCCGCCCCCGCCATGTGCACGGGCACGTCGCGCAGGGTCATGGTGATGTTGGGCGAGATCACGCAGCCGCTGCCGAGGCCGCCCAGGAACAGGGCCGGGGCCGCGACCCAGGGCGCGATGCCGAGGGGCGCGAGGCGGAGCAGCAGCGCGGTGCCGCCCAGGCCGAGGATCACCCCGGCGAGGCCGCCCACCGTGAGCATCCGCCCGAGCCGGTCCACGAGCCGTCCGGAGACGACGGACGCGCAGGCCGAGCCGAGGGCGAAGGGGGTCACGGCGAGGCCGGACTGCAGCGGTGAGAAGCCCAGACCGTGCTGGTAGAACAGCGCGAAGACCAGCCAGATGCCGCTGAAGCCGACGAAGTACAGCGTGCCGATGCCGGCCCCGGCGGCGTAGCCGCGCACGGTGGTGAACAGCCTGGGGTCGAGGAGCGGCTGCGTGCCCCGGGCGACCAGGCGGTACTGCCACCGGGCGAAGACGGCGAGCAGCGCGGCCCCCACCAGGAACAGCCACCACAGCCGGGCGAGGCCGCCTGACTCCGCCTGGACCAGCGGGTACATCAGCGCGAGGACGCCGCAGCCGAGGAGCAGCACACCGGGCACGTCCACGTGGCCCCGGCCGGAGCGCGGGGTCCGGGGCAGCAGGCGCCGGCCGAGGAGGACGGCGAGGATGCCGATGGGCACGTTGACGTAGAAGATCCACCGCCAGCCCTGGCTGCCGTCCGCGAGCGCGAGGATGACTCCGCCGGTGAGGGGCCCCACGGCGGACGAGATGCCGACGGTGGCGCCGAAGAAGCCGAACGCCCGGCCGCGCTCGCCGCCCCGGAACATCTGCTGGATGAGCGCCGAGTTCTGCGGGGCCATGAATCCGGCGGCCAGGCCCTGGCAGAGGCGCGCCACCACCAGCAGGGTGATGCTGGGGGCCGCTCCGCACGCGGCGCTGAACAGGACGAAGCCGCTCAGGGCGAGCAGGAAGATACGGCGCCGGTCCAGCGCGTCGCCGAGGCGGCCCGCCGTGACCAGGGCCAGACCGAAGCTCAGGGCGTACCCGGACACCACCCACTGGACCTGCGCGGCGGACGCGTGCAGTTCCCGCTGGATGGTGGGCAGGGCGACCGCCACGATCGACACGTCCAGCAGGCTCATGAAGCCGGCCACCAGGGTGACCCACAGGGCCTTCCACCGGCGCGGGTCCCGCTCGTGCCCGGCCTGCGCGTCCTGGTTCCGGCCGCCCGGTGCTGATGCTGTCACAGGAGTTCCTCTCACCAGGCGCGCGCTCCGGCGTATCCAGTTCCCCACCAGCGCATCAGCACACCCGTCCGCCCGCCCGGCGGGGTGCGGCGGACGGACGCGTGTCGCACCCCGGGCGCCCTGGTGACCGGCGGTGGCCGGGCGTGGGCGGCCGTGTGCCGCGCGAAGGGGCTCGTTTGAGCGCGCGAGATCTGTGCAGGCGTTCTGCTTGGAAGAACGTCCGGCGAAAGGAACGACTGATGGCGGCGCCCGGGAACGACGACGGGTCGGTGGATCCCGCAGCGGTGAGGCGGCACCGGGTGCTGTTCCGGGCGATCGAGAAACGGCGGAACCCGAAGCTGCGCCGCAGCGACATCACCGTGACCGACGAGGCGGCGGTCAAGCGGGCCACGAAGGCGGCCGCTCTCGGCAACGCGATGGAGTGGTACGACTTCGGGATCTACAGCTACCTGGCCGTGACGATCGGGAAGGTCTTCTTCCCGTCCGGGAACGACACCGCCCAGCTGCTCAGCTCCTTCGCGACGTTCGCGGTGGCCTTCCTGGTGCGTCCCCTGGGCGGCATGGTCTTCGGGCCACTCGGTGACAAGGTCGGCCGCAAGCGCATCCTCTCCCTCACGATGATCATGATGGCGGTGGGCACGTTCGCCATCGGCCTCATCCCCTCGCACGCCGTGATCGGCCTGTGGGCCCCCGCCCTGCTGATCTTCTTCAGGCTGGTGCAGGGGTTCTCGACGGGCGGGGAATACGGCGGGGCCTCGACGTTCATCGCGGAGTACGCCCCGGACAGGCGGCGCGGCTTCTTCGGCAGCTTCCTGGAGCTGGGCACGCTCGCCGGGTACGTCGGCGCCTCGGGCCTCGTCGTCGTCCTGGAGAGCCTGCTCAGCGACGGCCAGATGCTGCAGTGGGGCTGGCGCGTCCCCTTCCTGGTCGCCGCCCCGCTGGGCTTCATCGGCCTGTACCTGCGGCTGAAGCTGGACGAGACGCCCGCCTTCCAGAAGCTGGAGGGCGACCGGGTCCGGGCGCCCGAGGCCGCCGACGCCGTGGAGACCTCGGCCACCGCCGACCTCGGCAGGATCTTCACCCGGTACTGGCGGCCGCTGCTGCTGTGCCTCGCGCTCGTCGCGGCGTACAACATCACCGACTACATGCTGCTGTCGTACATGCCGACGTACCTGTCGGACGAGCTGGGCTACGAGACCAACCACGGGCTGCTGATCCTGCTCCTCGTGATGGTGCTGCAGATGTGCGTCATCAACCAGGTCGGGCGGCTCTCGGACCGCTTCGGGCGCAAGCCGCTGCTGATGGCCGGGATGCTGGGCTTCCTCTTGCTGTCCCTGCCGTCGTTCCTGCTCATCCGGCAGGGCAGCGTGGCCCTCATCGCGCTGGGGCTGCTGCTGATGGGGCTCAGCCTGGTGATGATGCTCGGCACGATGTCGGCGGCGCTCCCGGCGATCTTCCCCACGCACGTCCGCTACGGCTCCCTGTCGGTCGCCTACAACCTGGCGACCTCGGTCTTCGGCGGCACGACACCGCTGGTGATCACCGCGCTGATCAGCGCCTTCGACTCGACGCTCATGCCGGCGTACTACGCGACGGGCGCGGCCGCGGTCGGCGTCATCGCCGTGCTGTGCATGCGGGAGACCGCGAACAAGCCGCTGGCGGGCTCCCCGCCGTCCGTGGAGACGGAGGAGGAGGCCGCGGAACTGGTCCAGGCGCAGGCGCCCCGGCCGAGGTTCTGAGGTCACGGCCGGAGGCGCCCCGGACGAGGGCCACATGTCGCTGACTCCGCGCCGCTGGGCGCCGGGCGCCGGCCGCATGGCGCCGGCCGGTCCACCCGGGCCGCCGCGCCGTGTCCCCTCCCCCGTCCTCCTCGTCACTCAGGACGTACCACGGAACTCCTCGTCACTCAGGACGTACCACGGGACCGGCCGCCCCGGGCGTCCGCCCCGTGGCCGAGGCGAAGCCCAGCCAGGTGTGGCGGTTGTTCCACCAGCACCAGCCGACCTTGGGGGCGTTGCGGCGCTCCCGCCCGTCGCGTCCGGTGCCGTTGCTGATCCAGATCGCGGGGGTGCGGGCGTCCAGCGCGCCGTTTGCCTTGCGCAGCCGGGAGCCGATGGTCATGAAGCAGCGGTTGCGCTCCAGGGACTCCGGCTGCTGGAGCACCCAGTGGATGCCCTCGGTGAGCACCAGCGGGGTGCGCTGCTCCTTGCCGAGGGCGGGCAGCGCCTCCTCGGGGCTCCAGTTGGCCATGTGGTCGCCGCGGTCGACGCCGGTGACGAGGTAGAGCGGCGTGCCGGGCAGCTCGACGGTGTGCGGCGTGAACGCGTCGACGTCGGCCATGTCGACGACGACGAAGCCCGGCTTGCCGTCGCGGCGCAGCAGCGGGGCGAGGGCGGAGGCGGGAGCCCTCTCGGGGTGCACGGCCAGCAGGGCACCGTCGCCGTCCGCCCCGGCGGCGAACGCGCGGATCTCGTCGGCGGACAGCCCGGCGATCTCGTGCACGCCCAGCTCGATCAGCCGGTCGGCCTGGGCGGTCAGGGCCGGGAGTGCGGGCAGGACGGTGGACGTCTCGGGCACGATGCTCCTCTGATCGGTGAGGCGGGTGAACTCCTGGTCAACGAGCCGTTCCGCGGAAGCGTTCCTTCCGGGAGGAACCCGAAGGATTCGCGCGGCGGGGCACCCGGTCGCGTCACCGGCAACGCGGGGCGGCGCACCCCGGGGGGCGACCGGTGCGCTGCCCGCGTTGCGGCTCCTTACTGGGGGACCGGGGCAGCGGGCGGTCGTCACTGGGGCAGCGGGCGGTCGTCCACCACGTGCTTCATCACGAGGGTGGAGGTCAGGCGCTGCACGCCGGGCAGCCGGGCGAGCCGCTGGTCGTAGAGCTGCCGGAAGGCCGTCAGGTCGGAGGTGGCCACCCGCAGCAGGTAGTCCGGGTCGCCGAACAGGCGCTGGGCCTGGAGCACGTGCGGGACGGCGGCCACCGCCTCCTCGAAGGCGCCGACGGTGTCGGCGTCCTCCCAGCGCAGGGTGACGAAGACGAGGGCCTCGAAGTCGAGGCCCACGGCCGCCGGGTCGACGATCGCGCGGTAGCCGCGGATCGCGCCCTCGCGTTCGAGGTCGCGCAGCCGCCGGTGGCACGGCGAGACGCTCAGCTTCACCCGGGCCGCCAGCTCGGTGACCGTCAGACGGCCGTCCCGCTGCAGTTCGGTGAGGATCTTCCGGTCCAGGGCATCCATGCGGAAGATTCTTTCCCACGGCCGGAACGCTCCCCGCTCAGGGCACCTCCGGTCCGCCGAACTCGCCCATGGCGTCGATGAGCCGGCGCGCCAGGTGGTCGGCGAACGAGGAGCGCGCCAGCAGACGGTACGTGGGGGCGTCGTCCACCTGCCACAGGAGCACGCCGACGGGTCCGACCGTGGTGGACACCGCCCGGCCGGGGCCGAAGACCCGGGGGTGCAGGTCCAGCGGGCAGCCCTTCTCCAGCACCTGCCGGGCGGACGGGCCGCTCAGCTCCAGCGTGGTGCGGTGGGCGGAGACGTCGACGACCGAGCCGGGGGCACCACCGAGGGCCTGCGCGATGCCGGCGGTCCCCTCCCCCGAGGACGCGGGGGACACCACCAGCCACTCGTCGGGGCCGAGCCAGACGGCCGTGCGGGAGCCGTCCGTGGCCGTGTCGCCGCACGCGCGGGGCAGCGGCACGCCCAGGACCTTCTCCACCCGCCCGGCCGCCGCGGACCCGGGTGCGACGCGCAGGTTCACCATGGTGAGAAACGGGCGCTCGGCCAGGGCGACGCCCCGGGCCCCGGTGACGGCGGCGGCGCGCATCGCCTCCGTCAGATGGGCCAGCGGGCTCCGGCGCAGCGCCGCGACACCGGTCTCAGCCATCTCGCTTGGTCCCTTCCGGGTCGTAGAGGACGCAGTCGGTCACCTCGACGGGCACCAGGCGCTCGCCCACCGGCGCGAGCAGCGTCTCGCCGATCCTCGAGCGCCCGCCGGCGACGAGGGCCAGGGCGAAGGGGCGGCCGAGGGCCTGGCTGTGGTAGCTGGACGTCACATGGCCGAGCATCGGCACCGGAACCGTCTCCAGGCCGACGTCCGGGGCGAGGAGCTGGGTGCCCTCGGGCAGCCGGGTCGTGCGGTCGATCGGCAGCAGGCCGACCAGGTGCTTGCGGTCGGGGCGGCTGGTGTCGGCCCGCGTGAAGGACCGCTTGCCGATGAAGTCCTTCCGCTTCGACACCGCCCAGGACATGCCGGCGTCCTGCGGGGTGACCGTGCCGTCGGTGTCCTGCCCGACGATGATGTAGCCCTTCTCGGCGCGCAGGACGTGCATGGTCTCGGTGCCGTAGGGGGTGATGCCGTACGGCTGTCCCGCCTCGTGCACCTGCTCCCAGACGGCCAGGCCGTACCAGGACGAGACGTTGATCTCGTAGGCGAGTTCACCGGAGAAGGAGATCCGGCAGATGCGGGCCGGGACTCCGGAGGCCAGGGTGGTCTCGCGGAAGGACATGAAGGGGAACGCCTCGGCGGACAGGTCGGTCCCGGGCGCGAGCCGGGCGACGACCTGGCGCGACCGGGGACCGACCACGGCGATCGTCGTCCACTGTTCCGTCACCGACGTGCAGTGCACGTCGAGTCCGGGCCACTCCGTCTGCAGCCACTCCTCCAGCCAGTCCAGGACGCGCGCGGCGCCCGCGGTCGTGGTGGTCATGAACCAGCGGTCCTCGTCCAGGCGCAGTGTGACGCCGTCGTCGAGGACCATGCCGTCGGGCGTGCACATCACGCCGTAGCGGGCCGTGCCGGGCTTCAGCTTCCTGAAGGCGTTGGTGTAGACGCGGTCGAGGAACTCGCCCGCGTCGGCGCCCCGGATCTCGATCTTGCCGAGGGTGGAGGCGTCCATGAACGCCACGCCCTCGCGGGCCGCCCGGCACTCGCGGGCCACGGCTGTGTCCAGGTCCTCTCCGGGCCGGGGGTAGGAGCGCGGGCGCTTCCACTGCCCGACGTCCTCGAACACCGCTCCGTGCGCGACGTGCCAGGGGTGGACGGACGTGGTGCGCTCCGGGTCGAACAGGTCGCCGCGCTCCCGTCCGGCCAGCGCGGCGAAGGCGATCGGGGTGCAGGGCGCCCGGTGGGCCGTGGTGCCGATCTCCCCCGGGGAGCCGCCGAGGATCTCCGCGATCACACCGATCGCGTTGACGGCGGAGGTCTTGCCCTGGTCCGCGGCCGTGCCGAGCGAGGTGTAGCGCTTGACGTGCTCGACACCGCGCATCCCGGCGCCGGTGGAGCGGTGGATGTCGGCGACCGTGACGTCGCGCTGCAGGTCGACGAAGTGGGTGTCCCAGGTGCCGTCGGCGCCGGGGACCAGCCACAGGGCGCGTACCGGGGCGCCGGGCGGGGCGGCGCCGGGCGGCGGCACGGGGACCGGGAACCCGGCGTCCGTCGCGGCCAGCGCCCCCGCCCGCGCTCCTTCGGCGAGGCAGGCGTCGAGGTCGTAGGTCCCGTTGGCCGCGCCCACGATCCGCTGGTCCCGTACGGTCCCGTCGGGGACGAAGGCGACCAGGTCCGCGTCCCAGCGCAGCCGGCCCTGCCGCTGGCTGTGCAGGTGCACCACCGGGCTCCAGCCGCCCGAGACGGCGAGCAGGTCGCAGTCGAACGACGCGGCCGCCCCGGTGGGTTCGCCGTCCGCGTCGATCCCACAGGCCGTGACCGAGGTGATCCGCGCCTCGCCGGACGTGCCTGTGACCGCGCTCGCGGTCAGGATCCGTACGCCGGTCGCGGCGGCGACCTCGGCGGCCCGCGCGGACCGTTCGGCGCGCGCGTCCACGACCGCCTCCACCGCGACGCCCGCGGCGTGCAGGCCGGCGACCGTGTCGTAGGCGCTGTCGTTGGTGGTGCTCACCACGGCCCGTGAACCGGCCGCGACGCCGTAGCGGTCGAGGTACGTGCGCACGGCCCCGGCGAGCATCACCCCGGGCCGGTCGTTGCCGGCGAAGACCAGCGGCCGCTCGTGCGCGCCGGTCGCGAGGACGACCTGCCGGGCGCGGATGTGCCAGAGCCGCTGGCGGGAGACGCCCTCGGGCGCGGCCGGTCCCAGGTGGTCGGTGCGCCGCTGGAGGGCGAGCACGTAGTTGTCGTCGTACGAGCCGAAGGCCGTGGTCCGCCGCAGGACGACGGCCTCCGGGGCCGCGTCGAGCGCTGCCCGCAGGGCGGCGAGCCCGGCGGGACGGCCCCCGAGCAGGGAACCGCCCGGTTCGGGCTGGTCGTCGAGGAGGAGCACGCGGGCGCCGGATGCGGCGGCAGCGGCGGCGGCCGCCAGTCCGGCCGCTCCGGCGCCGACGACCAGGACGTCGGTGTGGACGTACTTCTTGTCGTAGACAGCCGGGTCGGGGCCCGGGTCGAGCCGGCCCTTTCCGGAGAGGGTGGTGGCGGACAGGCCGTCGTACAGCTCGACCGTCGTCGCCGGGAGCATGCTCTCCGCGCACGGGCCGTCCAGCCGGAGCAGGGCGTTGGGCTCCTCGACGCCCGCGGTGACGATGCCGCGCGGGCGGCCCCGGTAGAGGGACGGGGCGACCTCGACGAGGCCGTGGGCCAGCATCGCCGAGGCGACGGTGTCGCCGGGGTGGCCGGTCAGTTCGCGTCCGTCGACGGTGAAGCGCAGCAGGGTGCCGCGGTCGACGCGGCCGCCCCGCGGCAGCCGGAAGTGCGGGCCGGTCACCGGTTCCCTCCGGCCCGGGGCGGTTCGGGGCGGGGCTCGCCGATGCGGTACGAGGCGAGCACCTCGTGGGTGGCGGTGTCGCGCAGGACGTTGAACCAGCGGCGGCAGCCGGTGCCGTGCATCCAGCGTTCGGCGAAGGGGCCCTTGGGGTTGTCGCGGTAGAAGACGTACTCCGCCCACTGCTCGTCGCTGAGCGCGGCGGGATCCTCCGGGTAGGGGACGTGGGCCTGGCCGCCGTAGTGGTACTCGGTCTCGTCGCGCGGACCGCACCACGGGCAGGTGATCAGCAGCACGGGTGTCCTCCTCAGTGGGCCACGGCCGCCGCGCCGTGTTCGTCGATCAGGGCGCCGGTCGTGAAGCGTTCCAGGGCGAAGGGAGCGCTCAGCGGGTGCGGCTCGCCGGTGGCGAGGACGTGCGCGAAGGTCCAGCCGGCGGCCGGCGTGGCCTTGAAACCGCCGGTGCCCCAGCCGCAGTTGACGTAGAGGTTCTCCACGGGTGTGCTGCCGATGACCGGGGAGGCGTCCGGGGTGACGTCGACGACGCCGCCCCAGGTGCGCAGCACGTGCGCCCGGGCGAAGACGGGGAACAGCTCGACGGCGGCGGCCATCTGCCGCTCGATGACGTGGAAGGAGCCGCGCTGCCCGTAGCCGTTGTAGGGGTCGACGCCCGCGCCCATCACCAGCTCGCCCTTGTGGGCCTGGGAGACGTAGACGTGCACGTGGTTCGACATGACGACGGTCGGGTGCACGGGCTCGTGCAGTTCGGAGACCAGGGCCTGCAGCGGGTGGGACTGCACGGGCAGCCGCAGGCCCGCCCGTTCCGCCAGCACGCTGCTGTGCCCGGCCGCCGCGAGTCCGATCCGCCCGGCGCGGATCCGGCCGCGGCCGGTCTCGACGCCGACGACCCGGCCGCCGTCCTTGAGGAAGCCGGTGACCTCGCAGCCCTGGATCAGGTCGACGCCCAGCGCGTCGGCGGCGCGGGCCAGCGCCCAGGCGACGTGGTCGTGCTTGGCGATGCCGGCCCGGGGCTGGAAGGTGGCGCCGAGGACCGGGTAGCGGGTGCGGGGCGAGACGTCGAGGATGGGGCAGATGCGGGCGACCTCGTCCGGTTCCAGCCACTCGGCGTCGACGCCGTTGAGCCGGTTGGCGCCCACGCGGCGTCTGCCCTCGCGGACGTCCTGGAGGGTGTGGGCGAGGTTGAGCACGCCGCGCCGGCTGAACAGGAAGTCGTAGTCCAGCTCCTGCGGGAGCCGCTCCCAGAGCTTCAGCGCGTGCTCGTAGATCGCCGCGCTCTCGTCCCAGAGGTAGTTGGAGCGGATGATCGTGGTGTTGCGGGCCATGTTGCCGCCCGCCAGCCAGCCCTTCTCCAGGACGGCGACGTTCGTGATGCCGTGGTGCGCGGCGAGGTAGTAGGCGGTGGCCAGGCCGTGGCCGCCCCCGCCGACGATGACGACGTCGTACGAGGAGCGCGGCTCGGGGTTGCGCCAGAGGAAGTCCGGGTGCTCCGGGAGCGGGGCGGCGTCCGTGCTGGTCGACGGGCTGGCTGCCATCTGTGCACCATCCTGGTGGCCGACTAGTGCGCAACTGATATATCAGACTGTGCGGTACGGTATGGGAGCTCGCCGGACGGGTCAAGGGGGCATTCATGCGGCAGTTGGCGACCGGGCGCGCAGGCACCGGGGCCGAGGGCGAGGAGCTGTCCCTCGCCGAGCGGGCCTACCGCGCCATCCGCGACCGGCTGGTCATGCTGGAGATCCGCCCGGGCGCGCCGATCCAGGAGGAGCAGCTGGCCCAGTCCCTCGGCGTGGGCCGGACGCCGGTGCGCGAGGCCCTCAAGCGGCTCCAGTACGAGCGGCTGATCACGACCTACCCGCGGCGCGGCACCTTCGCCACCGAGGTCAACATCACGGACCTTGCGCACATCTCCGAGGTGCGCAAGGAGCTGGAGCCGCTGGCCGCGGCCCTGGCCGCGCGCCGCGCCACCGCCGCCGACCGTGCGGCCCTGACGGCCCTGCGCCGCGAGCTGGAGAGCGCCCCCGCCGGTGCGCGGGACGCCTCGGACCTGATGCGCCTCGACCTCCAGGTGCACCGCGCGCTCTACGCCGCCGCGCACAACCCGTACCTGGAGGACACCCTCGTCCGCCACGACAACCTCGCCACCCGCATCTGGTGCCTGTTCCTCGACCGGCTGTCCGGTATGGCGGGTCATGTGGAGGAGCACGGTCCGCTGATCGAGGCGGTCGTCGCGGGGGACCCGGAGACGGCGGCGCGGCTCGCCCGCGGGCACGTCGAGGGCTTCGAGCGGGCCATCCGCGCGGCCATCTGACACTTCCGCAGGTCAGCCCGCTGCCGGACCCGGCCGCCCCGGCAGACGCGCCGCGCGGAGGAGGTGGCGGGACAATCGGTGCAGGAAGTCCTGAGCAGCTGAGGGCGTCACATCCGGAGGCACCGTGGAGGGACGCGTACCGAAGGACCTGGCCGTCGTCGTCGGCACCGGTGGCGACGTCCTGGTCTGGAGCGACGGCGCACGCCGCCTGCTCGGATTCGAATCCGCCGAGGTCGTGGGCCGGCCCGTCACCGACCTGCTGGCCGCGCGGCTGCCCGGTTCCACACGGCAGCACGTGGCCGACGGACGGCGGTGGGCCGGCGAGGTGGCGCTGCGCCACCGGGACGGCGACCGTGTCGTGGTCCGGCTGCAGGGCACGCCCCTGCTCGACGCGGACGGCAGGCGCCTGTGGCTGGTGACCGGCACCACCCCGGAGCACACGGCCGGCCCGAGCGAACTCGGGGCCGCCCAGCTGTGGGACCTCACGCTCTCCCAGTTGCCCGTGCCGGTGGCGGTCTACGACCGTGAGGCCCGGCTCGTGGCCGCCAACCAGACCATGACCCAGGTCATGGGCATGGCCGAGGAGGAGATGAAGGGCCTGTCCCTCGCGGAGATCGAACCCCGCCGGCCCTTCGACGCGTACGACCGTCTCCAGCGTGAGGTGCTGCGCACCGGCGAGATGATCTTCCACGAGGAGCACGGCCAGGCCCCGGGCGAGACCCGGCCGCACGCCTGGTCGATGTTCGTGTCCCCGCTCAAGGACGAGACCGGCGCGGTCCAGGGCGTGTCGGCGACCGTGTTCGACACCACCGAGCAGTACTGGGCCCGCCGCCGGCTCGCGGTGCTCAACGAGGCCAGTGTCCGCATCGGGAGCAGCCTGGACGTGACCCGGACGGCCGAGGAGCTGGCCGAGGTGGCCGTCGGCGGGTTCGCGGACTTCGTCACCGTGGACCTGCTGGAGTCCGTCGTCGCCGGCGACGAACCGGAGCCGCTGCCGCCGGACACGCCGGTCACCGTGCGGCGCACCGCGCAGCGGTCGGTGCTGGAGGGCTGTCCGGAAGCGGTGGTCCCCGTCGGCGGCACGACCCGTTACCCGGTGGGGACGCTCCCGATGCGGACACTGACCGCCGGACGGGGTGCCCGGCACCGGCCGGGCGATCCGGGGATGCGGGAGTGGATCAGGGCCTCCCCGGCCCGGGCCGAGACCGTGGCCCGGCATCTGATGCACTCGGCGATGATGGTGCCGCTGCGCGCCCGCGGGGTGACCCTGGGCCTGGTGCACTTCCTGCGCCACCGGACCCCGGAGACCTTCAGCGAGGACGATCTGCTGCTCGCGGAGGAGATCGTCGCCCGGGCCGCGGTCAGTGTCGACAACGCCCGCCGCTACACACGGGAGCGCCGGACCGCGCTGGCGCTCCAGCGCAGCCTCCTGCCCGAGCGGCCTCCCGACCTCGCGGCGATGGACGTGGCCTACCGCTATCTGCCGACCGGCTCCGGGGCGGACATCGGCGGAGACTGGTTCGACGTGATCCCGCTGTCCGGCGCACGGGTGGCCCTGGTGGTGGGCGACGTGGTGGGCCACGGCATCCACGCGTCGGCCACCATGGGCCGGCTGCGCACGGCCGTACGGACCCTCGCGGACGTCGATCTCGCCCCCGACGAGCTGCTCACCCAGCTCGACGACCTCGTCATCCGGCTCGACCGGGAGGAGGGCCCGGAGGCGCGCGGGGCCGAGGAGGCCTCGGGACAGATCGGCGCCACCTGCCTGTACGCGGTCTACGACCCGGTGTCCCGGCGCTGCACCATGGCCCGGGCCGGGCATCCGCCGCCCGCCCTGGTCACGCCCGACGGCGGGGTGCGCTTCCTCGACCTGCCGCCCGGGCCGCCGCTCGGCCTGGGCGGCCTGCCGTTCGAGTCCCGCGAGATGCGCCTGGAGGAGAACAGCCTCCTCGTCCTGTACACCGACGGCCTGATCGAGGCCGCCGGCCACGACATCGAGGTCGGCATCTCGCTGCTGCGCCGGGCGTTGGGCAGCCCCGCCGACAGCCTGGAGGAGACCTGCGACCAGGTGCTGCACACCGTCCTGGCCGGCCGGCCCGCCGACGACATCGTGCTGATGCTGGGCCGCACGGCCGCGCTCGACGCCGGGCAGGTGCGCAGCTGGCAGCTGCCACCGGACCCCGCGGCGGTGGCCCGGGCCCGCAAGATGGCCGGCGAGCAACTGGCCGCGTGGGGGCTCGCGGAGGCCGAGTTCGCGACCGAACTGATCGTCAGCGAACTGGTCACCAACGCGCTGCGGTACGGCGGTTCCCCCATCGAGCTGCGGCTGATCCGCGATGCCACCCTCATCTGCGAGGTGTCCGACGGCAGCAACACCGCACCGCATCTGCGCCGGGCCCGGGTCTTCGACGAGGGCGGACGCGGACTGCTCCTGGTCGCCCAGCTCGCCGAGCGGTGGGGCAGCCGCCAGACGCCCACGGGCAAGACCATCTGGGCGGAACAGCCCCTGCCCGCCGGTGTGTGAGCGGGACTGGCGCGTGTCGACGACGCCGCCCGCGCCCGCGACGACCTCCGGCGCCCTCACGCGCGTCCAGCAGCGCCACCGCCCGTCCGATACCGCAGCCGCCGCCGGTGATCAGCGCGGTCTCCCCCTCCGGCTTCCCGACGGACCGGCAGCCGCTCGCCCGGTGGCGTGACGGTGACGCCGTTCTCAGCCGCCCCGCGTTCCCACGACGGCGGCAGGCATGCTCCGGCCGTCCTGTGAGCAGCGCGATGGCCGGAAGTGAATGCCGGCAGGCACGAGGGGTACTCCGCCGATCTTGGACACCGGCCCGGGAGCCGGACGCCGCAGAAAACCGTCGGAAGGAGAGCCGTGTCGGACGAGACGGTGAGGAACGTCTTCGTGATCGGGCTCGACGAGGCCAATCTGCCCACGCTGGAGCAGGTCCCCGGAGCTGAAAGGCTGCGATTTCACCAGCTGCTGACCATCGAGGAACTGCAGGTCGGCGAGGTCCACCTGCCCACGCTCCTCGACAAGGCCGTGCGCGTCCTGGACGCCTTCGACGGCAGCGTCGACGCGATCGTGGGCTACTGGGACTTCCCCGTCAGCACGCTGGTCCCGATGCTCAGCGAGCGCTACGGCACCCGCAGCACGAGCCTGGAGTCCGTGGTCAAGTGCGAGCACAAGTACTGGAGCCGGCTGGAACAGCGGAAGGCGACCGACCGGCACCCCCGCTTCGACCGGGTCGACCTGTCGGCCGACCCGCCCCGCCCGCCCGCGGACGTGCGCTTCCCGATGTGGGTCAAGCCCGCCCTCTCGTACTCCTCCGAACTCGCCTTCGGAGTCGATGACGAGGAGGAGTTCCGCAAGGCGGTCACCGAGATCCGCGAGGGCATCTCCCGGATCGGCCGCCCCTTCGAGCACATCCTCGAACGCATCGAGCTGCCACCGGAGATGGACGGCGTCGGCGGCCGGGTCTGCCTCGCCGAGGAGGCGATGACCGGCGTGCAGGTCGCCGTGGAGGGCTACGTCCACCGGGGCGAGGTCACGGTCTACGGCGTGCTGGACTCCATCAACTACCCGGACTCCTCCTGCTTCCTGCGCCACCAGTACCCCTCGACGCTGCCGCCGCCGGTCATCGCGCAGCTGCACGACGTCAGCGAGCGCGTGATGAAGCAGATCGGCATGGACTCCGCCACCTTCAGCATCGAGTACTTCTACGACCCGCGCACGCAGGGGATCCAGCTGCTGGAGATCAACCCGCGGCACTCCCAGTCGCACGCGGAGATGTTCCAGTACGTCGACGGCGTGCCCAACCACCACTGCATGGTGCGCCTCGCCCTCGGCGAGGACCCGCGCATGCCGCACCGCGAGGGCCCCTACGCGATGGCGGCGAAGTGGTACCACCGCTGGTTCACCGACGGCGTGGTGCGCCGGGTGCCGAGCCGCGAGGAGATCGACCGCATCGAGCGGGAGACCCCGGGCGTCCGCATCGAGGTGATCCCCGAGGCGGGCGACCGGCTCTCCGAGCTGCCCGGGCAGGACAGCTACAGCTACGAGCTGGCGCACATCTACACCGGCGGGGCGGACGAGCAGGAGCTGCGGGAGAAGTTCGACCACTGCGTGGCCGCCCTGAACCTGGCCTTCGAGGACGCCCCGCGCGAGGCCGGCGCCACGGGAGAGTGAGGAGCACGTGGGTTCCATGCGTTACGTGACCAACCTGCCGTACGCGACGAAGGAGGAGGAGCACGTCACGATCCCGATGTCGGACGGGGTCCGGCTCTCCGCGCGCGTCTGGCGCCCCACCTCCTCCGACCAGGAGCCGGTGCCGGCGGTGCTGGAGTACATCCCGTACCGCAAGCGGGACCTGACGGCCGTACGGGACTCGATCCACCACCCGTACCTCGCCGGGCACGGCTACGCCTGCGTCCGCGTCGACCTGCGCGGCACCGGCGACTCCGAGGGGGTGCTGCGCGACGAGTACCTGGAGCGGGAGCAGGCCGACGCGGAGGAGGTGCTGGCCTGGCTGGCGGAGCAGCCCTGGTGCGACGGCGGCACGGGCATGATGGGCATCTCCTGGGGCGCGTTCGCGGCGCTGCAGGTGGCGGCCCGGCGGCCGCCGGGCCTGAAGGCCATCGCCATCGCCTCCTTCACCGACGACCGGCACGCCGACGACATGCACTACATGGGCGGCGCCCTGCTGTCGGACAACCTGGCCGAGGCCGGCACGATGTTCGCCTACGGCACCTGCCCGCCCGACCCGGCCGTGGTCGGGGACCGCTGGCGCGGGATGTGGCGGGAGCGGCTGGAGAACACCGAGCCCTGGGTGCTGGAGTGGCTGCGCCACCAGCGGCGCGACGACTACTGGCGGCACGCCTCCGTGTGCGAGGACTACTCCCGCGTGGCCTGCCCGGTGCTGGCCTCCAGCGGCTGGGCGGACGGCTACTCCAACGCCGTGACCCGGCTGCTGGGCAACCTGGACGTGCCCCGCAAGGGGCTCATCGGGCCCTGGTCGCACAAGTTCCCCCACCTCGGGGAACCGGGTCCGGCGATCGGCTACCTCCAGGAGCTGGTGCGCTGGTGGGACCACTGGCTCAAGGGCGTCGACAACGGCGTGATGGACGGTCCCATGCTGCTGGCCTGGATGCAGGACAGCGTGCCGCCCTCCACCTCGTACGAGGAGCGGCCGGGCCGCTGGGTCGGCGAGCCGGACTGGCCCTCGCCGCACATCCGGCCGATGACGCACCCCCTCACCCGGCACACGATCGGGCCGCCGCGGGACCCGGCCGGGCCGGAGACCGCCGACGGGGGTGCGGCGATGACCGTGCGTTCGCCGCTGTCCGTCGGCCAGTTCGCCGGCAAGTGGGCCTCCTACAACGCGCCCCCGGACCTCCCGTACGACCAGCGGGAGGAGGACGGCGGCTCCCTGGTGTTCGACAGCGAGCCGCTGACGGAGCAGCTGGAGATCCTGGGCTCGCCGAGCGTGGAACTCGACCTGTCGGTCAGCGAGCCGGTCGCCCTGGTGGCCGCGCGGCTGTCCGACGTGAGCCCCGACGGCTCCGCGACGCGGGTGTCCTACGGCGTCCTGAACCTGACCCGCCGGGACAGCACCGAGTCCCCCGAGCCGCTGGAGCCGGGCCGGCGCTACCGGGCCACCATCCCGCTGAACGGTGTGGCGCAGGCGTTCCCGCCGGGCCACCGCGTCCGGCTCTCGCTGTCCACGTCCTACTGGCCGCTGGCCTGGCCGCCGCCGAGGCCGGCACTGCTCAGCGTCCACGAGCACTCCAGCGCCCTGACGCTGCCGGTGCGGCCGGTGGCCGAACCCGACGAGGTGACGTCGTCCCCGTTCGGCGAACCCGAGGGCACTCCCCCGCTCGCCACGACCCAGCTGACGCCGCCCGAGGAACGCTGGGAGGTCAAGCGTGACCTGGTCGGCTACCGGGCGGAGCTGGACATCGTCAAGGACCGGGGCACGGTCCGCTTCGAGGACACCGGCATCGAGGCAGGCCGCCGCGCCCACGAGCGCTACACGGCCGTCGCCGACGACTTCACCTCGGCCGCCGGCGAGTCCACCTGGACGATGCGGTTCCAGCGGGACGACTGGGACGTGAAGGTGGTGACGCACACCCGGCTGAGCTGCGACGAGACGGACTTCTTCGTCGACGCGACCCTCGACGCGTACGAGGACGACCGCCGGGTGTTCTCCCGGACGTGGAACGAGAAGGTGCCGCGGGACCTGCTGTAGCCGTCGGGCCCGTCCCCCGGGGGCGGCCGGGTGCGCGGGGGCCTTCCTCGGCCGGCGCGTTCCCACCGCCCCCGTCCGCGGCCTACGGTGGGGGGCCGGCACCGTCGGAGCGAGCCGCAGTCCGGAGGGGATCACATGGCCGACCGTCCCGCCCCCGAGCCCGGGCCGCCCGCGGCCACGCGCACGGCCCGCGTCGAAGTGACGCCCGCCGCCGAGGAGTTGCTGCGGCGGCTGACCGGGACGCACGGGCCGGTGATGTTCCACCAGTCCGGCGGCTGCTGCGACGGCAGCGCCCCGATGTGCTACCCGCGCGGCGAGTTCCGCACGGGCGCCTCGGACGTCCTGCTGGGGCGGGTGGCCGGGGACGTGCCGTTCTGGATGAGCGCGGACCAGTACGCGTACTGGTCGCACACCCACCTCACCGTGGACGTGGTGCCCGGGCGCGGCAGCGGCTTCTCCCTGGAGGCCCCGGAGGGCGTCCGCTTCCTGCTCCGCTCCCGCCTGCTCACCGAGGAGGAGCTGGAGCGCATCGGGTCGGAACCGCCGCTGCCGACGGGGGCGGACGCGCCCGAGCGCGGCTAGCCGGACCCGCTCCCGCGCGGGGCACCCGCGCCTAGGGTGGTCCCATGTACACGACGCGGACCTCCGGCCATGTCGACGCCCCGCGGCCGGCGGTCTACCGGGCGCTGGTGAGTGCCGAGGCGATCGCGCACTGGCGGGTGCCCGAGGGGATGAGCGGCGAGGTGCACGAGTTCGACGCCCGCGAGGGCGGCGCGTTCCGCGTCTCGCTCACCTACGAGGCGCCGGACCCTGCCGGGAAGTCGGCGGCGCACACCGACACCTACCACGGCCGCTTCGCCCGGCTCGTGCCGGACGAGCAGGTCGTGGAGGTGCTGGAGTTCGAGACCGCCGACCCCGCCCTGGGCGGCGCGATGACCCTGACGACGACGCTCACGGACGCCGAGGGCGGTGGGACGGACGTCGTCATGACGCACGAGGGCGTCCCGGACGCCGTGGCCCCCGCCGACAACGAGACGGGCACGCGCATGGCCCTGCGGAATCTGGCCCGTTTCGTGGAGTCCTCACCGCGGTGAAGGACGTGAACGGAAAAGGCCCGGCGGCAAAAGAGAAATCCGAGTGACGGAAGAAAACCGTTTGACCGTGTGAGGCGCTGCGCAGGTGATGCGTCAAGCGCTTCTCCGTGCATCCGTGCGCCCCCTTGAAGAAAGGGTTCATCACGTCGGCGGTCAGTGTGGACTGGGCAGGACAAGGTGCGAGTGCCGTGACGGTGAAACGGCACGCTATTCCTTGGTCGACTGAGTCAGGTGGTTTTCGATGAACGACTGCGTTCCCGAACCGGAACGGGCATGGACGATCGGTACTGCACCCGGCATATTCCCATCCCTCAGCCACGGTATCGCCTTGTTCCGCCGGCCGCTGGCTTTTCTGAATTCCCTTCCCGCGCGGGGTGATCTGGTCGAGATACGCCTGGGCCCCCGGCGCGCGTGGATGGTCTGCCACCCCGGGCTGGTCCACCACATGCTCCGGGACACCCGTACGTTCGACAAAGGAGGACCGCAGTACGAGCGGCTCCGGGCGGTGATGGGCGACGGCGTCGTCACCTGCCCGCACGCCGAGCACCGCAGGCAGCGCCGACTGCTGCAGCCCACCTTCCGCCCGTCCCACGTCGCCGCGCACACGGACCGCATGGCCGAGGAGGCGGCGGCACTGTGCCGTGACTGGCGCCCCGGACAGCGGGTCGACGTCAGCGCGGCCATGCTGGGCCTGACGACGCGGCTGATCAGCCGGGTGCTGCTGTCCGACTCGCTCGCCCCCGCCGCCGCCGAGGAGGTGCGGCACTGCCTGGCCGCCATCGTGCGCGGCCTGTTCGTCCGCACGGTGGTGCCGGTCGACGCCCTGTTCCGGCTCCCCACCCCGGCCAACCGCCGCTACCGGCGCGCGGTGGAGCGGGTGCGGGAGCTCATCGACGCCGCCGTCGCCGAGCGCCGCCGGGGCGCTCCCCGCGACGACCTGCTCGGACTGCTGCTGGCTGCCGAGGAGGAGGGCGGCAGGGCCGCGGTCTCCGGCCGGGAGGTCCACGACCAGCTGGTGTCGCTGCTGCTGACCGGTTCCGAGAGCCCTTCCATGTGCCTGGCCTCCGCCTTCGGTCTGCTGGCCCGGCACCCGGAGGCGGAGCGGCGGCTGCACGCCGAGGTCGACGCCGTCCTGGCCGGCCGGCCGCCCGGGACCGACGACCTCCCGCGGCTGGCCTACACCCGGGCCGTCCTCGTCGAGACGCTGCGCCACTCCCCGCCCGGCTGGCTGTTCACCCGGGTCACCACCCGGGACACCACGCTCGCCGGACACCGTCTGCCACGCGGCACGACCGTCCTGTACAGCCCTTATCTGCTGCACCACGACGCGGCCTCGTTCCCCGAGCCCGGCCGGTTCCTGCCCGAGCGGTGGCTGCGGGACGGGGCCGAGGCCGGTCCGCACGGAGCGCTGATCCCGTTCGCCGCGGGCAGCCGCAAGTGCATCGGCGACCTGTTCTCCATGGCCGAGATGACCGTGGCCCTCGCGACCGTCGCCGGCCGCTGGCGGCTGCGCCACCTCCCCGGGCCGGTCGCTCCCCCGCGCCCGGGGGCGACCCTGGGGCCGAGGGCCCTGACGATGATCTGCGCACCACGGACGGACGCGCCCGGCGGCGAGCCGCCGCGCGCCGCCGCCCTCGCGCCGGCGGCCCCGGTCGCGGCACCCGGCCCGGAGCACCCCCGGAGGGACGGTGACGACGGTGTGCACCACGCATGAGGAGATCACCGGCGGCACGCAGGGCGGCACTGCGGCCACCACCTTGGCGGACCTGATCGACGCCGAGCTCTACATGCCCTTCCCGTTCCGGCGCAGTCCCCATGAGGCCGAGGCCGCGGAAGGCGTCGACCACTGGCTGCGCGTCACCGGCCTGGACCGCGAGCCCGGGGTCCCGGCGATGATCCACCACACCCGCCCCGCCGAACTCGCCTCCTTCAACAGCCCGGACGCCGACGCCGGGATCCTCCGGCTCGTCGCCCGGCAGATCGCCTACCAGTTCGTCTTCGACGACCGGGCGGAGGAGGTCGGCCGTCACCGGCCGGGCCGGCTGCTGCCCATGCTGACCGAGAGCATCGCGATCCTGCGGGACGGCGCCGCCCCGAGCACACCCCTGGGGACGGCCCTGGCCGACCTCCACCGGCAGGTCCGCGAGCGGTGCACGCCCGCCCAGGCGGCGCGCTGGGCGTGGAAGAGCCGCGAGTACGTGCACGGCCTGCTTTACGAGGCCGTGGCCCAGGCCCACCCCTCGCCACCGCGCTCCGGGCTCTGCACCTCGATACGGTCCCTCACCGCGGGCGTCGAGCCCTTCCACCCGCTGTGCGAGGCCGCCCAGCCGTGCGAGCTGACCTCCGGGGAACTGCACCACCCGCTCATGCGGCACCTGAGCCGGCTGTCGGCGGACGCGGCGGTGTGGATCCCCGACCTGTACTCCACGGTCAAGGAGCAGCGCGACGGCGAGATGATCAACCTGGCCCTCGCCTACCAGCGGGCCCACGGGTGCCCCCTGCCGGAAGCCGTCCGTCTGGCGATCCGCCAGATCAACCGCACCATCCGGGAGTTCGAGAGGCTGTACGACGAGATCAAACCCGAGTTGAGCCCTTCGGGTGTCGGCTATGTGGAAGGCATGGCCGGCTGGATCCGCGGCTGTTACTACTGGTCCCGCACCGTGCCGCGCTACGCGGACGCGGCAGCCGCCGAGACGGTGCGGTGAGGGCTGCTGCCGCCGGGCCGGTCGGACGCCCTGACGCAAGGCGGCCATTCGGGCCACGTTACCCGGGCCGTCCGCTCTCCACTCCGGAGTAGCGGGCCTTTCACCCTTCCTCGTCGTGCTCGTCCCGATATGCGGAACGGGGCCGGTCGGGAGGCGTACGCTCTGCGCTGCCTCCCGATGGCCGACGACAGGAAGCGGTACGGCACATGGCGTATGAGCTGCGGCAACCCCCGCCCGGATCACGGCCGTTGCTCGAGCGCCGGAAGGAGCTGCGCGCCCTCGACGAGGCACTGACGGATCTGCGCGACCGCGTCGACGGGGTGCCCCAGGCGCCGCGCGGCGGGCTGCTCGCCTTCACCGGCCCGGCCGGGATGGGCAAGACGGCCCTGCTGACCGAGGCCCGGGCCCGCGCCCAGGCGCACGGGTTCACCGTGCTGTCGGGCAGGGGCGGTGAGAAGGAGCAGGAGCTGGCGTTCCACGTGGTGCGCCAGCTCGTCCAGCCGGCGCTGGCGGCGATGGACGAGACGCGGCTGCGTGCGTTCCTGGGCAGCTGGCACGACATCGTCGCGGCGGCGCTCGGCCTGGTCGCGGCGCCGGGCGGCCACATGCCCGATCCGACCGGGGTCCGGGACGGCCTCGACTGGGTGATGACCCGTCTCGCGGTCCAGCAGGCGCCCTTGGTGCTCCTCCTGGACGACCTGCACTGGGCCGACGCCGAGTCGCTGAGCTGGCTCGCCGCGTTCGCCCCCCGGGCCGTGGACCTGTCCCTGCTGATGGTGGTCGCCTACCGTCCCGACGAACTGCCTCTGGAGGGAGCGGCGTTCAGCTCCCCCGCCGCCGATCTGGGCAACCGCCCCTTCACGCTGGCGCCGCTCAGTGCCGCCGCCGTGGCCCGGATCATCCGGGACGAGGTGGGCGAGGACGCCGAGGAGGAGTTCTGCGAGGAGTGCTACGAGGTCACCGGCGGCACCCCGTTCGCCGCGGTCGAGCTGGCCATCAGGCTCGGTGAGCGCAGTCTGCGGGGCACCAGCGAGGACCTGCCCGCGATGCGCGACCTGGCCGCCGCGGTGCAGGGACCCGGGCTGATCGAGCGTCTGCAGGGGTACGGCACCTCGACGGTCCGCTTCGCCTACGCGGCGGCCGTCCTCGGCCAGTCCATCTCGCCGGAACTGGCCGCCCGCGTCGCGGCGATCGGCAGCACCGCGGCGGCCGAGGCGGCGGACCGGCTGCGTGCCGCGCGGATCCTGGCCGACGGGGACGGGCCCGGGGACACCCTGGAGTTCGTGCACCCGCTGATCGCCACCACGATCTACCGGTCCATCCGGCCCAGCCTGCGCGAGGGCCTGCACAACTCGGCCGCCGAGGCCGTCCGGGCGGCCGGGCTCGGCCCCGCCGCCGCGGCCCGTCACCTGCTGGACGTGCCCTGCGAGGGCAACACCGAGGCGGTCGCCTGCCTGCGCGAGGCCGCCCGCGCGTACCTGCGCTCCGGCGCCCCGGAGGCGGCCCGGCGCATGCTGAACCGGGCCCTGCAGGAACCGCCGCTGCCCGAGCAGCGTGCCGCGCTGCTGCACGAACTCGCCTGCGCCACCTTCCTCATCAAGCCCACGGCGACCGTCACGCATCTGCGGGAGGCGCTGACCGAACCGGACATCGAGCCCGAGCTGCGCGCCTCGATGGTGTACCGGCTGACCCAGGCGCTGGCCCACACGGACCGGATGGCGGAGGCGGCGACGGTGGCCGCCGACGAGGCGCAGCGGGCCGCCCACCCCCGGATCCGGCTGCGGATGCAGGCCGACCACTTCGTCTGGAGCGCGTTCCGCACCGACGAGCGGGACTCGGCCGCCCGCTCGCGGTCGCTGGCCCGGCTGGCCGACCGGATCACCGGGCGTGGTCTGGAGGAGCGGTACATCCTGGGCCTGCGGGCCTGGGACGCCATGATGTGCGGCGAACCCCGCGACACGGCCCTGGCCTACGCCGAGGAGGCGCTGCGCGGCGGGCTGAGCTGGACCCACGAGAACCGCGGCTTCGAGGTGCCCGTCTCGGTGGCCCTGGTCTTCATGTACTGCGACCGGCCGCGCAGGGCCGAGGAGCTGTTCGCGCGGGGCATGGCCGAGTGCGCGTCCAAGGGCTGGCGCGGCTCCCACCTGGCCCTCGGCCAGACGCTCTCCGCGTACATCCGCTACCGCCGGGGCTGCCTGGCCGAGGCGGAGAACCTGGTGCGGGAAGGGCTGGGCATCGCCGACCGGGTGGAGGGCGCGGTGCCCGCCCAGTGGTTCGCCGTCGGCATCCTGATCCAGACGCTCCTGGCCCGTGGCCGCGTGGTGGCGGCCCGCCGGCTCGCGGACCGCTACCACTACGGGGACGTCATCCCGAACGCCGTGATCTACCCCGATCCGCGCACCGTCTTCGCCGAGCTGCTCCTGGCGGAGGGCCGGGCCGAGGAGGCCGCTTCGCTGCTGTCGGACGTCGGCGAGTGGCTGGAGGGCCGGGAGTGGCGCAACCCCGCCTGGTGCCCCTGGCAGCTGGGGCTGGCCCGGGCGCTCGCCCGCAGCGCTCCCGACCAGGCGGTGCACCACGCGCGGGACGCCGTGAAACGGGCCCGGGACTTCGGCGCGGCCTCCGCCATCGGGCAGGCCCTGCACACCCAGGCGGAGGTGACGGGCGGGGAGGCGGCGCTGGAGCTGCACGCGCAGGCCGTCGACCACCTCCAGCGCTCACCGGCCGCGTACGAACTGGCCCGCGCGCTGGTCGGCCACGGCTCGGCGCTGGCCCGCGACGGCCGGCTGCACGACGCCGCCGACCGGCTCTACCAGGGGCTGGAGGGCGCGGTGCACTGCGGTGCCGAAGGGCTGGCCGCCCGGGCCAGGCGGGAGCTGTCGGCCGCGGGCCTGCGCCCGCTGCCCCTGCGCTACGCCCAGACGGACACGCTGACCGCGCAGGAGCGCAAGGCCGCCGAGGGGACGGCGCGGGGCGAACCGGCGGCGACGGTCGCCAGGGAACTGCGTCTGACCGAACAGGGCGTGCGGCAGCTGCTCTCCTCCGTGTACCGCAAGATCGGCACGGACGCGCCGGGTCTGGCCGAGGCGCTGAGGACGTTTCCCCGGCCCCGTCCGTGACGGCGTGGCCGCGGGTCCCGGGACGACGCCTGCGACACCCGGTCCCCCAGGCGGCCCGGCCTGCGGCAGCGCGGTCTGCCGCGGGCCGTCCGGGAGCCGACGTGGGCGGCGGGGCCCGGCCGGCACAGGCGGCCGGTCCCGTCCCTCGGCCGTACCGGCGGGCGGTGGTCTCAGACCGCGCCGGGCGGTGAGCTGCCGCCCTGGAGGCGTTCCAGGTCGGAGGGGCGGACCTGGATGACCACCAGGGCGATCACCGCGGCGACGGCGGTGAAGATCGCCGCCATGACGAAGGCGGCGGAGACGCCGGCGGTGAGGATCTCGTCGGACCAGGGCTTGGGCAGCTGCCCGGTCTGTTCGAAGCGGAGTCGTTCGGCGGGGGTGGCCTGCCGGAGGAAGTCCGGGACCTGCTTCTGCGTCTCGTTGGTGCTGGCCGTGCCGAACATCGTGACCAGGATGGACAGGCCGAGGGAGCCGCCGACCTGCTGGGTGGCGTTGAGGAGGCCGGAGGCCGCGCCGGTCTCCGGACCGGCCACGTTGGACAGCGCCATCAGGGTCAGCGACACGAACTCCATGCCCATGCCGAGGCTGAAGACGAGCATCGGGCCGAGGACGCTGCCGGCGTAGGTGGAGTCGACGTCGGTCAGGGTGAGCCAGGCCAGTCCGGCCGCCGCCAGGATCGCCCCCACCACCATGAACGGCTTCGGCCCGTACACGGGCAGGAACCGCGAGGCCAGTCCCGCGCCGAGGGCGATGACCGCGCTGACGGGCAGGAAGGCGAGCCCGGCCTGGAGCGGGCTGAACTCCAGCACGTTCTGCACGAACAGCGTGAGGAAGAAGAACATGCCGAAGATCGCGGCGGCGAGGCACAGCATGATGCCGTAGGTGCCCGCGCGGTTGCGGTCGGCGAACATGTGCAGGGGCGTGATGGGCTGTCTGGAGCGCCGCTCGACCAGGATGAAGGCGGCCAGGACGACGACCGCCCCGGCGAACGAGGCGACGGTGAGCGCGTCGCGCCAGCCGTCCTGGGCGGCCCGGATGAAGCCGTAGACGAGCAGCACCATGCCCGCGGTGGAGGTGAGGGCGCCGGCGACGTCGAAGCGGCCGGGGTGGCGTTCGGACTCCTTGATCCAGCGGGGGGTGGCGAGGACGATGAGCAGGCCGATGGGCACGTTGACGAACAGCACCCAGCGCCAGTTGAGCCACTCCACGAGCATCCCGCCCGCGAGCAGGCCGATCGCGCCGCCGCCGGCCGAGACCGCGGCGAACACCCCGAAGGCGCGGTTGCGTTCGGGGCCCTCGCGGAAGGTGGTGCTGATCAGGGCGAGAGCGGTCGGGGAGGCGATGGCGCCGCCGACGCCCTGCAGGGCGCGGGCACCGAGGAGTTGGCCGCCGTTCTGCGCGAACCCGCCGAGCAGCGAGGCGAGTACGAACAGCAGGACGCCGAAGACGAAGACGCGCCGCCGGCCGAGGATGTCGCCGGCCCGGCCGCCGAGCAGCAGCAGACCGCCGAAGGTGAGGGTGTAGGCGTTCACCACCCAGGACAGGCTGGTCGTGGAGAAGTCCAGCGCGCTCTGGATGTGCGGCAGCGCGATGTTCACGATGGTGATGTCGAGGACCACCATCAGCTGGCACGAGGCGATGACGAACAGTGCCATCGCGTTTCCGCCACCACCGGGCTTCCCGGTGGTGGTCGTCTGTGGTGAGGCCGGCTGCGGGCTGCTGCCTGCGGTGTCCACCGTTCGACGGTACGCCCGGCCCACCGGCCTCACCACTCGATCACCGCCGGTCCCCGCCGTCACCTCCGTCCTCGGGTGCCGGGGCGTTCTCCTCCGGCGAGGAGAACGGGTGGCGCAGGGGCTGCGGCGGCCATGCGGGGGTCGTGAAGCCGTGCACGGTGAAGGTGTGGTGGCCCGATCCGACCTCGAACAGCGTTGTGGTGTCCGGCAGTTGCACCTCGGCGGTGGTGTTGGGCGGCACGACGGCCGTGACCGTGAGGGTGCCGCCGTGCCGCTCCCAGCCGGCCTCGGCCCGCCCGTAGGGCGTCAGGCGCGCGGCGTGCGCGTGGGTGAGCGTGCCGCCCGGCACCGGTGCGATCCGCAGCCGCTTCCAGCCGGGCGCGGCCTCCCCCAGGCCCGCGACGGCCCGGTGCAGCCAGTCGGCGACGGCGCCGAGCGCGTAGTGGTTGAAGGAGGTCATCTCGCCCGGGTTGACGGTGCCGTCGGGCAGCATCGCGTCCCAGCGCTCCCAGACGGTCGTGGCGCCCATGGTCACCGGGTACAGCCAGGACGGGCAGCCGGTCTCCAGCAGCATGCGGTAGGCCATCTGAGGCGCCCCGGCCTCGGTGAGCGCGTCGCAGATCAGCGGGGTGCCGGCGAACCCGGTCGCGATGCGGAAACCGGCCCGGCGGACGATCTCCACCAGGCGCCGCCCGGCCCGCTCGCGCTGCCGCCCCGTGGGCAGCAGGGCGAAGCGCAGGGCCAGCGCGTACGCGGTCTGCGCGTCGGAGGCCAGCAGGCCGCCCGGCGTGACGAACTCGTCGGCGAAGGCGGCCCGGACCCGCCCGGCGAGCCGCGTGTACCGCTCGGCGTGCCCCGGCTCGCCCAGCAGGGCCGCCACCTCGGCCATGATCTCTGCGGTGCGCGCCGCGTAGGCGTTGGCGACGAGGTCGCCGTCGGTCCGGGCGTCACCCGGCCGGTCCGGCGGAGCGGCCGGGTCGAGCCAGTCGCCCAGCTGGAACTCGCCCCGCCACAGCCCGCCGTCCCGTGCCACGTACCGTTCCAGCTCGTCCGCCCAGCCGGACATCGACTCCCACTGGGTGCGCAGCAGCCCCTCGTCGCCGAAGGCCCGGTACAGCGCCCAGGGCACGAGGACCGCGCTGTCGGCCCAGACGGCGTTCGGCGCCGCGGGGAAGCCCTCGGGCAGGGCGTCCGGCACGACCAGCGGGGGGATCGCCCCGTCCGGGCGGGTGAGCTGCTCGGCGGCGAGGTCGCGCAGCCAGGAGCCGAGCATGCCCGAGCAGTCGAAGAGGAAGGCGGCCGTGGGGGCGAACACCGCGATGTCGCCGGTCCAGCCGAGGCGCTCGTCGCGCTGCGGGCAGTCGGTCGGCACGTCGAGGAAGTTGCCGCGCATGCCCCACACGACGTTCGCGTGCAGCCGGTTCACCAGCGGTTCGGAGCAGGTGAACCAGCCGGTGCGCTCCATTGCGGTGTGCAGGACGACCGCCTCGACGTCACCGGGGGCCGGCTCGCCCGGCCAGCCGTCGACCTGCGCGTACCGGAAGCCGTGGAAGGTGAACAAGGGCTCGTACGTCTCGCCCCCGGGGGCGCCGCTGAGCGTGTAGCGGTCGGTGGCCGCGGCCTGCCGGAGCGGGCGCAGGGCGAGTTCCCCGTGTTCGAGGACCTCGGCGTGGCGCAGGGTGATCGTCCGCCCGGCCTCGCCGCGCACCCTGATCCGCAGCCGGCCGACCAGGTTCTGCCCGAAGTCCAGCACGGTGTGCCCGGCCGGGGTGGTGAGGATCCGCACGGGCGCCAGCGTCCTGGTCCGGCGTACGGGCGGGCCGGTGGGAGCGACCAGCGCGCCCCGGGGCATGCCGAGTTCGACGACCGGCGTCCAGCCGGGGCCGGGGTCGCCCGGCGCGGACCAGCCGGGGCGCTCCAGGCGGGCGTCGTACTCCTCGCCGTCGTACAGCTCGGACCGCAGCGCCGGTCCTGTCGCGGCCTGCCAGCGGGTGTCGGTGGCGACGGTCCGGGTGGTGCCGTCGGCGTACCGGACCTCCAGTTGCGCCAGCAGGGCGGGCCGGTCGCCGTAGATGTCGCGGCGGCCGCCGTGGAAGCCGAGCCGGCCGCTGTACCAGCCCTCCCCCAGGAGCGCGCCGAGTACGTTCTCGCCCTGGCGCAGGTGCTCGGTCACGTCGTGGGTGGAGTAGCGCAGGCGGTGGTGGTAGGAGGACCAGCCCGGGGCGAGGACGTCGGCGCCGACCGGGCGTCCGTTGAGCTCGGGCTGGAAGACGCCGAGGGCGGTGATGTGGAGGCGTGCCGAGGCGATCGGCCCGTGCAGGCGGAAGGAGCGCCGCAGCAGGACGACCGGGCGGGGGCGCGCCGGGCCGGTGCCGGGGTCAGGGCGGGGGGCGATCGGGCGGGCCGTCCAGTCCGCCGGGTCCAGCAGTCCCGTCTCGGCGTACGCGACCGGCGACCAAGGGGAGGCCCGGTTCCCGGTGTCCCAGACGCGGACCCGTGCGCCGACCCGGGTGCGCGAGGCCAGCTCCGGACCGGGCCAGGGCACCAGCACCGAGGCGTCCGACTCGACGCGGCCGTCGGTGCCGCCGAGCACCGCGCCCGTGTCGTCGACCAGCTCGATCTGGTACGCCGCCTGCCGCCAGCCGGGCGTGTCGGTCTCGGTGCGCCAGCTCAGACGGGGGCGGGACTCGCCGATGCCGAGCGGCTCCCGGTGGTGTTCGAACACGGGGGCGGTGACCTTGGCCTGCATACGGACGCTCCTCATCGCGACACTGGCATGAATCGTTTCAACCAGGCCGTGAGCGAGCGCAGCCCGAACGGGGATTCCCCGGGCGGGCGGTGATCATCCGCTCGCGATCCGCGTTCTTCCCGTCGAGCACGGTCGAGCACGCGGGACAGGCGGCGGGGGCCGCGGTGACCCTCGGGGCCCCGCGCCGGTCCCGGACGCGGGGACGGCCGGGCAGGTCATCGAGGTGTACCTGCCCGGCCCTCGCGGGCTCTCGCGCCCTGCCCCCGGATCTGCTTCGAGCATCGCAGAGCCGGGTCGCGCCCGGCCAGCCCCCTTCGGCCCGTCCCCGGCAGGATCACGTCCCCCGCGGCCAGGGACCCAGGACCCGGGAGGAACACCGGCGGGCCGGGCGTCTGCGCGCCGCCCGGCTCAGCGGCCGCCGCGGATCAGGCCCGTCAGGTAGCGCCACAGCGAGGAGCGCTGCCGGGCGGACGAGTCGGGCAGGACCTGCTCGGCCACCTCCGGGGCGGGCTCGTCCGCAGCGGGCGGCACGGGCGCGGCGGCCAGCTCGTAGCGCACGGGCAGGGAGCGCAGGCCGCGCATGAACGGCGAGGAGCGCCAGGGCAGTTGGTCGGCGGGCAGGGCGAGGTCGAGGTGCTCGAACCGCTCGAACAGGCGCCCGGCGCCGACGGCCGCGACCGTCGAGGCGAGCTCCCGGGCCGGGCACTGGCGCGGGCCCGCTCCCCAGGCCAGGTGGGCCCGGGTGCTGATGGTGGTCGCGGAGTCGGCGTGGTCCGCGAAGAGGGGGTCGGCGTGGGCCGCGGCGGAGGAGACCCAGACGGGGTCGCCGGCCCGGATCGTGTAGCGGCCGAGCGGGGTGTCCCGGGCGGCGAAGCGGGGCACGAAGTTGACCAGGGGCGGCTTGCGCATGACCACGCGGTTCATGGTCTCCCTGACCATCCCGGCGGACAGGCTGGCGCGTACGCCGCCCTCGCCGGAGACGACCTCCACGACGGTGTTGGAGATGAGGATGCCGACGTGGTCGGAGGTCATGCCGAGCAGCATGAACAGCTCGCGGGCCAGCTGGTCCAGCGACAGGTCCGGGTGGGCGGCCAGCAGGTGGGAGGGGAAGTCGTCGCCGGGCTCGCGCAGCTTCTGGGCGGCCAGGTCCGCCAGGGTCGCCAGCAGGCGCTCCAGCGCGGCCTCGGCGTCCGGGCCGGCGTCCAGTACGCGCCACATGTCCATCAGGGCGTCGTCGCCCTGCGAGCCGGGGAAGCCGAGCAGGTGGCTGGCCACCATCAGCGGCAGCGGCCGGGAGAACTGCGCGGACAGGTCGGCCACGCCGGTCCTGCCGCCCTGCCCGACCAGGCTGATCAGCTCGTCGGCGTAGGCGGTGACGGCGGACTTCAGGCGCTTGGCCTGGGGGTGGCGGGGGTCCTGGAAGGGCTTGAGGGCCGTGTCCCAGGCGGCGCGCAGGGCCGGGTAGCCGGGGCCGCCCTGGATGAGGATGTGGTTGACCTCCAGGGACGGTCCGAGCGGCCAGTCGGCCGGCACCTCGCCCTCGGAGCGGGCCCGCCAGTTCTCCAGCCCTTTGGGCCAGCCGGCGTCGTCCTGCAGCACCTGGAGCGCCTCGCGGTACCCGAGGACGAGCCAGGCGGGCACGCCCAGCAGGTCCACCGGCGCGACGGGGCCGTGCCGCCGGCGCAGCCGCTCGTACACGAGCGTGGGGCGCCTCTCGTAGTCCCGGGTCAGCAGCGGTTCGGGACTCAGCGTCTCCAGCCGCGCGTCGTCCAGGTCAACGGATCCGCCGTCGTCCCACTGGGATTCCATCGTCTTGCCACCCTCCGACACGCCCCTGCACCGGCGCACCGTCAGGCGGTGGCCGGAAACGGTGGGGACCCTACCCCAGGGCGAACTCGCTGGTGGGGCCGGGGGGTGGGGTGGGCGGACCGGGTATCAGGCGGCGGTGTAACCGAGTTGACGGCGCATGTACGGCGTCAGGAGCGTCCTCGCCTTGGCCAGGGTGGTGGTGCGGCTGCCGAGGATCGCGGAGTCGCCGCCCGGCACGGGCAGCACGGTCAGTCCGTCGGCGGGTCCGAACGGCACGATGAGCGGGGTGCGCCGGGTCGGCCGGTAGAGGCGCGGCTCCTTGCGGTGCCTGCCGGAACTCCGCAGGAAGGCGCGGATGTTGTGGGCGGCGAGGTCCGCCTGGGCGAGGGCGGCGGGGGTGACCTTGAGTTCGGAGACGTCGTTGACGTCCCCCACCGCGAAGACGTCCGTCCGGCCGTCGACCCTGAGCGTCCGGTCGACCTTCACGTGCCCGGTCGCGTCGAGCCAGTCGCCGTGCCCGGCCAGGCGGAGCCAGAGGGTGTTGGGGGTGGTGCCGGTCGCCCAGAAGGACAGGTCCGCCTCGATGACCGTGCCGCGGGCGTCGCGGTAGGTGCCGAAGTCGGTGCCGGGCGACATGAACGACTCCAGCCGCACCTGGACGTCGTGGGACTCGAGCCAGGCCAGGGCCTTGCGTCCCGGCCGGTCGCTGCCCGTGGAGTCGAGCAGGGCGGGCCCGGAGTGGGCGAGGGTGACCCGGGCGCCGGGGCGGGCGAGGCGGATCTCGGCGACGAGTTCGACACCGCCGGGGCCTCCCCCGACGACGAGGACGTGGTCGGCGGCGGCGACGTCGCGCTGGTGCTCCGCGAAGGACTTGGCGGCCTCCTCGGTGGTGGTGCCGGTGAAGCGGGCCGGCTCGGGGTAGTCGGCGCCGGTGGCGATCACGGCCACGTCGTACGGCAGCCGCTCGCCGGTGGCCAGGACGACCTGCCGCCGGGCGGTGTCGACGCGGACGGCCTTGCCCGCCACCACCCGGCCGTGGGCGAGCAGCCGGTCGTACGGGATGAAGGGGGTGTGGGTCCACTCGGGGCGGACCCCCGCGCGCAGGGAGGCGACGCGGTGGAAGAAGACCTCCTTGCGGTCCACCAGCGTGACCCGGGCCGTGCCGTCCAGCCGCCTCGCCAGCCGGACACCGGCGTAGCCGCCGCCGATCACCACTACGTCGCCGTCGTACACGCCGAGTCTCCTGTGCCGGGGTGGGGGCATCGAGCGCCGCCGCGGACGGGCCCCGCTCGGATCGGCCCCCGGCGGCCACTCGACTGACCGCGACAGTAGCGCTTGAAAGTTGAAGGGGTTCTGAGGTTCCGTGCATGTTCCGTGAAGGGATGGTCGCCTGACGGACCGTCATCTCCCCCAGATCTCCCGGTACGCCTCCCGGTAGCCCGAGGGGTCCCAGGCCGAGGCGCCGTCGCTGTTGGCGGCCGTGGCGATGTGGACGGGGGCGACGTACCCGCTGGCGGGGCGGCCGGAGAAGGCGCGGTTGAACTCGTCCACGATCTGCCAGCCCTGCAGGGACAGCGGCTCGGGCACGGTGGCGGCCTGGTACTGCTCGCTCTCGATACGGCGGAAGGCGGAGGGGTCGCCGTCGCCGGCGCCGATGTTGTAGGGCGGCCCCGAGCCCTTCTCGCCGGCGGCGCGGAAGGCCGGGGCGGCGTCGGCGAAGTACAGGTCGTTGATGGCCACGGAGTGCGTCCACCGCTCCCGGAACCGGGAGAGCAGCGAGGAGATCTCCCGCGGGGTGCGGGTGGCGGCGTCCGGGATCGGGATGTTCCGCACCGAGAGCAGCCGCACGCCCCGGCAGCTCGCCAGTTCCTCGCGGATCAGGTCGGACTTGTTGCGGGCGAAGGGGATCGAGGCGTCGGTGATGAGCACCACGCCGGCGCGGCCGTCCGAGTGGGCGATGATCCACTGCGCGCTGATGCGGGCCACGTCCTCGACCCGGGTGGTGACGTTGGTGAAGAGGCCGGGCTGCCGGCTGGGACCGGGCGAGGCCACCGCGTGCCAGCCGACGAGCGGGATGTTCTGCGCCTCGGCGCGCGCCGTCTGCTGGGCCGTCGAGTCGGGATCGAACCCGCCGATGACGATGCCCGAGGGGCGCAGGGCCACCGCTTCGCTCATGGCCGCCTGGATACCGGCCGGGGTGCCTCCGCCGTCGATCACGCGCACCTTCCAGCCGATGGCCCGGGCGGCTTCCCGCACACCCTTGGCGGTGCCCGCGACACCGGGGTTGGTCATCGTCTGGGCGACGTAGACGAGGGACTTGCCGGGGCGCGCCTCGGGCCCGTCGGCCGGCCCGCCCCAGGGGATGTCGGTCCGCTCCGCCTCCCTGACGGCGTCCCGGGCCCTGGCCTGGACGGCGGGGCAGCCGCTCCGGCCGGTCGCGGTCTCCTCGGCGCCGTCCTGGGAACCGCGTGCGCAGCCGGTGAGAGCGGCGGCCGTCGCCAGCAGGGCACAGGAGGCGAGCCGCGCGGTGCGGGCTGCGGCGGCTGCCTTGCGGATGCGGTGCACGAGGGCTCCAGTGAGGGGATCGACGCGGCGGGACGTGTGCGGGGTCAGGGTGGTGCCGTGCCGCTCTCCGGTGCCGCGGGAGACGGTGGCGGGGGCGGTGCGGCGGGGGTGTCGCCGGCGGCGGCACCCCCGCGCAGCCGGCGGCGGGCGGCGTATCCGGCGAGGCCCACGGCGATGAGCAGCGTGCCGCCGTGGAACAGCGGCACCGTCCAGAACTCGGCGCCCAGCTGGGCGATCCCGGTGAGTCCGACCGCCAGGACGGCGACGGCGACGACCGTGCCGAGGGCGTTGGGCCGGCCCGGCTTGATCGCCGTGGAGCCGAGGAGGGCGCCGACGAAGGCGGGCAGCAGGTAGTCGAGGCCGACGCTCGGGTTGCCGATCTGCTGCTGCGCCGCCAGCAGCACCCCGGCGAGGCCCACGATCAGGCCCGAGGCGGCGAAGGCGTAGACGGTGTACCGGCGGACCGGGATGCCGACCAGGTCGGCCGCGCGCGGGTTGGAGCCGACGACGTACAGGTACCGGCCGAGCGGGAGCCGCTCCAGCATCAGCCAGAGGACGGCCGCGAGGGCGAGCACGTAGAAGGCGGGGACCGGCAGGCCGAGGAACGAGGAGTCGTAGAGGTCGGTGAAGGCGGCCGGGAGGCCCTGCGGACCGGGGACGATGCGCCCGCCGTCGGTGATCCAGCCGGTCATGGCGTACATCATGCTGCCGGTGCCGAGGGTGGCGATGAAGGAGTCGATGCGGCCGAACTCGACGATGACGCCGTTGAGGACGCCCACGGCCAGCATGCCCGCGATCACGGTGAGGCAGGCGAGCGGCCAGGGCCAGCCCGCGTGGACGACGAGCTGCATCACCATCACATGGGCCAGGCCCAGGCCGTAGCCGATGGACAGGTCGAACGCGCCGGTGACGATGGGGACCATGGCGGCGAGCGCGAGGACGGCCGGGATCGACTGGGTGGACAGGATCGCGTCGAGGGTGTCCAGCGTCGGGAAGGTGTCGGGCAGGGCCAGGGAGAAGACGAGGTAGAGCAGGGCGGTGAGGGCGAGCAGACCGTAGGCGCCGATGTGGTGGCCGCCGGGACGGTGCGGGCGCCGGGGCCGGGGCGGCGGCGTCACGGGTGCCCGGCCGCGGTCGGGGGCAGGGCCGAGGCCTCCCGGGTGAGCCCGGCGACGGTGAGGTCCGGGCCGCTCAACTCGGCCGTCACGGCCCCGCGGACGAAGACCAGGGTGCGCCGGCAGACGTCGGCGACCTCCTCGAAGTCGGTGGACAGCAGCAGGACCGCCAGCCCCGCCTGGACCGCCTCCTCCAGCAGGCGGTGGATCGCGGCCTTGGCCCCGACGTCGACGCCCGCGGTCGGCTCCTCGAGGACGAGCAGCCGCAGATCGGTGCGCAGCCAGCGGCCGAGCATGACCTTCTGCTGGTTGCCTCCGGACAGGGTGGCGACGGGGGCCTCGGTGTCGCGGGGGCGTACCGCGAAACGGTCGATGAGGGCGGCGGCCCGGACGCGTTCGCGGCGGGGGCCGATCCAGTGCGGCGCCGGGGCACCTCCCGCGCGGGGGTTGGCCAGGAGGTTCTCGCGGACGGTCAGGTCGGGCAGGCAGCCCTCCCGCAGCCGGTCGCCCGGCACGAAGCCGACGCCCCGGGCGACGGCGTCCGCGACCGTGCGGGGGCGGTACGGCCGCCCGAGCAGCGTGGCCCGCCCGCCCAGCAGCGGCCGGGCCCCGGCGAGGGCGCGGCCCAGGTCGGTGTGCCCGGCGCCCGAGAGGCCGACCAGGCCGAGGACCTCCCCTGCGCCGAGACGCAGGCCGACCGGGCCCGCACGGGCGGTGCGGACGCCGTCGAGGGTCAGCACCGCCGGTGCCCCGGCCCGGGGGCGCGCTGGGCGTGGGGCGAACGCCTGCTTCTCCGCGCCGACGATGTCGCGCACCAGCCGGGCGGGGCTGTGGTCCGCGAGCCGGCCGTGGCTGACGAGCCGGCCGTCGCGCAGGACGGCGAAGGCGTCGGCGACCTGGTACACCTCGTCCAGGCGGTGGCTGACGTAGAGCAGGGCGTGGCCGCGGTCGCGCAGGCCGTGCAGGACGCGGAAGAGCCGGGCGCTGTCCGCGGCGGGCAGCCGGGCGGTCGGTTCGTCGAGGACGACGAGCCGCGCGCGGGCGGCCAGGGCCCGGGCGATGGCGACCAGCGAGCGGTCGGCTGGGGCCAGGGCGGAGACCTCGGCGTCGGGGTCGAGGTGCCCGGCGACGGTCCGCAGAGCCTCGACGCAGCGCTCGCGGGTGCGCCGCCAGGAGATCAGGCCGGTCCGGCGCCCGTACCCGGTGGTCAGGGCGATGTTCTCGGCGACCGTCATCCAGTCCACGAGTCCGAGGTCCTGGTGGATGAAGGACATGCCGCGGGTGGCGGCGTGGCTGCCGATCGGCTCGCCGGCCAGCGTGATCTGCCCCGTGTCGGCGCGGTGGACGCCGGCGAGCACCTTGATGAGCGTGGACTTCCCTGCTCCGTTGGGCCCGAGGAGGGCGAGGACGCTGCCGGCGTGCACGTCGAGGTCGGCCCCGGCGAGTGCGACGGTCCCGCCGAACCGCTTGCCGAGCCCGCGGATCCGGAGCAGGGGCTCCGGCCCGAAGGGCGAAGCCGCCTTCGCTGCGGTGTCAGAGGCGTCGCACACGCAGTCAAATTACAACATTCGGAACATTTCTCAGCCTGTTGTGTCCTCGGGGTGCCGGGCGTCGGGACACAGCACGGGATACCGGTGGGGTCAGGCCGCTTCGAGCCCGCACTCGGCCCAGATGACCTTGCCCTCGGGGAGGTAGCGCGTGCCCCAGCTCTGGGAGAGCTGGGCGACGAGGAACAGGCCGCGTCCGCCCTCGTCGGTGCTGGCCGCCCGGCGCAGGTGCGGGGCGGTGTTGCTGGCGTCGGACACCTCGCAGATCAGTGTGCGGCCGTACAGCAGCCGCACCCGGATGGGCCCGGTGCCGTGCCGCATGGCGTTGGTGATCAGCTCGCTGAGGATCAGCTCCGCGGCGAACGCGGTCTCCTCGAGGCCCCAGTCGGCCAGGCGCCGCAGCGCGGAGGCCCGGACCTCCCCGACGAGCGCCGGGTCCTCGGCGAGGAGGTCCCAGGTGGCGATCCGGTCCGGGTCGAGGGCGCGGGCGCGGGCCACGAGCAGGGCGATGTCGTCGCAGGGGTGCGCGGGCGCCACGGTGTCCAGGATGACCCGGCAGGTCTCCTCGGGGGCGCGTTCCGGATGCGCCAGGGCGGTGGTCAGCCCGGCCAGGACCTCGTCCACGTCGCGGTGCCGGTCCTCGATGAGCCCGTCGGTGTACAGGACCAGCTGGCCGCCCTCGGGGAGCTCGACCTCGACGGCGTCGAAGGGGAGCCCTCCGAGGCCCAGCGGGGGCCCGGCGGGCAGGTCGGGGTAGGTCACGGTGCCGTCGGGCCGGACCAGCGCGGGCGGCGGATGGCCGGCCCGGGCCATCAGGCACCGCTGCGCGGCCGGGTCGTACACGGCGTACAGGCAGGTCGCCCCGATCACGCCGACTCCCTGGCCGTCGGGGTCCTCCCGGTCCAGGCGCCCGACGAGGTTGTCGAGGTGGGTGAGGACCTCGTCCGGCGGGAAGTCGAGTTCGGCGAAGCTGCGGGCGGCGGTGCGCAGCCGGCCCATGGTGGCCGCGGAGAGCATGCCGTGGCCGACGACGTCGCCGACGAGGAGGCCGACGCGGGCGCCGGAGAGCGGGATGACGTCGTACCAGTCTCCGCCCACGTCCGACTCGGCGGGCAGGTAGCGGTGGGCCACCTCGACGGCGTCCTGGTCGGGCAGGCCGTGCGGCAGGAGCCGGCGCTGGAGCGCCAGGACCATCGCGCGTTCGTGGGTGTAGCGGCGGGCGTTGTCGATGGACAGGGCGGCGCGGGTGGCGAGTTCCCGGGCGAGCGAGCGGTCGTCGTCCCCGAAGCCGCTCCCCGCCCGGTAGAAGCTGGCGATGCCCAGGACCACTCCGCGGGCGAGCAGGGGTACGGCGATGACGGAACGGACGTGGGACAGCAGGCGCGCGGCGCCCTCGGGGTCCCGGGCCAGCCAGCCCGCCCCGGCGTCCAGGTCCGGCTCCAGCACCGCCTCACCCGCGGTCAGGCAGCGCAGCTGCGGTGCGGTCGGGGCGTAGTCGACGCGCTTGCCCGGCGCGGTGAAGGGCAGTCCCTCGCGGATGCCGTGCACGACCGTGCGGCGCAGGTCGGCCAAGGGGTCGGCGGACTCCTCGCCGCGCAGGACGGCGTCGGGCAGGTCGACGGTGACGAAGTCGGCGAGCCGCGGCACCGCCGTCTCGGCCAGCTCTTCGGCGGTACGGCGCACGTCCAGGGTGGTGCCGATCCGCGCACTGGCCTCGGACAGCAGCTCCAGACGCCGCCGCGCGGCCATGGCGTAGGCCCCGACGTGCGGCTCCCCGACCATGAGCAGCCCACGCGCCGGGAACGGGGAGGCGGCACGGCCTCGCGACGGAAGCGGCCCGGCGTCGGGGGCGAGCGGCGGGGTGCCGTAGGGGGCGAAAGGGGTGTTGTTGGGGGTGGGTGGGGTGTTGTTGGGGGTGAGCGGGGAGTTTTCGGCAGTGGGTGGAGTGCCGCCGGGGGTGGGTGGGGTGCTACCGGCAGTGGGTCGGGAGTTGTCGGGGGTGGGAGCGGTGCTTTCAGCAGGGGGTGGGGTGCTGTCGGCAGCGGGTGGGGTGTCGCCGGGGGGCAGCGGGGCGCTGTCGGGAGTCGGAGGGGCACCGTCGGCGGCGACCGTGGCAGCCGGGCCGCCCTCGACCGCCACCCGGCGGCCATCGCGCGCCATCGGGCCACCGTCGGTCACATCCGGTGCGGCACCCGCCACGTCCGCGCCACGGTCGGCCCCGGCCGAGTCCGCCGCATGCGGGGCCCCCGCCGCGGCCGCCGCACCGCCGGTCCGGGCGGTCTCGTCGCGGCCGGTGCCGACGGCGCCCTCGACGGCTGCCCTGACACGCGAGGCCGCACCCCGTCCCCTCTCGGCCCCGCCGAGGAGGTCGGCGGCCGACGTGACGGCCGGACGGAAGGGCGGAGGAGTGGTGGAGCCGGGAGGCGGTGGCGTCTGGTGGGGAAGCAGGAGGGGCGGTTCCGCCGGGGAGTCCGGGAGGACGGCCTCGACGGCGAGGCCCCGCACCCCGGAGGTGTCGGACATCGGGTGGCTCACCAGGGTCACCTGCCGCCCGCCGGGCAGCGTCACGTCGACGGCGGCCCGCTGCCCGCAGGAGATCAGCTCGGCGGCCTTCTCCATCAGGATCGCCTGCTCACGCGGGTGGAACGCGTTCGCGAGGGCGTCCGCCGCGAGACCGGGGCAGGCCCCGGAGGCGTCGGCTCCGGCGCTCAGGTACGCGCGCAGCAGCGCACGCTCGTGTGCCGAGCTCTGCCCGAGCAGCCGCCGTTCGATGGTCTCGGCCGCCTGGCGGATGGCGACGCCGAGCGAGGGATGCTCGAAGCCGCGGGGATAGCCGAAGCACAGCACGCCCTCGATCCGCCCGTTCAGCGGGTCACGGACGGGCAGCGCGACGCAGGCGTTCTGCTGGGAGCGCTCAGCGAAGTGCTCGGCGCCGTAGACGTGGATGAGCTGCCGCTCCGCCAGGGCCAGTCCGATGCCGTTGGTGCCGGCGACCTGCTCGGCGAAGACGAAGCCGGGGACGACCTGGATCGGCGGGAGGCTCCCGGTCATCGCCGGGTCCCCGAACCGCCGCAGCAACACCGTGCCGTCGGCGTCGGCGACCGAGATGTTGACCTGGCTGCCGGAGAACGCGGCCTGCAGCCGGTCGAGCACCGGCAGGGCCGCGCGCACGACCCGGCCGTCGGGGTCGAAGTCGTCGGTGTAGGGCAGGTCGGCCCGCTCCGGCGAGAGGCCGAGGGACCGGCAGCGCTGCCACGAGTTCAGGATCGGCGTCCGTACGCCCGCCTCGACCGGCTCCCCCTGGAGGAACCGCTCGCGAAGACGGGCGGGCCCCGTGCCCTGTGTCGCACGACCCGCCGACCGGGGTTGCTCGCCGGACCGGACCACGTTCGCCTCACTTGCGCCGGTGATGTGTCCGCTGCTCGGGTGGAGAATCTCGCAAATCTCGCATTGATGAGGATACGACCATCAGGGGCACGCGTCACGGCACGCCCGGGCGTCCCGGAGCCCGCACACCGGCGCGGCCGGTCCGGCGGACGGCGCTCAGCCCAGGAAACTGAGCCGCACCTTCCGGTCGGGGTTGTCCTTGTTGGTGTCCACCAGGCACACCGACTGCCAGGTCCCGAGCTCCAGCCGCCCGCCGATGACCGGGAGGGTGGCGTGCGGCGGGACGATGGCCGGCAGGACGTGGTCGCGGCCGTGTCCGGGGCTGCCGTGCCGGTGCTGCCAGCGGTCGTCGGCGGGAAGCAGCGTGTGCAGCGCGGCCAGCAGGTCGTCGTCGCTGCCGGCGCCGGTCTCCAGGACCGCGATTCCGGCGGTCGCGTGCGGGACGAAGACGTTGAGGAGGCCGTCGCGGCCGGCCGCGGCCTCGCGCAGGAAGGTCTCGCAGTCGCCGGTGATGTCGACGACCCGCTCGGCGGAACCGGTGGCGACGTTCAGGACTCGGGTGGTGAAGACGTCTGACATGCCCCCATCCTGACGCACGGGACCAAGGGGCACCCGGGAAGATCCACGCCTCCGGCAGGGTTGGTAGAAACGTGAACGACTCTCGCGAGGTCCAGGTGGTCGTGATCGGTGCGGGCCAGGCCGGACTGGCCGCCGCCTATCACCTGCGGCGGTCCGGTTTCGAACCCGACCGCGACTTCGTCGTGCTGGACCACTCCCCCGCGCCCGGCGGGGCGTGGCAGTTCCGCTGGCCGTCGCTGACCTACGGCAAGGTGCACGGGATGCACGCGCTGCCGGGGATGGAGCTGACGGACGCGGACCCGGCGCGGCCGTCGTCCGAGGTGATCGGCGCGTACTTCGACCGGTACGAGCGCACGTTCGACCTGCGGGTGCGACGGCCGGTCGAGGTGCGTGCGGTGCGCGAGGGCGCGGGCGGGCGGCTCCGGGTGGAGACCTCGGACGGGGTGTGGTCGGCGCGGGCCCTGATCAACGCGACCGGCACCTGGGACCGGCCGTTCTGGCCGCGCTACCCGGGCCAGGAGACCTTCCGCGGGCGGCAGCTGCACACCGCGCAGTACCCGGGGCCGCGGGAGTTCGCCGGGCAGCGGGTCGTCGTGGTGGGCGGCGGCGCCTCGGGCACGCAGCACCTGCTGGAGATCGCCCCGTACGCCGCGGCCACGACCTGGGTGACGCGGCGCCCGCCGGTGTTCCGGGAGGGGCCCTTCGACGAGGACGCGGGGCGTGCCGCCGTCGCGCTCGTGGAGGAGCGGGTGCGGCAGGGGCTGCCGCCCAGGAGTGTCGTCTCCGTGACGGGGCTGCCGCTCAACGACGCGGTCCGGCGGGGCATCGAGGACGGCGTGCTCGACCGGCGGCCGATGTTCGACCGGATCACCCCGGACGGGATCGAGTGGAACGACGGCACACGCGTCGAGGCGGACGTCATCCTGTGGGCCACCGGCTTCCGCGCCGCGATCGGCCATCTCACCCCGCTGCGGCTGCGCGGCCGGGGAGGCGGCATCCGCATGGAGGGCACACGCGCCGCGGCCGATCCACGCGTCCACCTCGTCGGTTACGGTCCGTCGGCCAGCACGATCGGCGCCAACCGCGCCGGCCGCGCGGCGGTACGGGACATCAGGCGCCTGCTGGAGCGTCAGCCGCTCGCCGCGTGACGCGGCCCGACGCCCTCACCCGGTCGCCTGCTTGCCGGCGTTCTTCTTCTGCTGCGCGTTGAACTCGGCCACGTTGCGCTGGTGTTGGGCGTAGTCCGCGGTGAAGCGCGTGTCGCCCGGGCGGACCGTGACGAAGTAGAGCCAGTCGCCCGCGGGCGGGTTGATGGCCGCGCGCATCGCCTCCTCGCCGGGGTTGTCGATGGGGGTCGGCGGCAGGCCCATGCGCTGGTACGAGTTGTAGGGGCTTTCGATGCGGGTGTCGCTCTCCGTGGTGCGGACGGTGGAGCGGTTCAGGGCGTAGTTGATGGTGGAGTCCATCTGCAGCGGCATGCCGCGCTCCAGGCGGTTGAAGATCACCCGGGCGACCTTGCCCATGTCGGCCTTGGTGGCGGCCTCCGCCTGGACGAGGCTCGCGATGGTGACGGCCTGGTAGACGTTCATGGCGTTGCGCTGCGCCCCCGCCGCGACGGGCGCGCCGTTGAACTTCTCGTTGGCCGTGTCGACCATCAGCGCCAGCAGCTTCTCGGGCGTCGCCTTCTCCTGGAGCGGATACGTGGCCGGGAAGAGGTAGCCCTCCGGATTGCCCTCGGCGTCGTTCGGCAGCTTCAGCGTCGCCTTGGCGAGGGACTTCTTCGTGCTGCCGGGGGGCAGGGCGAGCGCCTTGTCGACGGCGTCGTAGACCTGGCTCGCCCGCCAGCCCTCGGGGATCACCAGGGTGGTGGGCCGGCTCTCCTTCTCGGGCGCCAGGGTCAGCAGCGGCACCGCCACGGCGGTACCGACCACGACGGCTCCGGTCACGACGAGGGCGATGCGGCCCCGTCGCGTCAGTCGAATCGTGCTCCGTGACGGAGTGTTCTTCTGCATGCGGGCACGGTAACCCGCATATCGTCATAAACCCGGCATATTTTCATCTTGTCGGTTCCAGTTGGGCGTCCCGGCGTACGAGCGCCGCGTACCGGCCGTTCCGCGCGAGCAGTTCCTCGTGCGTGCCCTGCTCGACCGCGCGTCCGGCGTCGAGGACCACGATCTGGTCGGCGCCCCGGACGGTGGAGAGCCGGTGGGCGATGGTGATGGTGGTGCGGTCGGCCGACAGGGCGTCGATGGCGGCCTGGACGGCGGCCTCGGTACGGGTGTCCAGGGCGCTGGTGGCCTCGTCCAGGACGAGGACGGGCGGGTCGCGCAGGATGGTGCGGGCGATGGCCAGGCGCTGCTTCTCGCCGCCGGAGAAGCGGTGGCCGCGCTCGCCGACGACCGTGTCGTACCCGTCGGGCAGGGACGCGATGTGGTCGTGGATCTGCGCGGCCCTGGCCGCCTGGTGCAGTTCCTCGTCGGTGGCGTCGGGCTTGGCGAAGCGCAGGTTGTCGGCGACCGAGGCGTGGAAGAGGTACGTCTCCTGCGAGACGACGCCGACCGCCCGGGCCAGCGTGTCGAAGTCGAGGTCGCGGACGTCGGTGCCGTCGAGGGTGACGCGGCCGGCGGTGACGTCGTAGAGGCGGGGCACCAGATAGCCCAGCGTGGACTTGCCGGCGCCGGTGGGGCCGACGAGGGCGAGGCTGCCGCCGGCCGGGACCGTGATGTCGATGCCGTCGAGGACGGGGGCGCCCTCGGCGTCGTAGCCGAAGGAGACGTTCTCGAAGCGGATCTCGCCCTTGACGCGGTCGAGGCGGACCGGGTCGGGGCGTTCGGTGATGTCGACGGGCAGGTCGAGGTACTCGAAGATGCGCTGGAAGAGCGCGAGCGAGGTCTGGATCTGCACCCCGGTCGACAGCAGGCTCACGGCCGGGCGGAACAGCCCCTGCTGGAGGGAGACGAACGCGACGATCGTACCGATGGAGACCTGGGGGCCGCCCAGTTGGAGGGCGAGGCCCGCGGTCCAGTAGATGACGGCGGGCAGCGCGGCCATGACGATCGTGATGACCGCCATGCGCCAGCGGCCCGCCATGCTGGAGCGCACCTCCAGGTCGACCAGTTCCTCGGACTCGTCGGCGAAGGTCTTGGTCAGGGAGTCGGAGCGGCCCATCGTGCGGCCGAGCAGGATGCCGCTGACGGAGAGCGACTCGGTGACCGTGGCGGCCATGGCGGCCATCTGCTTCTGGCGCCGGGTGGTGATCTTCCGGCGCTCGTCGCCGACGCGGCGGCTGATCCACACGAAGACCGGCAGCAACAGCAGCGAGACGACGGTCAGCCGCCAGTCGAGGGCGATCATCGCGGCGATCGTGGCGACCACGCTGGTGACGTTCGAGACCAGGGAGGTCGCGGTGGAGGTGACGGTGGCCTGCATGCCGCCGATGTCGTTGGCGATGCGGGACTGCACCTCGCCCGTGCGCGTGCGCGTGAAGAAGGCGAGGGACATGCGCTGCAGCCGGCCGTAGACGGCGGTGCGCAGGTCGTGCATGACGCGCTGGCCGACCGTCGTGGAGATCAAGGTCTGCAGGACGCCGAAGACGCTGGTGAGGACCGCGCTGAGGATCATGCCGAGGGCGAGCAGGCTGAGCAGCCCGGTGCGCCCCTCGGGGATCGCGACGTCGAGGATCTCCTTCAGCAGGAACGGCGTGGCCACCGAGACCAGCGACGAGGCGCCGACCAGCAGGCCGACGACCGCCAGGCGGCCGCGGTAGGGACGGAAGAGTCCGAGGATGCGGCGGACCTGCCGGGGCTGCTCCTGCATGCCGTCCGGCGGGGTCCAGCGGATTTCGTGATCGGGACGCATGGGCTCCTTCGAGGGCGGTACGGGCGGGACCGGCCGGGCGGATCGGATCGTAGCTCATTGTTACCTATACTCACAATGAACGGCATCCTGATAGTGTTCCCCGCATGACCACGCCCGACCCCGACGGTCTGCTCGCCGAGCAGTTGCTGCGGCTCACGCGCCGGGTGCACCGCATCCAGAAGCACCATCTGGAGCAGCGCGAGCTCGGCATCACCCCGGCCCAGTCCCGGCTGCTGCGCACCCTCGCGCACTGGGGCTCGCCACCGCGCATGGCCGATCTGGCCGAGCGCCTGGAGGTGGTGCCGCGCGCCGTGACGACACTGGTCGACGCACTGGAGGCGAGCGGCAAGGTGCGGCGGGTCCCGGACCCGGACAACCGGCGGGTGATCCGCATCGAGCTCACCGACGACGGACGGGCGGCGCTGCGCGAGCTGCGGGCGGCCCGCAGGTCGGCGGCGGAGGAGATCCTCGCTCCGCTGACGGCGGATCAGCGCGAGGCGCTCGGGGGGTTGCTGGACACGCTCATCGACGGGGCGCCGGTGCGGCGCTGCTGACGCACGCGGGGCCGTCCCCGGTGCGCGTGCGGGCCGCCAGGGCTTCCGGGGGCCGGCCGACAGCGCCCTGCGGGACGCACCGACGTGCGTCCCGCAGACCTCGTCAGCACCGCACGCGGTCCCGCGTGAGCACCCCCTGTTCGGTCGTCACCTCGCGGTCGTGGCAGCCGTGCGAGCCGTACAGCCGGTAGCGCTCGCTGCTCGTTCCGACCGCGTGCCGCTGGTCGCGCGGCACGTTCGCCGTGTAGGTGGCGTCACCCGTGTAGGTGTCGTCGAGCCGTGACCACGCGACGCGGTGACCGCCCAGCAGTTCGGTGGTCGTGGCGCGGTCGCCGAGGGTCAGGACGGTGCGCAGCCGGTCGCCCGCGCCGAGGGTGGTCGTGCCGTCCATCGTGTACGTCCGGCGGGTGCGGGTGGTGCGGTCGCCGGTGGTCACCGACTCGTCGTCCCTCCAGAGCGCTTCCAGCCCGTCGGTCGTCTCACCGTCGGTCCAGCGGTGGGTCGAGGTGTGGCTGAGCGAGCGGCGGACGGTGGTGCCGACGCGCCCGTGCGAGGTGTCGACATATCCGGCGACCGTGAGCCGGTGGGCGCCCTCGGTGTCGACCCGGTGTTCCGGGCCGGGCGTGTGGGCCGACGAGCCGGTCGGCGCGCCCTCCTGGTGCACCGTCAGCTTGCCGGTCACCCGCGCGCGGTGCTCGTCCTGCCAGACGAGGACGTTGACCGGTGTGCTCCAGCCGGTCTGCCCCTCGGGGACGCCGGCGACCGAGACCTCGACGCGGTGCGGGCGGCCGTCGTTGAGGATCCCCGCGAAGGGGGTGAGGTCGAAGGTGACGGGCGCGACGTCGAAGGCGCGCGGGCCCGGGACGACGTACCAGAGGAACGGGTTGGACCAGCCGCCGGTCCACACGGTCGGGAACGGCGCCGCGATGCCGGCGACCCTGCCGTCCACCCGGATCCGCACCTCGCGGTAAGGGCCCCGGTCCGCCGTGCAGGAGTAGGGCGCCGGGGCGGGCACCGTCAGGTACCAGTACTCCTCGCAGCCGCCGCCCGAGCCGGTGGCGTACACCTCAACGAGGACCCGCTCGCTGTTGCGCGGGGTGGTGAGCGTGGAGTCGCCGGTGAGGGTGAGGACCCGGTCGGGGATGGCGGCGGCCGGGCGGCCCGCGAAGAACGTCAGCGTGACCTTGACGTCGAGCACGCCCGTGTAGGTGTCGTCGACGACGTTGCCGATGAGCATCTCGACGTCCCCGCGGCCGCGGAAGGTGTCGCTGTAGCGCGTGACGTCCTTCTCCACCGACCACGTGATGCCGTCCGGCGAGGGCTGCGGCGTCGACGTGCGGAAGATCTCGACCCCGCCGATGTGCAGGTAGCCCAGCCGGTCGTACTGACGGCCCTTGACCGCGCCGTCGAGACGCAGCACCACCTTGCTCCAGCGGTCGCCGCAGCTGGCGGGCGGCGTGTAGGTGCCCCGGTACGGGGTGAAGTCGCGGAACTGCGCCCGGGCGACGGTTACTTCGCAGGACCTGCCGGACGGTCTGCCGACGGGCGGGGCGGCGGTGACCGGGTCGTGCCAGTCGGTGCCGAACTCGGCGGGGACGTCGGAGGCAGGGGCTCCGGCCGGAGGGGCGTCAGCCGCGAGGGCTCCGGCCACACGGGGGTCAACCGCGGGGTCGTCGGCCGCGAGGGCTCCGGCCGCCGGTGCGGCGCCGGTGCCGAGGAGGGTGCTCGCCAGGAGGGTCGCCCCGGCAAGCATGGACATGACTAATCGTCTCTTCATGAGCGGTGTTCTACGGGGGCCCGGCCGTCTCCGCAATGCGCACCCGCCCACCCGGACACGTCCGTTCGGGATCCCGTCGGCCGATTCCCGCCGCCGGAGGGAAAACCGTTTGCCATCGACCACGCGCCGACGCGAACCTGTCACGGTTTGCTGCCACCGGCCGCGCCCTTCTGCCCTGCCCTCCCCTGCCTTCCCTCCCCTTCTGCTCCCTTTCCCTTCCGCTCCCTTCCCTTGCCCTTCCCTGACACAAGCCACTGGGACGTCATGCAGATTCAAGACCTTCCGTATCCCGACCCCGGTGTGCCGGACGCGCGTTCGGGGCCCCGCTTCCTGTGGTGGCTCTTCCGGAACCAGCTGGGCGGCCAGTGCAAGGCGCTGGCCTGGGGACTGCTGCACTTCACGTCCGTCGCCGCGCTGCCGTTCTGTGTCGGTGCCGCCGTGCAGGCCGTCGTCGACCGCTCCGAGTCGCGACTCGCCCTCGCGGGCGGGCTGCTGGCGCTGGCCGGTGCGGGCAGCGCGATCGGAGACACCTTCCTGCACCGCACCGCCGTCACCAACTGGATCACGGCCGCCGCCCGCGTCCAGCAGCTCCTCGCCCGCAAGGCGGCCCGCCTTGGCTCGGCGCTGACCCGGCGCGTGGCGGCGGGGGAAGTGGTCGCGGTCTCCACCGGCGACGTCGAGAAGATCGGCTGGTTCGTGGAGGCGCTGTCGCGGTTCACCGCGGCCCTGTTGACCGTCGTACTGGTCTGCGCCGGGCTGCTCGTCTACCAGCCGGCGCTCGGCGTGGTCGTCGCCGTGGGCCTGCCCGTGCTGGCGCTCGCCGTGCTGCCCCTGCTGCCCCGTGCCACGCGCCGTGCCGACACCCAGCGCGAGAAGGCCGGACGCGCCACCGAACTCGCTTCGGACACCGTCGCGGGCCTGCGCGTGCTGCGCGGCATCGGCGGTGAGGAGCTGTTCCTCGACCGCTACCGCCGCGCCTCCCAGGAGGTCCGCCACGCGGCCGTGCGCAGCGCCCGGATGTGGTCGCTGATCTCGGCGATCCAGGTGCTGCTGCCCGGGTTGCTGCTCATCGCCGTCGTCTGGCACGGGGTGGGGCTGGCCCGGGAGGGCCGGATCACCGTCGGCGAACTGGTCACCGTCTACAGCTCGATCATGGTGCTGACGTATCCGCTGCGGCACTTCGAGGAGATCGCGATGGCGTACTCCTTCTCCCGGCCCTCCGCGACACGGGCCGCGGGGGTGCTGGCGCTGGAGCGGGCCACGGACACCGCCGGAACGCGCCCGGACGCCCTGCCCTCGGGGGACCTGTACGACCCGGAGACGGGGCTGCTCGCGAGCGCGGGGCTGCTGACCGCCGTGGTGTGCGGCGACCCGGACGCGGCGGGCCGGCTGGCCGAACGGCTGGGCGGGCACCCCGCGCAAGGGGGCGCCCCGGTCCTGCTGGGCGGGGTGCCGCTCGACGAACTGCCTCTGGACAGCGCCCGTACGGCCGTCCTGGTCCAGGACAAGGACCCGGTCCTGCTCTCGGGCACGCTGCGCGAGTTGCTCGACGTACCCGCCTCCGGCGCCGTCGAGCCCCGGGCCGCGCTGGCCGCCGCGCAGTGCGACGACGTGCTGGCGGCGCTGGTGCAGGGTTCGCTGGGCGCCGCCGACGCCATGGACGCGCGGATCACCGAGCGCGGCCGGTCCCTGTCCGGCGGCCAGCGCCAGCGGCTCGCGCTGGCCCGGTCGCTGCTCACGGACCCCCGGGTGCTGGTCCTGGACGAGCCGACCTCGGCCGTCGACTCGCACACCGAGGCCCGTATCGCCCAGGGAGTGCGGGAGTTGCGCGCGGGGCGCACGACCGTGGTGTTCACCTCCTCCCCACTGCTGCTGGACCGCGCCGACCGGGTCGTGTTCCTGCACGACGGCGAGGTCGTGGCGGTCGGCGCCCACCGCGAGCTGGTGCTCGCCGAGCCCCGCTACCGGGCGGTGGTCACACGCGAGACGGACGACGAGGCCGCGCCGGACGGTTCGGCCGCCCTGACGGACGCACTGCGCCACGACGCGGTGCACGACGACGTGCTGCAGGCACTGGAAGAGATCGAGGAGAAGGCATGATCGGCGTGGCGCCACCGGCGTACGACCCGGCGGCACCGACGACGGCGCACACCCTGCCCGTCGGAGCCCCCGCGACCGTGCGCGCCTACGTGGCCGAACTGCTGCGCCGGCACCGCCGGGCGTTCCTGCTCCTCGTGGCCGTCAACACGGTCGCGGTCCTCGCCTCGATGGTGGGCCCGTGGCTGCTGGGCTCGCTGGTGGAGCGGGTGACCGACGGGGCGCGCGACCTGCGTCTGGGCCTCACGGCGGGGCTCTTCCTGGCGGCGCTGGCCGTCCATGCCGTCTTCGTCCGCGAGGTACGGCTGCGCGGCGCGATGCTGGGTGAGCGGATGCTGGCCGACCTGCGCGAGGACTTCCTCGTCCGGTCGGTCGGGCTGCCGCCCGGCGTGCTGGAACGGGCTGGGACCGGCGACCTGCTGTCCCGGATCACGACGGACATCGACCGGCTGGCCAACGCCATGCGCGAGGCGGTGCCGCAGCTGTCGATCGGTGTGGTGTGGGTCGTGCTGCTGATGGGCGGGCTGGTCGTCACGGCGCCGCCGCTGGCGCTCGCCGTGCTGGTCGCCCTGCCGCTGCTGATCGCCGGATGCCGCTGGTACTTCCGGCGGGCGCCGGGCGCCTACCGGGCCGAGGCCGCCGGGTACGCGGCCGTGGCCGCCGCGCTGGCCGAGACCGTGGACGCGGGGCGCACCGTGGAGGCCCACCGCCTCGCCGACCGGCGGGTCGCGCTGTCGGAGCAGCGGATCCGGGAGTGGACGGCCTGGGAGCGCTACACGCTGTGGCTGCGGTCGGTGCTCTTCCCGGTCATCAACGTCACCCACGTGACCGTGCTGGCCTCGGTGCTGCTGATCGGCGGGATGTTCGCACTGCGGGGCTGGATCGACGTCGGCCAGCTCACCACCGGAGCGCTGATCGCCCAGATGCTCGTCGACCCGGTGGGGCTGATCCTGCGCTGGTACGACGAGCTGCAGGTCGCGCAGGTGTCGCTGGCCCGGCTGGTCGGCGTCCGGGACATCGAGCCGGACGCGGGCGACCCGGGGGTGGCCCCCGAGGGGCGCCACGTGCGTGCCGACCGGGTGCACTTCGGCTATCTGGAGGGCGTGGACGTCCTGCGCAAGGTGTCCCTGGAGGTCTCCCCCGGTACCCGGCTGGCCCTGGTCGGGCCGTCCGGCGCGGGCAAGTCCACGCTGGGGCGGCTGATGGCCGGGATCTACGCGCCCCGGGACGGCCGGGTCACGCTGGGCGACGCCGAGCTGTCCCGGATGCCCGCCGAGCGGGTCCGCGCGCACGTGGCGCTCGTCAACCAGGAGCACCACGTCTTCGTCGGCTCCCTGCGTGACAACCTCCGGCTGGCCCGGACGGGCGCCGGCGACGCCGAGCTGTGGGCGGCGCTGGGCGCGGTCGACGCGGACGGCTGGGCACGGGCCCTCGACGACGGCCTGGACACCGAGGTCGGCTCGGGCGGGCTGGCCCTCACGCCCGCCCAGGCCCAGCAGATCGCGCTGGCCCGCCTGGTGCTGGCCGACCCGCACACCCTGGTCCTGGACGAGGCGACGTCCCTGCTGGACCCGCGGGCCGCCCGCCACCTGGAGCGCTCCCTGGCCCGGGTCCTCGACGGCCGCACCGTCGTCGCCATCGCCCACCGGCTGCACACCGCGCACGACGCCGATGTCATCGCCGTCGTCGAGAACGGGCGGATCAGCGAACTGGGCAGCCACGACGAGCTGGTGGCGGCGGACGGGGCGTACGCGGCGCTGTGGCGGTCCTGGCACGGGTGAGGACCGAGCCCCGGGGGGATGGGTGAGGACCGGGCCCCGGGGGGACGGGTGAGGACCGAGCCCCGGGGGGACGGGTGAGGACCGGGCCCGGGGGGGCACGTGTCGGTGGCCCCGGGCCCGGTGGCCCCGGGCCCGGTGGGCGCGGGGGCCGGAAGGCGCAGGGCCGGAAGGCGCAGGGCCGTGGCGTTGCGCGGTCCCGAGGCCGGGTGGAAGTCTGGAAGCGGGCACCGGCTCGGGGAACGCCCGGGAACCGCGGCAGCGGTTCGGCGACGGGTGGCGCCAGTGCTCCGTGCGGAGGCGGCCCGGCGCGGGCCCCGATGACGAACGGGCCCGTTCCCCATCCCCTGGAGGTACCCGTGAACAGCTCCGACGGCTGGGGAGACGACGTCTACCAGCCGGACCAGGACGAGCAGAGGGAGGACACGGGGGTGCTCGACGCCGAGGACACCCTGGAGTACGACGGCGTCGACGATCCCCTGGACCGGGGCTGGTCCCCTCCCGAGCGGCCCTGGGCCGTCGAGCACCTCGGCGTGACGGCGGCCGAGCGGCAGCGGGGCGAGACCCTGGACCAGCGGCTCGCCGAGGAGCTTCCCGACGCCGTCGCCCAGGACGGTGACGGCCTCGGGGACTGCGACGGCACCGACGGGGAACTCCTCGACAACGAGGTCGGCGCGGCCCGCTCCGGCCGGCTCGTCGCACCCGACGAGGGCGCGCACGAGGACGAGGAGAGCGCGCTGGTCGCCACGGACGTGGGCATCGACGGCGCCGCCGCGTCGGCCGAGGAGGCCGCCGTGCACGTCGTCGACGAGGACACCCTGCCCGGCTGATCCCAGTACCGACCCGAGCCGTCCGAGGAGCATCCATGCAGCAGGACAAGCACCCCGACTACCACCCCGTCGTCTTCCGCGACCGCGCCGCCGGCTACGCCTTCCTGACCCGGTCCACCGCGACCAGCGACCAGACCATCGAGTGGGACGACGGCGAGACCTACCCGGTCGTGGACGTGGAGATCTCCTCGGAGAGCCATCCCTTCTACACGGGCAAGGCCCGCACGGTGGACACGGAGGGCCGGGTCGCGGCGTTCGAGCGCCGCTACGGCAGCGGCTGAACCACCCCGTTCAGCCCTTCCCACCCCGTTCAGCCGCCTCCTGCGGGCGGCGGCCGGGCTCCGTTCCGTGCGTCCGCGCTCACGGGACGCCGGGCGCCGCCGCGGCACTCACATGACGTCCAGCGCCGCGGCGGCGCTCACATGACGTCCAGCGCCGCGGTGGCGCTCACATGACGTCCGGCACCGCCGCGGCACTCATATGAAGTTGAGCGCCGCCGCGCAGCCCACCCCGCCGAGCAGCATGAACGCCGGCATCAGCACCCTCAGCTCGACCCAGCTGCCGGCCCGGAACCGCATGGCCTTGGGCGGCCCGACCGGGTACCACCGCTTGCGGCCGACCGGGATGGGCCACAGGATCGGGCAGCCCGAGATGGTGAGGGCGTCCCCGATGTCGTGCACGATCGCGCCCAGCACCACCGGCAGCCCGAGCCACAGATACTCCTGGCCCGGCTCCGTGAACAGCCAGTCCGCGCCGTTGCCCGGCTGGTCGAGGATGCCGACGAGTATCCACGCGGTGGTCGCGGCCAGCAGCCAGACCAGGACGTCGGCGCTGGAGCCGCGGGTCGCCCGCCACAGCAGGCCCTCGATGGCCAGGACCAGGTGCACGAAGAGGATCGCGAGCACGCCCCAGCGGTCACTGCTGATCGCGACGGCCGATGTGCCCGCACCGATCAGCACCGCCCACAGCCAGGTGTGCGTGAGCGTGCGGTGCCCGCCGGAGCGGCGCGGGTCGCCCTGTTTCTTTGTCGCCTTGTAGACGGCGTACGACAGCTTGTCCACGATCTCGCACAGCCAGCGCGACAGCGGCCCGAAGGACCGGGAGATGGTGGCCGCCTTGTGGTCGAGATCGGGGGCGAGGGCGGCTCCGGCGCAGATCAGCGCGCCGACGAGGAGGACGGGCCAGGGCATCGGGTGGCCGGCGGCGGCGGCCGCGGCCCCGACGCCCAGCCAGGCGGCGGCCCCCGACAGTGAGTGTGCTGGTCCCATCATGGCCGTTGCCCGCCCCATTCCTCGTGTGCCGCTGTCCAGTTGACCGTGGTGCGCTGACGCGTCGCCGGCGCCTCAGCGTAGCGTTCGTGATCTTCGGTCCGGCAGCCGATTCCCGCATCGGGCACCCGGCCAGGCAAGATGGGGGCGTGACCCTCATCGATCAGCTGCCGCGGACCGCCGACCCCGACGCCCTCTACGAAGCCTTCGAGGCGTGGGCCGGTGAGCGGGGTCTCACGCTCTACCCCCACCAGGAGGAGGCGCTGATCGAGGTGGTCTCCGGTGCGAACGTGATCGTGTCGACGCCCACCGGGTCCGGCAAGAGCATGATCGCGGCCGGCGCGCACTTCGCCGCCCTCGCCCGGGACGAGGTCACCTTCTACACGGCTCCCATCAAGGCGCTGGTGTCGGAGAAGTTCTTCGAACTGTGCAAGATCTTCGGCACGGAGAACGTCGGCATGCTCACCGGCGACGCCTCGGTCAACGCGGACGCGCCCGTGATCTGCTGCACCGCCGAGGTCCTCGCGTCGATCGCGCTGCGCGACGGCAAGGACGCGGACGTCGGCCAGGTCGTCATGGACGAGTTCCACTTCTACGCCGAGGGCGACCGCGGCTGGGCCTGGCAGATCCCGATCCTGGAGTTGCCGCAGGCCCAGTTCGTGCTGATGTCGGCGACGCTCGGTGACGTCTCGTTCTTCGAGAAGGACCTCACCCGCCGCACCGGCCGCCCGACCGCGGTGGTCCGCTCGGCGACCCGCCCGGTGCCCCTCTCCTACGAGTACCGCTACACGCCGCTCACGGAGACGCTGACCGACCTGCTCCAGGCCCGGCAGGCGCCCGTCTACATCGTGCACTTCACGCAGGCCCAGGCCGTGGAGCGGGCGCAGGCGCTGATGAGCATCAACATGTGCTCCAAGGAGGAGAAGGAGCAGATCGCCGAGCTGATCGGCAACTTCCGCTTCACCACCAAGTTCGGCCGCAACCTCTCCCGTTACGTGCGGCACGGCATCGGCGTCCACCACGCCGGCATGCTGCCCAAGTACCGGCGCCTGGTGGAGAAGCTCGCCCAGGCCGGTCTGCTGAAGGTCATCTGCGGCACCGACACGCTCGGCGTCGGCGTCAACGTCCCCATCCGCACGGTGCTGTTCACGGCGCTCACCAAGTACGACGGCACCCGGGTGCGCACCCTGCGGGCCCGCGAGTTCCACCAGATCGCGGGCCGTGCCGGGCGGGCCGGCTACGACACGGAGGGGTTCGTCGTCGCGCAGGCGCCCGAGCACGTCGTCGAGAACGAGAAGGCACTCGCCAAGGCGGGCGACGACCCGAAGAAGCGCCGCAAGGTCGTCCGCAAGAAGGCCCCCGAGGGCTTCGTCGCCTGGTCGGAGCAGACCTTCGAGAAGCTCATCGGCTCCGAGCCGGAGCCGCTGACCTCCCGGTTCCGGGTGACGCACACGATGCTGCTGTCGGTGATCGCCCGCCCCGGCAACGCCTTCGAGGCGATGCGCCGGCTGCTGGAGGACAACCACGAGCCGCGCAAGCAGCAGCTGCGGCACATCCGCCGGGCCATCGCCATCTACCGCTCGCTGCTGGACGGCGGCATCGTCGAGAAGCTGGACGAGCCGGACGCCACCGGCCGCATCGTCCGCCTCACGGTCGACCTCCAGCAGGACTTCGCGCTCAACCAGCCGCTGTCCACGTTCGCGCTCGCCGCGTTCGAGCTGCTCGACCCCGAATCGCCGTCCTACGCGCTCGACATGGTGTCCGTCGTCGAGTCGACCCTGGACGATCCCCGGCAGATCCTCGCCGCCCAGCAGAACAAGGCGCGCGGCGAGGCCGTGGCCCAGATGAAGGCGGACGGCGTCGAGTACGAGGAGCGCATGGAGCGCCTCCAGGACATCACGTACCCGAAGCCCTTGGAGGAGCTGCTCTTCCACGCGTACAACACGTACCGCAAGAGCCACCCCTGGGTCGGCGACCATCCGCTGTCGCCGAAGTCGGTCATCCGCGACATGTACGAACGGGCGCTGTCCTTCACCGAGTTGGTGTCCCACTACGAGCTGGCCCGCACCGAGGGCATCGTGCTGCGCTATCTGGCCAGCGCCTACAAGGCCCTCGACCACACCGTCCCGGACGACCTGAAGTCCGAGGACCTGCAGGACCTGATCGAGTGGCTCGGTGAGATGGTGCGCCAGGTCGACTCCAGCCTGCTGGACGAGTGGGAGCAACTGGCCAACCCGGAGGAGATGACCGCCGAGGAGGCCCAGGAGAAGGCCGACGAGGTCAAGCCGGTCACCGCCAACGCGCGCGCCTTCCGCGTCCTGGTCCGCAACGCCATGTTCCGCCGCGTCGAACTGGCCGCCCTCGACCAGGTGGAGGAGCTGGGCGAGATGGACGCGGATTCCGGCTGGGACGCCGAGGCGTGGGGCGAGGCGATGGACAAGTACTGGGACGAGTACGACGACCTCGGCACCGGCCCCGACGCCCGCGGCCCCAAGCTGCTGCTCATCGAGGAGGAGCCGCAGAACGGCCTGTGGCGGGTCCGGCAGATCTTCCACGACCCGAACGGCGACCACGACTGGGGCATCAGCGCGGAGGTCGACCTCACCGCCTCGGACGCGGAGGGCCGCGCGATCGTCCGCGTCACCGACGTCGGCCAGCTGTGACCGGCCGGGCAGCAGCGAGCACAGGAGAATCCCACCCATGACGACCAACCCGGCCGAGAGGCTCGTCGACCTGCTCGACCTGGAGCAGATCGAGGTCAACATCTTCCGCGGGCGCAGCCCCCAGGAGTCCCTGCAGCGGGTCTTCGGCGGGCAGGTCGCGGGCCAGGCCCTGGTCGCCGCCGGCCGCACCACGGAGGGCGACCGGCCCGTGCACTCGCTGCACGCGTACTTCCTGCGCCCGGGCATCCCCGGTGTGCCGATCGTGTACCAGGTGGAGCGGGTGCGCGACGGGCGCTCCTTCACCACCCGGCGGGTCACGGCCGTGCAGCAGGGCCGCACGATCTTCAACCTCACCGCCTCCTTCCACAAGCCTGAACAGGGCAGCTTCGAGCACCAGCTGCCGCCCGCCCGCACGGTCCCCGACCCGGAGTCGCTGCCCACGGTCACCGACGAGATCCGGGAGCACCTGGGCACTCTCCCCGAGCAGCTGGAGCGGATGGCCCGCCGCCAGCCCTTCGACATCCGCTATGTGGACCGGCTGCGCTGGACCACCGAGGAGGCCCGGAACGCCGAACCGCGCAGCGCCGTGTGGATGCGTGCGGTCGGGCCGCTCGGCGACGACCCGCTCGTCCACACCTGCGCCCTCACCTACGCCAGCGACATGACGCTGCTGGACGCCGTCCGCATCCCGGTCGAGCCGCTGTGGGGTCCGCGCGGCTTCGACATGGCGTCCCTGGACCACGCCATGTGGTTCCACCGCCCGTTCCGCGCCGACGACTGGCTGCTGTACGACCAGGAGTCGCCCATCGCGGTCGGCGGCCGGGGCCTGGCACGCGGCCGGATCTACGACCGGGAGGGCCGGCTGGTCGTGTCGGTCGTGCAGGAGGGACTCTTCCGGAAGCTGGGCTGACCTGGCCTGCGGCAGGAGCCCTCCGGCGGCCTCGACCCCGGGCCCGACGGCAGACGCCCCACAGCGACCCCGACCCGAGCCCGACCGCAGACGCTCTGCGGCGGCCCTGCCCGTCCGGCTCCCGGATCGCGCGCACTCCCCGATCCGCTGACCATGGCAGAAGGAGGCACAGCCGGTATCGCGCGCCCGCGGATCAGGGAGGTGGCCACGCTGCACACCGTGCTCCCCATCGTCCTCGCCGTCTGCGCGGCCCTCGGCAACGCCGTCGCGACGGTGCTGCAGCGCAAGGCGGCGCTGACCGTGCCGAGCTCCCAGGGGTTCCGGGTAGGGCTCATGCTCGATCTGCTGCGGCAGCCCGTCTGGCTGGCGGGCATCCTCGCGGTGATCGGCGCCGCCGTCTGCCAGGCGGTGGCGCTGGCGACCGGTCCGCTGACGATCGTGCAGCCGCTGTTCGTGCTGGAGCTTCCGCTGGCCCTCATCATCGCCTCCCTCGTGATGCACCGGTACCTGCCGGCCTCGGGCTGGCTGGCCGTGACGGCGGTCGTGGTCGGACTGGTGGTCGCCCTCGCGGCCGCCGCGCCCGCCGGCAACCGCACCCATGTGGACCTGGACCGCTGGATCCCCGCACTCGCCGCGTGCGGGGGCGCCGTCGCCGGTCTCTCCCTGGCCGCCCTCAAACGCCCGGAGGGCCGCGCCCGGGCGGCCTGCCTGGGGACCGCGACGGCCATCCTCTACGCGGTGACCGCCGCTCTGATGAAGGCCGCCACCCACATCCTCGACGACGAGGGAATCGTCGCCTTCCTCACCACCTGGCAGACGTACGCGTTCGCCGCGACCGGCTTGTGCGCACTGTTCCTGCTGGAGAACGCCCTGCAGGGAGGTCCCCTCGTCGCCTCCCAGCCGGCCCTCACCCTCGGCGACGCGCTGGTGAGCTTCGCCCTGGGGATCCTCCTCTACGAGGAGACGATCCGCACCGGCTGGTGGCTGGTGCCGCAACTGCTGGGAGTCGCGCTGATCACCGCCGGGGTCTTCGCCCTGGCGCGTATCCCCCTCGCGCAGTCGCTCGTGGCGCCGGACGGAGAACGTCAGCCGGCCGAGGCGCCCTGAGCGACAGCGGCTGACCGGTCGGCGGGATCAGCCGTCCGGCTGGCACCGCGGGCACCAGACCGTGCCGCGGCCCGCCATCCGGGAGCGGCGCAGGCCCGTGCCGCAGCGCGGGCAGCGCGGCTCCCGGTCGTCGCGGTGACCGGTGAGCCAGGAGTCACGCGGCGGGACGCAGCCGGCGGTGACCGACGACCGCAGGGTGCCCCTCATTTCCCGGTACAGACGGCGGCGCTCGGCTTCGCCCAGGTCCCGCGCCGACCGGTCGGGGCGCAGCCGGGCCCGCCACAGGATCTCGTCCGCGAGCAGATTGCCCAGGCCGGCGACGACCGACTGGTCGGTGAGCGCGCCCTTGAGCCGTCCGCGACGCGACGACAGCACGGCCTCGAACTCCGCCCGGTCCACCGACAGCGCGTCCGGGCCCTGCTTACGGAGCAGCCGGTCCAGCCCCGACTCGTCGTGGACCAGCCAGAGCCCCTGCAGCTTGCGCTGGTCCCGGAAGCGCAGCTGACGACCGGCGCCCAGCGTGAACAGCACGCGGTCATGCGGCTCCACGGCGTCGTCGGCCCGCCCGCACACGAGGCGACCGGTCATCCCGAAGTGCAGCGCGAGCGTCGGGCCGCCGGTCCGGGCGAGGAGCCACTTGCCGCGCCGCTCCGGCGTGCCGAACCGCCGCCCCTCCAGCGCGTCCCGCAGCCCCCGGGCATCGACCCCGTGCAGGACTCCGGGGTCGCGCACGTCGACACGTCGGATGACCCGGCCCCTCGCGCAGGACTCGAGCACCCGCCGGAAGCCCTCGACGTCCGGTAGCTCGGGCATGCCCGGCCCGTCAGGACTCCTGGAGCACGGAGAGCACGTTCCCGGCGGGATCGGTGAACCAGGCGGTCAGCGGGCCGCCACCGCGGAAGATCCCCTTGTCGTCCGTCTCGAAATGCCCGTAGCGCTCGAACCGGACGCCTCTGCGACCCAGCTCGTCGACGGCTGCCTCGATGTCGTCCACGGAGAAGCCGCTGAACGCCTTGGTGGAACCGAACATGATTGCCTCCTGGGGCCAGTCTCCTCGCAAGGCGGACAGGGGCGCATCCGGAGACGCACAGCGTGGGAACGAGAGGTCATCGCCGAGTCGCACCCGCCGCGCGGTCATCCGGCGGGTCGCCTCCCTCTGCGGCGCAACCAGCCCAGGACGCGTGGAGGCTCCGGCGTCGAGGGGGACGGTGGTGCAGGGGCCGGCGCTGCGGTTGAGGTTGGGGGCGGGAGGGTCGCTGGGGTTGGGATTGGGGTCGGGTGGGTCGCTGGGGTCAGGGTTGGGGTTGAGGTAGGCAGGGCCGCTGGGGTCGGCCTCGGTGCCAGGCCCGGTGCCGGGCGTGGTGCCGGGCGGCACCTGCGCGCCGCCTCCGTCGTGTGCGCCAGGTCCGCGCGGAACCAGGCCACCTCGTCCGGCTCGCTCGCGGTCATGAGTTCTCCGGCCAGCTCGGCGGCCGGTGAGCCGGGGGCGCCGTGGGACGGCAGCCGAGGGCGGCAGCGGAGCAGGTGGGCGCGCTCGTAGGGGTCTTCGACGACGTCCGCCACGTCGGCGGGGTCGAGGAGGCAGGCGACGGCCGCGGCATGGGCCCAGGGGTCGTCTGCCGCCAGCCGCCGCAGGAGTCCGATGTGGCGTCCGCGCCAGTTGCGGGGCCGCCGGTCCAGGCCGGCCTCCAAGCCCTCCCTGATCTCGGCGGGCGTGCGGCCGGTCAGCAGCCGGGCGTTGCTCTCCTCCGCGGCGAACTGCCGCAGTTCGTCCGCCAGATACAGCCAGACGACGGTTCGGTAGCGGTTGAGATAGAAGCGGACGGGCACGAGCAGACCGAATCGGGCAAGGTTCGTGAACCTCGCGGGTGACACGTCCATGAGCTCGGCGCCTTCTTTGGTGCCGGCGGTCCTGACGCGTTCGCGCAGGCCGTCGGGGAAGGCGTCCTCGGAGCGCAGCCGGTCGATCTCGGTCCGGGCGACGCGTCGGCCTCCGCCTCCTTCGTCGGGGACGGTCCGGAGGAGCCCCAGGTGCACCGCGAGGTCGAACTCACTTCGCTTGAGGTCGAGTTCGCGGGCTGCCCGGCTGAGGGCGCAGGTGCGGTGGCCTGTTTGCGCGATGGTGTGTGACATGGTCGGTCTCCCCCGTGGAGTCAGCGGCTCACGCCGCTTGCGGTCGCCACATTCGATCGCCGCGTGCGGTCGCGGCACACTCGCCGCACTCGGTCGCCGTGTCCGGTGGCCGCTGCGGTCGTCGTGGAAAAACCGTAGCCGCTGCCGCGCACCTCGTGGCAAGCCTGTGGATAACTCCGCGGGGGAGGCTGAACTCGCAGGTCAGGCGTCTGCGTTCGGCTTGGGCTCGGGCTGGCGGGCGTCCACGTCGAGGTGCTCGCCGACCCGGTTGACCAGCAGCGTCATCTCGTAGGCGATCTGGCCGATGTCGGCCTCCGCGCCGCTGAGAACGCACAGACAACTGCCCGTGCCCGCCGCGGTGACGAAGAGCACCGCGTCGTCGAACTCGATCATGGTCTGGCGTGGGCTGCCCGCACCGAAGTGCCGCCCGGAGCCTTTGGCGAGGCTGTGCAGACCGGAGGAGACGGCCGCGAGGTGCTCCGCGTCCTCGCGGCGTAACCCCGTGCTCGCCCCTGTCACCAGGCCGTCGTTGGACAGGACCAGTGCGTGGCGCACCTGGTGGACGCGCTCGGTCAGGTCGTCCAGCAGCCAGTCGAGTCCCTGGTTGTGGGCCATGTTCCGTTCTCCCCGTTTTCTCCCCGTGTGACTCTCCTCCTCGACGGAGGATCTCCACGCCAGCCTTCCCCAGGACCGCTGCAGGGGCAAGGAGGATGGGAGCCATGGCAGAGAAGATGACCGACGCGCAATGGCGGGAGTTCGTCTCCCACGGGACCCGCACCGCGAAGCTCTCCACCGTCCGGGCCGACGGCAGCCCGCACGTGGCCCCGATCTGGTTCCTGCTGGACGGCGACGAGGTGGTGTTCAACACCGGCAGGGACACCGTGAAGGGGCGCAACATCGTCCGTGACGGCCGTGTCGCCCTGTGCGTGGACGACGACCGGCCGCCGTACTCGTTCGTGGTGCTGCGGGGCCGCGCCCGTGTCTCGGAGGATCTCGACGAGACACGGCACTGGGCCACCCGCATCGGCGCCCGGTACATGGGCGAGGACCGGGCCGAGGAATTCGGCGCCCGCAACGGCGTCCCGGGCGAACTCCTCGTCCGCGTCCGCATCGACCGGGTGCTGGCGGAGCGGGACATCGCCGACTGACCGCGGGGCGCCGTGCCCGCCGGGAACCGCGCGGCACCGGCCGCTCAAGTCACGCGGCTGACCCCGGTCGGGCGTCCGGTGCTCCGCCCCCGGCATGGCGTCGTCGGGCCCACTCGAACGTGTGCAGTGAGGCGCCAACCGCGCCGGTGGGGAATCATGCCGTGCATGAGCGACGACCAGACGCGTGTCCAGGAGTTCTTCACCGCCCGCGCCGCCGACTGGGACAGCCGGTTCCCCGACGACGGGCCGGCCTACGCGGCGGCGGTCGCCGAGCTCGGGCTGCGCGCCGGCGACCGGGTCCTCGACGCGGGCTGCGGCACCGGCCGCGCCCTGCCGCCCCTACGGGCCGCGGTCGGGCCCTCGGGTGTGGTGCTGGGGGCCGATCTCACCCCGGCGATGCTGGAAGCGGCCGTACGGGCCGGACGGGACGGTGACGGGACGTTGCTGCTCACGGACGTCTCCGCGCTGCCCCTTCGCTCGGAGTCCCTGGACGCCGTGTTCGGCGCGGGACTGATCTCGCATCTGCCCAGTCCCGCCGAGAACCTTCGGGAACTGGCCCGTGTGGTGCGGCCCGGGGGTGTGCTGGCGCTGTTCCACCCCGTCGGCAGGGCGGCCCTCGCGGCCCGCCACGGACGCCCGCTCACCCCTGACGACCTGCGGGCCGAAGCCAACCTGCGTCCTCTGCTCGCCGGTTCCGGATGGCGCATGACGTCGTACACCGACGAGGACTCCCGCTTCCTGGCGCTCGCCGTCCGCGAGGGCTGAGACAGCCTCGTCACCTGGTCACCCTCGTCGCCCTTGGAACCTCGCCGACACCCTTGGCACCTCGTCAGCCTGTTCACCGCGTGAGCCGCGTGAGCCGCGTGAGCCGGGTCAGCCGCGTCCGCTTCGTCACCCGGCCTCGGCATCCGGCATGTGCCGCACGGGACAGCCCCGGACGCCCGGGACCGGGCGCGTGCCCAGGTCGGCGAGGCGGTAGCCGTACGGGTAGCCCTTGATCTCCCGGTTCTGGCGGGCGAAGTGCGGGGTGTGCCGGGGCGGCATCAGCCGGACGGCACGCCCCCGCAGCCGTACCGCACGCCGCACCCACGCGCGCGTGGCGGCGCTCGGCGGGGTGTAGCGGAAGGCGCGCAGGAGCGAGTCGTCGAGGAGCGAGAGGGTGGCGGCGCGCAGCAGGGGTGCGAGCGGGCGCGGGTACCAGGAGGCCGTCAGGCCGAGCGTCGCGTCCGACACCCGCCGGGCGTCCTCGTCCCAGGCGAAGTGGTCCGCCTCGTAGGCGTCGAGGTAGGCCTCGAACTCCTCGTAGGTCTCGGGGATGTCCTTGATGCCCATGTGGCGGCCCAGTGTGCGGTAGTGGACGGCACTGGCGACGATCTCGTGGCGGGACATCCTGCGCCAGCCGTAGGCGTCGATCCAGCGCTTGGGGATCACCACGAAGGTGCACAGGACGTAGCGCATGTCGTCGTCGCCGATGTCGTAAGCGCGGTGCATCTGGTTGATCCGGCGGATCGCGGTCTTGCCTTGGTCGCTGCCGAAGCCGTGCTCGACGACGGCGTCCAGCAGGAGCGAGGTGTCGTCGTAGCGCTTCTGCGTGCGGTCGGTGAGTTCGGCCGTCTTCGCGAGCAGCCGCCCGATGCTCGGGACGGCGTAGGTGCGGTAGAGAGCCAGCTCCAGGGAGCGGGTGAAGTCCCAGGGGAACTCGCAGGCCACGCTCAGCCGGTAGATCTCCGTGGCGTCCTGGTGCGGGTCCATCCGCCGGATCCGGCGGAGCCGCTCGAAGCGCTTCACCGCGTCGTCCCCCTTCTGCCGCGAGAACTCCAACTTTACGTTGGAGACCGGGAGACGAACGGAGAACGGAGAACAGCGGACGGACAATAGCGAACGGAGAACAGCGAACGGGGACACGGCACGCAGGCGGAAGGTGGTCAGCGATGTGGGGCAGGGTCCGCAAGGCCGGGGGCAGGGTCGCGCACGCCCTGCGCACGGAGCCGAAGGCCGGCGACGACATACGTGCGCACAATCTCTTCGAGGCCGCGGCCGTCTATGTCACGGCGTCCGCGGCCGACGACCAGGAGCGGGCCGACGAGGCGGCGGGCTGGGTCTCGCCGGAGGCCCTGTCGTTCGGGGTGAACGAACTGGCGGGCCGGGCCGTCGTCGCCCTCGCGCGCGAACGCGGCGAGTCACCGGGGGCAGTGGCCCGCGCGCTGCTGGGGCTGCCGGCGGAGTGACACGAACGGCCCCGCGCAGCACTCGACCGACCCAGCGGAGCAGCACTCGTCGGCCCCGCACTCGCCAGCCCGGCACTTGGCGGCCCCACGGGCCGGGCCCGCGCGATACGAAGGGCCGATTCGCCCCGTCCGCCGGAAAACTGCAGCTCCGGTCCGTCGGAGAGGTCGTGACAAGCGGCTCACGGGCGCACTAGGGTGCGCGCCGTTGGACGAACCGATGGGGAGGCCGGGATGGCCGGGACAGACGAGACCGCCGTCGCTGCCGAGGACGATGCGCTCTATGTGCTGACGGCGGTGCTGCTGACGCCGGCGAAGTTCCCGAGTGTGCTGGGCGACGACTATCCGGAGGCGTGCGCGGCGCTCGGCCTCGCACCGCTGGCGGACGGGTACGGGCTGGTGCTCGGACAGGACGGCGACGGCGCCCGGTGGACCGTCGTCATCGACGACGTCTCCCTGGTGGCCGTCGCGATCGCTTCCTGGGACTGCGGCATGGAGTACGACCTGTCGCCCGACGAGCGCACGGTCGTCACGGCCCTGCCCGGCTGGCCGCTCGCGGTCGCCGTCGCGGCTCCCGACGTGCCCGCGCCGCACGATCCCGGCCCGGAGGTCGACGACCGGCCGCCGCTGACCCCGCCGGACACCACCGTCTGGGGACCGGCCCAGCGGCGTCTGGGCGCCGACGAGATCGCACTCCAGTGGGCGACGTGGCGCGAGCAGGTCGACGAGGCCTTCCCGATGCCCGGGGCGACGCAGACGGCAGAGACAGCAGACACGGCAGAGACGGCAGGTACGACGGAGAGAACGAAGGCACCGAACGACGGCAGCGGCGAGGCGGCCGGCGCTCCCGAGGGCGGCGAGAACGGCGGGCCGAAGCACAGCGGCATCCGGCGTGTCCTCGCCGAGGCCCGCACCTACATCGACTCGCCCCCGCCGCTGGGCCGCGTCCGCTCCTCGTTCGCCTCCGGCGACGCGCGGACCCTGCGGGCGGACGGGCCCGGCTGGTCGCTCGTGGCCAGGACCGACGACATCGCCTTCGTGCTGCTCGACGAGGAGCCCGGCGAAGTCCTGCCCGTGGGCCGCGGCCCGGAGCTGCCGGGTCTCCTCGAAGCGCTCGACAAAATGGCGGTACGGCCGAACTGATCCGTCCGGCCGGTCAGCGGCCGATCTCCTTGCGGGTGGCGCGGCGCAGCCTGCGCCGCTGTGCGGGATCCAGGGCGAGGTACGCGGCGGCCGGGACTCCCAGGATGATCAGAAGCGCGGCCCACCAGGGCAGCCAGATCAGCAGGATGAGCCCGACCGCCACACCGCCTGCGGCGATCTTGGCGTTCTTCGACATGACTGTCGCCTCCTTCGCGGCCACTGCCGCTCTCTGCCCTGAGAACGGGTGCGCGTTTCCGGCAGTTCCGGCCCGGCCCCTGAGACATCCCTGAGCCGCGACCCCTGATCGACCCTGAGAAGCGCACCGCCGCGGCAGAAACCCACCGCATTCATGGTGACCCACACCACAGAGAAGTCACACCCACGTACGTCAGAAGTGATGTACCCTCGGCGACTCCGACTCAGCTAGTCAAATTTGAGGAATTAGCCATAGCCGAGCATCCCACTCCCCCGGCACCCTCCTCCCGTCTCTCCGAACTGGCCCACTGTCCCTCCGTCTTCCTGCCCGGCGATCCGGCCCGCGCCGGCACCGTCGCCTTCTGGCGGCCCGACGGCACCGTCCCCACTGTCCCGGCGTCGGCATCGGCATCCACCTCGGCGTCTGTATCCGCGTCGGCGTCGGTGTCAGCGTCGGCTTCGGCGTCGGCGTCGGCGTCCGTAGTCGACCTGACCGTCGTCCTGCCCGGCGATGAGAGCGCCGAGGCGCACGGCGTGCCGGCCGTGCTGGTCCCGGTCGGCGCGGCCCTGCCCGTCCTCACGCACGCGCGCGTGGCGGCGCAGGGACACCGGGCCACCGTGTTCTGGGGCGCGGCGGCCCTGCACGCACTGCAGCTCGCGGCGCGCGGCCTGCTGCTGCCGGGGCTGTCCCCGGGCGACCACGACGCCTGGCGCACGGGCCCGTTGCGCGCCCAGGACGTCGAGGCCGTACGCCGCCTCGCCGCCGCGATGCCGCCCGAGGCGCACGCGGTGCCGCTGCCGGGCACGGGGCCGCTGCGGCTGCCCGATCCGGAGCAGCTCCTGCGGGCCTTCCTCGACGCCGTCGCCGACACCCTGCCCCGCTCCCCCGCCGCGCCCCTGGTGACGGGCGGTCCGGCCTACACCGCGACCGGGCCGGTGCACCTGCCCGGGCATCGCCCCTGGGCCGCCGACATCGCCGCGGGGCACGACGCGGGCGTACGGCTGTCGCTGCGGATCGAGGCGGACGGCCTGGCGGACGCGGCGGCCGACGAGGCCGACGTGAGGTTCCGGGCGGTGCTGCAGGTGCACAGCGTGAGCGACCCGGCACTCGTCGCGGACGCCGCCGACGTCTGGGCCGGTGTACCGGGCGAGGCGTTCGGCGCCCGCGCGCGGATGGACGTCCTGCTCGCCCTGCGCCGTGCGGCCCGGGCCTGGCCCTCGCTGACGCCCCTGCTGTCGGCCGGCGTGCCGGACGCGGTCGACCTCGCCGACGAGGACGTCACCGAGCTCCTCGGCGCGGGCGCACGCGCGCTGGCGGCTGCCGGCGTGGACGTGCACTGGCCGAAGGGTCTGACCCGTGAGTTCACCACGCGCGCGGAGGTGGGCCCTGCCGACGACGAGCGGGACTCCGGCCGGTCCTTCGCCGCCACGCCGTCGTTCCTGTCCGCCGACGCACTGCTCGCCTTCACCTGGTCGTTCGCGGTGGGCGACCGGCGGCTGAGCCGTGCCGAGCTGGACCGGCTCGCCGAGGCCAAGCGCCCGGTGGTGCGGCTGCGCGACCAGTGGGTGCTGATCGACCCTCACGAGCTGCGTCTGGCCCGCTCCCGGCAGGACCGCAAGGTCACGCCGGTGGACGCCCTGGGCGCGGCCCTGACAGGCTGGACGGAGCTGGACGGCCGGCGGGTCGAGGTACGGCCGACCGGGTGGCTGGCGGCGCTGCGGGAACGCCTCGCGGACCCCGAGGCGCAGCAGCACGTGGAGCAGCCGGAGGCCCTCGCGGCCACCCTGCGCGACTACCAGCGGCGGGGCCTGAACTGGCTCGTGAGCATGACGTCACTGGGGCTGGGCTGCTGCCTCGCCGACGACATGGGACTCGGCAAGACGATCACCCTGATCGCGCTGCACCTGCACCGGCAGACCGATCCGGAATCCGCCGGTCCCACCCTGGTGGTCTGCCCGACCTCCCTGATGGGCAACTGGCAGCGGGAGATCGAACGGTTCGCGCCCGGCACGCCCGTGCGGCGCTTCCACGGCGCCCGGCGCACGCTGGACGACTTGGCCGACGGTGAGTTCGTGCTGACCACGTACGGCACGATGCGTCTGGACGCGGCCCGGCTCGCCGAGGTGCCCTGGGGCATGCTCGTCACGGACGAGGCGCAGCACGTGAAGAACCCGTTCTCCTCGACCGCGCGGCAACTGCGTTCCATCGGGGCACGCGCGCGCGTGGCCCTGACCGGCACCCCGGTGGAGAACAACCTGTCGGAGCTGTGGGCGATCCTCGACTGGGCGACGCCGGGGCTGCTGGGCCGGCTCGGCACGTTCCGCCGGCGCTACGCGGAGGCCGTCGAGGGCGGCCAGGACCCGGCCGCCGCCGACCGGCTGGCCCGGCTGGTACGGCCGTTCCTGCTGCGGCGCCGCAAGTCGGACCCGGGGATCGCGCCCGAGCTGCCCCCGAAGACGGAGACCGACCACGCCGTGTCGCTCACGCAGGAACAGGCGGCGCTGTACGAGGCCGTGGTGCGCGAGGCGCTCGCGGAGATCTCCGGTGCCGGCAGCATGGCGCGGCGGGGTCTGATCGTGAAGCTGCTCACGGGGCTGAAGCAGATCTGCAACCACCCGGCGCAGTACCTCAAGGAGGAACGCCCGGTGATCGGCGGGCGCTCCGGGAAGCTGGAGCTGCTGGACGAGTTGCTCGACACGATCCTCGCCGAGCGGGCGGGCGTGCTGGTCTTCACTCAGTACGTGCAGATGGCCCGCATCCTCGAACGTCACCTGGCCGCCCGCGGCACGCCCTCGCAGTTCCTGCACGGCGGGACGCCCGTCGCGGAACGCGAGGCCATGGTGCGGCGTTTCCAGGACGGCGAGGTGCCCGTCTTCCTGCTGTCGCTGAAGGCCGCGGGCACCGGGCTGAACCTCACCCGGGCCGAGCACGTCGTGCACTACGACCGCTGGTGGAACCCGGCCGTCGAGGCGCAGGCGACCGACCGCGCCTACCGCATCGGGCAGACCCGGCCCGTGCAGGTGCACCGGATCGTCGCCGAGGGAACCATCGAGGACCGCATCGCCGCACTGCTGGTCCGCAAGCGGGAACTGGCGGACGCGGTGCTGGGCTCCGGTGAGGCGGCGCTCACGGAGCTGACGGACGCCGAACTGGCGGACCTGGTCGAACTGCGAGGGGGTCTGGGATGACTCGGCACGACGGTGACATGGAGCGCACCTTCGCCGCACTGCCGCCCGCGCGCGGGCGGGGCTTCGCGCAGACCTGGTGGGGACAGGCCTGGCTGAAGGCACTGGAGGACACGGCGCTGGACTCGGCGCAGCTCAAGTCGGGCCGCCGTCTCGCCCGGGCGGGAGCGGTCGGCGCGGTGTCGGTGCGTCCGGGCCGGCTGACCGCCGTCGTCCAGGACCGCGACCGCACGCCGCACCGGGCCGACGTCCTGCTGGAGCGGCTCACGCCGGAGCAGTGGGACCGCTTCCTGGACATGACGGCCGAGCGGGCCGGCCATGTGGCGGCGCTGCTGGATCGGGAGATGCCGCCGCACCTGGTCGAGGACGCGGCGGCCTCGGGCGTCGACCTGCTCCCCGGCCTGGGCGATCTGGAGCCGCGGTGCGACTGCGGCGCCTGGGACCACTGCGGGCACACGGCGGCACTCTGCTACCAGGTGGCACGGCTGCTGGACCAGGACCCGTTCGTCCTGCTGCTGATGCGGGGACGCGCCGAGGCGTCCCTGCTGGAGGGCCTCCAGGCGCGCGGCGGCGTCTCGGCGGCGGCTTCGCGTGAACCGGAGGGTGTGGACGCGGCCGAGGCGTACGCGGCGGGCGACATCCTGCCCTCGCTGCCGGCCCTGCCCGAACTCCCCGTGGAGCCGGGCCTTCCGCCGTCCCTGGACACGGAGACCCCGCCCGCCGAGGGGGTCGACCCGGCCGCGCTGGAGTTCCTGGCGGCACATACCGCCGTACGGGCCCGTGGACTGCTCGCGGAGGCCCTCCAGGGCTGCTTCGAGCGGGAGCTGACGGCGGCGCAGGACGCGGCACGGCTGGCCGCGGGCGGTCCGGGACGTGAGATCGCGGACCGTCTGGCGGACGGGTCGGGGCGCGGCCGGGAAGGGCTCGCGACGGCCGTCCGTGCCTGGCGCCTCGGCGGGGCGGACGCACTGGCGGTTCTCGACGAGGAGTGGCGGCCGGAGGGCGAGACGCTCGCACGCGCGCGTGCGGCCCTTGAGACGGCCTGGGACGCGGACGAGCGGCCCGAGGTACGGGCGCGGGGCAACCGGTTCACGGTCGTCGGCGCACCGGTCCAGCTGCGTCTCGGCCGGGACGGCCGGTGGTGGCCGTACCGCAAGGAGGGCGGCCGCTGGCAGCCCGCGGGAGGCGCAGCCCCGGATCCGGCCACGGCACTGGCCTCGGCGCAGTCCGCGGCCGGTGACGCCGCGGCCGGTGACGTGCTCGCGCCGCACTCAGGGCAGTAGTTCGCCGGGGTCCAGCGACGGCAGGAGCGATTCGACGAAGCTGGGCAGGTCACTGGGCAGGTCGCCCGGCCGGCTCGGAAAACCCGAGGGCAGCCGGGTCGGCAGCTCGCTGGGCAGCTTCGTGGGCAGCTCGGTGGGGACGCCCAGCGACGGAGGCGGAGTGCGGCTCCCGCTCTCACCGGGCGACCGGCGCTCCGGTGGGTCGTCGCCGTCCGCGGCCATCAGCACCACTGCGGCCACGGCGACGGCGGCGACCAGCACGACGAGCAGGAGGAACACCGGACTGCGGCGCCGGCCGGGGCCGGGCGGCCGTGGCGGTTCGGGACGTTCGGGCGGCATGGCCATGGCGACCACCGTCCCCGCGCACGGCTCCCGGCGGTAGGGGCGCACGGGAGCTGATGCGGAGTCGCGGGGGTGGATCGCAGGGTTCCGGCGCGGATCAGCCCGTCGGCCGGTCACGGCGACCGGCCGGCACGCGCCCGCACCCCGACCACCAGGGGTCCCCGCGGAAGCACTCACCGGCCGACGGCCACCACGCGCGCGTGCGGCGTGCAGCTCCGCGCACACGCCGCACATACCGCACGCACACGCACACGCACACGCACACGGCAACCCGCCACCCCCTGCGCACGTTTCGCGTCAGCCGCGCGCCCCCAGCAGGTGGTCCATCGCCAGCTGGTCCAGCCGCTCGAAGGCCATGCCACGGGCCGCGGCCGCCTCGGCGTCGAACGCCTCGAAGGCCGAACGGTCTGCGAGCAGCGCCTGCAGGCCGTCCGCGGCGGTGGGCTGGGCCAGCTCGTCCAGGCGGGACGCGCGCAGGGCCTCCTGGACCTCCGGATCGGCGCGGAAGGCCGCGGCGCGCTCCTTGAGGATGAGGTAGTTGCGCATGCAGCCGGCGGCCGAGGCCCAGACGCCGTCGAGGTCCTCGGTCCGCGGCGGCTTGAAGTCGAAGTGCCGCGGGCCGGTGTAACCGGCCGACTCCAGCAGGTCGACCAGCCAGAACGCGGCACGCAGGTCACCGGCGCCGAAGCGCAGGTCCTGGTCGTACTTGATGCCGGACTGGCCGTTGAGGTCGATGTGGAACAGCTTGCCCGCCCACAGCGCCTGCGCGATGCCGTGCGGGAAGTTCAGCCCGGCCATCTGCTCGTGGCCGACCTCGGGGTTCACGCCGAACAGCTCCGGGCGCTCCAGGCGCTCGATGAACGCCAGGGCGTGGCCCACGGTGGGCAGCAGGATGTCGCCGCGCGGCTCGTTCGGCTTGGGCTCGATGGCGAAGCGCAGGTCGTAGCCCTGGGAGGTGACGTACTCGCCGAGCAGGTCGAAGGCCTCCTTCATTCGGTCCAGGGCCGCGCGGACGTCCTTGGCGGCGCCGGACTCGGCACCCTCACGGCCGCCCCAGGCCACGTAGACCTGGGCGCCGAGCTCGACGGCGAGGTCGATGTTGCGGATGGTCTTGCGCAGCGCGTAGCGGCGCACGTCGCGGTCGTTGGCGGTGAACGCGCCGTCCTTGAAGACCGGGTGGGTGAAGAGGTTGGTGGTGGCCATCGGGACCTTCATGCCCGTGGCGTCCAGCGCCTGCCGGAAGCGCTTGATGTGGGCCTCGCGCTCGGTGTCGCTCGAGCCGAACGGGATCAGGTCGTCGTCGTGGAAGGTGACGCCGTGGGCGCCGAGCTCGGCCAGGCGCTGCACCGTCTCGACCGGGTCCAGGGCACGCCGCGTGGCGTCGCCGAAGGGGTCCCGTCCCTGCCAGCCGACAGTCCACAGACCGAAGGTGAACCTGTCGTCGGGGGTGGGCTGGTAGCTCATGCCGCGGCTCCTTGCTCGCTGAGGGTATTTCGTCATGCCGATTTACAAATTAGTATGCGAGCACCTCTCTGGGAAGAGAGCAGGTGTCTTCGGAGACACGTGCCGCGCGCAGTAGGGAGAAGCCCGATGTCAGCAGCCGAGGGTCCGCTCGTCGTCGGCGTGGACTCGTCCACCCAGTCCACCAAGGCGCTGGTCGTCGACGCGTCCACCGGCCGGGTCGTCGCCAGTGGCCAGGCGCCGCACACGGTCTCCCCGGGGGCCGGGCGCGAGAGCGATCCGCGTCAGTGGTGGGACGCGCTGTGCGAAGCCCTGCGCCAGTGCGGGGACGCGGCGCACGAGGCCGCCGCGGTGTCGGTCGGCGGTCAGCAGCACGGCCTGGTGACCCTGGACGGGCGGGGCGAGCCGGTGCGTCCGGCGCTGCTGTGGAACGACGTCCGCTCGGCACCGCAGGCGCGCCGCCTGACGGAGGAGCTGGGCGGCGCGAAGTTCTGGGCCGAGCGCACCGGAAGCGTCCCCGCCGCGTCCTTCACGGTCACCAAGTGGGCCTGGCTGGCCGAGCACGAGCCGGAGGCCGTCCGCGCCACGAAGGCGGTGCGCCTCCCCCACGACTACCTGACCGAGCGGCTCACCGGGCAGGGCACCACCGACCGCGGCGACGTCTCCGGCACGGGCTGGTGGGCGTCCGGGACCGAGGCCTACGACGAGGAGATCCTGGCGCACGTCGGGCTCGACCCCGCTCTGCTGCCGCGGGTGGTGCGGCCCGGCGAGGTGGCGGGCACGGTGCGCGACAGCCACGACCTGCCGTTCTCCAAGGGCACCCTGGTGGCGCCGGGCACCGGTGACAATGCCGCCGCTGCGCTGGGGCTCGGGGTGCGCCCGGGCGTGCCGGTGATGAGCCTCGGCACCTCGGGCACGGTGTACGCAGTGTCGCGGCGGCGGCCCGCCGACCCGAGCGGCACGGTGGCGGGATTCGCCGACGCCCGCGGCGACTGGCTGCCGCTCGCCTGCACCCTGAACTGCACGCTCGCCGTCGACCGGGTCGCGACGCTGCTCGGCCTGGACCGCGAGGCGGTCGAGCCGGGCACGGCCCTCACGCTGCTGCCCTTCCTCGACGGCGAGCGCACCCCGAACCTGCCCCACGCCTCCGGCCTGCTGCACGGTCTGCGCCACGACACCACCGCGGGACAGCTCCTCCAGGCCGCCTACGACGGTGCCGTGCACTCCCTGCTCGGCGCGCTCGACCTGGTGCTGGACGAGGACGCGGACCGCTCGGCTCCCCTGCTGCTGATCGGCGGCGGGGCCCGGGGCACGGCCTGGCAGGAGACGGTCAGGCGGCTGTCGGGACGGCCGGTGCAGGTGCCCGAGGCCAAGGAACTGGTCGCGCTCGGCGCCGCCGCGCAGGCGGCCGGGCTGCTGACCGGCGAGGACCCGGCGGCGGTCGCGCGGCGCTGGGACACGGCGGCCGGGCCGGTGCTCGACGCCGTGGAGCGGGACGAGGAGACGCTCGCCAGGATCGCCGGGGTACTCTCCGACGCGGCTCCGCTGCTGGAGCGGCCCACGAACACCCACTGAGGACTGGCGTCAGGCATGACCGCACCGCTGCACGAGGCGCGTCCCGCCGGGCCGGGACGCGCACTGCCCGACACCCAGCAGGGCATGCGCCGCCGCAATCTCGCCCGTGTCCTGCACGCGGTTCGTGCCGAGGGGCCGCTGTCCCGGGCCGCCGTCGCCTCACGGATCGGCCTGACCCGGGCGGCGGTGTCGACACTCGTGGACGAGCTCATCCGTGCGGGACTGCTGGAGGAACTGGGGCCCGAGCGGCCCGGCCGGGTGGGCCGCCCGGGTTCCGCTCTCGCCGTCAGCGGGCACGGCCCGGCCGGCATCGGCGCGGAGGTGGGGGTCGACCATCTCGCCGTGTGCGCCGTCGACCTGCGCGGCACGATCCGCGCGCGGGCGATACGGCAGGGTGCGAACCGGGGCCGTTCCCCCGAGCCGGTCATAGCGGAGCTCACCGGGCTGATCCGTCAGGTCGTCGCCGAGGCGGAGGGCGAGGGCCTGTGGCCGGCGGGCCTGGCCGTGGCGGTGCCGGGTCTGGTGGCGCGCGACGCCCGCACCGTCGTCCGCGCGCCGAACCTGGACTGGCACGACACGGACCTCGGTGAGCTGCTGCCGTCCGGACTCCCGCTGACCGTGGACAACGAGGCCAACTTCGGTGCGCTCGCCGAACTCTGGCTCGGTGACGGCACCCCGCGCGACTTCCTGCACGTGTCGGCGGAGATCGGCATCGGCGCGGCGGTCGTGGTGGACGGCGGGCTGCTGCGCGGAACCCGCGGTTTCGCGGGCGAGTTGGGACACGTGCCGGTCCGCCCGGACGGGCCGGCGTGCGCCTGCGGCGGGCGGGGCTGCCTGGAGCAGTACGCCGGTGAGGAGGCCGTGCTGCGCGCGGCAGGTCTGGAGCCGGGCGAGGACCGCGTCGGGCTCCTCACGGGGCGTGCCGCCGAGGGCGACGAGGCCGTACGCCGTGCCCTGCGCGAGGCGGGCGTCGCACTCGGCGTCGCCCTGACGGGCGCGGTCAACCTCCTCGACCCGGAGAGCGTGGTGCTCGGCGGGGAACTGTCGGCCCTCGCCCCCTGGCTGCTGCCCTCCCTCCAGGAAGAGCTGGCACGGCGTACGGCGGGCCCGGCCTGCCCCGTGTCCGTGTCCCGGCTGGGCCCGCAGGGGCCGCTGCTGGGGGCCGCGCACTCGGTGGTGCGGGCGGTCCTGGACGACCCGGCGGCCTTCGCCGAACGCGCCTGACCGGGGGCGGCCGGGCCGACGGAACGGCCACCTGAGGGCCCCCACGACGCCCCGTCAATCACCCGGCAGGGTGGACGAGTTGTCCACAATTCCGGGCCCGTCCACCGAAACGCGGCTCGTCCCGCCCCGCGTCCGGCAGGCGTCGTACTTTGATCACGCGGGCGGACACACGCCACCAGGCTCCGACGCCCTGCAGCCGAGCATCCGACACCCGCTGGCACCCGCTGACACCCGCTGACACCCGCTGACACACGTTCACACACGCTCGACGACACACATGGACACCCACCCATCGATCCCGAAAGGCACACCCCCGTGAACCGCACCCCCACCCCGATCCAGGCCGGCACCGGAACTGGAAGCTCTGCCGCAGACTGGTCCGCAACCGCAACTACGCCCAGGACACGCGCCGATGCCCTCTCCCCACCTCACGTACCGGTTACAAAACGCTCAACCTCTGGTTGCGGACCGGTAAGCAAGCGACGATGGGATTATGAGTCTGGCCCAGCGCGCCATGGAGCGCCTGCAGGCCTGGCCCGATCTGATGGCGGGCCCGGCCAGTTGCGGTACCGGACGGGCGCTTCGTTCCGCCCGTGCCGAAATCGTCCACTTCCACTCCACTCGCGACGTCGACCTCCACCTCACCAGCCGGGCCATCCAGCGCTTCCACTACGACCTCGCCGGTTCGAGCGCCCTGCACCTGGTGCCCGGATCGGGCTGGGTCACGGTCCACCTGGACTGCGAGGCCGACATAGACCTGCTGCTGAGCCTGGTGAGCATCGCCCTGAAGTCCCACCAGACCCGGCCCGCGAGCGAGGCGGCACGGCAGGGCGCGGAGGGGCGCGGGTGCAACTTCCACCGCGTCACGGTGCTTCCGCGCGACGCGGCGGCGGGTGGCTGAGCCTTGACGATGCGGCGAGCCGAGGCCGTCAACGCCGAGGCCTGGCGTGTGTACGGCGCGCACCATCTGCGGCGCGGCACCCCCCTGCCGGAGGCGGCACGGATCGACTGGGGGTTCGAGGGCGCCGGGCCGGGCGTCGAGGCGCTCGGGGAGCTGACCGGCCGGCGGGTGCTGGACCTCGGCTGCGGCCCGGCGCGGCACGCGGCGCACCTGGTGCGGGCGCACGGCGCGCTGGTGGACGCCGTCGACGCCTCGGCGGAGCAGTTGGAGCGGGCGCGTGCCCGGCACGGCTCGCTGCCCGGGCTGCGGCTGGTCGCGGCCGACGCGGTGGAGCACCTGCAGCGATCGGAGCCGTACGACGTCATCTACTCCGTCAACGCCGTGCCGTACATCGACCCGCACCGGCTGCTGCCCGCCCTGGCCGCGGCGCTCACCCCCGGAGGCAGGCTGCTCTTCACGGTGCTGCACACCAACGCGCTGGGCGACGGGCCGTCGGACCGGGTCACCGCCCGGCCCGAGGTCCTGCGGCTGGCCGACGGCGGTGACCTCACCGTCCAGATGTGGGTGCTCACCACGGAGTTGTGGACGGCGCTGCTCGCCGAGCACGGGCTGCGCGTGGAGCACGTGGACGTGCTCGACGTGCCGCAGGAGGGCAACCGCGCGTCCTACCGGCTCTTCCGGGTGACCCGGCCCGTCCGGGTCTCCTCCCGGCCGCGGGCCGGGAAGCCGCCGGTGCCCCACGCGGCGCTCGGTGCGGGCGCCATCGTGTACGGGCCGCGGGGACTGCTGCTCGGCCGGCACCGGCGCGGGACGTGGGAGCTGCCCGGCGGCACGGTGGAGCCCGGGGAGTCGCTGCAGGAGACGGTCGTGCGCGAACTGGCCGAGGAGACGGGGCTCCGGGCCCGGCCCGAGGACGTCCGGCTGCTGGGGACGCTCCTGGACGACGCGGGCGGTGTCGTCCGGATGACGGTGGCGGCTCGGGTCACCGCCTGGCGGGGTGAGCCGTCGGACCAGCCCGGGGAGAGTGTGGGCCGCTGGCGCTGGTTCGCCCTGGACCGGCTGCCGGAGGAGCTGTTCGTGTGCAGCGCCCAGGCCCTGACGGCGTGGCGGCCCGGCCTGCCGATCGACCACGCGCCGGCGCATTTCACGCCGTACGCCACCGGGACGGGTGACGGCTGACGGGTGACGGCTGAAGCACCCGGAGGGGTGCGTTTTTTCAGCCGTTCCCGCGTGGCCGGCTCCCAGCCGTCCCGTCGGCCCGCGTCGTCTGCTGCACTGCCTGGGGCAGGGCAGTTGACGAGGCATCAGGGGGCACGGTGGCAGGTCGGCACAGGCGGTACGCGGCGGGCAGAGCGGTACTGGCGGTCCTCACGGCCCTCGGCGCGCTGGCGGGGGCGGCCCAGGCGGAGGCGGCTCCGGCCGCCGCCTCCCACAAGCGCGTGCGGGTCGCGCCGGGGGTCACGTACGAGGAGTTCGACATCAAGGCGGCCAAGGGCGTGGCGCACGCGCATGTGCTGAAGGTCGATCTGGGCAACCCCCAGGTGCGGGTCGATCTGCTGTATCCGGGTGCGGTGGCCTCGCGCGCGCAGGTCTCGCGGATGGCCGACGCCCAGGGTGCGGTCGCCGGGGTGAACGGCGACTTCTTCAACATCAGCGAGGCGCAGCACCCGGGCGTGGAGGCGACCGGTGCGAGCGTGGGTCCGGCGGTCGCGGCCGGGCAGGCGCTGAAGGCGGCCGTGCCGAACGGCCAGCGTTTCGGTCCGGCGCTGCCGCCGGACGCGACCACCGAGGACGTGTTCGGCGTCGGCTCCGACGGGCGGGCCCGGCTGGACCGGCTGGCGCTCGACGGCTCGATCCGCACCGCCGATGTCGAGCTGCCGCTGGGCGGGCTCAACCAGTACGCGCTGCCGGTGGGTTCGGTCGGCGCGTTCACCTCCGCGTGGGGCAGCGCCTCCCGGGTGCGCGCCACCTGCGGCACAGACACGGACCGGGCCGCGCCGTGCAGCACGGACACCCACGAGGTGACGGTGCGTGACGGCAAGGTCGTCTCGGCCGCCGGTACACCGGGCAGCGGCGCCATCGACGCGTGGACGACCGTGCTGGTCGGCCGGGAGGCGGGCGCGCAGCAGTTGCGGAAGCTGGCCACCGGCGATGCGGTCGAGGTCGAGCACCGGCTGGTGGCGGCGACGAGCGGTACCGCCTACCGCCTCGCTCTCGGGGGGTATCCGGTGCTCACCGGCGGGAAGCCGCTGCCGGGTCTGGACGACACGGCCTCGGCGGTCCGCACGGCCGTCGGGATCGCCGAGGACGGGCGGCGCGTGCTGCTGCTCGCGCTGGACGGCGCCGCCGCCTACCGCAGCGGTCTGACGATCGCCGAAGTGGCGTCGGCCATGCGGAGACTGGGTTCGGACGACGCCTTCAGCCTGGACGGCGGCGGCTCGTCGACGCTGGTCGCCCGGAAGGCCGGCGCGAGTGCCGTCTCCGTGCTCAACCACCCCAGCGGCGGCGCCGAGCGCGCCGTGCCCAACGGCATCGGCGTGTTCTCGGGGTCGTGACCTCAGGGCCGCAGGCTGCTGACGATGTCCGCCGTCGCCGTGAGGCCGCTGTGGATGGTCGGGGCGATGCTCGTGCTGGCCAGGTAGAACCCGAGCAGGAGGCAGACCAGCGCGTGGGAGACCTTCAAGCCGCCGTTGCGCAGGAAGATCACCGCCAGGATCGAGAGCAGCAGCACCACAGAGATGGAAATGGCCATCGTCGACTCCTCCGCCACGCCGCCTTGTCCGGTTCACGGCGTTCGGCCGCAAGTGTGGCGTAGCAGAGGGTTCGTCCGGGCGGCTGACCTGTCCGCCGAACGTGTGGTGTCCCGCAGGACGTGCGGCTGCTACCCGGCCCGCCGGGCGGTGTCCAGGAACGCCTCCAGTCCGGCGAGGTCGTCGGTGTTGAGGTGGTCGACGTCCGCGGCGAGGAGTTCGCCCCACAGTGCGTCGCGGGCGGGTCCGGGCAGGTCGGGGGTGGCCCAGAACCGGATCCGCTGTCCCCGGCGGTGTGCGGCGCGGACGATGCCCCGCAGCTTCTCCCGTTCGGCGTCCGGGAAAGCGCCGACGCCCCGCCAGGTGAAGTGCAGGGTCCAGTTGTCGCTGATCAGGGGGATGAAGGAGGCCGGTGCCTGGCTGCCGAGGTCGGCGAGCCGGCCGTCGTAGAAGGCGCGCCGGACGGTCTGGGTCTCCAGGGGCACGCGGGCCGCGCGGTCGCCGGAGACGACGACCGTGACGGGGCCGCGGCGGACGCGGCCGTGCGCGTAGGTGGTGAGCAGGTGCCGGTAGCGGCGCAGATGGCGGTCGAGTTCGAGGTAGGTCGACGCGCCCTCGGTCTTGAGGTCGACGAGGAGTTGCAGGGATCCGCGGTGTCCCCGGTACACACGGCCCCGGTTGGCCCGGACGCGGGCGGCGAGCGGGTCGAGGTAGAGGGATTCGAGGGTGCGGGACGGATCGAGGTCCTCGGGGTCGTGGGCGACGAGAAGACGGTCGCCCACGAGGTGGACGTCGGCCTCGACGCTGCCGAAGCGGTGGTCGAGGGCGTCGGACAGGGGGCGCGGGTGCTCGTAGTCGTTGTGGGCGTGGGCGCGCCACAACGGGCGTGGACGGGGGTGCCGTTGGCCGGCCAGCGCGTCGGCCGCGGGCAGGGCGGCGGTGCCGGCGAGGGCCGCGCCGAGGGTGGTGAGGGCTCTGCGACGGGTGGTGAGGGCCATGCTCCGCCTCCCTGGAGATGCCGTACGGGACCCTGCGAGTATGGGGTTCCGAGGGCTTCAAGAGGCAGACACGCGGCGGGAGTTGGCCGGACTGCCGCCGTGCGTTCACTTCACTCCGGCGGCATGGGAAAGCCCGCCCCGGGTGGGGCGGGCTGTCCGCGTGCCGTGTGCGGGCCCCCGCGGGCCTCGGCGGGGTGGGCGTCAGGGGGCCTGGAGGTCCACCAGCCCGGCCAGGGCCGCCCGGTGGGCGCCGGCCGTGCCGTAGGCGAGCGAGTCGGCCTTCGCCCGCTTCAGGTAGAGGTGCGCCGGGTGTTCCCAGGTCATGCCGATGCCGCCGTGCAGTTGCAGGGCCTCCTCGGCGGCGTGCACCGCGACGGGCGCGGCGTAGGCCTGGGCGACGGTGACGGCCACCTCGGCGTCCTCGCCGGTCGTCAGGGCGTCGGCGGCGTTGCGGGCGGCGGCGCGGAGGTTGACGACTTCCAGCCACAGCTGGGCGAGGCGGTGCTTGAGGGCCTGGAAGCCGCCGACGGGCCGGTTGAACTGCTTGCGTTCCTTCAGGTAGCGGACGGTTTCCGTCAGCGTCCATTCGGCGAGACCCAGTTGCTCCGAGGCGAGCAGCCCGGCTCCGGCGCGCAGGGCCCGGCGGACGGCGGGGTCCGCGTCGCCCAGCCGCCGGCCCTCGGCGCCGTCGAGCGTGACGGTCGCGAGCGGCCGGGTCAGGTCCAGGGAGGTCTGCCCCGTGACGGTCGCGGCGGCGGCGTCGACCGCGTACAGGCCGCCGTCGTCGGCCGGGACCAGCAGCACGTCCGCGACGGCGGCGTCGGCGATGCCGGTCAGTTCGCCGTGCAGCAGGCCGTTCTCGTGCCGGACGGTCGGGTACGCGGCGCCCGGTGCCACGTGCAGGGCGACGGTGAGGGCGCCGATCGTCGCGCCGGACGCCAGCTCGCGCAGGAGGTCGTCGGCGCCGCAGGCCAGCAGCGCCTCCGTGGCGACGACCGCGCTCGTCAGGTACGGCACGGGCGCGACGGCGCGGCCGAGTTCCTCCAGGACGACGGCGGCCTCGCGGTGCGTGGCGCCCTGGCCGTCCAGTTCCTCGGGCACCAGCAGCCCGGCGAGGCCCATGCCGTCGGTCAGGGGCTTCCACAGGGCCAGGTGGTGCGGGGTGTCCGACTCGGTGCGGGCGATGACGCCGGGTGCGTCGCAGTGGTCGGCGAGCAGGTCGCGGACGGCGGCGCGGAGCGCCTCTTCCTCCTCCGAGTACAGCAGATCGCTCATCGGGCCAGGTCCTTCCAGGCGACGTCCTTGTCGGTGCGCGGCTCGGGGGGCAGGCCCAGGACGCGCTCGGCGACGATGTTCAGCAGGACCTCGCTGGTCCCGCCCTCGATGCTGTTGCCCTTGGAGCGCAGGTAGCGGTAGCCGGCCTCACGGCCGGTGAAGTCGACCAGTTCCGGGCGCCGCATGGTCCAGTCGTCGTACAACAGGCCCTCCTCGCCGAGGAGTTCCACCTCCAGGCCGCTGATCTCCTGGTTGAGGCGGGCGAAGGCCAGCTTCATGCCGGCGCCCTCGGGTCCGGGCTGGCCGGCGACGAGCTGCTGGCGCAGCCGCTCGGCGGTGAGGCGGGAAACCTCGGCCTCCACCCACAGTTTCAGCAGCCGCTGGTGCAGGTCGTGGGTGCGCAGCCCGGGCCGCTCGCGCCAGGTCCTCGCCACCGGGCCGATCATGCCGCCCTCGCGGGGCAGGCGCATGCCGCCGATGGCCACGCGCTCGTTGTTCAGCGTGGTCTGGGCGACCTTCCAGCCGTCGCCGACCTCGCCGAGGCGGCGCGAGTCGGGGATGCGGACGCCGGTGAGGAACACCTCGTTGAACTCGGCCTCGCCGGTGATCTGCCGCAGCGGCCGCACCTCGACGCCCGGGTCGGTCATGTCGCACACGAAGTACGTGATGCCGCGGTGCTTGGGCACGTCCGGGTCGGTGCGGGCGATGAGGATCGCCCAGCGGGCCACATGGGCGCTGGACGTCCAGACCTTCTGGCCGTTGACGACCCAGTCGTCGCCCTCCCGTACCGCCCGGGTGCCGAGCGCGGCGAGGTCGGACCCGGCCCCCGGCTCGCTGAACAGCTGGCACCAGACCTCCTCGCCCGTCCACAGCGGCCGGAGGTAGCGCCGCTTCTGCTCCTCGGTGCCGTACTGGAGGATCGTCGGCGCGGCCATGCCGAGGCCGATGCCGATGCGCCGCGGGTCGTTGTCGGGCGCCCCGGCCGCCTCCAGTTCGGCGTCCACGACGACCTGCAGGGAGCGGGGCGCGCCCAGTCCGCCGAGGCCCTGCGGGTAGTGCACCCAGGCCAGTCCGGCGTCGAAGCGGGCCCGGAGGAAGTCCAGGCGGTCGGTGGAGGCCGGTGGGTGGGTGGCCAGCAGCTCCCGGGTGCGGCGGCGCAGTTCGTCGGCGTCGGTCATGCTGCCTCCTCCAGGACGACCGCGATGCGGCCGGTGGTCAGGCCGTCCGCCACCTTCTGCACGGCGGCGGCCGCGCCGGCGAGCGGGACGCGCTCGCTCACCAGCGGCTTGATCGCGCCCTGCGCGGCCAGCTCGGTGAGCTGCTCGTGGCAGTGCTGGACCAGCTTCGGGTTCTTGGTGTTGTACAGGCCCCAGTGCAGGCCGAGGATCGAGTAGTTCTTCACCAGGGCGTGGTTCAGTGCCGGGCTGGGGATGGTGCCGCCGGCGAAGCCGACGACCACGATGCGTCCCTCGAAGGCCACGACCTTGGTGGACTGGGTGTAGGCCTCGCCGCCGACCGGGTCGTAGACCACGTCGGCGCCCCGGCCGCCGGTGGCCTCCTTGACGGCGGCGACGACGTCCTCGGACCGCCGGTCGATCACCACGTCACAGCCGAGTTCCCGGGCAACGGCCGCCTTCGCGGAGCCGCCGACGACACCGATCACGGTGGCGCCGGCGGCCTTCCCGAGCTGCACGGCCGCGCTGCCGACCCCTCCTGCGGCAGCGTGGACGAGCAGGGTCTCGCCGGCCCGCAGACCGGCGCGGCGGTGCAGACCGAACCAGCCGGTCTGGTAGCCGATGTGCAGGGCCGCGGCCTCCGCGTCGTCGAGGGCGTCCGGCGCGGGGAGCAGGGCGGCGGCGTCCGCGACGGCGTACTCGGCGAAGCCGCCGTGGGGCAGCGCCGGGTTGGCGATCACCCGGCGGCCGTCCTCGGTCTCGCCGCAGATCTCCACGCCCGGGGTGAACGGCAGCGGCGGCCTGACCTGGTAGTGGCCGCGGCAGAGCAGGGCGTCGGGGAAGTTGATGTTCGCGGCGCGCACCCTCAGCAGGACCTGGCCCTCACCGGGTGTGGGCGGCTCCGCCTCCTCGAGCCGCATCACCTCACTCGGCTCGCCGTTCTCGTGCACGTGCCATGCCTGCATGCGGTGCCTCCACGGGGGGACTGCTTCGTCTGTCCGGGGTCGGTTCGCATACTAAGCGGTCGCTTGCCGATCAGGGAACAGCCTCCGGGCAGAAGAGTCCGAAGAGTGCCCCCGTCTCCCGGCGCGGTGGCGCCGCGCGTCACGAGCGCTTCGGCTTGGCCCGCACGTGCATGCGCTCGCCCTGTGGGCCGAACAGGCTGAGGAACTCCACAGGTCCCTCCCCCGTCGACCCGAACCAGTGCGGTACGCGGGTGTCGAACTCGGCCGCCTCCCCCGCCGTGAGCACCACGTCGTGCTCGCCGAGCACCAGGCGCAGCTTCCCGGAGAGCACGTACATCCACTCGTAGCCCTCGTGGGTGCGCGGGTCCGGTTCCAGCCTGCGCTGGGGTTCGAGCACCTTGTACGCCTGCAGGCCGCCGGGCTGGCGGGTGAGCGGCCAGTGGGTGCGGCCGCCCATCACGATGGGCTTCGCGCGCACGCGCGGATCGGCGGCGGGCGGCGCTCCGACCAGTTCGTCGAGGGCCACCTGGTGGGCGCGCGCGATCGGCAGGAGCAGTTCCAGACTGGGTTTGCGCAGGCCGGACTCCAGCCGGGAGAGGGTGCTGACGGAGATGCCGGTGGCCTCGGAGAGCTCCGCCAGGGTCACCTCCCGCTCCTTGCGCATCTGCCGCAGCCGGGGGCCCACGCCCGCGAGTACTTCGTCCGTCGTCATGCCGGTATTGCAGTTTCGGCAAAGACGTTTGTCAATCCCGCAGAGCCGGGGCGACGCTCGGCGGCGGAGGTGGTCACCATGACCGAGAAGTACGCAGTGGTCGTCGTCGGCGGGGGCGCGGCGGGGCTGTCCGCCGCGCTGGTGCTGGGGCGGGCCCGGCACCGCACGCTGGTCGTCGACGCGGGCGAGCCGCGCAACGCGCCCGCCGCACACATGCAGGGCTATCTGTCGCGGGACGGGATGCCGCCCGCCGAGTTCCTCGCGGCCGGCCGCGAGGAGATCGCGCGCTACGGCGTGGAGCTGGTGCGCGAGCGGGTGGTGGAGGTGGCGAAGGACGGGGACTTCACCGTGGTCCTGGCCGGCGGACAGAGCGTGCGGGCACGGCGGCTGGTGGTCGCGACGGGCCTGAGGGACGAGCTGCCGGCGGTTCCCGGCGTCGCCGAGCGGTTCGGCCGTGACGTGCTGCACTGCCCGTTCTGCCACGGCTGGGAGGTGCGCGACCAGCCGTTCGGGGTGCTGGCGACGAGCCCGGCCGGTGTGCACCAGGCGCTGATGGTGTCGCAGTGGTCGAAGGACGTGCGCTTCTTCCTGCACACGGTCGCCGAGGAGGAGCTGTCCGACGACGATCTGCGCCGGCTCGCCGCGGCCGGGGTGGACGTGGTGCCCGGGGAGGTCGCCGGACTGGTGGTCGAGGACGACCGGCTCACCGGTGTCCGGCTCGCCGACGGCTCGGTGCACGGCCGCTCGGTGCTGTTCACCGCCCCGCGGCCCGTCCCGCAGACCGGCCTGCTGGAGCGGCTCGGCGCCGAGCTGCACGAGACGCCCTTCGGCGCCTACCCGGTGGTCGACGCGACCGGTCTGACGACCGTGCCGGGCGTGTGGGCCGCGGGCAACGCGATCGGCTTCTCCGAGCAGGTCGTGCACGCGGCGAGCGGCGGCTACCGGGCGGCGTCCGCGATCGTCGGGGACCTGCTCATGACGGACCTGGACGCGGCCGTCCGGGCGTAGCCGCGCCGCTCTCCGCCCTCGGCGGCGTCCGGCGCATGCCGGGCACGGGCTGCTCCCGGACGGCCCCGGCCCGCTCCCGGACACGGCCGTCCGGGTGTAGAGGCAGCCCTTGCGGTGCACCATGACTGCATGCTTCTGCACCGGCTGGCCCGCGTGTCCCAGGAGGTCGCCGCCACCTCGGCGCGGTCGAGGAAGACGGCCCTGCTCGCGGAGCTGTTCCGCGACGCCGAGGCCGAGGACGTCCCGATCGTCATCCCGTACCTGGCGGGCCGGCTGCCCCAGGGCCGGATCGGTGTCGGCTGGAAGGTGCTCGGCCGCCCGGTCGCCCCGGCCGCCGAACCGGGCCTGACCGTGCGCGAGGTGGACGCCCGGCTGTCGGAGCTGGCCAAGGTGTCCGGGGCCGGCTCCCAGGCGGAGCGCACCCGGCTGGCGGGCGAGCTGATGGGCGCGGCCACCGAGGACGAGCAGCGCTTCCTGCTCGGGCTGCTCACCGGCGAGGTCCGCCAGGGCGCGCTGGACGCGGTCGCGGTCGAGGGCCTGGCCCAGGCGACCGGGGCGCCCGGCGCGGACGTACGGCGGGCCGTGATGCTGGCGGGCTCCCTCCAGGCGGTCGCCGAGGCCCTGCTCGCCGACGGCCCGGCCGCGCTGGAGAGGTTCCGCCTCACGGTCGGCCGCCCGGTCTGGCCGATGCTGGCGCACAGCGCCTCCTCGGTCGCCGAGGCGGTGCACAAGCTCGGCGCCTGCGCGGTGGAGGAGAAGCTGGACGGCATCCGCGTCCAGGTGCACCGCGACGGCGGCACCGTGCGCCTGTACACCCGCACGCTCGACGACATCACCGACCGCCTGCCCGAAGTGACCGCCGCGGCGCTGCAGTTGCGGGGCGAGCGGTTCATCCTGGACGGCGAGGTGATCTCCTTCGACGAGGCCGGACGCCCCCGCTCGTTCCAGGAGACCGCCGGACGCGTCGGCTCGCGCACGGACGTGGCGACGGCCGCCCGCGCGGTCCCGGTGTCCCCCGTCTTCTTCGACGCGCTGTCCGTCGACGGCCGTGACCTGCTCGACCTGCCCTTCACCGAACGGCACGCCGAGCTGGCCCGCCTGGTCCCCGAGCCGATGCGGGTGCGGCGCGCGCTGGTGCCGGGGCCGGACGACGAGGCCACGGCGGAGGAGTTCCTGGCCGAGACCCTGGAGCGCGGCCACGAAGGGGTCGTCGCCAAGGCGCTGGACGCCCCCTACAGCGCGGGACGGCGCGGCGCGTCCTGGCTGAAGGTCAAGCCCGTGCACACCCTCGACCTGGTGGTCCTGGCCGCCGAGTGGGGCCACGGCCGACGCACCGGCAAGCTCTCCAACCTCCACCTCGGCGCCCGCACCGCCGACGGCGGCCTCGCCATGCTCGGCAAGACCTTCAAGGGCATGACCGACGCGATGCTGACCTGGCAGACCGAACGGCTCCAGCGGCTCGCCGTCGACGACGACGGCCACGTCGTGACCGTACGCCCGGAGCTGGTCGTGGAGATCGCCTACGACGGTCTGCAGCGCTCCACCCGCTACCCGGCCGGCGTCACCCTCCGCTTCGCCCGCGTGCTCCGCTACCGGGAGGACAAGCACCCCGGGGACGCCGACACGGTCGAGACGCTGCTGGCGGCGCACCCGGGGGTGAGGCCGTGAGGCGCAGCGCCGGGCTGCTGCTCTTCCGCCCCGGGGCCGAGGGCCGCGAGGTGCTGCTCGGCCACATGGGCGGCCCGTTCTTCGCCCGGCGCGACGCCGGCGCGTGGACCGTCCCCAAGGGCGAGTACGAGCCCGGCGAGTCGCCCTGGGCGGCCGCCCGCCGCGAGTTCGAGGAGGAGCTGGGGCTGCCCCCGCCGGACGGCGAGGCCATCGACCTGGGCGAGGTCAGGCAGAGCGGCGGCAAGGTCGTCACGGCCTGGGCTCTCGAGGCGGACCTCGACCCGGCGACGATCGCGCCCGGCACGTTCCGGATGGAGTGGCCGCCGCGCTCCGGGCGGTTCCAGGAGTTCCCGGAGCTGGACCGGGTGGCGTGGTTCGGGGTCGGCCGGGCCCGCGAGGTGATCGTCAAGGCGCAGACGGCGTTTCTCGACCGGCTCACGGAGCACTCGCCCTGAGGAGACGCTCCCGCGTTGCGGTCCCCTCCGCCGCGCGGGAAGGTCGAGACACAGCCTGCACCGAGGGAGGTCGGCCATGCCCATCGCGACGGTGAACCCGGCGAACGGCGAGACGCTGAAGACGTACCAGGCCATGGGCGAGGAGGAGATCGAGCGCCGCCTGCAGCTCGCCGAGGCCACGTTCCGCACCTACCGGACGTCGGGCTTCGACGAGCGCGCCCGGCTGATGCACCGGGCCGCCGACCTCCTGGACGAGGACCAGCAGGACATCGCCCGGGTGATGACCACCGAGATGGGCAAGCCGATCCAGCAGGCCAGGGCCGAGGCCGCGAAGTGTGCGAAGGCGATGCGCTGGTACGCGGACCACGCCGAGGAACTGCTCGCCGACGAGGAGCCCGCCGACTCCGACGTCAAGGACTCCGGCGCCTCGCGCGCGCTGGTGCGCTACCGCCCGCTCGGCCCGGTGCTCGCCGTCATGCCGTGGAACTTCCCGCTGTGGCAGGTGGTCCGCTTCGCGGCGCCCGCCCTGATGGCGGGGAACGTCGGCCTGCTCAAGCACGCCTCGAACGTCCCGCAGACCGCCCTGTACCTGGAGGACCTCTTCCACCGGGCGGGCTTCACCGAGGGCTGCTTCCAGACCCTGCTGGTGGGCTCCGCCGCGATCGACGACATCCTGCGCGACGACCGGGTCAAGGCCGCCACCCTCACCGGCAGCGAGCCGGCGGGCCGCGCGGTGGCCTCCACCGCCGGGGAGATGATCAAGAAGACGGTGCTGGAGCTGGGCGGCAGCGACCCGTTCGTCGTCATGCCCTCCGCGGACCTCGACCGGGCCGCGAAGGTCGCGGTGACCGCGCGGGTGCAGAACACCGGGCAGTCCTGCATCGCCGCGAAGCGGTTCATCGTGCACGCGGACGTCTACGACGCCTTCGCGGAGCGCTTCACCGCGGGCATGCGGGCGCTGAAGGTCGGCGACCCCCTGTCCGACGACACGGAGGTCGGGCCGCTCTCCAGCGAGCAGGGGCTGCGCGATCTGGAGGAACTGGTCGACGACGCGGTGCGCAGCGGGGCCGAGGTGCTGTGCGGCGGCGGGCGGCCGGACGGACCCGGCTGGTACTACACGCCGACGATCCTCGCGGGCATCACCCGGGAGATGCGGATCCACCGGGAGGAAGCCTTCGGTCCGGTGGCCACCCTGTACCGGGCGGCCGACCTGGACGAGGCCGTGCTCATCGCGAACGACTCCCCGTTCGGGCTGAGTTCGAACGTGTGGACGCGCGACGAGGCGGAGGTGGACCGGTTCGTCCGGGACCTGGAGGCCGGCGGTGTCTTCTTCAACGGCATGACGGCCTCGCATCCGGCGTTCCCCTTCGGCGGGGTGAAGCGGTCCGGGTACGGGCGTGAGCTGTCCGGGCACGGAATCCGGGAGTTCTGCAACATCACCACTGTTTGGCACGGTGCGTGAGGGTTGCGGGGCTACGATCCCGTCTGTGAACCGCGAAGTGACTCTGCCTCTGATCGTCGACGACCGCGGGACCCTGCAGGTGTCTGCGGCGGATGTCAGCAAGCTGCTGCGGACCGTGGGGGGCCGGTGGGTGCGGCTGGTGGAGGGCGGGGAGTCGGGGCTCGACGAGGACACGGTGGCCGCCTTGACCATCGAGCTGGCGAAGCTGGCCGACCGTATCGACGTGGCCTGTATCGCGCACAGCAGTGGGACCGCGACGTAGCTCCCCCGCGCCCCTAGGACGCCGTCCCGCCCAGCGCCGACCAGAAACCCGCCTCGTAGTGCTGCAGGAGACGGCCGTAGGTGCGTGCCCGCCGTTCGTCGAGCCGCCCGGCGTGCAGGGCCGCCCGCACCGCCGCCTCCGCCAGCCGGTCCAGGTCGGGTGACGGCTCGGCGAAGAAGTCGAAGAAGGCGCAGGCCTCGTCGGTGAAGCCGTAGTGCTCGCGCAGCGCGGTGGCGATGGTCGCGCAATAGCCGCCCCAGGCCGAGAAGTTGGCCGTCAGAGCCAGGACCACGTCCGCCGGTGCGGCGTTGAGGGCCAGCCAGGCGACGTACGCGGGGTACGCCTGGCAGCCGGGCAGCGGCTCGTACGACGCCTCCCGCGCCCCGCACGCCCGTGCGAAAGCGGCCAGCCGGTCCCACGCCAGCACCTCGCCCTCCGCGAGCATCCGGAAGAAGGCCGCGGCCTCGGGGTCGGTCGTCCCGGAGCGCGCTGCCAGGTGCTCGAAGGCGCGGCGGTCCGCGGGGATCACCCAGCTCTGCTCCAGGGCGAGCGCGGCGAGCGCGGCGCGGGGTGCCGTGCCTGCGGCGATCCGGGGGACCAGGGGGTTGGCGTCCGGGTCCGGGGCGAGGGCCGCCGTGGTCGTGCGCATCAGGTCCCGGGCCGGGTGCGTCATCGCGTCCTCCGTCGTGAGGGTGTCGGGTCGAGCCTGGCACGGCGTCCCCGAGACGGAGTAGTCCCGCGCGAACTCCGCCTGCCTGCGGGTGATCGTGGGGGGACCACCCCTTGAGGTGAACCACCTTCTGACCGGGGGGCGAAGGGCCTTCCGGGAGGCGAAAGCAGGCACGGTTCATGGCGACTTTGTGCAGACCCTCGGTGTCCGTTCCAGAGCACGTGATCACAATGGAGGAGACGCTTGAGCTGGCGCGTCAGCGCCACGCCGACCACCCCCAACTGCCGCTGGCCCTCCGGCTGATCGAAAACACCGGTGTGCGCACGCGGCGCATCGTGCAGCCCATCGAGGAAACCCTCAAGCACCCCGGCTTCGAGGACCGCAACAAGCTCTACGAGGCCGAGGCCAAGGCCCGGGTGCCCGCGGTCATCCAGCGCGCGCTGGACGACGCGGAACTGCTCACCACGGACGTGGACCTGATCATCTACGTGTCGTGCACGGGCTTCATGATGCCCTCGCTCACGGCCTGGCTGATCAACGAGATGGGCTTCGACCCGACCACCCGGCAGCTGCCGATAGCCCAGCTGGGCTGCGCGGCCGGCGGCGCGGCGATCAACCGGGCCCACGACTTCTGCACGGCCCATCCCGAGGCCAACGCGCTGATCGTGGCCTGCGAGTTCTGCTCGCTGTGCTACCAGCCCACCGACATCGGTATCGGCTCGCTGCTGTCGAACGGCCTGTTCGGTGACGGCATCGCCGCCGCCGCGGTCCGCGGCCGGGGCGGCCAGGGCGTCAGCCTGGAGCGCAACGGCTCGTACCTGATCCCCAAGACCGAAGAGTGGATCATGTACGACGTGAAGGCCACCGGCTTCCACTTCCTGCTGGACAAGCGGGTGCCCGCCACCATGGAGCCGCTCGCGCCGGCGCTGAAGGGCCTCGCCGGTGACCACGGCTGGGACGCCTCCGACCTGGACTTCTACATAGTCCACGCGGGTGGGCCCCGCATCCTCGACGACCTCAGCACCTTCCTGCACGTCGACCCGCACGCCTTCCGCTTCAGCCGGGCCACGCTCACCGAGTACGGCAACATCGCCAGCGCCGTCGTCCTGGACGCGCTGCGCCGGCTGTTCGACGAGGGCGGGCCCGAGCACCGGGCGCGCGGGCTGCTCGCCGGGTTCGGTCCCGGCATCACCGCCGAGATGGCCCTGGGCCGCTGGCACCGCGCGGACGAGACGAAGTGACATGAGCGAAGAGACGATCACCGAGACACCGCCCCCGGTCCGGGAGTGGCCCGCGCTCGACCTGTCGGGCGCGGAGTTCGACCCGGTCCTGCGGGAGCTGATGGACGAAGGACCGGTCACCCGCATCAAGCTGCCCAACGGCGAGGGCTGGGCCTGGCTGGTCACCCGCTACGACGACGTGCGGATGGTCACCAACGACCCGCGCTTCAGCCGGGAGGCGGTGATGGACCGGCAGGTCACCCGGCTGGCGCCGCACTTCATCCCGGCCCGCGGCGCGGTCGGCTTCCTGGACCCGCCGGACCACACGCGGCTGCGGCGCAGTGTCGCCGCCGCGTTCACGGCACGCGGCGTGGAGCGGGTGCGCGAGCGCTCGCGGCAGCTGCTGACGGAGCTCGTGGACGAGATGCTCGGGGACGGTCCGCCCGCCGACCTCACGGAGGCCGTGCTGAGTCCGTTCCCCATCGCGGTGATCTGCGAGCTGATGGGCGTCCCGGCCGCCGACCGGCAGGCCATGCACACCTGGACGCAGTTCATCCTGTCCTCCTCGCACGGCGCCGAGGTCAGCGAGCGGGCCAAGCAGGAGATGGGCGCCTACTTCTCCGACCTGATCGGGCTGCGCGAGGGCAGCACCGGCGAGGACGTCACGTCCCTGCTCGGCGCCGCCGTGGGCCGCGGCGAGGTCACCCTGGAGGAGGCGGTGGGACTCGCGGTCCTGCTGCAGATCGGCGGCGAGGCGGTCACCAACAACAGCGGCCAGATGTTCTACGTGCTGCTGACCCGCCCGGAACTCGCCGAGCGGCTGCGCGCCGAGCCGGCCATCCGGCCCGTGGCGATCGACGAACTGCTGCGCTGGATCCCGCACCGCAACGCGGTCGGCCTGTCGCGGATCGCCATGGAGGACGTGGAGATCCGGGGCGTGCGGATCCGCGAGGGCGACGCGATCTACGTGTCGTACCTGGCGGCGAACCGCGACCCGGACGTGTTCCCCGACCCGGACACGATCGACTTCTCCCGCAGCCCGAACCCGCACGTGTCCTTCGGTTTCGGCCCGCACTACTGCCCGGGCGGCATGCTGGCCCGGCTGGAGTCGCAGCTGCTGGTCGACGCGCTGCTCGACGGCGTGCCCGGCCTGCGGCTCGCCGTGCCGCCGGAGGAGGTGCCGTTCCGGAAGGGCGCGCTGATCCGCGGGCCAGAGGCCCTGCCCGTGACGTGGTGAACCGGCGATGACGACGACGGAAGGACTGCTCGTACCGCCGGGTCAGGGCCGGGTCGTCCAGGCCCCCGCCCAGCACGTGACCTTCAAGGTGACCGGCACGCACTCCCGCATGGCCTCCACCTTTGAGGTGGTCGTGCCCCCGGGCTTCGACGTCGGCGCCCATGTGCACGCGCGCAGCGAGGAGTTGTTCTACGTGCTCGAAGGCGAGCTGGACGTGCTCGCCTTCGAGCCGCGGGTGCGGACCCCCGACGACTGGCGGAACTGGGAGTCCGGCTCGGGCAACCGGGTGGTGCGGGCCACCCCGGGCACGGTGATCGTCGTACCGCCGGGGTGCCCGCACGCGTTCGCCAATCCGACGGACGAGCCCGCGAAGATGTTCTTCCAGGCGAGCCCGCCGCCGGACCACGAGCGCTACTTCGAGGAACTGCTGGAGATCCTCGGCAGCGGCGGCCCGCCGGACCACGCGGCGATCCGGGAGCTGCGGGCGCGCTACGACATCGAGCAGCTGACGCCGCTGCGGCACCGCTAGCGGATGGGTACCCCGGCGAGGGTGCGGGCGATGACCAGGCGCTGGATCTCGCTCGTGCCCTCGAAGATCGTGTAGATGGCCGCGTCGCGGTGCATCCGCTCGACCGGGTACTCCCGGGTGTAGCCGTTGCCGCCGAGGATCTGGACGGCCTGGGCCGTGACCTTCTTGGCGGTCTCGCTCGCGAACAGCTTGGACATCGAGCCCTCGGCCGCGGTGAACGGCCTGCCGTTGACCGCCATCCAGGAGGCGCGCCAGACCAGGAGGCGGGCCGCGTCGATGGAGGTGCGCATGTCGGCGAGCTGGAAGGCCACACCCTGGTTGTCGATGATCGGCCGCCCGAACTGCTCGCGGGTGACGGCGTAGTCGAGGGCGACCTCGTACGCGGCGCGGGCGGTGCCGACCGCCATGGCGCCGACGGCGGGGCGGGAGGCCTCGAAGGTGGCCATCGCCGCGTTCTTCACGCGCTCCCCGCCCTGCCGGGCCTTCTCCCGCGCACGGGCGAGCCGCTCGTCGAGCTTCTCCTTGCCGCCGAGCAGGCAGGAGCCCGGGACGCGCACGTTGTCGAGGATGACCTCGGCGGTGTGCGAGGCGCGGATGCCGTGCTTCTTGAACTTCTGCCCCTGGGACAGGCCCTCGGTGCCGGGCGGGACGATGAAGGAGGCGTGCCCCTTGGAGCCGAGCTCGGGGTCGACGACCGCGACGACGACGTGGACGTTGGCGATACCGCCGTTGGTCGCCCAGGTCTTGGTGCCGTTGAGGACCCACTCGTCCTTGGCCTCGTCGTAGACGGCCCGGGTGCGCATGGAGGCGACGTCGGAGCCGGCGTCGGGCTCGGAGGAGCAGAAGGCGGCGACCTTGACATCGTTGGCGTCGCCGTACATCTGCGGGATCCAGGTGCCGATCTGCTCCTCGGTGCCGTTGGCGAGGACGCCCACGGCGGCGAGGCCGGTGCCGACGATGGACAGGGCGATGCCCGCGTCGCCCCAGAACAGCTCCTCCATCGCCATGGGGATGCCGAGGCCGGTGGGGTCGAAGTACTGCTGGGCGTAGAAGTCCAGGGAGTAGATGCCGACCTTGGCGGCCTCCTGGATGACCGGCCAGGGAGTCTCCTCGCGCTCGTCCCATTCGGCGGCGGCGGGCCGGATCACGTCGGCGGCGAAGCCGTGGAGCCAGTCGCGGACCTCCTTCTGTTCGTCGTTGAGCTCCATGGTGAACTCGGCCATGTCGTCCCCTCCAGTGGCGCACGTGCATGTTACTTGCGGTAACACCAGTCTGTTACCGGTGGGTAGTCCACGTCAACTCCCATCGGCCGGCCGGCACCCGTTCCATGTGGGGGCCACGCTTCAGTGCTAGTTTGCGCAGGCGTCACCGAAACAGCACGGGTGGGGAGAGCACATGGACACCACGCAGCGGACCGATCAGCAACGGTCCGCCGACCGCCGCCGGCGCGAGCTGCTGGAGGCCGCCGACCGGGTGGTGCTGCGCGAGGGCCCGCAGGCCTCGATGAACGCCATCGCGGCGGAGGCCGGGATCACCAAGCCGATCCTCTACCGGCACTTCGGCGACAAGGGCGGACTCTACGCGGCCCTCGCCAAGCGGCACACCGACGCACTGCTGGACTCCCTGCGGGCGGCGCTGGACGCCCCGGCGGAGCGCCGGGAGCGCGTCGAGGCCACGCTGGACACCTACCTCGCGGCGATCGAGGCACGGCCCCAGGTGTACCGGTTCCTGATGCATCCGGCGGAGGGCGGCCAGCCCGGCGACCCGGGCTTCGACGTCGGCAAGCACAGCGCCCCGCTGCTGCGGCGGATGGGCGAGGAGCTGGGCAAGGTCATCGAGGAGCGGGTCGACCTCGGACCGGGCGGGCAGCAGCTGGCGCGGGTGTGGGGACACGGGATCGTCGGCATGATGCATGCCGCCGGGGACTGGTGGCTGGGGGAACGACCCTGCTCCCGTTCGGAGTTGGTGCGGAGTCTGGCAGATCTGCTGTGGGGGCGCCTCGCGGCCGCGGGGGATCGGGTCGGCGGTCCCGGGTTCTGACCGCCGCGCATCGGCTGACGGACGGTGCGGGCTGCGCGCGCCCACGCGGCGGAGCCGCACCCCGGCACAGCCCCGCGCCCCCGAGGAGTCACCCCGCCCGGCGCCATGAGGCCTTGGCCACCTGGCGCATCAGCCTGCGCTGGCGCCATCCCCTGAGGTGGTCCGCGTAGACACGGCCCTCCAGGTGGTCGCACTCGTGCTGGAGGCAGCGGGCGAAGAAGCCCGTGCCGTGGACCGTGACCGGCTCGCCGGTCACGGTGAACCCCTCGACCACCGCGTGGTCGTGGCGCTCCGTGCCCGCTTCCAGGCCCGGGAGGGACAGGCAGCCCTCCGGGCCGCGGATCACCACCCCGTCCTTCTCGACGAGACGGGGATTGACCACATGGCCGACATGGCGGACGTCCTCGTCGTCGGGGCAGTCGTAGACGAAGACCCGCAGCGGCTCGCCGATCTGGTTGGCGGCCAGCCCGACGCCCCGGGCGGCGTACATCGTCGCGAACAAGTCCTCGACGAGACGGGCCAGTCCGGGGCCGAAGTCGGTGACCTCCGCGCAGGGCGTGTGCAGGAGCGGGTCGCCGTGCAGCGTGAGGGGTCTCACGCGGCCGCGGGCGCCGGGGATGGGGCTGTGTCGCATGGCGGCAAGAGTAAGGTCCCTGTCGATCCGCGCCTTCCGCACGAGTTCACCACAGTGCCGCGGTTCGGGACCGCCAATGGATCTCGATAGGCTGAGGCCCACACCCCACGTGGCCGTCAGGCTTCAGGCGCGGCGCGTACGCAAGGAGGATCGAGAACTGATGGCAGGCAACTCGGACCCGCTCTCGCCGCGGGCCAAGCTCGCCGTGACCGCGGGCAAGGCGGTCGCAGCGGCATCCCGCGCCGCAGGGCGCGGCAGCGGTTCGGTGATCGGCGGCCGGGTGGCGCTCAAGCTCGACCCCGAGCTCCTGGCCCGGCTCGCGCAGAACCTGGACGTGGTCCTGGTCTCGGCGACGAACGGCAAGACCACCACCACCCGGCTCATCGCCGAGGCCCTGCGCGCGGCGGGACCGGTCGTCTCCAACGCGCTCGGCGCCAACATGCCGGCCGGCATCACCTCGGCCCTGGCGGGCGGCTCGGACGCCCGGTACGGCGTCATCGAGGTCGACGAGAAGTACCTCGCCGGCGTCGCCCGGGACACCGCCCCGAAGTGCATCGCGCTGCTCAACCTCTCCCGCGACCAGCTCGACCGGGCCGCCGAGACGCGGATGCTCGCCGAGAACTGGCGGGAGGGACTCGCGGGTTCCAAGGCCGTGGTCGTCGCCAACTGCGACGACCCGCTGGTGGTGTGGGCCGCGTCCTCCTCCCCCAATGTGATCTGGGTCGCCGCCGGGCAGATGTGGAAGGACGACGCCTGGTCCTGCCCCTCCTGCGGCGGTGTGATGCAGCGCCCCGGCGACGACTGGTTCTGCGGCGAGTGCGGCTTCCGCCGGCCGACGCCGAGCTGGGCGCTCTCCGGCGACCACGTCCTCGACCCACACGGCTCGGCCTGGCCGATCCACCTCCAGCTGCCCGGCCGCGCCAACAAGGCCAACGCCGCCTCCTCGGCCGCCGTCGCCGCCGTGTTCGGGGTGCCCCCGCAGGTCGCGCTGGAGCGCATGTACCAGGTGCAGGCCGTGGCCGGACGGTACGACGTCGTCCAGTTCCAGGGCCGCGACCTCAGGCTGCTGCTCGCGAAGAACCCGGCCGGCTGGCTGGAGACGTTCTCGCTGATCGACCCGCCGCCCGCCCCGGTCATCCTGTCCGTGAACGCCCGCTCCGCCGACGGCACCGACACCTCCTGGCTGTGGGACGTCGACTACACCCGCCTGACCGGCCACCCGATCTGCGTCGTCGGCGACCGGCGGCTGGACCTCGCGGTACGCCTGGAGGTCGCGGACCAGCACTTCCAGGTCTACGACACCCTCGACCAGGCCGTGGCGGCGTGCCCGCCGGGCCGTATCGAGGTCATCGCCAACTACACGGCGTTCCAGGACCTCCGCCGCCGCGTCGGCAACTGAGCACGAGACGTCAGGGGACTTTTGTGAGCGACAACCAACTGCGCATCGTCTGGATCTATCCCGACCTGCTCAGCACCTACGGCGACCAGGGCAACGTCCTCGTCGTGGAGCGCCGCGCCCGGCAGCGCGGCCTGGACGTGGCCCGGCTGGACGTGCGCAGCGACCAGCCGATCCCGACCTCCGGCGACATCTACCTGATCGGCGGCGGCGAGGACCGTCCGCAGCGGCTCGCCGCCGAGCGGCTGCGCCGGGACGGCGGACTGACCCGGGCCGTGGAGAACGGCGCCATCGTGTTCTCGGTGTGCGCCGGCTACCAGATCCTCGGCCACGAGTTCATCAACGACCTCGGCCAGCGCGAGCCCGGCCTCGGGCTGCTGGACGTGGTGTCGGTGCGCGGCGAGGGCGCGCGGTGCGTGGGCGACGTGCTGGGCGACGTCGACCAGCGGCTCGGCCTGCCCCCGCTGACCGGCTTCGAGAACCACCAGGGCGTCACCCACCTCGGGCCCACCGCCCGCCCGCTCGCCCGGGTGCGCTTCGGCAACGGCAACGGCACGGGCGACGGCACCGAGGGCGCGTACAACGACACCGTCTTCGGCACCTACATGCACGGCCCCGTGCTCGCCCGCAACCCGCTGATCGCGGACCTGCTGCTGAAGCTGGCCCTCGACGTCAACGCGCTGCCGCCGACCGACGACCGCTGGTACGAGGCGCTGCGCAACGAGCGCATCTCCGCTGCTCAGCAGCCTGCCTGAGGCACGCGCCGCAGCCCGCCCCAGGGCACGCGTCAACCCGCTGGTCAACAGCCCGTCTGTCGACCCATCCGCACAGGTGAGCGGGGTCGTCCAGCAGGCGGACGCGTGCTTCGGCCAGGGCCCTCGATGCCGCTAGGGTGGCGGGGATTCCAGCCGGACAACGCGGTCCGGTCCCGGCCCACATCGAGAAGGTTTTTCGGGCTATGCGCATTGGTGTCCTCACGTCCGGCGGCGACTGCCCCGGCCTGAACGCCGTCATCCGGTCCGTCGTGCACCGTGCCGTCGTCGACCACGGCGACGAGGTCATCGGCTTCCGGGACGGCTGGAAGGGCCTCCTGGAGTGCGACTACCTCAAGCTCGACCTCGACGCGGTGGGCGGCATCCTCGCCCGCGGCGGCACGATCCTCGGTTCCTCCCGGGTCCAGCCCTCCCATCTGCGGGACGGCGTGGAGCGGGCCAAGGGCCACCTGCAGGAGCTCGGCCTCGACGCGATCATCCCGATCGGCGGCGAGGGCACGCTCAAGGCCGCCCGGCTGATGTCGGACAGCGGGCTGCCCGTGGTGGGCGTGCCGAAGACCATCGACAACGACATCGCCGTCACGGACGTCACGTTCGGCTTCGACACGGCGGTGGGCGTGGCGACCGAGGCCCTCGACCGGCTGAAGACCACCGCCGAGTCCCACCAGCGGGTGCTGGTCGTCGAGGTCATGGGCCGGCACACCGGCTGGATCGCGCTGCACTCCGGCATGGCGGCCGGGGCGCACGCCATCGTGGTGCCCGAGCGGCCCTTCGACATAGAGGAGCTGGCCCAGCGGGTCGGCGCGCGGTTCGCGGCGGGCAAGCGCTTCGCGATCGTCGTCGCGGCCGAGGGCGCCAAGCCCCGGCCCGGTTCCATGGAGTTCGACGAGGGCGGCAAGGACATCTACGGGCACGAGCGGTTCGCGGGCATCGCGCGCCAGCTGTCCGTGGAGCTGGAGCGGCGCCTGGGCAAGGAGGCGCGGCCGGTCATCCTCGGGCACGTGCAGCGCGGCGGCACGCCCACCGCCTACGACCGGGTGCTGGCCACGCGGTTCGGGTGGCACGCGGTGGAGGCCGTGCACCGCGGCCGGTTCGGGCAGATGACCGCGCTGCGGGGCACCGACATCGTGATGGTGCCGCTCTCGGAGGCCGTGGAGACGCTGAAGACGGTGCCGGAGGACCGGTACGAGGAAGCGGAGTGCGTCCTCTGAGGTTGCGCTCGTTCGATGGGTGCGGGTCCTGTGTGGCTGGTCGCGCAGTTCCCCGCGCCCCTGCGGTGTCGTACCGCCCCCGGTCGTAACAGCCACCGGGGGCGGTTCTACTCTTGTGGGCGGACAACTTGCTGCACACCCCCACGAAACAGGAGCCGGCGGAATGGATCACAGCGGGCACGGCACGACCATGGATCTGCCGCCGTTCACGCTGGGGCGAGGGCTGGAGTGGTCGGCGAACCCCTTCTTCCTGATCGCCTGTCTGGCCGGGCTCGCCCTGTACGGGTGGGGTGTCGCGCGGCTGGTGCGGCGCGGGGACAAGTGGCCCGTCGGACGCACCGTCGCCTTCGTCCTCGGTGTGCTGAGCATCGCGCTCATGATGTGCACGCGGCTGAACGACTACGGCATGGTCATGTTCAGCGTGCACATGGTGCAGCACATGGTGATCAGCATGGTGTCGCCCATCCTGATCCTGCTCGGGGCACCGGTCACGCTGGCGCTGCGGGCGCTGCCGACGGCGGGCCGGGGCCGCAAGGGCCCCCGTGAGCTGCTGCTGATGTTCCTGCACAGCCGGTACATGCGGATCGTCACCCACCCGGCGTTCACCATCCCGCTGTTCATCGCGAGCCTGTACGCGCTGTACTTCACGCCGCTGTTCGACACGCTGATGGGTTCCCAGGCCGGGCACATCGCGATGATGGTGCACTTCCTCGCCGTCGGGCTGGTGTTCTTCTGGCCGATCATGGGCGTGGACCCGGGGCCGCACCGGCCGGGCTATCTGATGCGGATGCTGGAGCTGTTCGCGGGCATGCCGTTCCACGCGTTCTTCGGCATCGCGCTGATGATGGCGAGCGAGCCGATGGTGGAGACGTTCAAGAACCCGCCCGCCTCGCTGGGCATCGAGGCACTGTCGGACCAGAACGCGGCGGGCGGCATCGCCTGGGCGTTCAGCGAGATCCCGTCCGTGCTGGTCCTGATCGCGCTGCTGTTCCAGTGGTACGCCTCCGAGCAGCGCCAGGCGCGGCGCACGGACCGGGCCGCCGAGCGCGACGGGGACAAGGAACTCGAGGCGTACAACGCCTATCTGGCCTCACTGAACGCGCAGGGGCGCTGAAGCCGGCTCGGGTACGGACGGTGCGCGCCGGGTGCCGGCCGGGCACCATGGAGGGACCGGACCACGAGGAGGGTGTCGCGATGCCCCGTTCCACGCACGGTTCCAATGCGACGAAGACCATGGGAGGGCTCACCGTCGGAGGGCTCGTCCTGGTGACGGCCTACACGGTGGCGCTGGGGAGCAACGGCTGGCTGTGGTTCGGCTGGGTGGTCCTGGGGCTGATCACGCTCGGGCTGGTGGTCACCACGCGCAGCACCTGACGGCTCACTCCCGGGTCAGCCGGCCCGCCGAGTGCACGCCCGGCTGGTACTTCGGCAGCCGGACGGTGATCTTCATGCCGGCGCCCGGGGCGGTCTCGATGACGAGGCCGTGGTCGTCGCCGTAGACCTGGCGGAGCCGGTCGTCGACGTTGGACAGGCCGATGCCGCCGGACGGGCTGGCCTCGCGGGCGAGGATGCGGCGCAGCAGACCGGGGTCCATGCCGGCGCCGTCGTCCTCGATGACCACGAGCGCCTCGGCGCCCGCGTCCTGGGCGGTGATCTGGATGTGGCACTTGCCCGCCGGGACGGCCTTGCCCTCCAGGCCGTGCTTGACGGCGTTCTCGACGAGCGGCTGCAGGCACAGGAAGGGCAGGGCGACGGGCAGCACCTCCGGCGCTATCTGCAGGGTGACGGACAGGCGGTCGCCGAAGCGTGCCCGGACCAGGGCCAGGTAGTGGTCGATGGCGTGCAGCTCGTCGGCGAGGGTGGTGAAGTCGCCGTGCCGGCGGAACGAGTAGCGGGTGAAGTCGGCGAACTCCAGGAGCAGCTCGCGGGCGCGCTCGGGGTCGGTGCGCACGAAGCTCGCGATCACCGCGAGCGAGTTGAAGATGAAGTGCGGGGAGATCTGCGCCCGCAGCGCCTTGATCTCGGCCTCGATGAGGCGGGTGCGGGACCGGTCGAGATCGGCCAGCTCCAGCTGCACCGACACCCAGCGGGCCACCTCCCCCGCGGCCCGGACCAGCACGGCCGACTCGCGGGGCGCGCAGGCGACCAGGGCGCCGTGCACCCGGTCGTCGACCGTGAGCGGGGCGACGACCGCCCAGCGCACCGAGCAGTCCAGGGTGTCGCAGGTGAGGTGGAACGCCTCGCCGCGGCCGGTCTCCAGGGGTCCGGCGAGGCGTTCCATGATCTCGGTGCGGTGGTGGGCGCCGTCGCCGTCCCAGACGAGGACCTGTGCGCGGTCGGTGAGGCAGAGGGCGTCCGTGCCGAGCAGGGAGCGCAGTTTGCGCGCGGACTTGCGGGCGGTCTCCTCGGTGAGGCCGGCCCGCAGCGGGGGCGCGGCGAGGGACGCGGTGTGCAGGGTCTCGAAGGTGGCGTGCTCGACGGGGGTGCCGAGGCCGGCGAGGCTCTTGGCCCGGGCGGTGCGCCGCCCGAGCCACACCCCGAGGGCCAGGACGGGGAGCACGGCGACGCACAGGCCCGCCAGGAAGCCGCTCATGCCGGCACCTCCGTGCGCAGTTCCTCGGGCAGGTGGAAACGGGCCAGCACCGCCGCCGTGCCCGGGGGGACCCGTCCGGGGGTGGCCAGGGAGACCAGGATCATGGTGAGGAAGCCCAGCGGGACGGACCACAGGGCGGGCCAGGCGAGCAGGGCGTGCAGGGCGCCCTGGCCGGGGTAGCCCGCCATGGTGGCGGCGACGGCGAGCAGGGCCGAGCCGCCGCCGACCAGCATGCCTGCGGCGGCGCCGGGCGGGGTCAGCCGGCGCCACCAGATGCCGAGGACGAGCAGCGGGCAGAACGAGGACGCCGACACCGCGAAGGCGAGCCCGACCGCGTCCGCGACGGGGAGCCCGCCGACCAGGACGCTCGCCGCCAGGGGCACGGCCATCGCGAGGACCGTGCCGAGCCGGAAGTGCCGCACGCCACGCGAGGGCAGGACGTCCTGGGTGAGGACGCCCGCGACGGCCATGGTCAGCCCGGAGGCCGTGGACAGGAACGCGGCGAAGGCGCCGCCCGCGACCAGCGCGCCCAGCAGGTCGCCGCCCACTCCCCCGATCATGCGGTCGGGCAGCAGCAGGACGGCGGCGTCCGGGTCGCCGGTGAGGGTCAGCTCCGGGGCGTAGAGGCGGCCGAGGGCGCCGTAGACCGGGGGCAGCAGGTAGAAGGCGCCGATCAGGCCGAGGACCGCGACGGTGGTGCGGCGGGCGGCGACGCCGTGCGGGCTGGTGTAGAAGCGGACCACGACGTGCGGCAGGCCCATGGTGCCGAGAAACGTGGCGAGGATCAGCCCGTAGGTGGCGTACAGGGGGCGTTCCCCGCTGCTGCCGGTCTGTTCGGACGGGGACGGCGTGAGGTCTCCTGCGCCGCCGCGTCCGGCTTCGGGGACGGGGGCGCCCGCGGGGAAGGTGAGCCGGGTGCCGCTGTCGATGCGGTGGGTGCCGGCGGGCAGCTCGAGGCGGGCGCCGGTGTGGGAGCGGCCGTCGACGGTTCCGGTGACGGTGACGGTCAGCGGGCGGTCCAGCTTCAGGTCGATGCCGTCGTCGACGCGTACCTCGCGCTGCTCGCGGAACGCGGCCGGTTCGTCGAAGGCGTGGCGCGGCGCGCCGTCGCCCTGCCAGGTGAGGATCAGGAACAGGGCGGGGACGAGCAGGGCGGTGAGCTTGAGCCAGTACTGGAAAGCCTGGACGAAGGTGATGCTGCGCATGCCGCCGGCGGCGACGATGGCGGTGACGACGATCGCCACGATGACGCCGCCCAGCCAGTCCGGCGCCCCGGTGAGCACGGTCAGGGTCAGTCCGGCGCCCTGGAGCTGGGGCAGCAGGTACAGCCAGCCGACGCCGACGACGAAGGCGCCGGCGAGCCGCCGTACGGCCTGGGAGGCGAGGCGGGCCTCGGCGAAGTCGGGCAGCGTGTAGGCGCCGGAGCGGCGCAGCGGGGCGGCGACGAACAGCAGCAGCACGAGGTAGCCGGCGGTGTAGCCGACCGGGTACCAGAGCATGTCGGGGCCGTGCACCAGGACGAGGCCCGCTATGCCGAGGAAGGAGGCGGCGGAGAGGTACTCGCCGCTGATCGCGGCGGCGTTGAGGCGGGGGCCGACGGTGCGCGAGGCGACGTAGAAGTCGGAGGTGGTGCGGGAGATGCGCAGGCCGAAGGCGCCGACCAGGACGGTCGCGACGACGACCAGGGCGACGGCGGGGACGGCGTAGGCGGAGTTCATCGGTGGGCGGTGCGCCGGTGGCGGGTCATCGGTCCTCGACGAGGCGGACGAAGTCGCGCTCGTTGCGCTCGGCGCGCCGGACGTACCAGCGGGCGAGCAGGACCAGGGGGACGTACAGGCCGAAGCCCAGGACGGCCCATTCGAGGCGGCGGGCGTCCGGCAGCGCGGCGAAGAGCAGCGGGAGCGGGCCGACGAGCAGGCCGAGGACCGCGAAGACGGTGAGGGCGGCGCGCAGCTGGGTGCGCATCAGGGAGCGGACGTAGGTGTGGCCGAGGGTGGTCTGTTCGTCGATCTCGGTGCGCGGCCGGTAGTAGCCGGAGGCCCGTCTCTGCCGGGGCGGGCCGGTGACGACGACGCGGCGCTCGGTGTGGTCCTGGGGCACGGTCACGGCCTCCTCATCAGCAGGTCGCGCAGTTCGCGCGTGTGGCGGCGGCTGACCTGGAGCTCCTCGGAGCCGACGAGGACGCTGACGGTGCCGGCGTCGAGGCGGAGTTCGCCGATGTGGCGCAGCGCGACGAGGTGGCGGCGGTGGATGCGCACGAAGCCCCGGGAGCGCCAGCGCTCCTCCAGGGTCGACAGGGGGATGCGGACCAGGTGGCTGCCCCGCTCGGTGTGCAGGCGGGCGTAGTCGCCCTGGGCCTCGACGTGCGTGATGTCGTCGACGGCGACGAAGCGCGTCACGCCGCCCAGCTCGACGGGTATGTGGTCCGGGTCGGGTTCGCTCACGGGGATGCGCGGGGCGGCGCCGCGCAGCTCCGCGGCCCGGCGCACGGCTTCGGCGAGGCGCTCCTTGCGGACGGGCTTGAGGACGTAGTCGACGGCCTTCAGGTCGAAGGCCTGCACGGCGAAGTCCTCGTGGGCGGTGACGAACACGATCAGCGGCGGCCGGGCGAAGCCGGTGAGCAGCCGGGCGAGGTCGAGGCCGTCGAGGCCGGGCATCTGGATGTCGAGGAAGACGACGTCGATCGCCTCGGGGCCGCCCGGGCCGGACTCCAGGGCGCGGTTGATGCGGCGCAGCGCCTCGGTCGCGTCGCCGGCGCCCTCCGCGCTGCCGATGCGGGGGTCGGCGCGCAGCAGGTAGAGCAGTTCCTCGAGCGAGGGGCGTTCGTCGTCGACAGCCAGGGCGCGCAGCATGAACCCGGAGTGTAGGGGCGATCCCCGCGTCCGGGCACGTGCCGGGGGGGACGTGCGCGCTGGATGCCGTGCGCGTCCCGCAGCGGGCGCGGGCCCGCGGGCCGGTGGATACAGTGCCCGCATGAACAGCAGGTCCACCGCGTTCGACGCGCTCGACCAGAAGATCATCGCCGCGTTGATGGCGAACGCCAGGTCGTCGTTCGCGGAGATCGGCACGGCGATCGGGCTGTCGTCGACCGCGGTCAAGCGCCGGGTCGACCGGCTGCGGGAGACCGGTGTGATCACCGGGTTCACGGCGACCGTGAAGCCGTCGGCGCTGGGCTGGCGCACGGAGGCCTACGTCGAGGTGTACTGCGAGGGCGCCGCCCCGCCGCGGCGGCTGGCGGAGGTGGTGCGCGACTATCCGGAGATCGCCGCGGCGATGACCGTGACCGGCGGCGCGGACGCGCTGCTGCACGTGCGGGCGCGGGACGTGGAGCACTTCGAGGAGGTGCTGGAGCGGATCCGCCAGGAGCCGTTCATCCGGAAGACCATCAGCGTGATGGTGCTGTCGCACCTGCTGCCGGAGAGCCCGGAGGCCGGGGCCAGCCATCCGGCGCCCGAGGAGGGCGCGACCGGCGCAGCAGACGTGCGCGGACCGCGCTGAGGACGCAGCGTTCCTGCGTGAACGCGCAAGCTTTGTTTCTTGTCGGCCGGCCCCGTCACTTCCTACCGTTGGGTCAACCCCCAGTCACACACCGTGAGGAAGCGGAGGGACCCCTTCGTGCCCGACTCCCGTGTGCCGCGCCGGCGGCGCTACCTCGTCTGCGAGCCCCGGCACTTCGCCGTGCAGTACGCGATCAACCCGTGGATGCATCCCGACGAGCCCGTCGACGTACTCCGCGCGCTGGACCAGTGGCAGGCGCTGGTCGACACCTACCGCGCCCACGGCCATACCGTGGACAGTGTGAAACCCGTGCCCGGTCTGCCCGACATGGTCTTCGCCGCGAACGCGGCGGTCGTCGTCGACGGCCGCGTCTTCGGCTCCCTCTTCCGCGCGCCCGAACGCCGTCCGGAGTCCGTGCCCTACGAGGCGTGGTTCAAGACGGAGGGCTACGAGGTGTACCACCCCGAGTCGGTGTGCGAGGGCGAGGGCGACCTGGTGCCGGCCGGCCGCTGGATCCTGGCGGGGACGGGCTTTCGCACCACGCGGGAGGCCCACAGCGAGGTGCAGGAGTACTTCGGCGTACCGGTGATCGGCCTGACGCTGGTCGACCCGTGGTTCTACCACCTCGACACGGCGCTGTTCGTCCTCGACGAGGAGAACATCGCCTACTACCCCGAGGCGTTCTCGCCGGGCAGCCGCGAGGTGCTGGCCCGGATGTACCCGGACGCGGTGCTCGCCACCCGTGAGGACGCGATGGCGTTCGGGCTCAACTCCGTCTCCGACGGACGCCATGTGTTCATCTCGCCGGGGGCGACGGGTCTGGCCGGGCAGCTGGCCGACCGGGGTTACGTGCCCGTCCCCGTCGACCTGTCCGAGTTCCAGAAGGCCGGTGGCGGCATCAAGTGCTGCACCCAGGAGATCCGGGAGATCCGCTCATGACCGCACCTGTCCGCACCCAGGGCTCGCCGGAGGCGTCCGGTTCGCCGGAGACCCGCGGCTCCGAGGAGCTCATCCGCGCGGAGGAGCCGGTCCTCGCGCACAACTACCACCCGCTGCCCGTGGTCGTCTCCCGGGCCGAGGGCACCTGGGTGGAGGACGTGGAGGGCCGGCGCTACCTCGACATGCTGGCCGGCTACTCGGCCCTGAACTTCGGCCACCGCCACCCGGCGCTGATCGAGGCCGCGCACCGTCAGCTGGACCGTCTGACCCTCACCTCGCGGGCGTTCCACAACGACCGGCTCGCCGGGTTCGCCGAGCGGCTGGCGGCGCTGACCGGGCAGGAGATGGTGCTGCCCATGAACACCGGCGCGGAGGCGGTGGAGAGCGGCGTGAAGGTGGCCCGCAAGTGGGCCTACGACGTCAAGGGCGTCCCGGCGGACCGGGCGACCATCGTGGTGGCGGCGGACAACTTCCACGGCCGTACGACGACGATCGTCAGCTTCTCCACCGACGAGACGGCCCGGGCGGGCTTCGGGCCCTTCACCCCGGGCTTCCGGATCGTGCCGTACAACGACCTGGCGGCGCTGGAGGCGGCGGTCGACGAGACGACGGCGGCGGTGCTGATCGAGCCGATCCAGGGCGAGGCGGGTGTGATCATCCCGGACGAGGGCTATCTGGCCGGCGTGCGCGAGCTGACCCGGCGCGCGGGCTGCCTGTTCATCGCGGACGAGATCCAGTCCGGGCTCGGCCGCACGGGCAGCACCCTGGCGGTGGAGCACGAGTCGGTGGTGCCGGACGTGGTGCTGCTGGGCAAGGCGCTGGGCGGCGGCATCGTGCCGGTGTCGGCGGTGGTCGGGCGCCGGGACGTGCTCGGGGTGCTGCATCCGGGCGAGCACGGTTCGACGTTCGGCGGCAACCCGCTGGCGGCGGCGGTCGGCACGGCCGTGGTGGAGCTGCTGGAGACGGGTGAGTTCCAGCGCCGGGCGGCCGAGCTGGGCGTGATCCTGCGCGACGGTCTGACGGGGCTGGTCGGCAAGGGCGTCGTCGGGTTCCGCTCGCGGGGTCTGTGGGCGGGCGTCGACATCGACCCCGCGCTCGGCACCGGCCGCGAGATCAGCGAGCGGCTGATGCGCGAGGGGGTCCTGGTGAAGGACACCCACGGCTCGACGATCCGGCTGGCTCCGCCGCTCACCATCACGGCCGAGGAGCTGGAAGGGGCGCTCAGGACGCTGGAGAAGGTCCTGGTCTAGGAGAAGGCCCTGGTCCAGGAGGCGGGCCGGCGGAGGTCTCCCGTCCCCGGGCGGGCCTGCGCCGGGCCCGGCGTGCCGCTCGACCGGCCCCGCCCAAGCCGCCCACTCTCGCCGTAAGGGTGAAGATTGGGGCAAGAGGTGGTAGACCACTCTCAGCGACAGAGAGGTCGGCCGTGGGCGCAGACGAGGAAGACGGCGTTGCCCGGCAGCGGTTCGACGTGGCCGACGCGGCGCCCCTGTTGCTCGATCCGCAGGGCGTGGTGACGGGCTGGACCGGCGCTGCCCGGCGGCTGCTGGGCCACGCGGCCTCCGAGACGGTGGGCAGGAAGTTCGCCGACCTGCTGGCCGCCGAGGACGCGGAGCGGGTTCCCGACCTGGTCGAGCGGTGCCGCAGGGACGGCGGCTGGACGGGGCTGCTGGCGGTGCTCCGCGGGGACGGGCGGCCGGTGCGGGTGATGGCCCGGATCGTCACGGCCGAGGAGGTGCGGGGCGGCTCGCGCTGGCTGGTGCTGCTGTCGGAGCTGACCGGCGCTCGCGGCTGGAACATGAGCCGCGCCGTGCTGGAGCAGATGGTGTCCGACGCCCCGGTCGGCATCGCGATCGTGGACACGGACCTGCGGTTCGTGTGGTCGAACGCCGCCCTGGAGCAGTTCGGCGGCGGGCCGGCGAGGCGCCGGCTCGGGCTGCGGTTCGCGGACGTGCAGCCGGGCCTGGACGCCGAGGCGGTCGAGGCGCAGATGCGGCACGTACTGGAGACCGGCGAGGCCGTCCTCGGGTACGAGCACGTCGGCCACGTCCGGTCGGCGCCGCTGCGGGAGACGGCGCACATGCTGTCCTTCACCCGGCTGGAGGACGAGCAGGGCAACCCGGCCGGCGTCTACTACACCGTCGTGGACATGACCGAGCGGCACCGTGCCCGGCAGCGGCTGGCGCTGCTCGACCGGGCCGGCGAATGCATCGGCCGCAGCCTGGACCTGATGCACACCGCGCAGGAACTGGCCGACGTGGCCGCGCCGGGACTGGCCGACTTCGTCAGCGTGGACCTGCTGGAGACGGTGCTGGGCGGCGGCGAGCTGCCGCCCGGGCCGCTGGACACCGACAGTGCGGTGGCGCTGCGCCGCGCCGGTCACCGGTCCGCCTACGAGGAGCTGCTGAAGGTCGCCGTCCCGGTCGGCGAGGTCGCGACCTACCGGGCGGGGTCGCCCCCGGTGCGGTGCCTGGCCACCGGGCGCTCCTGGCGCTCGGACCGGCTCGACCCGCTGGACCGGGACTGGACCACGGACGTGCCGAACGGCCGGCGGGCCACGTTCCGGGAACTGGGCCTGCACAGCGTGCTGACCGTGCCGATCCGCTCGCGCGGCACCACCCTCGGCGTCACCACCTTCTACCGGCGCCACCGCCAGGAGCCCTTCGACGAGCAGGACCAGCGCCTGGCCGAGGACCTCGTCGCGCGCGCCGCGGTCTACCTCGACAACGCCCGCCGCTACACCCGTGAGCGGGACGCCGCCCTGGTGCTGCAGCGCAGTCTGCTCCCGCGCCGGCTGCCCGAGCAGGAGGCCGTCGAGGTGGCCGCCTGCTACCGGCCGGCCGACGAGCTCACCGGGCTCGGCGGCGACTGGTACGACCTCATCCCGCTGTCCGGGGCGCGGGTCGCGCTGGTCGTCGGCGAGGTGCCGGGGCACGGGATCGACGCCGCCGCGGCGATGGGCCAGCTGCGGACCGCGGTCCGCACCCTGGCGGCTCTGGACCTGCCGCCGGAGGAGGTGCTGGCGCACCTCGACGACCTGGTGGCGCGCTCGGCGCGGGACAACGGCGAGGAGGACGCCGAGCCGGACGCGGTGGACGCCGACAGCGGGCGGTCGGTGGGCGCCGCGTGCCTGTACGCCGTCTACGACCCGGTCGACGGCACGTGCGCCATGGCCGCGGCGGGGCAGCCCGCGCCGGCCGTGGTGCTGCCCGACGGCTCGGTCACCTTCGCCGACCTGCCGCAGGGGCCGCCGCTCGGCGTGGGCGGCCCGCCCTTCGAGGCGGTGGAGCTGTCCCTGGCCGAGGGCACCGTCCTCGCCCTGCACACCGACGGGCTGCTGGCCCGCGGTGAGACCTGGGCCGTCGACGCCGGGCGCGAACGGCTGCGCCGGGTGCTGGAGCAGGGGGGACCGCTGGAGTCGTACTGCCGGACGGTGGTCGACGCGCTGGTGCCGGCGCGCCCGCACGACGACGTGGCCCTGCTGATGGCCCGGACGAAACGTCTCGGCACCGGGCAGGTCGCGGCCTGGGAGCTGCCCTCCGACCCGGCCGTGGTCGCCGACGCCCGCCGCACCGCGACCGGGCAGCTGGCGCGCTGGGGGCTGGACGAACTGGTCTTCACCACGGAGCTGGTGGTGAGCGAGCTGGTCACCAACGCCATCCGGTACGCCACCGGGTCGATCCGGCTCCGGCTGATCCGCGACCGCGCGCTGGTGTGCGAGGTGTTCGACGGCGGCGCCACCGCACCCCATCTGCGCCATCCCCGGACGACCGACGAGGGCGGGCGCGGGCTGCTGCTGGTCTCCCAGCTCACCCAGCGCTGGGGCACGCGGTTCGTCCCGCAGGGAAAGATCATCTGGGCCGAGCAGTCCCTGACGGACCTTCCCGAATGAAGCGGGGCAGAATTCGCTCATACCGTGGGAAACTGGTGTGATCCCGGCAGGGTGAGGCGGCAGCCATGGCGGATACGGCGATCGACTACGCGGCGGTGTTCCACGCGCTGCCCGGCATGGTGGCGCTCCTGACCCCCGAGCTCGTGTTCGCGGACGTCAACGAGGAGTACGCGCGCGTCTCCGGCCGCTCACGCGAGGAGCTGGTCGGCCGGTACCTGTTCGACGCCTTCCCGGACAACCCCCACGACCCGGCCGCCACGGGCGTGCGCAATCTGTCGGCCTCGCTGTACCGCGTCCTGGCCACCAGGGAGCGTGACGCCATGGCGCTGCAGCGTTACGACCTGGAGGATCCCGAGCGGCCCGGGACCTGGGAGGAGCGCTACTGGAGTCCGGTGAACGCGCCGCTGCTCGGCCCCGACGGGAAGGTCGCGCTGATCCTGCACCGCGTGGAGGAGGTCACCGAGCTCATCCGGGCCCGGGGCCGCTCCGGAGGCAACCGGAACGGCCGCGCCCGGGTGCTGGAGGCCGAGCTGTACACCCGCGCCCGGGAACTGCAGGAGCTGAACGAGCGGCTGCGGCGCGCGCACTCGCGGGAACGGGAGGTGGCGCTGGCCCTGCAGGAGGCGATGCTGCCGGCCCGCCGCCAGGTCCGCCACCACCACCGGGCCGCCGTCCGCTACCGGCCGGCCGTGGGAGCGCTCAACGTCTGCGGGGACTGGTACGACCTGGTCGACCTGGTCGGCGGCCACCGGATCGGCGTGTCCGTGGGCGACGTGGTCGGGCACGGGCTGGAGGCGGCCGGGGTGATGGGCCAGCTGCGCAGCGCGCTCAGCGCGGCCTCCCGGGTCGCCGCGGGGCCGGGACAGGCCCTGGACGTGGTGGGGCGGTACGCCCACGTGGTCGACGGTGCCGAGTCGGCGACCGCGGTGACGACGTTCATCGACTTCGACCGGCACGCCATCACCTACAGCAGCGCCGGGCACCCCCCGCCGGTGCTGGTCCACGCCGACGGCCGTACGGAGTTCCTCGACCGGGCCACCGACACCCCGCTCGACGCCCGGCCCGACCCCATCCCCCGGCCGCAGGCCGAGACCTCGTACACGCCGGGCGCCACGCTCGTGCTGTACACCGACGGCCTGGTCGAACGGCGCCGCGAGGACATCGACGTGGGCCTGGACCGGCTGGCCGAGGCACTGCGCCGGCACCGCGACCAGGATCCCGAGGCCCTCGCCGACACCGTCCTGCTGGAACTGCTGCCGTCCGGGGGCGCCACCGACGACACCGCACTGGTCATCGTGCGGCTGTGACCTACAGGCGGGACTTGCCGTGATCGAGCAGCCGGAGGCGGTCCACGTTCTGCCGGTCCTCGGCGTCCGTGCTGGGCTCGCCCGCGAACCAGGCGTCGAGGATCTCCCGCAGCAGCGGCTCCGAGGTGAGCCGCAGACTGAGCGCGAGCACGTTGGCGTCGTTCCAGCGGCGCGCCCCGTCGGCCGAGTAGGCGTCCGTGCACAGGGCGGCCCGCACGCCGGGCACCTTGTTCGCGGCGATCGAGGCTCCCGTGCCGGTCCAGCAGCACACCACCGCCTGGTCGGCCGCGCCGTCGGCGACCTCGCGGGCCGCGGCCTCGGAGCACACCGCCCACTGCGCGTCGCCGCCGGGGCGCAGCGCGCCGTGCGGGTGCACCTCGTGGCCCCGGTCGCGCAGCGCGGCGACGAGGGCGCGGGCGACGGGCTCGTCCATGTCCGAGGAAACAGAGATGCGCATGCCTCGCAGGTTACTCGGCCGGGCGGTGGAAGCCACCGGCCCACAACGGCCCCGCGCCGGCAAGAGCCGGCGGCGCGCCGACCACCCGCCGCGATCACGCCAGGACCCCCGTTCGGCTTGCCGGTCACCCGAGTGGCGCAGCACGCTGGTCGCGCGGTCCTCCCCCGCCGCTCGAGCACCCCGGGACACTCGCGCCTGACTGACCGTCAGTCAATCGGCGAAGGATCCACACGGCCTGTCCGACGAGGTGCCCGGCGGCTGCGCCTGCACCTACACTGGCACCCCACGACATGCCGGTTGACCTGCTGGAACGCGACGGCTGAGGCCGTCGCGAGAGTCGAGGAGCGCCCGCTTTGTTCTACTACCTGTTGAAATACGTGCTGCTGGGCCCGCTGCTGAGACTGGTCTTCCGGCCCCGGATCGAAGGCCTGGAGCACGTTCCGCAGGAGGGCGCGGCCATCGTCGCCGGCAACCACCTGTCCTTCTCGGACCACTTTCTGATGCCCGCGATCCTCAAGCGGCGCATCACCTTCCTCGCGAAGGCCGAGTACTTCACGGGACCGGGCGTCAAGGGGCGGCTGACGGCCTTCTTCTTCCGCAGCGCGGGACAGATCCCGGTCGACCGCTCCGGCAAGGACGCCGGCCAGGCCGCGATCCGCGAGGGCCTCGGCGTGCTGGGCAAGGGCGAGTTGCTCGGCATCTACCCCGAGGGCACCCGCTCGCACGACGGGCGGCTCTACAGGGGCAAGGTCGGTGTCGCGGTGATGGCCCTCAAGGCCGGGGTCCCGGTCGTCCCCTGCGCGATGATCGGCACCTTCGAGGCGCAGCCGCCCGGCAAGGTCATCCCGCACATCCGCCCGGTGGCGATCCGCTTCGGCGAGCCCCTGGACTTCTCCCGTTACGCCGGCATGGAGAACGAGAAGACCATCCTGCGGGCGGTCACCGACGAGATCATGTACGCGATCCTGTCCCTGTCCGGGCAGGAGTACGTCGACCGGTACGCGGCCGACGTGAAGGCCGAGGAGGCGGAGCGGGCGGCCGCCGCGAAGGAGCGGAAGTTCCCGCGGGTGCCGCGCCGTTGACGTCCTCCTGGGACGCGGTGGGGTGACGCGCGGCAGCGGCAGGAACCGGAGGCGGCCCGCCGAGGTGCGGACGCGGCGGGGCGAGCCGGAGGGGCATCCCCCGGTACGCCGCCGTGCCGGCCGGGGAGGCCCGCTGCACGGCCCGGGGAGTACGAGGGAGGGGCGGCCGGAGGACTCCGGCCGCCCCTCGCCCCGTTCGGTCGGGATCGTTGCCGCTACGGCTTCGGCGTGGCGTGCGGCGCGCAGGTCACGTCCGCGGAGTCCAGCCGGCCCGTCAGCAGGTAGTTGTCCACCCGGTCGTTGACGCACGGGTTGGCCAGGCCGGTGACGCCGTGGGAGCCCGCGTCCTTCTCGGTGATCAGGCGGGAGCCCTTGAACCGCTTGTGCAGTTCGACGGCGCCCCCGTACGGGGTGGCCGCGTCCCGCTCGGACTGGACGATCAGCACCCCGGGCAGGCCCTTGCCGGTCCTGACCTCCAGCGGCGTCCGCTGCTTGACCGGCCAGGTGGCGCACGGCAGGTTCATCCACGCGTTGGACCAGGTGAGGAACGGGTTGTCCCGGTGGAGCCGGGTGTTGTCGCGGTCCCAGGTCCGCCAGTTCGTGGGCCACTTGGCGTCGGCGCACTCGACGGCGGTGTAGACGGCGTTGCCGTTCTCCGAGGCGGCGTTGCCCACCGTGTCCGACAGGTCGGGGGCGGCGGCGTCGACGAGCGCCTGGGTGTCACCGGCGAAGTACTTGCTCATCACCGCGGCGACCGGCGCCCACGCGGAGTCGTAGTACGGGGCGCGCTGGAAGAAGCCGGTCAGCTCGGCCGGGCCGACGACCCCGCCGATCGGGTCCTTCTTCGCGGTGGCGCGCAGCCGGAGCCACTTGTCCTGGACGGCGGCGCGGGTGGTGCCGAGGTGGTAGGTCGCGTCGTTCGCGGCGACCCAGTCCTGCCAGTCCTTCCAGCGGACCTCGAAGGCGACGTCCTGGTCCAGATTGGCCTGGTACCAGATCTTCTCCCGGGAGGGGTTGACGACGCTGTCGACGACCATGCGGCGCACATGGCCCGGGAAGAGGGTGGCGTAGACGGCGCCGAGGTAGGTGCCGTAGGAGACACCGAGGAAGTTGAGCTTCTTCTCGCCGAGGGCGGCGCGGATGACGTCGAGGTCGCGCGCGGTGTTCGGGGTGGTCATGTGCGGCAGCATCCAGCCGCTGCGCTCGTTGCAGCCCTCGGCATACTCGCGGGCCAGCTTGCGCTGGGCGCGCTTGTCGGCCTCGGAGTCGGGCACCGGGTCCATCTTGGGTGCCTTGACGAACTCCTGCGGGTCGACGCAGGAGATGGGCGTGGACCTGCCGACGCCGCGCGGGTCGAAGCCCACGAAGTCGTAGGCCTTGGCCGTGTCGGCCCAGATGGGGTTCTTGCCGGTGACCCGGGTCGGGAAGCGCAGTCCGGAGCCGCCGGGGCCGCCCGGGTTGTACAGGAGCGCGCCCTGGCGCTCGGCCTTGGTGCCGGTGTTGCCGATGCGGTCGACGGCGAGCTTGATCTGCTTGCCGTACGGCTTGGCGTAGTCGAGCGGCACGGTGAGGTACCCGCACTGGATCGGCTTGGCCAGGTTCCAGTCGGCGGGGCAGTCCTGCCAGTCGACGCCCGCCTCGGCGGCCCGGGCGGCGGCGAGGGCGGTGCCCCGGGCCTCGCGGTCCTGGCTGTGCCCGTAGCCGCTGCTCGCGTTCGCGTTCGCCGTGGGCGCCGCGACGGCCCCCGCTATCAGTGTGGCCGCGACGAGCGCGCCGGCCGAACCGAGCGCCGCCACCCGCCTCTTCGGTCTCGTACCCCTCAAGGGGGACCTCCCCGTACATCGTTGCGATCAGTACGGAGGATCCTCGCGGCTGGGCGGTCCCCGGGGACAGGGGTGGTCGCCCTTCTTTGCCAATCCGATAAACGGAGAAGGGGTGTTGCTCTACGGACGCCTAGGCCAGGGACCTCAGCCCGTCGTCCAGCAACCGCCGCAGCCGCAGGGCGTCCGGCGCGACCGCGGTGACGAGCGCTGCGGGCCCGGCGAGCGGCACCACCGAGGCGCCCTCCCCCAGCACCCGGGCCGTCACCGGTTCGGTCCGGAACTCGGGTCTCACCACGACCAGTTGGCCGACCGCCCGGTGTCCTCCGAGCACGGCGGGACCGTCCCAGCCGCCCGGGGCGCCGGGCCCGCAGGCCAGTTCCTGGTCCAGCACGGTCCGGCCGGCGACGCGTACGGTCAGACGGCTCGTCAGCCGCCCGGGTTCCTCGCCCGCCCTCCCGAGCACCTGCTCCTCGCGCAGGACGAGCCGGGCCGTGGGGGCGAGGTCGACGCGGGTGGTGACGTGCAGGTCGCTGCCCCGGGCGGAGATCAACTGCTCCGGCAGCCAGTGCAGTTCGGCGTGATCGGCGGCGCCGAGCCGGACGTCGTACCGGGCCCCGCCCTTGGCCTGGCCCGGCAGCGCGAGGGTCGCGGCGGCCGATCCGACGGTCAGCCGCGCCCCTTCCTCCGCCCGGGCCTCCACGGTGAAGTGGTCGCCGCCCAGCGGTCCGCTCATGGCGCCGACCAGCATGACCCTGGCCTCGCGGCCGGCGGCCCGGGTGCGCCGCACCGCCAGGGGCCCGTCGCTCTCCAGCACCGGCAGGGACGTTCCGCCCCGCCCGTCGTCACGGGCGCGGATCCTCGCGACGGCCCGGACCCCGGGGCCCTTCACCCGCCCGCCGTCCACGCGCCGAGCCGCGCCCGCACCCACGCGGCGACCTCCGCGACCCCGGTCCCGCCGCGCAACGACTGGAAGACGACCGGCAGTTCTCCCCGCTGGGCCTTGGCGTCGGCGGCCATCCGGGCCAGGTCGGAGCCGACGTGGGGGGCGAGATCGGTCTTGTTGACGACGAGCAGGTCGGCGGTGGTCACGCCCGGGCCGCCCTTGCGCGGGATGTCGTCGCCCCCGGCGACGTCGATCACGAAGATCTGCGCGTCCACCAGCCCTCGGGAGAAGGTGGCGGTGAGGTTGTCCCCGCCGGACTCCACGAGCACCAGGTCCAGCGGCCCGGCCGCGTCCTCCAGGTCCTCCACCGCCTCCAGGTTCGCGGAGATGTCGTCCCGGATCGCGGTGTGCGGGCAGGCGCCCGTCTCCACGGCGGTGATGCGCTCGGGCGGCAGCACGGCCTGGCGCAGCAGGAACTCCGCGTCCTCCCGCGTGTAGATGTCGTTGGTGACGACGGCGAGCGCCAGTTCGTCGCGCAGCGCACGGCAGAGCGCGGCGACGGTGGCGGTCTTCCCGGATCCGACGGGTCCGCCGAGCCCGATGCGCAGGGCGCGGCGCCTGCCGTCCGGGCGGTGCGCGTCGGCACCGACGGCGGCCGGCCCGTCGTGGCTGTGGTCGAGGTGCATGTACGGCTCCCGCGTTCGTGTCCGACTGAGGTGACGAGGTGGGTGAGGTGACGGCGGCTAGGACGCGAACAGCCGCACGGGCCATCCGGCGTGCGCCTGGGCGCCGATCTCCAGCAGCGGCGCCGACCCCGCAGGCAGGGCGTCGGCTCCTTCGTCGACGACGTGGCGCGCCGCCTCCACCGCCCGGTCCGCGACCCGGTCCACCTCCGGCGCCAGCCGGGCCAGCACCCCCGTGGCGTCGAAGGGGTCCAGGCTCAGCAACCGCACCGTCGCCGTGGCCGGCCCGCTCACGCTCTCGTACGCCGCGCAGTACGCGGCGTCGACCGGCCCCAGCCCCGCGGCCCGGGCCGCCAGCCCGAGCACCACCGGCTGGTGCGCGCCCTTGGGGAACTGCCGTCCCAGGGCGTCCAGTTCGGCGGACGGCCAGGTCGCCCGCGCGGCGCGCAGCAACTGCCGCCCCAGCTTGCGCGCGGCGGCCCGCAGCGCGGGCGAGGGCGTCCGCGCGTCCGCCGCGCCGTCCAGCGTGACGGGGTCGATGCCGAGCGCGGCCGCCGCCGCGAGGGACGCCGACACCAGCCCGGCCGTGTGCAGCCGGCCCCGGCAGAACTCCGCGAGGCTCGCCGCCCCGCTGATCCGCCCGGCCTTGACGGCCTCCTCGGCCCCGCCGGAGTGCGCGTGCCCTCCGGCGGGGAACCGGCCGTCCGCCAGCACGAGCAGTGCCGCCCGTGACATCGTCACCCCGCCTTCAGAAGAGGAAGTAGCGCTGCGCCATGGGCAGCTCGGCCGCCGGTGCCGCCTCGACGAGCTCCCCGTCGATGTCCACGGCGAAGCTGTCGGGATCCACCCGCACCTCGGGCCGCGCGTCGTTCTCCCGCATGTCGGCCTTGGTGACCGCGCGGGTCGACTCGATGGCCATGAACCGCTTGCCGAGGGCCAGCCTCTCCGGCAGCCCGTCCTCGACGGCGAGCGGCGCCACGAAGTTGACGGAGTTCGAGGCGGGCGCCCGCCCGATCGCCCCGTACATGGGCCGCGGCAGGATGGGCTGCGGGGTCGGGATCGAGGCGTTCGCGTCGCCCATCTGCGCGTACGCGATCTGCCCGCCCTTGACGACGAGGTGCGGCTTGACGCCGAAGAACGCGGGCTCCCACAGCACGAGGTCGGCGAGTTTGCCGCTCTCCACCGAGCCGATCTCGCGGGCCAGTCCCTGGGCGAGGGCCGGGTTGATCGTGTACTTGGCGACATAGCGGCGCACCCGGCGGTTGTCGGCGCGCCCGTCCCCCGGCAGAGCCCCGCGGCGCCGCTTCATGACGTGCGCGGTCTGCCAGGTGCGCAGGACGACCTCGCCCACGCGCCCCATGGCCTGGGAGTCGGAGGAGATGATGGAGATCGCGCCCAGGTCGTGCAGCACGTCCTCCGCCCCGATGGTGGAGGGCCGGATCCGGGACTCGGCGAAGGCCAGGTCCTCCGGCACGGCCGGGTTGAGGTGGTGGCACACCATCAGCATGTCGAGGTGTTCCTCGGCGGTGTTGACGGTGAACGGCCGGGTCGGGTTCGTGGAGCTGGGCAGCACGTGGGACTCGGAGACCACGGTCATGATGTCGGGCGCGTGCCCGCCGCCCGCGCCCTCGGTGTGGTACGCGTGGATGCCCCGTCCGGCGATCGCGGCGAGCGTGTCGCCCACGAAACCGGCCTCGTTGAGGGTGTCCGTGTGGATGGCGACCTGGATGCCCGTCCGCTCGGCGACGGTCAGCGCGGCGTCGATGACGGCGGGCGTCGAGCCCCAGTCCTCGTGCAGCTTCAGGCCGAGCGCGCCGCCGCGGATCTGCGACAGCATCGCCTCGTGGGAGACGGTGTTGCCCTTGCCCAGCAGGCCGACGTTGAGGGGATACGCCTCCATGGCCTCCAGCATCCGCGCCAGGTGCCAGGGGCCGGGCGTCACGGTCGTGGCCTTGGAGCCCTCGGCCGGGCCGGTGCCGCCGCCCACCAGGGTCGTGACGCCGGACGCCAGGGCCTCGTCCGCGATCTGCGGGCAGATGAAGTGGACGTGCGCGTCGATCGCGCCCGCCGTGAGGATCCGACCGTTGCCGGCGATGATCTCGGTCTCCGGGCCGATGACCAGGTCCGGGTGGACGCCGTCCATGGTGTCGGGGTTGCCGGCCTTGCCGATGCCGGTGATCCGCCCGTCGCGGATGCCGACGTCGGCCTTGACGATCCCCCAGTGGTCGATGATCACCGCGCCGGTGATCACGGTGTCCGGGGTGCCTTCCGCCCGGGTGGCCCGGGCCTGGCCCATGGACTCGCGGATGACCTTGCCGCCGCCGAACACGGCCTCGTCGCCGGCGTGCCCGGGGCCGCCGGAACGGTCCTCCTCGATCTCGACCAGCAGGTCGGTGTCGGCGAGCCTGATCCGGTCGCCGGTCGTCGGGCCGAACAGGTCGGCGTAGGCGGCGCGGGAGATCTCAGGCATCGAGGGCGCCTCCGGTCTCCCCGCGCAGCCCGTGCACGACACGGGCTCCGGCGAGCGGGACGAGTTCGACGTCGACCGGGATGCCGGGCTCGAAGCGCACGGCCGTGCCGGCGGCGACGTTCAGCCGCTTGCCGCGCGCGGCGGCGCGGTCGAACTCCAGCCCGGGGTTGGCCTCGGCGAAGTGGTAGTGGGAGCCGACCTGGACGGGCCGGTCGGCGGCGTTGAGGACGGTCAGGCGGGTGGTCTCGCGGCCCTCGTTGCAGCGGATCGGGTCGTCGGCGAAGAGGATCTCTCCGGGGATCATCGGGGCCCTCTCAGACGATCGGCTCGTGGACGGTGACGAGCTTGGTGCCGTCCGGGAACGTCGCCTCCACCTGGACGTCGTGGATCATCTCGGGGACGCCTTCCATGACGTCGTCCCGGGTGAGCAGCTGCCGTCCGGAGGCCATGAGTTCGGCGACGGTACGGCCGTCACGGGCACCTTCGAGGAGGTGCGAGGTGATGAGGGCGACGGCCTCGGGGTGGTTGAGCCGGAGTCCGCGGGCCCGGCGCTTCGCGGCCACGTCGGCCGCCACGTGGATCAGCAGTCGCTCCTGCTCGTGCGGGGTCAGCTGCACGGTGCACCTCACAGTCCTCGCTCCGGGCCGTGCGGGGCCCGGTCGCCGCGGCCACGGGGCAAAGTGCCAGGTGGCGTGGAGGCGCAGGCTAGTTGGACCGCGTTTCGGGGACGTTAACCGTGCTGTGATCCGCCGTCCGCGCCCGCGCCGCCCGGCATGCTCGTCAGCGCCCGCAGACCGTCCCGGAGGACCTCGACCGGGGCGGGTCCGAAGAGGGACTGCTGTGCGATGAACCCGAGCACGGCGGCGATCATCGTGCGGGCCACGTGGTCCGGCGCGACGTCCGTCCGCATCATCCCGGCCTCCTGGTAGCCCTCGACGATCTTCCCCCAGGCGGCACGCACCGAGCCGTAGCCCTCCCGCAGGACGGCCGCGAGGTCCTCGTTGCGCAGCGTCTCCGTCCACACCTGGATGACGAGCCGCGGGAACGCCGGGCGGCCGTCGACGACCAGGGACTCGCGGGCGGCGAGGGTCCTGCCGAGGACGTCGGTGACGAGCTCGTCCGGCGGCGGGGGCGGGCTCTGCCGCGCCGCCTCCTCGAAGGCGGCTCGCACCGAACCGAGCACCTCGCCGACGATCGCGCCGATCAGTTCCTCCTTGCCGCTGAAGTACCGGTAGACGGCGCCGGCGGACAGGCCGGCCTCCTTCAGGACGTCCTGCATGGACGTGGCGTGGAAGCCGTTGCGGGCGAAGCAGACGGCGGCGCCGTCGAGGATCTGCCGACGGCGGGCGTCGAGGTGTTCCTGGGTCACGCGAGCCATGGCCCCAAAGTAAAACGAATATTCATTCTTGACAAGACGGGCCGGGCGTGAGCACGGTGGGAGCACAGCAAAACGAACGATCCTTCTTTTTGGCTTTCCGGCTCCACCGCTCAGAGGAGACCCTCATGCCGTCCGCCAGCCCCGGCCGCCGCCTGATGGCGGTCGTCGTCCTCGTTCCGGTCCTCGCCGCCCTCGCGCTGTGGGCCTTCGCCTGGCCCGCCGCCCGCACCGCGCCGCGCGACCTGCCGCTGGGTGTGGCCGGCCCGGCCGCCGCGACGGCCCAGGTGGAGAAGCGGCTGGAGCAGCGTGAGGGCGCGTTCGAGATCCACCGCTACGCCGACGAGGCCGCCGCCCGCGAGGCCGTCGAGGCCCGGACCGTGTACGGCGCCGTCGCCGTCACCCCGAGAGGGCCGGTGCTGCTCACCGCCTCGGCCGCGTCACCCGCGGTGGCCCAGTTGCTCCAGCAGGCCGTGGCAGGGCAGGCCGACGGCACGCGGGTCGGGACGGTCGACGTCGTGCCGCTCCCCGAGGGCGATCCGCGCGGCGCGGGACTGAACGCCGCCGCGCTGCCGCTCGCGCTGGCCGGCATCGCGGCGGGCGCGGTGGTGACCGTCGCCGGGCTGCGCGGCGTCCGGGCCGCGGCCGCGCTGACCGGCGCCTCGGTCCTGGTGGGCGCGGTCGCGGCCGGGATCGCGCACAACTGGCTGGGGATCCTGACGGGCGGCTGGTGGGCGGAGGCCGGGGTGCTCGGGCTGACGACGCTGGCCGTCGCCGGTGCCGTCGCGGGACTCGCCGCCCTGCTCGGCCGCGCGGGCCTCGGGATCGGCGGCGCCCTGGTGATGCTCCTGGGCAACCCCTTCTCCGGCGCCGCCACGGCACCGGAGCTGCTGCCGGAGCCGGCGGGCGCGATCGGCCAGTGGCTGCCGCCCGGGGCGGGCGTGACGCTCCTGCGATCGGTGGCGTACTTCGACGGCGCGGCGGCGGTGGGACCCGCCCTGACCCTGACCTGGTGGGCGGTACTGGGCCTGGGCGCCGTGCTGCTGGGCGGGACGCTCCGGACCCGGAAGGCGGGCTCCGCGCCCGCGGCCGAACGGCAGGAACTCGCGGCCGTCGGGTGACCAACCACCCGCGCGCCGCAGTGACCCCGGAAGGACGACCGCGCATCCCCGCCGCAACGGACGGGGGTGTGCGGTCCTTCTTCCGTCCGCCTTCCGTCCGCCCCGGCCGTACCACCGGCGCCGTCGGTGGCGACGGGACCTCAGGCCGGGTCGGCCCCCCGGTGCTGCGCCGCGATGCCGAAGCTCCGGCGTTCGCGGGGAGCGGACGCGACCTCGCGGACCGTGGAGACCGCGCTGATCACCTGTTCCTCGGAGGCCTCCGCGAGCTCCCGGGCCTCCTCCAGTCGTCGCAGGTCATCGGCGGAGACGAGGGCGACGAGGGGCTTGCCGTGCCGGGTGACGACGACGCGCTCCCCGGCGTACACCACGCGGTTGATCAGGTCGGCGAGCTCAGCCCTGGCTTGCGTCACCGGAATCTCGTAGGCCATGTCCCCATCATAACGTCACGTACATCCTGTACATTTTTTACGGAGACAGCCGTCGCCGGAACGGCTCCGTCCGCGAGGAGGGGTTCCCCATGACCCGATCGTCCGCCCGTCACGTGCTGCCCGAGTTCACCGAACGGACCGGGTCCGGGCAACGGACCATGGACCCGTACTCGAAGCTCCTGGAGGAGCGGATCGTCTTCCTGGGGACGCCGGTGGACGAGACCTCGGCGAACGACGTGATGGCCCAGTTCATGTACCTGGAGCACCAGGCCCCGGACCGCGACATCTCGCTCTACGTCAACTCCCCCGGCGGCGCGTTCCACGCGATGTCGGCGATCTACGACACGATGCGCTACGTCACCTGCGACGTGGAGACGGTCTGCCTCGGCCAGGCCGGCGCGGCCGCCTGCGTGCTGCTGGCCGCGGGCACACCGGGCAAGCGCTCGGTGCTGCCGGACGCGCGTCTGGTGCTCCATCAGCCGGCGCTGCCCGTGCCGGTCCGCGGACAGGCCAGCGATCTGGCGATCCAGGCCGACGAGTTGCTGCGGATCCGCGCCCGTATGGAGGAACTGCTCGCGCGCCACACGGGCCGCAGCCGGGAGCAGGTCGGCGCCGACATCGAGCGCGACAAGGTGCTCACGGCCCAGGAGGCGGTGGAGTACGGCCTGGTGGACCGGATCGTGCCGAACCGTAAGGCCACCATGGCCGTGCCGACCGGGGAGTGAGCCGGTGCTGCCACCCGAACTCCCTCCGCTGCCCGCCCTGACCCGGGCCGAGGCGGAGTTGATCGACCGTTACCTCGACGTCGTCGACCTGCTCGGCCGCATCAACCCGGCCCTGCCCGGCGACACCTACCGCGGACTGCGCGCCGCCCAGGCCCTGGTCGGCAAGGCGACGGCGCTGCGCGACGCGCTCACCCTGATGCACCAGCGGGGCGAGACGGAACTGCACGCCGCCACGCTGGCGCGGGCGCTGCGCGTCCTGGACGGCGAGCGGCGCACGGCACGGGTCACCCTGCCCCCGGAGTCGGTGAGTTGACGCGGAGACGACGGGCCGGACGCCCGCCCGGCGGCGGAGCGTCCGGCCCTGAGTCGAAACGCCCCAAACGACGTACCCCTGTTCGGAGTAGACAGGGGTCCTTTTTCTGGGCCCTCACAGTTGCGCAACGCGCCTGACCGAAGGGCGGAATGGGACATTCCACCGCTGGTCCGGCGGTCCGCACGGTGGTGGACGGCGGCTCGAACACAGACGTGTCCACCCGAACGGGTGAGTGGTGAGTAACAACACAAATCCCCGGTTCCGTTGGGATTTCCGGACAAGCATGAGCCAAGATCCCTGACTGACGACAAGCCCCCGCCACGGCGGCGGGGCGGTCCGGGCGGACGCCGAGTCCTGCCGCCGCCCGGATGACCGGTCGACAGAAGTGCATCGGCAGGAGTGGAGGACCCAAGCACGACGGGTCGCCGGGACGGTCACGCCATGACCGGACCGAGCAGCCCTTGGGGTGAAGCCGCGTCAGCGGCCGGGCAACTTCGCCAGCCCGAATCCGACAGGTCATCCTTCACAGGCGGCTGACGAAGGGTTGCGCATGACTGCGCTCAATCGTGTCCCGTCGCTCATGGTCCGGGCCGGTACGGCCTCGGCCCTCACGATCGCCGCCGTGGGCGGCTCGATCGTGGCGCCCGGCTTCTCCTCCGAGGCCTCGGCGGCCACCCATGGGACGAAGGCACTCCAGATCGCGGCCTCCAAGAAGGGTTCGCCCTACAAGTACGGCGCCACCGGACCGCACCGGTTCGACTGCTCCGGGCTCACGCTGTACTCGTTCAAGAAGGTGGGCAAGAAGCTGCCGCGTACGGCCGCCCAGCAGTACAACAGGACGCGCCACATCTCCCCCAAGAACCGCAAGGCGGGGGACCTGGTGTTCTTCCACTCGGGCCGGAACGTGTACCACGTGGGCATCTACGCGGGTAAGAACAGGCTCTGGCACGCCCCGAAGACCGGGGACGTGGTGCGGCTGCAGAAGATCTGGACCAAGAGCGTCTGGTACGGGCGCGTGAAGTGACCGCCCGGTGTGCGGCGGCGTCCTGACGCGCCGCCGCACACCGGAGCGTGACCCGGGTCCTTCCGGATCCCCGTCACCCCGGGGCCGAGCACCGTCCCCGCACGGCGCGCGACGCGACACCGCCGCAACGCGCAGACCGCAACGTCGTCGAGTTGCTCCAGGAGCTGCGCGTCACCCGGACGGGTGCAGATCCTCTTCACACCCGGACGGGTGTGCAGATCCTCTTCGGCTTCCTGCTGCCGCTCGCCTTCACCTCGCGCGGCGAGGACCTCGACGGGGTCCAGCGCGTGACCCGCGTCGTCACCCTGCTGCCGGTCGTCCTGGCCGCCGCGCTCTTCACCGCGCCGGCCGCCCTGCACCGCTCCCTCGTCCAGCAGGCCGCCGAGCCGCGCATCGTGCAGGTCTCCTCACGGCTGGCCGCCACCGGCCTGGCCGTGCTCGTGTGCGCGTCCAGCGGTTCCGTGCTGTGGTGGTCGACGTGACGACCGGCCGGGCGGCGTCGCCGCGGGCGGGGCGCCGTTCCCGGTGTGCGTTCACCTGTGGGGCGTGCTGCCGCGACCGGTGCGGCGGGCCGGACTGCGGGCCCGGGGCCGGCGCGCCCGTCTCCGAGCACACCTTCGAGGAGCCGACCCGGGACGGCGTCCGTGTCCCGGCACCCCTGCGCCGCACGGTCAGGCAGCCGTCGGGGGTACGGGGAGGAGCGGACCAGCGACCAGGGGCGCCGGAGCGGGGGCGCTGAGACGCGGCGGGGTCTGACGAGGGCGAGGAGACGGTCTCGGCCGGCTCGGGAAGCCGGCGGTGGCCGGGAGGGCCGCGCGAATGCTGTCGTGTCGGCCGGAGGGCCGCGCGATGCCGCTCGTACGGGGCGTCGTGTCGGCAGGGCGGCGCGATGCCCCTCGTGCGGGGCGGGGCGCGTCCGCTGCCCGTGGGGGTGCGGAGGGCCGCGATGCCTGTCGGGACCGCCGCCGGATCACGGCTCCGGCTGACTCACCGCGGTCATCGGCTGGGCCGGGACCGTCCACGGAAGCTCGATCGAGATGGTCTTGCCGCCCTCGCGGGTGGGGCGGATGCGGAGCTTGCCGCCGCATTCGGCGGTCAGCCAGCGGATGATGACGAGTCCGCGTCCGTTGTCCTGCTGGACGGCGGCGGGGAGCCGTCTGGGCAGGCGCGGGTGGCTGTCCGTGACGCCGATCCACAGGTGCTCGTCGCGTTCGAGCACGACGTCCACGGTGAAGGTGGGCGACTGGCCGAACGTGTGCTGGACGGCGTTGGTGGCGAGCTCGGAGATGATGAGCCGGACGGTGTCGGACACTTCCGTGTCCGCCGGCAGCCCCCACTCCGCCAGCGTGCCCACCACGTAGGCGCGTGCCGCGGAGACCGAGGCGGGATCGCTCGGCAGAGTGACGGATGCTTCCAGATGGTCTGCCATGGCGACGTCGTCCCTTTCCCACGGGACCGCAGTCCGACACGGAGCGGATGGTTCGAGTACGGTCCCGGACTGGTGCTTCGTCCGCCAGAGTGCCACCAGAACCCCCTGAAGGACGGCGATCCACCAAGATATGCATATATCTGTCGCTCAAAGCGGTGAACTCTGCGACGCGAGACCGTATTTGGGTGGCTCGGAAGGAGTAAGGAGGAGCCCATGCAGCACGGTCCCGCGGTGCGCCGCCGGAAACTGGGCGCCGAACTGCGCGCACTGCGCACCTCGGCAGGGCTCACCAGCGGTGAGGCGGCCCGGCTGGTGGGCTGGCACCAGTCCAAGGTCAGCCGGATCGAGACGGGCACGAGCGGGGTGAAACCGGCCGATGTGCGGTTACTGCTCGACGCCTACGGTGTGGCGGACTCCCAACTGCGCGATTTGCTGCTGGTGTTGTCGGGTTCCGACGACGGCGGTGGCCGCCACCACTGGTGGCACGCCTACCGGGGGGTGCTGCCGCCGACCTACCGGGACTTCATCAGCCTGGAGTCGCAGGCCGGCGCGATGCGCACGCTGGAGACCACCGTCGTCCCGGGGCTGCTCCAGACGCCCGAGTACGCGCGTGCGGTGACGAAGGCGGCGGTGGGCAGCCTGCCGGAGGACCGGCTGGACACGCTCGTGGAGGTGCGGCTGGCCCGTCAGGACGTGCTGCGCGCGGATCCGCCGCTGGAGCTGAGCGCCGTGCTCGACGAGGCGGTGCTGCGGCGTGAGGTGGGCGGGCCCGGGGTCATGGCGCGGCAGCTGGAACGGCTGGTGGAGGCGGCGCGGCTGCCGCAAGTGCGGCTCCAGGTGCTGCCGTTCGCCGCCGGGGCGCACATCGGCGTGACGGGCCCTTTCGTTATCTTCTCATTTTCGCGCACTTCTGATTTGGATGTGGTTGTTCTCGACCACTTGACGAGTAGCCTCTACCTCGAACGGAAAGAAGACCTCCAGGCCTACACGGAGGCCTTCAACGCCCTTCAGATCCACGCCCTTTCGCCCGAGGACTCGTTGGATTTCATCGCCGGGACAGCCGCCGGCGCCTAAGGAGGCACCATGCGTGCACTGCCTCGTCACGTCCACTCAAGTACCGAACTGCACGGTGTGCGGTGGTTGCGCAGCAGCTACAGCACCGGCGCGAACAACTGCGTCGAGACCGGATGCCCGCAGTCCCCGCCGTGGGCCGGGCTCCTCGCCGTGCGCGACTCCAAGGCCCCGGACGGGCCCGCGCTGCTCTTCTCACAGGGCAGCTGGGCCGCGTTCACGGCCGCGGTCGACCGTATGTGAACACCCGTCCGGTCCACTCCTTCATCGTCCGCCCTCGTGCGACGCACGGCCGTGTCACGCCGACTCATGGCCGCGTCTCGCCGATCAGCCGTACAGCGCGTTCGATCTGCTGACCGGTCAGGTCCGCACGTGCGGTCAGCCTGAGCCGTGAGATGCCGTCCGGCACCGAAGGGGGCCGGAAGCAGCCCACGGCCAGGCCCGCCGCGCGGCACTCGGCCGCCCAGCGCACGGCGCCCTCGGGAGAGGGCGCCCGCACCGAGACCACCGCGGCGTCCGGACGCACCGCTTCCAGACCCGCGGTGGTCAGGCGTGCGTACAGCTCGTCCGCCACCGCGCGGGCCCGCGTGGCCCGATCCGGCTCGCGGCGCAGCAGCCGCAGGGCCGCCAGGGCGGCCCCCGCCGCGGCAGGGGCGAGCCCGGTGTCGAAGATGAACGTCCGTGCCGCGTTGACCAGATGCCCGACGACCCGGCGCGGGCCGAGGACGGCGCCGCCCTGGCTGCCGAGCGACTTGGACAGGGTCACCGTCGCGACCACGTCGCCGGCGCCCGCGAGCCCCGCGGCGTACGGCGCGCCGCGGCCGCCGTCCCCGAGGACGCCCAGGCCGTGGGCGTCGTCGACGACCAGTCCCGCGCCGTGTTCCCGGCAGGCCTCGGCCAGTGCGGTCAGCGGGGCCGCGTCGCCGTCGACCGAGAAGACCGTGTCGGACACGGCGATGGCCGTGCCCTCGTGCGCGGACAGCGCCTTGCGCACGGCCTCCGGCTCGGCGTGCGCCACGACCTGGGTCGTACCGCGGGCCAGCCGGCAGCCGTCGATGAGCGAGGCGTGGTTGCCCGCGTCGGAGACGATCAGCGAGCCGTGCGGGGCCAGTGCGGTGACCGCCGCGAGGTTGGCGGCGTAGCCGGAGGAGAAGACGAGGGCGGCCTCGAATCCGCAGAAATCGGCCAGTTCCCGCTCCAGCTCGGTGTGGAGTTCGGTGGTGCCGGTGACGAGCCGGGAGCCGGTCGAGCCGCCGCCCCAGTCCCGCGCGGCCCGTACCGCCCCCTCGACGACCTCGGGATGGCGGGTCAGCCCCAGGTAGTCGTTGCTCGCCAGGTCGAGGAGCGGTGACGCGGCCGGACGGGGACGCAGGGTCCGTACGAGTCCGGCGCGGCGGCGCAGTTCCGCCTGCTCGTCGATCCAGCCGAACGCCATGGGTGGTCCTCCGCGGATTTTGTAGGCAGTGCACAGACACTAGCGGGACCACCAGCAGGTCAGTGTGTGGCAATACCCACACCTCGAAGCGACTCTGTTGTGCGAACTCTCCTTGGCCCGAAGCACCCGAGTAGGACAGGATCGGCTCTCATGGACCTGCTGAACACGCTGGTGGAGAAGGGGCTTCGGCGCGAGCCGCCGACCCGGGACGAGGCACTGGCCGTCCTCGCGACGTCCGACGACGACCTGCTCGATGTGGTGGCCGCGGCCGGCAAGGTGCGCCGGCACTGGTTCGGCCGGCGGGTGAAACTCAACTACCTCGTCAACCTGAAGTCCGGCCTGTGCCCCGAGGACTGCTCGTACTGTTCGCAGCGGCTCGGCTCCGAGGCCGGGATCCTGAAGTACACCTGGCTCAAGCCCGACCAGGCGTCCGACGCGGCGGCGGCCGGGGTGGCCGGGGGCGCCAAGCGGGTCTGCCTGGTGGCCAGCGGGCGGGGCCCGACCGACCGGGACGTGGACCGGGTCTCCGAGACCATCAAGGCGATCAAGGAGAACAACGAGGGCGTCGAGGTGTGCGCCTGCCTCGGCCTGCTCTCCGACGGTCAGGCGGAGCGGCTGCGCGAGGCCGGCGCCGACGCCTACAACCACAACCTCAACACGTCCGAGGCGACGTACGGGGAGATCACCACCACGCACACGTACGCCGACCGCGTCGACACGGTCAACAAGGCGCACGCGGCCGGCCTGTCCGCCTGCTCCGGTCTGATCGCCGGCATGGGCGAGACGGACGAGGACCTCGTCGACGTCGTCTTCGCGCTGCGCGGGCTGGACCCCGACTCGGTCCCGGTCAACTTCCTCATCCCGTTCGAGGGCACCCCGCTCGGCAAGGAGTGGAACCTCACCCCGCAGCGGTGCCTGCGGATCCTGGCGATGACCCGGTTCGTCTGCCCCGACGTCGAGGTGCGCATCGCGGGCGGGCGCGAGGTCCATCTGCGCACGATGCAGCCGCTCGCCCTGCACCTGGCCAACTCGATCTTCCTCGGCGACTACCTCACCAGTGAGGGCCAGGCGGGCAAGGCCGACCTGGAGATGATCGCGGACGCCGGGTTCGAGGTGGAGGGCACCGACCAGGTGACGCTGCCGGAGCACCGGGCCGGGGGCTGCCACGACGGTGGCGGGGTGTGCGGGTCCGGGGGCGGCGGGGCGTGCGGTTCCGGCGCGGAGCCGGAGCCCGAGGCCGCGGCGCAGGCCGCCGAGCCCCGTACGGCCACCGGGCCCCGTACCGATCTGGTCGCCGTGCGCCGCCGGGGTGCCGGGACGGACCTCGCGCCCAATGCCTGAGCCGACGGTCCCCGAGCTGCTGGAGCTCGACCGGCGGCACGTCTGGCATCCGTACGGCCCGATGCCCGGACGGCAGGAACCGCTCGTCGTGGAGTCGGCGAGCGGGGTGCGGCTGCGGCTCGCCGACGGCTCGGGAGAGCTGGTCGACGGCATGTCGTCCTGGTGGTCGGCGATCCACGGCTACAACCACCCGGTGCTGAACGAGGCCGCGCGCGAGCAGCTCGGGCGGATGAGCCACGTGATGTTCGGCGGGCTCACCCACGAGCCCGCCGTGCGCCTGGCGAAGCTCCTTGTCGACATGTCACCCGACGGGCTGGAACACGTCTTCCTCGCCGACTCCGGGTCGGTGTCGGTCGAGGTCGCGGTCAAGATGTGCCTGCAGTACTGGCGTTCGCTGGGCCGCCCCGGCAAGGCGCGGCTGCTGACCTGGCGCGGCGGCTACCACGGCGACACCTGGCAACCCATGTCGGTGTGCGACCCCGAGGGCGGGATGCACGAGCTGTGGGCCGGGGTGCTCCCCCGCCAGGTGTTCGCGGACGCGCCCCCGGCGGAGTACGACGAGGCGTACGCCGAGCACCTGCGGTCGGCCGTCGAGCGGCACGCCCACGAGCTGGCCGCGGTGATCGTCGAGCCGGTGGTGCAGGGCGCGGGCGGGATGCGGTTCCACTCCCCCGCGTATCTGCGGGTGCTGCGCGAGGCGTGCGACGCACACGACGTGCTGCTGGTGTTCGACGAGATCGCCACCGGCTTCGGCCGTACGGGCGCGCTGTTCGCGGCGGGGCACGCGGCCGTGACGCCGGACGTGATGTGCGTGGGCAAGGCGCTGACCGGCGGTTATCTGACCATGGCGGCGACGCTGTGCACGCCGCGGGTGGCCGACGGCATCTCGCGGGGCGAGGTGCCGGTGCTCGCGCACGGTCCGACCTTCATGGGCAACCCGCTGGCCGCGGCGGTGGCCTGCGCCTCGATCGAGCTGCTGCTCGGGCAGGACTGGCTCACGGAGGTCAAGCGGATCGAGGCGGGGCTGCGCGAGGGGCTGTCGGCCGCCTCGGCGCTGCCCGGTGTGCGGGAGGTGCGGGTCCTCGGCGCCATCGGGGTCGTGCAGCTCGACCACGAGGTGGACATGAAGGCGGCCACGGAGGCCGCGGTACGCGAGGGCGTGTGGCTGCGGCCGTTCCGCGATCTGATCTACACCATGCCGCCGTACGTCACGGGCGACGCGGACCTGGCGCGGATCGCGCGGGCGGTGTGCGCGGCGGCGCGGGAGGGATGACATGCCGGTACTGGTGATCACGGGCACGGGCACGGAGGTCGGCAAGACGGTCGTGACCGCCGCCGTCGCCGCGGCGGCGCTGGCGGCCGGCCGGTCGGTGGCCGTGCTCAAGGCGGCGCAGACGGGCGTGCGGCCCGGCGAGCCGGGCGACGCCGCCGAGGTCGCGCGCCTCGCCGGCCCGGTGACGACGGCGGAACTCGCCCGCTACCCGGAGCCGTTGGCGCCGGCCACGGCCGCCCGCCGGGCCGGCCGTGCCCCGGTCCGTCCGCCCGAGGTGGCGGAGGCCGCGGCCAAACTGGCCGCCGAGCACGACCTGGTGCTGGTTGAGGGCGCGGGCGGACTGCTCGTACGGTTCGACGCGGCCGGCGGCACCCTGGCGGACGCGGCCGGGCTGCTGTCGGCTCCCGTGCTGGTCGTGGTGCCCGCGGGGCTCGGCACGCTGAACACGACGGAGCTGACCGCCCGTGAACTCCGGTCCCGGGGCCTGGACCTGGCGGGACTGGTGATCGGCAGCTGGCCCGCCGAACCGGATCTCGCCGCCCGCTGCAACCTCGCGGACCTTCCGGACGTGTCCGGAGCCCCCTTGCTCGGCTCGGTCCCCGCGGGCTCGGGGAGCCTGTCCCCCACGCAGTTCCGCACCTCGGCCCCGCACTGGCTGGCGCCCCGTCTGAACGGCACGTGGGACGCGGAGGCCTTCCGGACACGAGAGGCACCCCCGGCGGGCTGACGGGCGGGCGGGGCGCACCCTTCGGCGCCCCGCCCCCTCACCGACCGGCTCCGGCCGGGTCAGGGACACCCCACGACCGGGTCCCGCTCACCGGCATCACCCCGAACGGCACTCGGGATGGGAAGCCTTCGCGACGCGAGAAGCACCGTGCCTGCGGATATGCCCCGGTTCGCGCGGCCGCGCAAAGCGCCCGCGGGCGTGTGCTGAAACCGGCGCGGGCGTGATCGCGTGTTGGAGTACGTACGTGATCATCTCCGAAGGGAAACCCCGTGCACTCGACACACCCCCGCCCCTCCCGCCGTACGGCCCTCGCGCTGGGCGCGGGGACGTTACTCGGCATCGCCGCCGCACCGGCACACGCCGTGGCGGGGACCGGTGCCGGCGCCACCGCGCGGCTGAGGGAGCTGGAGCGGGAGCACACCGCACGGCTGGGCGTGTACGCCCGCAACCTGCGCACCGGGCGGACCGTCACCCACCGGGCCGGTGAACTCTTCCCGATGGCCTCGCTGTTCAAGACACTCGCCGCCGCGGCCGTCCTGCGCGACCTCGACCGCGACGGCGAGTTCCTGGCCCGGCGCGTGCACTACACCGCGGAGTACGTGGAGCGGTCCGGGTACTCGCCGGTCACCGTGGAGCACGTCGCGACCGGCATGACCGTCGGGGAACTGTGCGACGCCACGATCCGCTTCAGCGACAACACCGCGGGCAACCTGCTGTTGAAGGAGCTGGGCGGTCCTGCCGCCGTCACGCGGTTCGCGCGCTCGATCGGTGACCGGGTCACCCGGCTCGACCGCTGGGAGCCCGAACTCAACAGCGCCGAGCCGTGGCGGGTGACCGACACGACCTCCCCGCGCGCCATCGGCCTCAGCTACGCCCGTCTCGTGCTCGGCGACGCGCTGGAGCGTCGCGACCGCGCCCGGCTCACGGACTGGCTGCTGCGCAACACCACCAGTGAGGAGAGGTTCCGCAAGGCCCTGCCCGCCGACTGGCTGATCGCCGACAAGACCGGCGGCGGACGGTACGGCGGCAACAACGACGTGGGCATCGCCTGGACGCCGGACGGCGCGCCGATCGTGCTGTCGGTCCTGACGACACAGCCGGAGGAGGACGCCCCGGCGGACAACGCGCTGGTCGTCCGGGCGGCCGAGCTGCTCGCGGCGGAGCTGGGCCAGACAGCCGGATGACGGTCACGGGCAGGCGAGGAGCGCGGGACGCGTGGCCGGCCGCGGGCGCCCTCGGTGTCGCCGGGCTACTGGTTCTGCACTCCGCCGTGCCCAACGGCGCCGGCCGTGCCGGGAGCCTGCTGGAGACGTTTCTGCCGTGGCTGGGCGCGGCCGTGCCGGTCCTCGTCTGCCTCTCGGTGGTCCTGCGGTCCACGCCGGGGCTGGTGGCCTGTCTGGCGCCCGCGCTCGCCTGGCTCTGGCTGTTCGGGGGGCTGTGGTTCGCCTCGCCCCCCGGCGCGCACGATCTGACGGTCGTCCAGCACAACGTGGCCGACGACAACGCCGACCCCTCCGGCACGGCACGCGCGCTGCGCGCGACGCGCGCCGGTCTGGTGGCCGTACAGGAGCTGACGCCCGCGGCGCGGCCCGCGTACGAGGACGTCCTGGGCGCCTCGCACCCGCACCGGGCGTTCCACGGCACGGTCGGGCTCTGGTCGGCCTGGCCCCTGTCGGACGTGCGGCCCGTGGACATCCGGCCCGAGGGCTTCCCGCGGAGCTGGCGGCGCGGGCTGCGGGCCACGGTGGCCGCGCCGGGCGGGCGGGTCGCGGTGTACGTGGTGCATCTGCCGTCCGTCCGCCTGGGCGTGACAGGTCTGGCGGCGGGGCCCCGGGACGGGAGCGCGGCGCTGCTGGGGGCCCGGATCGCCGCCGACCCGGCCGAGCGGCTGCTGGTGGCCGGGGACCTCAACGGCACGCTGGACGACCGGGGTCTCGGTCCGCTTACCTCCCGGCTGGACGCCCCGGAGTCGGGCTTCGCGTTCAGCTGGCCGGCCGCCCTGCCGGTGGCCAGGATCGACCAGGTGCTGGGCCGGGGCGTCGACGTCACGGAGGTGGCGGCGCTGGACACGACCGGCAGCGACCACCTGCCGGTGCTGGCCCGCGTCCTCCTTCGGTAGGCACGCGCGGTGGCGGCAGGGGTGCGTCCGGTCCGTACGGGGGACAATCCCCGTAGGGCCAGCCTCGTGAGGGAGGTCGTCATGCCGCTCCGCTCCGGCCGCGTGCCGCGGGATGCCGTGCACCATCCGCTGTTCGCCCGCTGCTACGCCCGGGTCAGCGTGACAGCCGAGACCAGGATGGGCATGGCCCGCGTACGCGGCCGGCTGCTGCACGGACTGTCGGGGCGGGTGATCGAGATCGGCGCGGGCAACGGGCTGAACTTCGCCCACTACCCGGACACCGTCGCGGAGGTCGTGGCCGTCGAACCGGAGCGGCTGCTGCGCAGGATGGCCGTGGAGGCCGCCCGGCGGGCGGAGGTGCCGGTGGACGTGGTGCCGGGCGCGGCCGAGGCGCTGCCGGTCAAGAGCGAGGGTTTCGACGCGGCGGTCGTGTCGCTGGTGCTGTGCAGTGTGCGGGACGTGCCCCGGGCGCTCGCGGAGCTGCGGCGGGTGCTGCGGCCGGGCGGTGAGCTGCGGTTCTTCGAGCACGGTCTGGGTGAGGGCCGGGCGATGGTCTTCACGCAGCGGGCGCTGGACCGGACGGTGTGGCCGCTGCTGAGCGGCGGCTGCCATCTGTCCCGGGAGCCGGTGCGGTCGCTGCGGGACGCCGGGTTCGAACTGGGCCCCTACCGGCGGGTGATGATGCCGGAGGAGGGTCCGGTGCTGCCCAGCTCGTACTGCGTGCTGGGCACGGCCTGGCGCCCGGCGGCCACGGAGTAGCCGCGGGCCCGGCCGGGACTTCGGTGGCCGCGGTACGCGGTCACAGGCTCCAGGTCCGCAGTTCCCGCTCGATGTCCCGCACGGAGGCCTCGCCGCTCTTGACCAGCCGGGCGAGGTCGCGGACCTGCTCGGGCGAGGTGACGACCTTGGCGCCGCCGGCGACCAGGTAGGCGTAGGCGACGGCGGAGGCGAACAGCGCGTTGGAGCGCTCCAGCGCGGGGACGTGGATCAGGAGCTGCAGCAGCGCGGCGGCGCGGGCGTGCGGGCTGTCGTAGACGGGGACGTCGAATATGCGGGCCTGGTGGCGTGCGACGGCGGCGACGAGGGCTCCCCAGTCGGTGACCTGGGGGTCCCCGGGGGTCTTCTGCTCGGCGAGCATCAGCAGCCAGGCGAGGTCGATCGTGAGGTCGTCCAAGGTTCAGCGGCGACCTTCGCGCGTGCCTTCACGGTCGGGGCCGAACTCCTCGGCGAACACCGACTCGTACTGCTTCATGAAGTCGGCGGCGGCTTCGACGAACGTGTGGCCGACCTCGCCGGTGTCCTGTCTGACCAGCTCCTCGATGTAGCGGTTGACGCTCATGCCGCGGGCCAGGGCTCGCTCGCGGGCGGCGCGGGCGGTGCCCTCGTCGACGCGCACGTTCAGCTGGGTCTTCGCCATGCCTCGACGCTAGCGCGCAGGTGCTAGCACCGGCAAGGGTGCGACTCCGACCCGCGGAGGATACCGAGTGTGGGCCGGGTCACATTACGCTCGGGCAGACCAGGAGGTCCCTGGCGTCCACCCTGAGGAGGCGGCCTTGTCCACACCTGCTGCGGAGCACGCCCCGGGCCTCGCACCCGCCGACGGCATCGCGGCCCGCGCCCGGGGGCTGACGAAGGCGTACGGCTCGGGCGAGACGACCGTCCTCGCGCTCGACTCGGTGGACGTGGACATCGTCCGCGGCCGGTTCACGGCGGTGATGGGCCCGTCCGGTTCCGGGAAGTCCACCCTGATGCACTGCCTGGCGGGGCTCGACACCGTCTCGGCCGGGCAGGTGTGGCTGGGCGACACCGAGATCACCGGGCTGAGGGACCGCGAGCTGACGCGGCTGCGCCGGGACCGGATCGGTTTCATGTTCCAGTCGTTCAATCTCATCCCCACGCTGAACGCGCTGGAGAACATCACCCTGCCCATGGACATCGCGGGCAAGAAGGCCGACGAGGGGTGGCTGCGGCAGGTGATCGACACCCTGGGCCTGCGGGACCGGCTGCGGCACCGGCCGTCGCAGCTGTCCGGCGGGCAGCAGCAGCGCGTGGCCTGTGCGCGGGCGCTGGCCTCCCGGCCCGAGCTGATCTTCGCGGACGAGCCGACCGGCAACCTCGACTCCCGCGCCGGTCTCGAGGTGCTGGGCTTCCTGCGCGAGGCCGTGGACCGGCTGGGGCAGACCGTCGTCATGGTCACCCACGACCCGGGCGCCGCCGCCCACTCGGACCTGGTCCTCTTCCTGGGGGACGGCCGGATCGTCGACGAGATGCCGCAGCCCACGGCGGAGGCGGTACTGGAACGCATGAAGCGTTTCGACGTCATCCGCACCCGCTCCGAGGACGCCCCGGCGCCGGCCGAGGAGCACTGACCCCGTGCTCAAGGCGACCCTGCGCAGCTTCCTGGCGCACAAGGGGCGGCTGCTGCTCTCCGCGCTCGCCGTCCTGCTGTCCGTCGCGTTCGTCACGGGGAGCCTGATCTTCTCCGACACCGTGAGCCGCACCTTCGACCGGCTGTTCGCCTCCACCGCGGCCGACGTCACGGTCAGCCCCAAGGAGGGCCTCGACGAGGCGGTGCCCTCGGGCCGGACGGCCACCCTGCCGGCGGCGCTCGCCGAGCGGGTCCGGCGGGTCGAGGGCGTCGCGGCGGCCCGCGCCGAGGTGGACGTCAGCGGCCTCACCGTCGTCGACGCGGACAACGAGCCGGTCGGGCCGACCAACGGCGCCCCCACGCTCGGCAACGCCTGGAACCCCACCGAGCGCAGCCCCGTGGAGCTGTCCTCGGGTCGCGCCCCGCGCGGCCCGGCCGAGGCGCTGATCGACTCGGAGACCGCCGAACGCCGGAACGTGCGCATCGGGGACCGGCTCACCGTCATCGCGCCGCCCGGGTCGTTCCGGGTCCGGGTCGTCGGCATCGTCACGTTCACCACCACCAACCCGGGCGCCGCCCTCGTCTACTTCGACACCCCCACCGCGCGCACCGGGTTGCTGGGCGATCCGGACGCCGCCACCGCCATCTCCGTGGACGCGGCGGCCGGGGTCGGTGACGAGCGGCTCAAGCAGCGGGTGGCCGACGCGCTCGGCGCGCGGGCCTACGACTACCGGACCGCCGGTGAACAGGCCGAGTCCGACGTCCAGAAGCTGGGCGGGTTCCTCGACGTCATCAAGTACGTGATGCTGGGCTTCGCCGGGGTCGCCGTGCTGGTCGGGGTCTTCCTGATCGTCAACACGTTCTCCATGCTCATCGCCCAGCGCACCCGCGAGCTGGGCCTGCTGCGCGCCCTGGGCGCCGACCGGCGCCAGGTCCGCCGCTCGGTGCTCGCCGAGGCCCTGCTGCTCGGCCTGGTCGGTTCCACGCTGGGGCTGGTCTCCGGGATCGGGCTGGCGGCCGGGCTGATCGCGCTGATGGGCCTGCTCGGCACCAGCATCGCCACCGGCGAGATGGTCATCGGCTGGGTGACACCGGTGGCCGCGTACGCCGTCGGTCTCGGGGTCACTTTCGTCGCCGCCTACCTCCCGGCGCGGCGGGCTGCGGCGGTGTCGCCGATGGCCGCGCTGGCGGACGCCGAGGTCGGCGGGGTGGGCCGGCCGCTGCGCAACCGGGCGGTGGCGGGCGCGGTCGTCGGGACGGCCGGGGCGGCGGCGCTCGCGGGCTGCGCGGTGTCCGGGCGGACGTCGTCGGCGGCGTCCCTGCTGGGGCTCGGTGTGGTGCTGTCCCTGATCGCGACCGTGATCGCCGGACCGCTGCTGGTGCGCCCGGTGATCCGGGTGCTGGGCGCGGCCTTCCCCGCCCTGTTCGGGTCGATCGGCCGGATGAGCCAGCGCAACGCCCTGCGCAACCCCCGCCGCACCGGCGCCACCGCGGCCGCGCTGATGGTGGGCATCGCCCTGGTCGGCGGGATGTCGGTGGCGAGCGCCTCGATGACCAAGTCGTTCGACCAGCAGATCGACAAGACGCTGGGCGCGGACTTCGTCGTCCAGAACAGCAACTTCCTGCCGTTCCCGCGGGAGGTCACCGACGCGGTGCGCGGCACGGAGGGTGTGGGGCTGGTCGTGCGCGGGCGGTTCACGCCGGTCGCGCTGCGCCTGCCGGACGGCGACCGCGTGGAGACGACCGCCGCGGGCTACGACCCGCGGCTCGACGAGGTCGCCGACGTCACGTACGCGCAGGGCGATACGGCGGCGGCGCTCGCGCCCGGGCGCCTGGCCATGGACCGGGACTTCGCCCGCGACCACGGCGTACGGGTCGGCAGCACCGTCCCGGTGGAGTTCCAGGGCGGGCGCAGGGCCGAGCTGACCGTCGGCGCCCTCACCGACCAGGACGCCGCCGAGGGCTTCGGGACGCAGGGCGGGGTGTACTTCGGGCTCGCCACCCTGGAGCGGTACGCGCCGGGCGGTCAGGACTCCGCGCTGTACGTCAACGCCGCCCCGGGCACGGGCGAGGACGAGCTGCGCGCGGGCCTGGAGAAGACCCTGGACCCCTATCCGCAGGTGCAGGTGCGGGATCTGGCCGACTACAAGCAGCTGGTCCGCGACCAGATCGCGGTGCTGCTGTACCTGGTGTACGCGCTGCTGGGGCTGGCCATCATCATCGCGGTGCTCGGCGTGGTGAACACCCTCGCCCTGTCGGTCGTCGAACGCACCCGGGAGATCGGGCTGCTGCGGGCCATCGGGCTGGCCCGGCGGCAGCTGCGGCGGATGATCCGCCTGGAGTCGGTGGTGATCGCGGTGTTCGGCGCGGTCCTGGGGCTCGTCCTGGGCCTGGTGTGGGGTGTGTGCACCCAGCAGGTGCTGGCGCTGCAGGGCATGACGGCCTTCGCGATCCCGTGGCTGACGATCGTGGCGGTGGTGATCGGCTCGGCGGTGGTCGGGGTCGTGGCGGCGCTGCTGCCGGCGTTGCGCGCCTCGCGCATGAACGTGCTGGCGGCCATCGCCCACGAGTGAGGGGGACGGCCGCGCCCGGCCCGCCACGGGTGCGCGCGGTCCGGCGTCCGCATCCTGGAATGGTGCGCCGCGACGGAGGGCCGGTGGTGTGATCACCGCATGAACGAGCCGCGTATCCGGGCCGCGACGCCCGAGGACCTCGACACGGTGCTGGCCTTCTGGAAGGTGGCCGCCGAAGGCACGAGCATCAGCGACGACCGCAGTGGGGTGGAGCGGCTCCTGGCACGCGATCCCGGGGCGCTGCTCCTGGCCGAGCGGGACGGCGAGCCGATCGGGACGGTCATCGCCGGGTTCGACGGCTGGCGCTGCCATCTGTACCGGCTGGCCGTGCACCCCGGCCACCGCCGCCAGGGGATCGCCACGGCGCTGCTCGCCGCCGCCGAGGAGCGGTTCGCGCGCCTGGGCGGACGGCGCGCCGACGCGATGGTGCTCACGCGCAACGAGAGGGCGCAGCGGGCGTGGGAGGCCGCCGGGTACGGGCCGGAGGAGCAGTGGCGGCGCTGGGTGAAGCCCCTGGACGGGCGGGAAGCGGGGCGTCCCGCGTAGGCGGCGCCCGGGTATGGACGCGCGCTGTGCGGGTACGCCCTTCTCGCCGCTCCGAGGGCGGGGGCCGGCCACGCCCGAGCCGCCGGCCGGAGGACTTTACCCGTCCTTTACCCTGGGGTGGCCACTCGGTTCCTATGAAAGGTTGTGAGCGTCCGCCCATGGGCGAGCCTCCCAGTGCGCCGCGCCGCGCGTTCCGCCCCGTCCTGGAGAACCATGGAACGGGGGTGAACCGATGACCGAAGTGCTCCTGCTGTTCGTGGCGATCCTGCTGTCGCTCGCCTGCGGCGCCTTCGTGGCCGCCGAGTTCTCCCTCACCACGGTCGAGCGCGCCGAGCTGGAGCGGTCGGTGGAGCGCGGCGAGCGCGGCGCCCGCGGCGCGCTGAAAGCCGTACGGAACCTGACCTTCCAGCTCTCCGGGGCGCAGCTCGGCATCACCGTCACCAACCTGGTCGTCGGCATGCTCGCGGAGCCGTCGATCGCCGCGCTGATCGCCGGTCCGCTGGAGGACCTCGGCGTCTCGCGTTCGGCGTCGCGCAGCCTGGCGCTGGTCATCGGCACGGCCCTGTCGACGGTGTTCCTGATGGTCGTCGGCGAGCTGGTGCCGAAGAACTGGGCGATCTCCTCGCCGCTGGCCGTCGCCAAGAACGTGGGCAACGCCCAGCGCTGGTTCAGCGCCGCGTTCCGGCCGTTCATCACGCACCTCAACAACACGGCGAACCGGATCGTGCGGCGGATCGGCGTCGAGCCCGCCGAGGAGCTGGCGTCGGCGCGCGGGCCGCAGGAGCTGGCCGCGCTCGCCCGGCACTCCGCCAAGGAGGGCGCCCTGGAGGCCGACACCGCCGAGCTGTTCGTGCGCACGCTGAACCTCGCCGACCTGACCGCCGAGAACGTGATGACGCCCCGCGTGCAGGTCGTCGCACTGGAGGTGCAGGCGACCCTGGAGGACGTGGCGAACGCGACCCGCGCGACCGGCCTGTCCCGGTTCCCGGTCTACCGGGGCACGCTCGACTCGGTCGTCGGGACGGCGCACGTGAAGGACGTGCTGGCGGTGCCGGCCGAGCGCCGGACCCGCGTCTTCGTCTCCGAGCTGATGCGCGAGCCGCTGCTGGTCCCCGAGACCCTGACCGTCGACCGGCTGCTGGACCGGCTCTCCGGCAAGCGCACGATGGCCGTCGTGATCGACGAGTACGGCGGCACGGCCGGGGTGGCCACCCTGGAGGACATCGTCGAGGAGGTCGTCGGCGAGGTGCGCGACGAGCACGACCCGCACGAACTGCCGGACCTCGCGCCGGCCGGCACGGACGAGTCCGGGCACGCCCTGTACTCGGCCGACGGCTCCGCGCGCGTGGACCACCTGGAGCGCGTGGGACTGCGCGCGCCGGAGGGGCCGTACGAGACGCTCGCCGGGCTGGTGGCCACCGTGCTCGGCCGGATACCGGCCGCCGGTGACACCCTCGAGGTCGCCGGCTGGCACCTGGAGGTCCTGGACGCGACCGGCCGCCGGGCGGCCCGCGTCCGGCTGCGCGCGCCCCTCGACGACAAGAAGCCCGACGAGAAGGGGGCGGAGCTGTGACCGCCGTCCAGCTGCTGATCGGTCTGGCGACGCTCGTCGTCAACGCCTTCTTCGTCGGCGCCGAGTTCGCGCTGATCTCGGTGCGCCGCAGCCAGATCGAGCCCTACGCCGACCAGGGCGACCGCCGCGCCAGGAGCGTGCTGTGGGGGCTGGAGCACGTGTCGGCGCTGATGGCCGCCGCGCAGCTCGGCATCACACTGTGCACGCTGGTGCTCGGTGTGGTCGCGGAGCCGGCGATCGCGCACCTGCTGGAGCCGGTGTTCCACGCGATGGGCGTGCCCACGGGCGCGGGGCACGCGGTGTCCTTCGTGATCGCGCTGGCCCTGGCCACGTATCTGCACATGCTGCTCGGCGAGATGGTGCCGAAGAACATCGCGCTCGCCGAACCGGTGCGCAGCGCGCTGGCGCTCGGACCGCCGCTGGTGGCGCTGTCCCGGGCGCTGCGCCCGGTGATCTTCACGGTGAACGCCTTCGCCAACACCCTGCTGAAGCTGCTGCGCGTGGAGGCCCGCGAGGAGGTCGCGGCCTCGTACTCGGACGCCGAGATCGCACAGATCGTGAAGGACTCCAGCGAGGCCGGCCTGATCGACGACCGCGCCCAGGAGCGGCTGCACGACGCGCTGGAGCTGGGCCGCCGCCCGGTGCGCGACGTGGTGCTGCCGCTGGAACGCGTCGTGTACGCGAGCGTCGGGGTCACTCCGGAGCAGCTGGAGCGGCTGTCGGCGGAGTCCGGGTTCTCCCGCTTCCCGGTGGTGGACCAGGGGCGGCGGATCGTCGGCTACCTGCACGTGAAGGACGCGCTGGACGCCGCCGGGCGGGACGTGCCGTTCCGGCTGCGGGACATGCGCTCCATCGCGCGCGTACGGGAGCAGACACCGCTGGACGACGTCCTCACCGCGATGCGGGGCAGCCGCACGCACCTGGCGGCCGTCCTCGGCGCGGACGGGCGCCTGGCCGGTCTGGTGACCATGGAGGACGTGCTGAGGGAGCTGTTCGGGCAGCGGACGTGAGCGCGCCGGATCGGTGAGGGCCCGCCGGGGCGGGGCATGGGCGGCGGGAGCGGGCGGGCGCCTGCGGGAGTCCGCCCCCGGGACCCCGCTCGCCGACCGGTGAGAGCGCCGACCGGCAACCGGCTCGCGAGGGAGGTCCGGGCGCGGGAGAGCCGGCCCCCGGCAGCCGACCGACTGCTGGGTATGTGCACGGGATAGTATTTCCGTCGCCATGCAGAAGAACCCCACCTACACCAGCCTCGTCGCGGTCGGCGACTCCTTCACCGAGGGCATGTCGGACGTGCTGCCCGACGGCACCTACCGGGGCTGGGCGGACCTGCTCGCCGCACGGATGGCGGCCCGTACGCCCGGCTTCCAGTACGCCAACCTCGCCGTGCGCGGCAAGCTGATCCGGCAGATCGTCGAGGAGCAGGTGGACGTGGCGGCGGCCATGCGGGCCGACGTGGTCACCCTGGTCGGCGGGCTCAACGACACCCTGCGGCCCAAGTGCGACATGGGCCGGGTGCGCGGGCTCCTTGAGGAGGCCGTGGAGAAGCTGGCCCCCTCCTGCAAGCAGCTCGTGCTGATGCGCAGCCCGGGCCGGCAGGGCCCCGTCCTGGAGCGGTTCCGGCCGCGCATGGAGGAGCTGTTCGCCTGCGTCGACGAGCTGGCCGCGCGGCACGACGCGATCGTCGTCGACCTGTACGGCGCGCCCTCGCTCGCCGACCCGCGGATGTGGGACGTGGACCGGCTGCACCTGACGGCCGAGGGACACCGCAGGGTCGCGGAGGCGGTGTGGCAGGCGCTCGGGCACGACCCCGAGGACGCCGAGTGGCGCACCCCGCTGCCCGCGACGCTGCCGCCCGGCTGGGTCATGCGGCGGGTGGCGGACGCGCGCTTCGCCCGGCAGCACCTGCTCCCCTGGATCGGCCGCCGCCTGACGGGCCGCTCCTCGGGCGACGGCCTGCCGCCGAAGCGTCCCGAGCTGGCGCCGTGGGAGCTGTAGGCGGGTCACGCCCACCGCGGGATGCCCGCTCGCACCGCCGACAGCAGCTCCGCCCGGGCCGCGCGGCAGGGCTCCGACCTGCCGCGGTGTGCCCCCGGCGGGCCGCGCCGGGCCGTCCGTGAGCCCCCGCCTCAGCCCCGCCGGAGCGCTCTCGTAGGTTCCGACGAACCCACCCGTGGCGCTGGCCTGCACGAATCGCCAGTAGAATCCGTCCACGTGACTTCAGCGCCCGCCAAGCCCCGCATCCCGAACGTCCTCGCCGGACGCTACGCCTCCGCCGAGCTCGCCACGCTCTGGTCGCCCGAGCAGAAGGTGAAGCTGGAGCGGCAGCTCTGGCTCGCCGTGCTGCGCGCCCAGAAGGACCTCGGGATCGAGGTGCCCGAGGCGGCGCTCGCCGACTACGAGCGCGTCCTCGACACCGTCGACCTGGCCTCCATCGCCGAGCGCGAGAAGGTCACGCGGCACGACGTGAAGGCGCGCATCGAGGAGTTCAACGACCTCGCCGGGCACGAGCACGTGCACAAGGGCATGACCTCCCGCGACCTCACCGAGAACGTGGAGCAGCTGCAGATCCGGCTGTCGCTGGAGCTGATGCGCGACCGCACGGTGGCGGTGCTGGCCCGCCTGGGCAGGCTGGCCGGCGAGTACGGCGAGCTGGTCATGGCCGGCCGCTCCCACAACGTCGCCGCCCAGGCCACCACCCTCGGCAAGCGCTTCGCGACCGCCGCCGACGAACTGCTCGTCGCCCACGGCCGGGTCGAGGAGCTGCTCGGCCGCTACCCGCTGCGCGGCATCAAGGGCCCGGTCGGCACCGCGCAGGACATGCTGGACCTGCTGGGCGGGGACGCCGCCAAGCTCGCGGACCTGGAGCAGCGGATCGCCGCGCACCTGGGCTTCTCGCAGGCGTTCACCTCCGTCGGCCAGGTCTACCCGCGGTCGCTGGACTACGAGGTCGTGACGGCGCTGGTGCAGCTGGCGGCGGCGCCGTCCTCGCTGGCGAAGACCATCCGGCTGATGGCCGGGCACGAGCTGGTCACCGAGGGCTTCAAGCCCGGCCAGGTCGGCTCCTCGGCGATGCCGCACAAGATGAACACCCGCTCCTGCGAGCGCGTCAACGGCCTGATGGTCATCCTGCGCGGCTACGCCTCGATGACGGGCGAGCTGGCGGGCGACCAGTGGAACGAGGGCGACGTGTCCTGCTCGGTGGTGCGCCGGGTCGCGCTGCCGGACGCGTTCTTCGCGCTGGACGGTCTGCTGGAGACGTTCCTGACCGTGCTCGACGAGTTCGGGGCGTTCCCCGCGGTCGTCGCCCGCGAGCTGGACCGGTACCTGCCGTTCCTCGCCACCACCAAGGTCCTCATGGGCGCGGTGCGCGCGGGTGTCGGGCGTGAGCTCGCGCACGAGGCGATCAAGGAGAACGCCGTCGCCTCCGCGCTCGCGATGCGGGAGCAGGGCGCCGAGCGCAACGAACTGCTCGACAAGCTGGCCGCCGACGAGCGCCTCCCGCTGGACCGGGCACAGCTGGACGCGCTGATGGCGGACAAGCTGTCCTTCACCGGCGCCGCGGGGGACCAGGTGGCCGCGGTGGTCGCCCGGGTCGAGGAGATCGTCAAGCAGCACCCCCAGGCCGCGGGCTACACGCCCGGGGCGATCCTCTGACGCCGCGCACGCGATGCCGCGCTTCACACCCGAGGAACTGGAGGCCGCCCGCGACCGCGTCGTCCCCGACGTGGTCGCGGAGGACCTCCGGGTCCTGTTCTGCGGGATAAATCCCGGTCTGATGACGGCCGCGACGGGCCATCACTTCGCCCGCCCGGGCAACCGCTTCTGGCCGGTGCTGCACCGGTCCGGGTTCACCCCGCGGCTGCTGAAGCCGTCGGAGCAGCGGGAGCTGCTGGCGTACGGGCTGGGCATCACCAACGTCGTGGCCCGGCCGAGCGCCCGGGCCGACGAGCTGGGCGCCGAGGAGTACCGGGAGGGCGGGCGGCTGCTCGCGGTGAAGGTGGGGCGGCTGCGGCCGCGCTGGCTGGCGGTGGTGGGGGTGACCGCGTACCGGGCCGCGTTCGACGACCGCAAGGCCCGGGTCGGGCCGCAGACGCGGACGATCGGCGGCACGCGCGTGTGGGTGCTGCCCAATCCGAGCGGCCTGAACGCGCACTGGACGGCCGAGACGATGGCGCAGGAGTTCGCGCGCCTGCGGGAAGCGGCCGAGGACTGACGGCTCACGGCGGGGCGGTCTCCGTGACCAGGGCGAGCAGTTGGAGCCGCTGTGACGCGTCCCGGTCGGTGACCGCCACGGCGACCCAGCGGCCGGTGCCCTCGACCTCCCACACGTACGCGAGGCTCGCGCGCTCGCTCAACTCGCCCCAGGGCCCGGGTATCTCCTCGTGCGCGGTGCGCAGCAGGACGGTCCGCAGGCTGTACGGCGGGGTGTCGCCCCAGCGCGAGGCCAGCAGCTCGCAGACGGCGTCCCGGTCCTTCTCCAACTGGTCCGCCACCACCCCCCATCGCGCCGGGTCGTCGTCCGTCGCGGCGTCCAGCACCGCGACATGCCGGCCGGGCCCGGAGGCGCCGACGTCCGACGGGCCGTGCTCCGCCGGGAAGGGGCGGTAGCACAGCTCGTCGATGAGGGCGATGTGCTGTGCGATGTTCATGGCTGCAGTAAACCCGCCGCCACTGACACTTGGCGGTGCGTCAGGCCGGGCCGCCTCCCCCGGCGGTGGAGGTCGCCTCCCCCGTGCGGGGGAGGCTCGCTGCCGGTGGCGGCTGGCACGATGACGCCATGGTCCGCGTGCTGCGCCCGTTCGGCCGGGCGGTGACGTACACACGATGGCTGCATCTGGTGATGGCCGTCGTGTGGCCGTCCCTGTGGCTGTTCGTCGAGGAGTCCTGGTGGACGCAGGCCGCGGCGGCCGCCCTGCTCGCGCTCGCCGGTCTCGTGCCCGCGATGCGGCTCGTGGAGGGGCTGCAGGCCCGGCTGCTGCTGACCGGGCACCGGTACGACAGCCCGCACGCGCGGATCGTTGCCGCCCCGTCGGTCACCTGGGCCGACCGCGGACGGACCGTGCTGTGGCTGCAGGCGCGGCTCGTCGCCGGCTGCGTGGTGGCCATGCTGTCCGTGCGGCTGCCGCTCCTGTCGGCCGACCTCGTGACGATCGCGCTCGGGGGCGAGCCGGACGGCGGCGCGTGGCTGCCGGCCGGGGAACACCGCGGGTGGTACGCCCTGTTGGCGCTCCTGCCCCTGGCGCTGCTGCCCGTGGTCGTGGTCTGGTCGGGCCGCCTCATCACCGCGCTGGCGGTGCGGCTGCTCGGCCCGTCGCCGGCCGACCGGCTCGCCGCGATGGAGGAGCGCACCGAGCAGCTCCTGGAACGGACGCGCATCGCCCGCGAGTTGCACGACTCCATCGGGCACGCGCTGACGGTCGCCGTCGTCCAGGCGGGGGCCGCGCGCGCGGCGGGCGACCCGGCCTTCACCGACCGGGCGCTGGGCGCCATCGAGGAGACCGGCCGGGCCGCCCTGGAGGATCTGGAGCGGGTGCTGGCCGTCCTGCGCGCGTCGCGGGAGCCGGCCGGCGGCAGACCCACCCTCGCGGACGCCGGCCGGCTGCTGCAGTCGGCGCGGGTCTCCGGGGCGAAGGTGGACGCCGAGATCACGGGCCCGGTGGAGTCCGTGCCGGGGCCGGTGTCGCGGGAGGGCTACCGGATCCTGCAGGAGTCGCTGACCAACGTGCTGCGGCACGCGGGCGCGGTCCCGGTGCGGGTGCGGGTGCACGTCCTCGCGGACAGGCTCGTCCTCGCGATCGCCAATCCGCTGCGGGCTCCCGTTCCGGTCTCCGGGCGGGGCAGCGGCCTGCGCGGCATACGCGAGCGGGCGGCCCTGCTCGGCGGACGGGCGCGCACCGGCCCCGACGAGGGCGACTGGCAGGTTCATGTCGAGCTGCCGTTGAGTTGATCTACGCTGGTCCGATGCCGGTCACCGTTCTCCTCGTCGACGACGAACCCCTGGTGCGCGCGGGGTTGCGGGCCGTGCTGGAGGCGCAGCCCGACATCGAGGTCGTCGGGGAGGCCGCGGACGGGGCGGCGGTCATCCCCCTGGTGCGGCGGCTGCGGCCGGACGTGGTCGCCATGGACGTGCGCATGCCGCTGCTGGACGGCATCGAGGCCACCCGGGCACTGCTGCGGACGGTCGACGAGCCGCCGCGGATCCTGGTGGTGACGACGTTCGAGAACGACGAGTACGTGTACGAGGCGCTGCGGGCCGGAGCCGACGGGTTCCTGCTCAAGCGGGCCCGCCCGGCCGAGATCGTGCACGCGGTGCGGCTGATCGCCGAGGGCGAGTCGCTGCTGTTCCCGGCCTCGGTGCGGCAGCTCGCCGCCCAGTACGGCGACGGCGGGAACGGCAACCGCGCGGCCCGGGCCGTGATGGAGCGGGCCCGGCTGACCGAGCGCGAGGCGGAGGTGCTGCGGCTGATGGCACGCGGGATGTCGAACGCGGAGATCGCCGCCCGGCTGGCCGTCGGGACGGAGACCGTGAAGTCCCATGTCAGCGCGGTGCTGACGAAACTGGGGGCGCGGGACCGCACCCAGGCGGTGATCGCCGCCTACGAGTCGGGGTTCGTCGCGCCGGGCTGATCGTCCCGGGCCGGTGCCCGCCCCTCGCCGCGGTGTGCCGCGCCGAAGTACGATCCGGCCAACACGCGCACGACCTGGGAGGACGGACGGTGGGGCGGCTGACCGGCGGGGATCCCTCGCTGCTGCGCAGGATCAACTCCGCGGTGGTGCTGCACGCGCTGCGTGCCACGGACTGCGCGACGCTGACCGAGATCACCCGGGTGACGGGGTTGTCGAGGCCGACCGTCGAGGGCGTCGTGGAGGGGCTCATCGAGGCCGGGCTCGTCGTCGAGAAGGCGGCCGAGGAGGGTGCCGCCCGGCGGCAGGGACGGCCTGCGCGGCGGTTCCGGTTCCGGGCGGAGGCCGGGCATCTGCTGGGGGTGGAGATCGGGGCGCGCCGGGTGGCCGCGCTGCTGGCCGACCTGGACGGCCGGGTGATCGGCTCCCAGGCCAGGGAAGTGGCCGAGACGGCGGACGCCGACGAGCGGCTGGAGCGGCTGCGCGGGGCCGTCGCCGAGCTGCTGCGCCGGGCCGGTGTGGCGCGCGGGTCCCTGCGGGCCGTGGGCGTGGCGACGCCCGGAATCGTCGAGGCGGACGGCACGGTGCGGCTCGGGACCGCGCTGCCGGGGTGGACGGGGCTGCGGCTGGGCGAGCGGCTGAGCCGGTCGTTCAAGTGCCCGGTCCTGGTCGAGAACGACGCCAACGCGGCCGCGGTCGCCGAGCACTGGAAGGGCGCGGCCACCGAGTCGGACGACGTGGTGTTCGTGCTGGCGGGGCTCAGCCCGGGCGCCGGCGCGCTGATCGGGGGCAGGCTGCACCGGGGCTACGGCGGAGCGGCCGGTGAGATCGGGGCGCTGCACCTGCTGGGCCGGGAGGTGACGCCCGAGAAGCTGCTGTCCACCACGGACGAGCCTCTGCACCCCCTCGACGAGCAGGCGGTGGCGGAGGTCTTCGCCCAGGCGCGCGAGGGCGACCAGCGGGCCCGCGCCGCCGTGGACCGCTTCCTCCAGCGTCTGGTCCACGACGTGGCGGCCCTCGCCCTCGCCCTCGACCCGGAGCTGGTCGTCGTGGGCGGCTGGGCGGCGGGCCTGGACGGTGTCCTGGAGCCGCTGCGCCGGGAACTGGCCCGCTACTGCCTGCGCCCCCCGCAGGTGACGCTCTCCCGCCTCGGGGACGCGGCCGTGGCCACGGGCGCCCTGCGGGTCGCCCTGGACCATGTGGAGGAGGAGTTGTTCAGCGTGGAGGGCACGACCAGGGTCCGCCGGTAGGGCGCCGGCCCTCAGGGGCGCGTGCGCGCCGAGCCGCGGCGCACCCGCGCTCCCTCCTTCCCGCCGCCCCCGCGGCGTCGGCGTCAGGACGCCTGACGGATCTCCAGGCCGCCCGCGTCGCCGAAGGTCAGCCGGCATGTGTCGGCCCGGTAGGTCGCGACGGACAGGGCCGCCGTACGCGCCGCGGAGACGAACCGGGTCGTGACGACGAGGACGGGCGCTCCGGGCAGCCGGTCCAGCTCCTTGGCGTCGTCGGCGCCCGCGGAGCCCAGCTCCACCGCGTTCTCCTGCCGGTCCAGCTCGGCGCGCTGCAGCTCGCGCAGCACGGCACGCGCGCGTGCCGACCCGGACGGCGCGTCGATGCCGGAGAGGTCCGGCACGGAGAACTCCGGGACGTACAGCAGCTCGGCGGCCACCGGCCGTCCGTGCGAGACCCGCGAGCGGCGCACGATGTGCACGGCCTCGTCCCGCCCGGTCTCCAGGACCTCGGCGACGGCGGCGGGCGGCACCGCCGCCACGCAGTCCACCGGCTGCCAGGCGTCCTCGGGCCCGCCGGGCCAGGTGTGCGGGCCGGTGCCCAGGGAGACACCCATGCGGGGCGGCGCGACGGTCGTGCCGACGCCGCGGCGGCGCTGCAGCCTGCCTTCCAGTTCGAGCTGCTCCAGGGCCTGGCGGAGCGTGGCGCGGGCGACGCCGAAGCGGGCCGCGAGATCGCGCTCGTTCGGCAGGATCTCCCCCACCGAGAACTCCGAATCGAGCGCTTCGCTGAGCACCGTCTTGAGATGCCAGTACTTCGGTTCAGGTACCGATTCCAGCTGCGTGGTCCCCACCCTGTCCTCCGCAATAGCCGTGGTCGGCGGCGTTTTAACGCCCTTGTTTATTAAAGGTTGTTGCACTTCTCTGCGACCATAGGGCGGCCCTGATCCTTGGTCAAGACCAATCGCCGGGAACGTTCACGGGACGCTCGGTGAGCGCGTCCGAGCGCTCGGTGCCCGTGGGCGGCGGCCCGCTACACCTCTGTCAGCGCCCGTAGCTTGTCGGGGTTGCGGACGACGTAGACGGCCTGGACGCGTCCGTCGGCGACGTCGAGCTGGAAGACGGCGTCCGGCTCGCCGCCGGCGAGCACCAGTGCGGCCGGACCGCCGTTGACCTCCAGGAACCGCACGGTGAAGTCCTGGGCGCCCTTGCGCGCCGCGCCGATCACGAAGCGGCCCACCTTGTCGGCGCTCTCCAGCACGCGCAGCGGTGCCCGCGCCTTGCCGCCGCTGTCGCCGACGAGCCGGACGTCGGGGGCGAGCAGGGCCAGCAGCCCGTCGAGGTCGCCCTCCGCCGCGGCGGCGAGGAACCGCTCGGTGAGGTCGCGGCGCTGGGCGGGGTCGACCCGGTAGCGCGGCCGGCGCTCCTCGACGTGCTTGCGGGCCCGCCCGGCCAGCTGGCGTACCGCCGCTTCGCCGCGGTCGAGCATGGCGGCGATGTCGGCGTACGGGAAGCCGAAGGCCTCCCGCAGCACGAACACCGCCCGCTCCAGCGGTGACAGCGACTCCAGCACGACCAGGACGGCGAGCGAGACGGAGTCGGCGAGCACGGCCCGTTCGGCGGTGTCCGCCACGGTGTCGCCGAAGTCGGTGACGTACGGCTCGGGCAGCCAGGGACCGACGTACGTCTCGCCGCGGGACTTGATCTGGCGCAGCCGGTCGATGGCGAGGCGGGTGGTGATCCGGACGAGGTAGCCGCGTGGTTCGCGCACGTCGGCGCGGTCGGCGCCGGACCAGCGCAGCCAGGCCTCCTGGACCACGTCCTCCGCGTCGGCCACGCGGCCCAGCATGCGGTAGGCGACGCCCAGCAGGACGGGTCGGTGCGCTTCGAAGAGGTCGGTCGCGGTCTCGGTGGTCACGGCTCCATCCCAGCCCACCGGTGGAGCGCTGTCCAGGCGCCCTCGCCCGGGTCCGGACAGAATGGCCGAGAGGACGCCGGTGACCGGCGGCACGGCTTGCGGAGGTGGCGATGCGGTACGGAGTACTGGGCACCGGCCAGGTCGGGCGCACGCTCGGCGGACGGCTGGTGGAGCTGGGTCACGAGGTGCGTCTCGGTTCGCGCACCCGGGACAACACGGCCGCCGTGCGGTGGGCGGCCGCCGCGGGTCCGGCGGCGAGTGCGGGGACGTTCGCGGAGGCGGCGGAGTTCGGCGAGGTGCTGGTGAACGCGGTGGGCGGCCGGGTGGCGCTCGCGGCGCTGGAGGCTGCGGGCGCGCAGAACCTCGACGGGAAGGTCCTCGTGGACGTCTCCAATCCGCTGGCGTTCGAGGGGGACGAGCTGCGGCTGTCCCCCGTGGAGTCGGACAGCGTGGGCGAGCAGATCCAGCGGGCCTTCCCGCACGCGCGCGTGGTGAAGTCGCTCAACACCGTCAACTGCCGGGTGATGGTGGAGCCGGGGCGGGTGCCGGGCGGGCACCAGGTGTTCGTGTGCGGGGACGACGCGGACGCCAAGGCGCGGGTGACGGCCCTGCTCGGGGAGTTCGGCTGGCCGGCGGAACGGGTGCTCGACCTCGGCGGCATCCGGCAGGCGCGGGCCGTCGAGATGTGGCTGCCCCTGTGGGTCGGCCTGTTCCGGAAGTTCGGGCACGGGGAGTTCAACCTGGAGGTGCGCCGGGCCCGCTGAACGGCACCCGCCGGGAGGCACCGACCCCTTGGGGCTACCCGTCGGTAGCAATTGCTGACAAGCTGTCTACAGCGTCCGTCAGCGAGTACAGCCGAGGAGCACCGCATGTCCGCCACCGTCTCCTTCGAAGTCGCCTCCGCCGGGGGCGAGCGGAGCGTCACCCTGGCCTACACACGCCGGGGCAGCGGTGAACCGCTGCTCCTGCTGCACGGCATCGGCCACCACCGGCAGGTGTGGGACCCCGTGCTCCCCGCGCTGGCCGCCGAGCGCGACGTGATCGCCGTGGACCTGCCCGGATGCGGCGAGTCGCCGGCGCTCCCGGACGGCATGGCGCACGACCTGCCCACCATGGCCGGCGTCCTGGCGGCCCTCTTCCGGGCCCTGGAGGTCGAACGGCCGCACGTGGCCGGGAACTCGCTGGGCGGTCTGCTGGCCCTGGACCTGGCCCGCGCGCAGCTGGTCCGCTCGGTCACCGCCCTGTCCCCCGCCGGGTTCTGGAACGAGCCCGAACGCCGGTACGCCTTCGCCGTGCTGACGGCGATGCGGCAGCTGGCCCGGCGGATGCCGCCGCCCCTGGTCGAGCGGCTGGCCCGGCCGGCGATCGGCCGCACCCTGCTGACCAGCACCATCTACGCCCGCCCGGGCCGCCGTTCACCCGAGGCCGTGGTCGCCGAGACGCTGGCGCTGGCCGGCGCGCAGGGGTTCTCCGAGACGCTCCGCTCGGGCCGGACCGTGCGGTTCACCCACGACATCGTGGGCACGCCGGTCACCGTCGCCTGGGGCAACCGCGACCGGCTCCTCATCCCCCGCCAGGGCGTGCGCGCCAAGAGCGTCATCCCCCGGGCCCGGCTGGTGCGGCTGCCCGGCTGCGGCCACGTCCCGATGAACGACGACCCGGCACTGGTGGCCCGCGTGGTGCTCGACGGCAGCCGCTGACCCGCCGGGCGACGGCCGGCGGGCGTCCCGGGGCCTCTAGGGTCTTCCTCCATGAGGCCTCCGCAGAGCGATCCGGGCGACGGCCCCCACTCGGCCGCCTGGGAACTGCTGCTCCCCGCCGTGTCGGCGCCGGCCCGCACACGCGGCCGCGCCCTCCAGGCCGCGCTGCGCGACGCGGTCCGCTCCGGCCGGCTGGCGCCGGGCACCCGCCTGCCGTCGAGCCGGGACCTCGCGGCGGACCTGGGGGTGTCGCGGGGGCTGGTCACCGAGGCGTACGAGCAGCTCACGGCGGAGGGCTATCTGCGCAGCGGCCGGGGCGCCGGGACCTGGGTGGGCGACGCCGTACGGGCGGCCCGGCCGCGGGCCGGCGACCTGGCCCCGCGCACGCCGGGCTCGCGTGCCGACTTCGTGCCGGGGACACCCGACCTGGCGCTGTTCCCGCGCTCGGCGTGGGCCGCCGCGCAGCGCGGGGTGCTGGCCGGACTGCCGCACCGGGACCTGGGCTATCCCGATCCGCGCGGGCTGCCCCGGCTGCGTACCGCCCTGGCCGAACTGCTCGCCCGGCGGCGGGGCGTGGTGGCCGACCCGGAGCGGATCGTGGTCGTCTCGGGGGTCGCCCAGGCGACCACGCTGCTCGGCTACGCGCTGCACGCGCGCGGGATGCGCTCCATCGCGGTGGAGGACCCGGGCAGCCCCCAGCACGACACCCTGTACGCCTCGGCCGGGGTCACCGCCGTGCCGGTGCCGCTGGACGGCGAGGGCGTCGCCCCGCAGCCGCTGCGGGCGTCGGGCGTCCGGGCCGTGGTGACGACACCGGCGCACCAGTTCCCCACCGGCATCGCCTACTCGGCACGGCGCCGCGCCGCACTGCTCGACTGGGCACGGGAGGTGGACGGCCTCGTGGTGGAGGACGACTACGACGGCGACTTCCGTTACGACCGCGCCCCGGTCGGCGCGCTGCAGGGCCTCGACCCGGACCACGTGGCCTACACGGGCTCGGTCAGCAAGTCCCTCGCGCCGGGACTGCGGCTGGGCTGGCTGCTGGTGCCCGCGTCCTGGGCGGAGGACGTCGTCGAACGCAAACGCACCATGGACCTCGGCCACCCCACCCTCGACCAGGCGCTGTTCGCCCGTTTCCTGGAGCGCGGCGACTACGACCGTCAGCTGCGCCGCTGCCAGCGCGCCTACCGCGAGCGGCGGGACGCGCTGGTCGCCGCGCTTCACGAGCACTTCCCCGGCTCGGCGGTCTCCGGGATCGCCGCCGGCCTGCACGTCATCGCCACGCTGCCGCCGCGCCACGGCCCCGAGGAGCGGTTCCTCGCACGCGTCACGGCGGCCGGGGTGGCGGTGCGCCCGCTGTCGGCCTACACCCACCGGCCGGACGAGGACCCCGGGGCGAAGGAGGTGCGGCTCGTGCTGGGATACGCCCATGTGCCGCCCGCCCGGATCGCCGAGGGCGTACGGCTGATGGCGCGGGCGGCCGGCGGGTGATCCGGCCGGATCGCGGGTTCCGTCACCCCGCGGCCGGTTGTTCACTCGGTGTTCGTGCGGGCGCCGCGCCGCACCAGTAGGTGTGGCTCTGCACACTGGCCGGATCCCGTCCCTGGAGGCGTATCCATGTCCCACCGTCCCTTCCCCGGGCGCCGCGGCCTCCTGCGCGGCGCCCTCGCCGCGCCCGCGGCCCTGTCCCTGCCCGCCGCCCTCGGAGCGGCACCGGCCTTCGCACGCTCCGGGCGCCCGAAGGCGGGCTGGGGTGTACAGACGGGTGATGTGACCTGCGACTCCGGGCTGGTGTGGGTGCGCTCGGACCGGCCGGCCCGGATGGTCGTGGAGACGTCGGCGACCGAGTCGTTCCGCAACCCGCGCAGATGGCACGGCCCGCTGCTGGGCCCGGGCACCGACTTCACGGGCACGACCCGGCTGCGCGGACTGCCCCCGGGCGAGCAGATCCACTACCGCGTGCTACTGGCCGACCCGGACGACCCGCGCCGCACCGGCGAGCCGGTCACCGGCACCTTCCGCACCGCGTCCGTGCGACGCCGCGACGGGGTGCGGTTCGTCTGGTCCGGCGACCTGGCCGGACAGGGCTGGGGCATCAGCCCCGAGTTCGGCGGCTACCGGATCTACGACGCGATGGCCGCGCTGGACCCGGACTTCTTCCTGTGCAGCGGCGACAACATCTACGCCGACGGCCCCCTCACCGAGACCGTGGCCCTGCCCGACGGCCGCACCTGGCGGAACCTGGTCACCGAGGAGAAGGCCAAGGTCGCCGAGACCCTCGCGGAGTTCCGCGGCAACTTCCGCTACAACCTGCTCGACGAGAACCTGCGCGCCTTCAACGCCCGTGTCCCCTCCGTCGTCCAGTGGGACGACCACGAGGTCACCAACAACTGGTACCCGGGCGAGATCCTCACCGACGGCCGCTACACCGAGAAGCGCGTCGACGTCCTCGCCGCCCGCGCCCGCCGGGCGTTCTCGGAGTACTTCCCGATCTCCACGCTGCGCCGCCCCGACGGCCGCGTCTACCGGGTGCAGCGGCACGGGCCGCTGCTCGACGTGTTCGTCCTGGACATGCGCACCCACCGCAACGCCAACTCCCCGGGCGACCAGACCGTCGACGCACAGGGCGTCCTCGGCCGCGAGCAACTGGACTGGCTCAAGCGCGAACTGTCGCGCTCGCGGGCGGTGTGGAAGGTGATCGCCTCCGACATGCCGATCGGCCTGGTCGTGCCGGACGGCCAGAACGTCGAGGCCGTCGCCCAGGGTGACCCCGGCGTGCCGCTGGGCCGTGAGCTGCAGATCGCCGAGCTGCTGCGGCACATCAAGCACCGGCGGATCACGGGCACGGTGTGGCTGACCGCCGACGTGCACCACACCTCGGCGCAGCACTACCAGCCGTCGCGGGCCGCGTTCGGCGACTTCGAGCCGTTCTGGGAGTTCGTCTCGGGTCCGCTCAACGCCGGTGCCTTCCCGGCGAACGCGCTCGACGGCACCTTCGGGCCGGACCGGGTGTTCGTCAAGGCCCCGACCGTCGCGAACGTCTCGCCCGCAGGTGGCTACCAGTTCTTCGGCGAGGCCGACATCGACGGCGGCAGCGGCGAGCTGACGGTGCGCCTGCGGGAGCAGGACGGCACCGTGCTGTTCACGAAGGTGCTCCAGCCGGGCCGCGTCGGCCAGTAGGCACACAGCGCAACGTTTGAAGCGTGCACAAAGAGGGCACAATGCCCCCTTTACCCGCCGGTCACAGAGAATTCGCGATCACGCAACACCGTTCCGTCACAGTGGGTGCATGACGCGGAAGACGACACACACGACGGACCGGAACGACGGGCACGGCGCCGCGGGCCCGTGGCAGCACCTCGCGGGGACCTTCCGGGCCTGGCGGAGTCGACGCCACGAACACGCGCCGCCCGCGAGCGATACCGGGTCCCCGGCACCGCAGCCGGTGCCGGGGGCCCCCACGCTCTGGCGGATGCGGACGACCGTGAAGGACGAGCCGGGCTCCCTGGCGGTGCTGTGCGCGGCCCTGGCCGGGCAGCGGGTCGACATCCTCAGCCTCCAGACGCATCCGCTGGCCGAGGGCACGGTGGACGAGTTCCTGCTGCGGGCCCCGGGCGAGCTGCCGGCGGACGGGATCACCACGGCGGTCCGGTCGGCCGGCGGCACCGACACCTGGATCGAGCGGGCCGACGCGCACGACCTGGTCGACGCGCCGACCCGGGTGCTGGGACTCGCCGCCCGCACCGCCCTGGACTCCGCGGAACTCCCGCTCGCGCTGCGCCAGTTGCTGGGCCGGTGCACGATCCGGTCCCGGCCCGCGCCGGCCGGTGGCACCCGGGAGTCCGCGGGGCTGCCGGTGGAGGGCGCCCTCGACGGCACGGTGATGCGGCTGCGCGCCCCCGAGGGCGGGACGATCACCGTGGAGCGGCCCCATCTGCCGTTCACGCCGACCGAGTTCGCCCGCGCCCGGGCTCTGGTGGAACTGGACGCCCGGCTCGGGCAGCGCCTCCCGCACGGCCGGGACGTGCTCACGCTCGCCGAGGGCAGCGACATCACCGTGCGGCGGGCCGACACCCGAGACCTGGAAGCGGCCCGGGCGATGCACGACCGGTGCTCGGACCGCACGTTGCGCCTCCGCTACCACGGGCCGGTCGGCGACGCGGACCGCTATCTCAACCACCTGCTGAGCCCGCGGTTCGGCCGCACCCTCGCCGTGCAGACCGCCTCCGGGCGGATCGTCGGCCTCGGTCATCTGCTGTGGGACGGGGACGAGACGGAGGTCGCGCTGATCGTGGAGGACGCCTGGCAGCGGCGCGGGGTCGGTGCCGAGCTGCTGGGGCGGCTGGCCGGGATGGCCGTCGAAGCCGGGTGCGCGAGTGTGTACGCCGTGACGCAGGCGTCCAACACGGCCATGGTGGCGGCGATGCGGGGGCTGGGCCTCCCCCTCGACTACCAGGTCGAGGAGGGGACGCTGGTGATCACGGCCCGGCTGGACGAGTCCGCGGCCGGACGGGTGCCGAGCGTGGGGAACGCCTCGGCACCCTGAGGGCGCCGGTCAGCCGGCGGTCGCGGGCTCACCGAGACGCCGCACGCTGGGGCCCGCGCCCCCGGACCCCAGCGCCCGGTCGAGGTCGGCCCACAGGTCCTCGACGTCCTCCAGGCCCACGGACATCCGCAGCAGTCGGTCGCTCACGCCCGCTCCCCTGCGGTCCTCGGCGTCCACGATGCGGTGGCTGATCGAGGCCGGGTGCTGGATGAGCGTGTCCACGCTGCCGAGGCTCACCGCCGGGGTGATCAGGCGCACCCCGGCGATGACCTCGTGCGGGTCGCCCAGGACCTCGAAGGAGACCATGGCCCCGCCGATGCGCGGGTAGTGGACGCGGGTGACCCGCGGGTCGGCGGCGAGGCGTCCGGCGAGTTCGGCGGCCGTGGCGGAGGCCGCCCTGACCCGTACGGGAAGCGTGGACAGGCCGCGCAGCAGCAGGTAGCCGGCCAGCGGGTGCAGGACACCGCCGGTGGCGAAGCGCACCAGGCGCAGCCGGCCGGCGAACTCCTCGTCGCAGGCGACCACGCCCGCCAGCACGTCCCCGTGGCCGCCGAGGTACTTGGTGGCGCTGTGCAGGATCAGCCGGGCGCCCTGCTCGGCGGGGCGCTGCAGGACCGGCGTGGCGAAGGTGTTGTCCACGAGCAGCGGGACGGAGCCGCAGGCGTGGGCGACGGCGCGCAGGTCGACCTCGGCGAGCGTGGGGTTGGCCGGGGACTCGACCATGACCAGGCCGGTGTCGGGGCGCAGCGCGTCGGCGACGCCGGCCGGGTCGGTCCAGGTCACCTCCGAGCCCAGCAGTCCGGCGGTGAGCAGGTGGTCGCTGCAGCCGTACAGGGGGCGGACGGCGACGACGTGGCGCAGGCCCATGGAGGCCCTGGCCAGCAGGACGGCGCTCAGCGCGGCCATGCCGCTGGCGAAGGCGACGGCGGCCTCGGTGCCCTCGAGGCGGGCCAGGGCGGTCTCGAAGCGGGCGACGGTCGGGTTGCCCAGCCGTCCGTAGACCGGCGGGCCGTCCGGCTCCGCGCCGGTGGCGGCGAACGCGTCGATGCGCGCCGCCTCGTCACGGCTGTCGTACGAGGGGTAGGTGGTGGACAGGTCGATCGGCGGGGCGTGCAGCCCCTGCCGGGCGAGGTCGTCCCGCCCGGCGTGCACGGCCTCGGTGGCCAGTGCTCGCGCGGTGGTGCGTACGTCGTCGTGGGCGCCCGGGCGCGCTGTGTCCATGTCCATGGCAGGACAGCGTGAACATCGGCCGGGGTGCCGTGCGCACATCCCGTGCTACGTTCGGCCGATGGCTGAATCTGTCGTACTGGATCCGGTGGACCTGCATCTGCTGCGGCTGCTGCAGAACGACGCCCGGGCGACGTACCGGGACCTCGCCGCGCAGGTCGGGGTGGCGCCGTCGACCTGTCTGGACCGGGTCACCCGGCTGCGCCGCTCGGGTGTGATCCTCGGGCACCGGCTGGAACTGGATCCGGCCAAGCTGGGCCGTGGCCTGGAGGCGCTGCTGTCGGTGCAGGTCAGACCGCACCGGCGGGAGCTGGTGGGGCCGTTCGTGGAGCGGATCCGGGCGCTGCCGGAGTCGCGGACGGTGTTCCACCTGACCGGGCCGGACGACTACCTGGTGCATGTCGCGGTGGCCGACATGGCGGACCTGCAGCGGCTGGTCCTGGACGGGTTCACCTCGCGCCGGGAGGTGGCGCGGGTGGAGACCCGGCTGATCTTCCAGCAGTGGGAGTGCGGGCCGCTGCTGCCGCCTTCGCCCTCGGCTCAATCGGCGTGACGCGTGCGGTCCCCCGTACGAGGATGGCCGCATGTCTGAGATCACGAACCCGCTGCCCCGTGAGGTCGCCGACGCCTACGTCGACGAGCTCGTCGCCCTCGACCCGATCACCGGTACGTTCCTCGGCGTGCGGGAGAGTTCGGGCAGGCTGCCCGACACCTCGCCCGCGGGCCAGGAGGCGCTCGCGGAGCTGGCGCGCCGGACGCTGGAGCGGCTGGACGAGGCGGAGCGGCGGCCGGGCGCGGACCGTGACATCGAACGCCGCTGCGCACGGCTGCTGCGCGAGCGGCTGACCGCTGAACTGGCCGTGCACGAGGCCGACGAGAGCCTGCGTTCCGTCAGCAACCTGAGCTCCGTCGCGCACGCGGTGCGGCAGGTGTTCACGGTGACGCCCGCGCAGAGCGAGGAGGACTGGGCGGCGATCGCCGAGCGGCTGCGGGCGGTCCCGGCCGCGCTGGAGGGCTACCGCGCGTCCCTGGCGCTCGGCCTGGAGCGGAAGCTGTACGCCGGGCCCCGCGCCACGGCCACGTTCACGGAGCAGCTCGGCGAGTGGGCGGACGCCGACGGCGAGGGACGCGGCTGGTTCGAGGTCTTCGCGGCCGCCGGACCCGAGTCCCTGCGGCCGGAGCTGGACGCGGCGGCCCGCGCGGCAGGCGAGGCCGTGGTGCGGCTGCGCGACTGGATGCGGGACGTGTACGCCCCGACGGTCGAGGGCGCCCCGGACGTGGTCGGCCGGGAGCGGTACGCCCGCTGGGTGCGCTACTTCAACGGCACGGACCTCGACCTGGACGAGGCGTACGCCTACGGCTGGTCCGAGTACCACCGGCTGCTCGCGGAGATGCGGACCGAGGCCGAGAAGATCCTGCCGGGCGCGGCCACGCCGTGGGTGGCGCTGGCGCACCTCGACGAGCACGGGACGCACATCGAGGGCGTCGACGAGGTGCGCGACTGGTTGCAGGGCCTGATGGACGAGGCGATCGACGCCCTCGACGGCACCCACTTCGACCTGGCCGAGCGGGTGCGCCGGGTCGAGTCGCGCATCGCCCCTCCGGGCAGCGCCGCCGCCCCCTACTACACCCCGCCGTCGGACGACTTCTCCCGCCCGGGCTGCACCTGGCTGCCCACCATGGGCAAGGACCGCTTCCCCGTCTACGACCTGGTGTCGACGTGGTACCACGAGGGCGTTCCCGGCCACCACCTGCAGCTGGCGCAGTGGAAGCACGTGGCGCGGGACCTCTCCCGCTACCAGGCGAGCGTGGGCATGGTGAGCGCCAACGCCGAGGGCTGGGCGCTGTACGCGGAGCGGCTGATGGACGAGCTGGGCTTCCTGACGGACGCGGAGCGCCGGCTCGGCTACCTGGACGCGCAGATGATGCGGGCCGTGCGCGTCATCATCGACATCGGCATGCACCTGGAGCTCTCGATCCCGGACGACTCGCCCTTCCACCCCGGCGAGCGCTGGACGCCGGAGCTGGCGCAGGAGTTCTTCGGCGCGCACAGCAGCCGCCCGTCGGACTTCGTGGAGAGCGAGCTGACCCGCTACCTGTCCATGCCGGGTCAGGCCATCGGGTACAAGCTCGGCGAGCGGGCCTGGCTGCTGGGCCGGGAGAACGCCCGCAAGCGGCACGGGGACGCCTTCGACCCGAAGGCGTGGCACATGGCGGCGCTGTCGCAGGGCTCCCTGGGCCTGGACGACCTGGTGGACGAGCTGTCGCGGCTGTAGCCGTCGCGCCGGCTCCCGGGGGCCGCGTCGCCGGGCGGGTGCGGGTCCGTCGTGGCCGGTCGCGCGGTTCCCCGCGCCCCTGGAGGGCGTCCTTCAGCGCGGCGACAGCAGGTGGAGCCGGACGAGGTCCAGCCAGGTCTCCGGGCCCGGCTGGACCCGCGCCGCGCTGACGGCGTAGGTGCCCGGTTCCAGGGCGACCCGGACCTGGCCGGAACCGGCGAGGCCCGTCCCGGGCCAGGCCGCGTCGAAGAGGCGGACGGGCCCGGGCACCTTCCAGGTCAGCACCGGGCCCCACTGGGCCGAGGCAGCCGCCGCGGCGACGCTCGCCAGCACGTCCTCCTCGGAGTCGGCCGCGCACCAGCGGACGAGCAGACCGGGCCCGGGCAGGTAGGCCGTCGCGGCCGGTTCGTCGCCCAGGACGAGGGCGGCGCCGTCGCCGACCGGCAGGAGCCCGACCTGGCCGTCCACCTCGCAGGCCCGGTCGTAGTCCGAGGCGGTCTCCTCGCCGTCGGCGCCCGTCCAGAACGGCAGGACGGTCTCGGGCACCGCTATCAGCGGCCCGCCGCCCGACTCCACCCATTCCACGACGCCCGGTTCCGCGTATCGCACCATGACGCAAGAACCTACAGGGTCAACTCGCGTGCGGTGAGCGGGGGTTCAGCAGCCGCACGCGGCGGCGTCCACGGGGGCCGTCAGCGGGTCCGGATCGCGGCGTCCGCGCCCCCGCCGGGTCTCGTACTCCAGGCCCTCGCGCACCCAGTACTCGAAGCCGCCGAGCATCTCCTTGACCCGGTAGCCGAGTCCGGCGAGGGCGAGGGCCGCGCGGGCGGCGCCGTTGCAGCCGGGCCCCCAGCAGTACGTCACCACCGGCACCGACGGGTCGAGCAGCCGCCCGGCCCGCTCGGCGACGAGCGCGGTCGGCAGGTGGAGCGCACCCGGGACGTGGCCCTGGTCCCAGGCCTCGGTGGAGCGGGAGTCGACGAGGACGAAGCCCGGGTCGCCGGTGGCCAGGGCGGTGGCGACGTCGGACACGTCGGTGTGGAAGGCGAGACCGGCACGGAAATGGGCGGCGGCCTCGGCCGGAGCGGCGGGGGCGACGCGCAGGACGGGGTTCACGGTGGTGGTCATGGACAGGAAACTACGGCCGTCCGGCCACCGGCTGAAGGGGCGATCACCGGCGCGGGGCTTGATCGGCCGGGGATTCCCCTGCTATTCCTCGGTGATGACCGCGTATTCCCCGGACGCCACAGACTGGCGCATCCTCGAGGTCCTCCAGCGGGAGGGCCGGACCGGTTTCGCCGAGCTCGCCCGGGCCGTCTCCATGTCCGCGAGCGCGGTCACCGAGCGGGTCCGGCGCATGGAGGAGGCCGGGGTCATCCAGGGCTACGCGGCCGTGGTGGACCCCGAGCGGCTGGGGCTGCCGATCCTGGCGTTCGTGCGCCTGAGGTACCCGACCGGCAACTACAAGCCCTTCCACGACCTCGTCGCCGCCACGCCCGAGATCCTGGAGGCGCACCACGTCACGGGCGACGACTGCTTCGTCATCAAGGTCACGGCCCGCTCCATGCGGCACCTGGAGGAGGTGTCCGGGAAGATCGGGGCGCTGGGCTCGGTGACCACGAGCGTCGTGTACTCCTCGCCCCTCCCCCGCCGGCCCCTCGGCCGCTGAGCTGCGCCGGGCTCAGCCGGCGCCGCGCTGCCGCAGCACCGAACCCGACCTGCCCTTGACGACCTCCAGCTGGGCGTGGACGCGCCGCCGCAGGTCGGCCACGTGGCTGACGATGCCGACGCTGCGGTCGCGTTCGCGCAGCGAGTCGAGGACGTCGAGGACCTCGTCGAGGGTCTGGTCGTCGAGGCTGCCGAAGCCCTCGTCGATGAAGAGGGTGTCGAGCCGCACCCCGCCCGCCTCGTCCGTGACCACGTCGGCCAGACCGAGGGCGAGGGCGAGGGAGGCGAAGAACGTCTCCCCGCCCGACAGCGTCGCCGTGTCGCGTTCGCGGCCCGTCCAGGCGTCGACGACGTGCAGCCCGAGGCCGCTGCGGCCGCGTCCGGTGCGGTCGTCGGAGTGGACCAGGGTGTAGCGGCCGGACGACATGCGCCGCAGCCGTACGGTCGCGGCGGCGGCGACCTGCTCCAGCCGGGCCGCCAGCACGTACGACTCCAGGCGCATCCGGCGTTCGTTGTCGGCCGAGGTGCCCGCGGTGAGGCCGGCCATCCGGGCGACCCGGTCGTACTCCTCGCGCAGCGGACCCAGCCGGCGCACCGAGGCGGCGGCCCGGGCGGACAGCCGGTCGAGTTCGGCGCACCGCCGCACGGCGGCGTCGTGCGCGGAGGCCGCGTCGCGCAGCCGGCGGGTGGCGTCGTCGGCCGCGCGCTGGGCCGTCCCGGGGTCGGCGGGCGCCCGCCCGGCCGCTGCCGCGGCGTCGGCCTCGGCGAGGACCGCGCGCACGGCGGCCTCCTCCTGCTGCCAGTCGTCCAGCCGCCGTTGCAGCTCGCGGTGGGCGCGGGCGTCGAGGAGGGCGTCCGCGGCGGCCTGCGGGGTGTCGAAACCGGCGCGAAAGGCGGCGTCGGCGAGCCGGGCGTCGGCGTCCTTCAGGCGCTGGGCGCTGTCCTCGGCGGCACGGGCGGCGTCGGCGGCGTCCGTGAGCAGGGCCGCCCGCCGCTCCAGCTGCGCGGCCCGCGCGGCGACGCTGTCCAGGTCGCCCCGTGCCCGCTCCAGCTCCTCCTCCAGGGAAGCGCGTTCGCGGTCCAGTCGTTCGCGGTGCCCGACCCGGGAGGCGGCCCGGACGGCGGCCTCCTGCCGGGCGGCGACCCGCCGTTCGTGCTCGTGCCCGGCCTGCCGCAGCCGCTCCTGCGCGGCGTGCAGCTCGGCGGCGGCGCCGCGGGCCTGCGCGTACTGCTCCTCCAGCTCGGCGGCTTCGCGCTCCAGCAGGGCGGTCGGCGCGTCGCCCGCCTCGGCGGTGGCGGCGGCCAGTGCCTCCCGTACGACGCCGAGGCGCCGCTCGCACTCGGTGTGCGCGTCGTCGGCACGCTGGAAGGCGGCCAGGGCGCGCTCCTCCGCCTCGCGGTCGACGTGCCCGGCGACCTTGCGGGCGGGGGCGGGGTGTTCGGTGGCTCCGCAGACGGCGCAGGGCTCGCCGGGGGTGAGGTGGGCGGCCAGTTCGGCGGCGATGCCGGTGAGGCGCTGCTCCTTGAGGTCGAGCCAGTGCTGCTTGGCCCGCAGCGCCTCCTCCCGTGCGGCGGTGGCCTGCCCGACCGCCTCCTCGGTGTCCCGGGCGAGCCGGTCGCGCAGCCGGGCGGCCCGCAGGCGCTGCCGGGCGGGCTCGCGCCGGACCGCGAGCTGCTCGGCGAGGGAGGCGGCCTGCTGTGCGGAGTCCACCCGGGCCTGGAGGCGGTTGCGGGTCTCCTCCCAGCCGTCGAGCCAGGACTCCGCCTCTTGCAGGAGGTCGGCGTCGGCGCGCTCCTGGCGGTCGAGACCGGCGCGTTCGTCGAGGAGTTCGGTCAGGCGGCGCTCGGCGCGGCGGGCCGCGTCCAGGCCGCCCAGTTCCTCGGCGGCGCGGCGTGCGGCGGTGGCGAGTCCGGCGGCGCCCGCTTCGGCGAAGCGCTCGGGCAGCAGGGCCCGCGCACGGTCCTCGGCGGCGGTGGCGCGGCGGTGTTCGGCGTCGGCGGACTCGCGCAGGTCCAGGGCGGGCGCGACGGCCTCGGCCTTGCGGGAGCGCTCCATGAGCGCCTGCGCCTCCCGGTACGCCCCGGCTCCCTCCGCCAGGCGCGCGGCCCGTTCCCGCGCCTCGGCGTGGCGGCGCTGGAGCCGGGCGAGTTCGCGCGCCTCGTCCAGGGCGCGGCCTGCGGCGGCCTGCGCGGACTCGGCGGCGGCGAGCCCGCACTCGGCGACGGTGAGCTGCTCCCGGGCGGTGCTGCGGGCCACGGCGGCGGCGGCCAGCACGGCGTCGGCGAGCCCGGGCGCGCCCGGTGCCCGGGCGGGGCGCTCCAAGGCGC